>PDPG01000044.1 GCA_002747455.1 Pseudomonadota bacterium | reverse complement strand
AGTGATCCAAATCCTGAAATTGCTGGAAGATAAGGACTTGGCACAGTATCCGCCGCTATCGGTTGAGGCTGCACACCTCTTTGCACAAGCGGGCAAACTGGCCTATGCCGACCGCGCCAAGTATATGGCCGATGCTGACTTTGTGAACGTGCCGGTGGAAGGACTTATTGATGGCAACTATCTGAAGGAACGCGCCAAGCTCATCACAGATAAAGACATGGGCAAAGCCACAGCGGGTACACCACCAAATGCCGATAAAAACTGGAAAGCGGCCACCTCACCGGAGCAAGCCAGTACCACGCATTTCAGCATTGTGGATAAGGACGGCAACGGCTTCTCAATGACTTCCAGTATTGAAATGGCCTTCGGCTCAACGGTGATGGTTCGTGGATTCCTGCTTAATAATCAGCTCACGGACTTCTCATTTAGTGAAGAAAAAGATGGCAAATTAGTGGCCAACCGCGTACAGCCCGGCAAGCGTCCTCGTAGCTCAATGTCGCCATTTATGGTGTTCGACAAAGACGATAACCTGGTCATGCTCATCGGCTCGCCCGGTGGTAGCCGCATCATCAACTATGTGGCAAAAGCCATGCTGGGTGTGATGGAGTGGAATATGGATATTCAAGAAGCCATTAACATGCCGCACTATGTCAACCGTAATGGTGGCACCGACCTGGAGGCAGGCACTCAAGCCGCTGAATTAAAGGCAGGACTGGAGGCAATGGGTCATACGGTTAAGGTGCGAGACCTGAACTCTGGACTGCATGGCATTACCATTAGCAAAGATGGCCTGAAAGGCGGTGCAGACCCTCGCCGTGTGGGACGTGCTTTGGGTAAATAGGCCATTGTGGTTAATTACTTAGGTCAATTCAGATCCGCTGTGGGTGGGCGGATCTGTTTCGTGCTGTATAAGGAGTCATGTTGCTTCGGATAAACGGATTTCGTGTACTCCGATTTGAGCTGGCTCCACAAGAAACTAATTGGCTTCAATCCCTCGCAGTCACCTTTCACTCCCTCAAAAAGCATGAGCCGGACTAGCTAGCGCTCACCTCAAAAATGAGACAGCGTTATTTCAGGAAAAAACGCAAACACAAGGCTGTAAAATAACGAAGATTACCCCAAATCACTTATCATAAATCAGGGTGTCATAACAATATGACGATTTGTTATTTTCAATTAGATAGTCCCCCGCCACCGGATAACTTATTCACCTTCCCATCTGGCTTGGGTCTAGCATTTTTAACCTTTGCGTCCGTAAGCTTCCGCTGCATTGTCAGTCCCCTTGGTGCTGGTACTTTCTCAGATACCAACATTTATACCAACAACAATGCTAGATGTTAATGTATTCACTAGACTGCTATGGACATAAAAAAAGCCTTACGGCGTTTAACTGTAAGGCTTTTTAAAATAATTTGGATTATCACAGATGCTTGTATGGTGCCCAGAGCCGGAATCGAACCGGCACGGTATTTCTACCGAGGGATTTTAAGTCCCTTGCGTCTACCTATTTCGCCATCTGGGCAATGAATTCTGCAAACTAACCCTTGTCGTGGAGGCTGAACCCGGAATCGAACCGGGGTACACGGATTTGCAATCCGCTGCATCACCACTCTGCCATCCAGCCATAAGGATATTTTTACAAAACGAGGATCTGGAGCGGGAAACGAGATTCGAACTCGCGACCCCAACCTTGGCAAGGTTGTGCTCTACCACTGAGCTATTCCCGCAATCATTACACGCGTACTACTTCGTTACGCCCCGGAAAGTCACAGCGAGGCTGTAGCACTTCTAAATTCTGGAGCGGGAAACGAGATTCGAACTCGCGACCCCAACCTTGGCAAGGTTGTGCTCTACCACTGAGCTATTCCCGCGTCGAGGTGGCGTATATTACGAAGGCGAATGTTATCTGTCAACATGTCGCATGACTTTTTTTAAAAAACCTGAAAATCATGCTACACACAACATTTCTGAACTTTATATTCTTAACAGTGCCTTATGGAACGTGAGATAACGCGCCAGCGCCGCACTCCCGAAACAGGTTGCGTTGTGCGCTTGTCTTGCCACTCTTGAGCTACCCCGATGGGAGACCGCTTAGCGGTGCGATCTCCCCGTTTATCAAATTTGTCAGCACCGGTTCACAGTACATCCGTTATTGTGTGCCAGCTTTGCTTTGATGATGTTTTAACCAGATCAACAAAATATTCGATCTATTTTAATGAATAGCCATTATTTTTTTTGATAAAAAAATAGGAACTTCGCTTTACCTGAGATGAAAGTAAGCTATAATCGCCGCGATTTTTACAGGCCACCTGTCAAAATCATGGGGACACAACAATAAACACTATACATATAAATAATAACCCTTAAATACATCTAGATGGACTTAGCTATGACAGCACAAATTACTCGTAAATCAGCCCTTCCTGTTGATGGCGTTGAGCCGTACAAAACCTCTCCAAATGAGGAGTATATGAATGAGGCTCAGCTCGCGCATTTCCGAAACATTCTGGTCAAGTGGCGTGAGTCGCTGCTGGAGGAAGTCAACCGTACCGTTGACCACATGCAAGAAGATGCCAGCAACTTCTCGGATCCTGCCGACAGAGCCACGCAGGAGGAAGAGTTTACCCTTGAGTTACGTGCCCGTGATCGTGAGCGCAAACTAATCCGCAAAATTGAAAAAACCATCGCCCGTGTTGATGCAGATGATTACGGCTTTTGTGATGCCTGTGGTATTGAAATCGGCCTACAACGCCTGGAGGTCAGACCAACTGCTGAGCTTTGTATTGACTGCAAGTCCACTCAGGAAATTAAAGAACGCCAACTGGCTAACTAAGTGGCTACTCAAGCCAAATGAGCGAAGCCATCCTGCCGGTTCGAGACTCGCGCCGGTAGGAGTAAAATAAGTTGCTCTGTGTGTAAGTGCACCACTCTCCACCAAAAACATGGCTCTGCCTAATCCCCACACCTTCCAGCCTCAATCGTGTGAGAGCGTACAAGTCGGCCAACCATTTTCCCTTACCATGTGCCTTGAACGCCTCGTCACTTTTAGAGTCAGTTGAAAGAAAAGCCTCCCGCACTTCACCACCTACCTCAAATTGCTCAAAGCCAATCGCCGCACCCAACCACACTAAAAGTTCATCCGGCTGGCACTGCATCCCTGCGATTGTAGACTCCAGAATACCCGCTTCAAGCCCACGCCAACCTGCATGTGCCGCAGCCACCGCTGTTCCTTGCATATTACAAAACAGAACCGGCAAACAGTCGGCTGTCATTACTGCACACACCTGCCCCGCATCATGAGCAATAATCGCATCACCCACCACGTTATTAGCAGCACCTGTATGCATTACAACAGTTGTGCCATGTACCTGTGTCAACCACATTGGCTCCGCAGGCAACCCGCATCGCTTATGAAGCAACGCGCGATTTTTGGCAACAGCCGCTGGACTATCCTCAACGTGATCACCAAGGTTCATGCTGTCAAATGGTACTTGGCTCACCCCACCCTCACGGGTCGTCATAACGGACTTCACATGTTCCGGCACAGGCCAATCAGGATAAATCAATCCGTTTCTAAGTACATCAGGCATCATTAGACTCATCGGATAATATTGCTAAAAGTTGCTGCATATCTTCTGGCATGTCTGCCTCAACGCTTAATGGCTCTCCTGTTATCGGATGCACCAGGCTCAGGCGAGCTGCGTGTAAGGCCTGACGGGGAAATGATCGAAGCGCGTGGCATTTTGCCTCACCCAACCCGGACGGAATCCGCAAGCGACCACCATACGTCTTATCTCCGACTAGGGGATGATGCTTCCAACTCATGTGTACACGAATTTGATGTGTACGACCTGTCTCAAGATGAACCCGTAACAATGTGTGTTTTTGCATACGCTGCTCAATGCGATAATGCGTGATGGCTGTCTTTCCACCTTCCTCAAGCACCGTCATTTTCTTGCGATCTCGTGGATGCCGTCCGATATTTCCCTCAATCGTGCCACCAGAAATTAACTCCCCACACACTAATGCCTGATACTCACGACTAATTTCCCGCTCCTGCAATGCTTCCACCAAGGCGTGATGGGCTTTCATATCTTTAGCCACCATCATCAAGCCTGTCGTGTCTTTATCCAACCGATGCACAATACCAGCGCGAGGAACTTCATTTTGACGATGATTGTGTGCCAACAAGGCATTCATCAAAGTACCACTCCAATTTCCAGCAGCAGGGTGCACCACTAAACCCGCAGGTTTGTTGAGAATTAATAGATACTCATCTTCATAACGAATATCCAGCGGAATATCCTCCGGTTCAAAGTCAGAACGCTCAATGGGTTGAGTGTGAATAATAATCACCTCACCACCCCTCACTTTATCTTTGGCTGCCATAGCCTGGCCGTCTACAGTAATATCGCCAGCTTTCAGCCATTTTTGCAGTTGGCTACGGGAGTAATCCGGGCACAGCTCGGCAATCACGCGATCCACGCGCTGATTGAAACTGGCATCGGGGACAATAAGTTCAATAATTTCCACGTCTGACATTGATAGTCTATAATTGCGTTGTTTTAGAATGCGGGGGATTATACGGCATATTGTTGCCTGCATGTCGTAATTCAGCGAGTATGCAGCGCACGGTCGCTATATACCTATTGTCGGGGGCGACAATCATTGACTATTAATAGTACGTTCCCACTAATAATCATAAAATATGAGTCACAAACTATGAACCAATGGAAACTACTGGTAATCGCCTCACTCGCCATCAGCCTAAGTGCTTGCTCGATGCTAAACCGGAACAAAAATAAACAAGAGGCCGACAAGAAAGTAGCGGCTGAAAGTACCGTTAGCGCACAGCAATTACTCAGGAAAGGCCGTGAAAATTCAGCAGTGGGTAACTATGAAGCGGCGCTCAAGAATTTTGAAACACTGGAAGCCCGTTATCCGCTCGGAAAATTTGCAGAACAGGCAATGCTTGAGTCGGCGTATGCTTCCTACAAGCACGATGAGCCGGATACCGCACTCGACAACATTGACCGCTTTATGCGGATGTATCCTCGCAGCAACCGCATTGACTACGCGCTATACCTGAGGGGCTTGGTCAATTTTAACCGTGGTGGCAGTATTGTTGACCGTGTTTTCCCTCGTAGTTTCTCAGACCTGGATGGGGTCAGAAAGAAAGAAGCTTTCCACGACTTTCAGAAGCTGCTAACCCGCTACCCCGACAGCAAATACGCCCCGGATGCCGCCAAGCGTGTGGGCTATTTGCGAAACTCATTGGGTGAAAGTGAGATGAACATTGCGGAGTATTATATGAAGCGTGGCGCATACCTCGCAGCATTTAACCGTGCCGAGTACACGCTTGCCAACCATCAAGGTACACCTGCTGTTATTCGTGCGTTACAGGTAAAGATTTGTGCTGCAAAAGCGTTGAAGCGTGACAGCATTGCTAGCGATACCGCACGGGTTTTAAGGCTAAACTTCCCCGAGCAAACAAAGATTCGCTGCAAATACTAAGTGGACTTTTGTCTTGGCAAGAGACATCAGAAGCAACCGGGCCATAAATTGCATTATGGCCTTTTTACTGCCCGCCCTTCGGATGCTCATCAAAATACGCCGTTACTGATCAAACAAGTTTATAGATAGCCTCGCTCGGCAAACGACACAACATCATCACCGATAATAAAGTGATCCAGTACCCTGACATCCACCATTCCCAGGGCATCCTTCAAGCGATCCGTAATATGGTGATCTGCCTGACTCGGCTCAGCCACCCCCGAAGGATGGTTATGTGCAAAAATGGCAGCCGCGGCATTGTGATGAATCGCCCGACGAACCACCTCCCTGGGATAAACACTGGCACTATCAATAGTGCCGCGAAACATTTCCTCATACTCAATCACCCGATGCCTGTTATCAAGAAACAAACAGGAGAAGACCTCATAAGGGTAGCCACGCAGACGATGACGCAAATAGCTACGTACGGCGCTCACATCGGTCAGTGCATCGCCACGTTTGATATGCTCCTCAAGGTAACGGCGACTCATTTCTACCACCGCTTTTAACTGAACAAACTTAGCCTGTCCCAAGCCTTTGCTTTGACAAAACTCTTCTTCATTGGCACCCAGTAGCGCACAAAGCCCGCCAGCATCCTTGAGCACATCACGCGCCAGATCAACGGCACTTTTTCCTTTAATACCAGTTCGCAAAAAAATAGCCAACAACTCAGCATCACTCAAGAATTCGGGGCCACGCGCCAATAGCTTTTCTCGCGGCCGATCTTCCACCGCCCAATCTGTAATTGCCATAGAGTCACCTTGGTCATTTTTGTTATGATCTGGATTATGGATAATCTAGCGTCGAAAAACATAATTGTTGGGATAAGTGGTGGGATCGCTGCTTATAAATCTGCCGAATTGATCCGGCTTTTTAAAAAAGCACAAGCCAATGTCAGGGTGTGTATGACGGATGGTGCCAAAGAATTTATCACCCCACTGACCCTGCAAGCACTGTCAGCAAATCCGGTACATAGCACGTTGCTTGATCCAGACGCCGAGGCGGGCATGGGACACATTGAGCTGGCACGCTGGGCGGACTTGTTAGTTATTGCTCCCGCGACCGCAGATTTAATGGCCAGAATGCGCGCGGGTATGGCAGATGACTTGTTAACAACACTCGTGCTGGCAACGCAGGCTCCTGTGCACATTGCCCCAGCGATGAACCAACAAATGTGGGCGCACCCCGCCACTCAGGGCAATATTTCAGCACTGGCAAAGCGCCATCATATACACGGCCCCGTAGTCGGTGAACAGGCGTGTGGTGACGTTGGTTATGGCAGAATGCTGGAACCTCAGGCGATCTTTGAGGCCGTTGCGGCTTCCCGTGGCACAACGAACAACACCTCGGCAAAGACTGTTCCCTCACCCGCCACACGCATTGAACAAAAGTTCTCTGGCAAAAAAGTGCTGATTACCGCTGGCCCGACCCGTGAGCCTATTGATCCGGTTCGCTACCTCACCAACCGCAGCTCAGGAAAAATGGGCTACGCAATCGCCGAAGCCGCTGCACAGATGGGGGCTAAGGTTGTGCTGGTTTCTGGCCCGACCCGCCTGAATACCTCAGATAAGATCAAACGCATTGATGTGGAAACGGCTGAACAAATGCTGGCAGTTGTCAGCTCGGAAGTCATCGATAGTGACATTTTTATTGCCGCCGCTGCCGTATCAGACTATCGCGTAAAAAAAATTGCCACACAAAAGCTGAAAAAACAGAGCGATGGACTAAACTTGGAACTTGAACAAAATCCAGACATACTCGCGACAACCAGCTTAGCCAACCCCGGTTTATTTACTGTCGGCTTTGCAGCTGAAACAAACGATGTCATCAAATACGCCACTGGAAAGCTGGCTCGGAAGCAGCTCGACATGATTGTAGCCAACCAAGTGGGTGAGAATAAAGTGTTTGGTAAAGACAGTAATCAGGTTGATGTTCTGACAAAGACGGGTGAGCATTTGGCCCTACCGGAAATGGACAAACAAGCGTTGGCCTTTGAGATACTTAATTTCCTCCATGAACTTTACGACAAGGAACAACAAAACGCATGACTGCAAGTATCGACTATAAAATTCTCGACCCTCGCATTGGCCAGAGTATCCCGCTCCCAGAATACGCCACAGAGGGTTCGGCTGGCATGGATTTGCGTGCTTGCCTGGACGCTGATTTGACACTTGAGCCAGGGCAAACTGAACTCATCCCAACTGGACTAGCGATTCACATTGCAGATCCAACGATCGCTGCAACCATCCTGCCTCGCTCTGGCATGGGACACAAACATGGCATCGTCTTGGGCAATTTAGTTGGCTTGATCGATTCTGACTATCAGGGTCAGTTGTTTATATCGTGCTGGAACCGTGGTCAGGAGGCTTATACCATTCACTCCGGCGATCGTATTGCTCAATTAGTATTCGTGCCAGTATTACAAGTGTCACTCAACCCTGTTGATTCATTTGATCACAGCAAACGCGGCAGTGGTGGATTTGGCCACTCCGGTAAAAAATAAAATGATAATAAACTACGCCCTACCCCCCGAGAGCAAGACCTATGACTCCCTCAATCCAGCAAGAGATATTTCGTGCCTATGATATTCGTGGCAAAGTAAACGAAGAATTTTTCCCACCGGATGCTTATGCCATCGGTTTAGTAATTGGCCATAAGATATTGTCCGCCCAGCGCAAACAAATTTTACTGGGCCGCGATGGCCGCCTGAGCAGCCCGGAGATAAAGAGATACTTGTTATCTGGCCTACTGGACTCAGGGTGTGATGTCATTGACCTGGGGCTCACCCCAACACCCACTGCCTATTTTGCAATGTCACACCTGAAGATTGCAGACGCAGTTATTGTCACTGCCAGCCACAATCCGGGTCATTACAATGGCATCAAAATGGTGATTAACAACACACCATTAACAAAAGCAGAAATCCGCCAGCTCTATGACTCCATTTTTCAAAAGCAATATAGCCGCTCAGAAAATATCGGCCAGCTCAGCTCGTATGACACCATTCTTGAGGATTACACCACGGCTGTTGTTAACGACATTCACCTGAAAAAGCCCCTAAAAATAGCCATTGACTGTGCAAATGGTGTGACTTCCTTGTTGGCAGAACGCTTGTTCGAGCAAATTGGCTGCGAGGTTAGCCCGCTCTTTTGTGAGCTTGACGGCCACTTTCCCAACCACTCCCCCGACCCGACCGACCCTGACAATCTGGTTGCACTACAGGAGCTGGTAGTACGTGAAAAACTGGATATTGGTATCGCCTTTGATGGCGATGGGGATCGCGTAATTGCTGTTGATGGTCACGGTAAAATTCTCTGGCCGGATCGCATTATGATTCTGCTGGCACAACAGGTGTTAAAACAACAGCCTAATGCCACAGTGGTCTGCGATATAAAATGCAGCTACTTACTCAGTCAGGCCGTTCAGGAAGCTGGTGGAAAAGTTGCCCTGTGCCCGACCGGACACTCACATCTTAAAAGCAAGGTGCGTGAATTAAATGCAACGCTGGGAGGTGAGTTCAGCGGCCATATTATACTGCGGGATCGCTGGTCAGACTTTGATGATGGCTTATATGCTGCAGCGCGTTTGCTGGAAGCACTCTCCAAAAGTGACCACAGCAGTGCCGAAGTCTTTGCAGCATTTCCCGAAAACCACAGCACACCGGAATATCGCCTGAACTTTACCAACGCCGCAGCAGCACAACAACTGCTCAGCACCTTAATACAAGCCGCAACGTTTGAAGGTGCCACGCCCTGTTTTATTGATGGCTTGCGTGTGGATTATTGCGATGGCTGGGGATTGATGCGGGCATCAAATACCAGTGCCGATCTGACCTTCCGCTTTGAAGCCGCCACGTCACAACGTCTGGAAGCCATTAAAGCGTCGTTTCGACACTTGCTACGTCAGGCCGGAATAAAAGCTGAATTGCCATTCTGATTGCGCCATAATAGCCGCTCCTTAAACTGAGCAGACAGCAACAACCATGAATGAATCCGGCAATCAATACGACATTGGTAATACACTGACCGAGGCGCTGCCTTATATCCAGCGTTACTCCGGCAAAACCATTGTCATCAAGTATGGTGGCAATGCAATGACTGACCCTGAGCTGGAGCTAGGTTTTGCGAATGACGTGGTACTGCTCAAACAAGTGGGCATTAATCCGGTCATTGTGCATGGTGGTGGCCCACAAATTGCGAGCTTGCTGGATCAACTAGGCAAAGAAAGTCATTTCATTGATGGTATGCGCGTGACCGATACCGAGACAATGGATGTTGTACAAATGGTGCTGGGCGGCTTGGTGAACAAGCGGATAGTGGGTTTGATCAGCCAGGCAGGTGGCCGTGCTATTGGATTAACGGGTAAAGATGGCAACCTGATCAAGGCCAAAAAGCTCAATATCGAACGCAAAACCGTCACTGACCAGCCTTCTGAAATTATTGATCTTGGTCACGTCGGCGAAATTGTCGCTATTAACACCTCAATTATCGAAGTTCTGGAGCATGAGTCCTTTATTCCAGTCATTGCCCCTGTTGGCATGGGAGAGGATGGTGCTTCCTATAACATCAATGCAGACATTGTTGCCGGACAAATTGCTTCAGCACTGAATGCCGAACGGTTATTGTTGTTGACCAACACCCCGGGGGTGCTGAGTAAGGAAGGAACTTTGCTGACCGGACTGAATACGACAGATGTTTCTGCCTTGATTGACGATGGCACCATTCACGGCGGCATGCTGCCAAAAGTCGCCTGCGCACTTGATGCAGCAAGCGCGGGAACAAAGTCTGCCTGTATCATTGACGGGCGCGTCGAACATGCCGTATTACTGGAGCTACTAACCGATCAGGGTATTGGCACTCTCATTCGCCAGTAACACGCAGTTGATCACACACGATTAGATCGCCAGTTCTTTGCTGCCATAGTCGGGAACGGGCTGATCTGGTGGGAACAACAGATGGTCACCGAGATCAAGCGGCCGCTGCCATTCACCCTCGTGCAGTTCAAGCTTCCTGCTTTGCTCATCCCAGACTAATTGATAATTCCGATGGCGTGGACTCCTATCCCAGTTTTCATAGACAGTATCCACGATATACACTTTATCCAATGCCGCTGCGACGTAGTGAGTGCTTGCAAACACTGCGCCGGACAGTGCCAACATTGATGCCAAGTACCATACTTTCCTTTTCATAACCATCTCCGAACACGGTGTTTATAGTCCAGATAAGGCTGTCCGAACTTTTTTGCGAGCACTTGCTCTTCGGGAATAATCTGCTGAGTGGTAATTAATAATACAAACAGTGGCAACGCCAACAATGCCGAGACACTACCAAACCACAGCGCGACTCCCGTCAAACTAAATAACAACCCCAAGTACATTGGGTTTCGAGTGTAGCGATACAAGCCTGATTCCACAATCTGTTGGGAATTATCCGGCTTCATTGGATTCAGGGTAGTTTTTGCCCTAAAAAACAAACCCGCAGCCCACACGTCAATACTCACCCCTATTGCAATCACCACAAAACCTAGCTTATTCCAAGGCGGGTCGATCCACTGAAACAGCGGATACGTCGTATGCAATAACCACATCACACCTCCCACCAATAGGGCATAAAACGGCGGCGGTATTTTTAGTTTTAACATATCAACCCTAATACTCATATTGTTCTACTTTCCGATCAGACTACATTCTTAAACGATTGTTTCCGATGCACCCTGTCATCACACCTGTCACATAACCCTATCATTACACAAATTTACACATATCTTCAGCTGACCATACACTATTAATGGTTTAAACTCAGACTATCACGATCAACAACTTCAATTACTTACTAATAACTTAAAATATACAATTATGGATTCCCAACCTTCAATTCGTCGCTTCTTTCTGGCTGGCTTTGTGCTGTGCGCACTGATGATCGGCTTCGCCTTGTTCAGTCAACATTACATGGACCTAGAGCCTTGTCCGCTCTGCATCTTTCAACGTATTGCTGTCATGGTGCTGGGTGTGGTGTTTTTGCTGGGTGCAATTCACAACCCATCCACAGGCCTGGGCCGAAGAGTCTATGGTCAACTGGTGGTACTCGCTGCTCTGGCCGGTGCAGCTGTCTCAGCACGTCACTCCTGGCTGCAACATTTACCGCCGGAAAAAGTGCCGGAGTGTGGGCCAGGCTTATCTTTTTGGCTTGATACCCTACCGATGACTTCGGTGCTTGATAAAGTATTTAACGGCTCTGGTGAGTGTGCAGAGGTGGAGTGGGCCATGTTCGGGCTGAGTATGCCAGAGTGGACACTGCTTGCCTTTTTAGCATTTGCCCTGTACGGCTTTAAAGTCCTCATCAAAGGCCGCTAACTGGTGATATACTCCCGCCGTTCATAGTTGAGTTAAGAGGAATACACCATGGATGTTATGGAAAGAATCAAACGTGTCGTTGAAGAAAACCCAGTCATTATCTTCATGAAGGGTTCTCCGAAGCTGCCACAATGTGGCTTTTCCAGCCGTGCGGCACAGGCTCTCATGGCCTGCGGTCAGGAGTTTGCCTATGTGGATGTCATTCAGGATCCTGAAGTCTTCCAGAACCTCCCCCAGTTTGCCGACTGGCCAACTTTCCCGCAAATCTATGTCGGTGGTGAGTTGATTGGCGGCTGCGATATTACGCTTGAAATGTTTGAAAGCGGCGAGCTGGAAAAAATGGTTAAGCAAGCCCGCATTGATGCTGGTCTGGATGTAAATGAGGCCACTGCCTAACCGAGAACGTCAACAGATTTCAACATTAGCCTCGTTTTTTGAGGCTTTTTTGTATTCGGTTATTATCTAAAAAAAACTCACCGACAAAAACACGATACCCGCTCCGTACATTTCCCCCTCAAGTCACAAGGAGTCGCTCATGGAAGTCATATTCTCACTCTTTTCACTGGTCGTACTAAGTGCCATCGGTGTTGGCAGCATAATGATTCTGATATTTTTTGCTAAAAAAATGGGATTTATCAACTCATCATCACTCAGCAACAAGCAGAACACGGATGGCACACACCCCGACACTCCAAATCCCCCAGATAACGCAGGCTTGCAACTACCCGATTGGACAAGACTCAGCCAATCACTCATCACCCGCTTTATCTTGGTCGCGGTGTTAAGTCTGCTAATGACCATTCCGCTGGATAAAGTCAACAGCATCGTCCAGGAACGTGGCCATCTCTACAAATCGGTACTGAACAGTATTGCCAGCACCTGGGGCGAGCAACAGAAACTATCCGGCCCTGCGCTGTTAATTCCCTACACTGAAAAGTTTGTCACCGAAAATATCCTGACGGATAAGGAAGGTAATCAACATAAAGAAAACAAGATCAGCTACAAACACCAGACGGCCATTGTGCTACCCGAAAGTTTGTCTATTATTAATAAGTTACAGGGACACGAACGCACTCGTGGTATTTACAAGTCGCTGGTGTACAGTGCCGACTTATCGCTACAAGGCAAGTTTAAACGCCCCAATATCGAAGGCTTATCCGAATATATCGACCAAATTCACTGGGATAAAGCGTGGATTGCTTTAGGGATATCCGATACCCGTGCCATTAATAAGGTCTCTGCCTTGGACTGGTCTGGTCAGCAAATGGCTTTTGAGCCAGGCACTCGCATTACCTCACTGATTGAGAGCGGTTTCCATGCCCCAATAGCCTTTGACCCAAACCAGTCTGAATTTAGTTACTCCTTGAGTCTAAACGTCAATGGTAGCAGCGGTTTCTACTTCGAACCCTTCGCAAAAACCACAGATGTCACCGTGCTGTCTGATTGGCCACACCCAAGCTTTCAGGGAAGCGTATTACCCAGCGAGCGGCACATCACCAGTACGGGCTTTGAGGCCAAATGGTCAATTCCACACCTGGCACGCAACTACCCACAAATGTGGGTTGTGGAAAGCCAAAAATTTAACATCCACGAATTTAGCGCTGGCGTAAACTTATTCGAACCGGTATCGCTGTATTCGCAAATTACCCGCACCATCAAATACGGTATTTTGTTTATCGCCCTCACCTACATTACTTTTGTTATTTTTGAACTGGGCATCCAGAGACGTTTGCACATGGTGCAATATGGCGTGATTGGTTTGGCGCTGACAATGTTCTATCTCAGTCTGCTGTCACTGGCTGAGCATATTGACTTCGGCCAGGCCTACCTTATAGCCGCCACACTCATTAGCGTTATGATCAGTACTTATGCCTATTCTGCCGTGCGGAGCGCTTCACGAACGGGGATTATATTTGCACTGCTTTGCAGCTTGTACTTTATCCTGTACTCGCTACTCAAACTGGAAGACTATACGTTGTTGGTCGGAACAGGATTACTGCTGCTGATTCTCGCCATCGTGATGTATTTCACGCGTAATCTCGGCAGCCAGACCGACTCTCCGGAAACACCTACCCAAACCGGAAGCCACGCCGACTCTCCGGATACATCGGCCAAAACTAGCTAAAGGCCATACGTACTCTTACCCGCAGGCGGCGATGGGTATCCTTATCCAAGCTGTCTGCGGGAAGCATTACGGTGTAGCAACCGGAATCACCTTTAAAATTCAACACAATCAACCAAGGGCTGACGAAACTGTTGGGCTGTAATTCAACCAAATGCCACTTATCACTCGTCAGTACTGCCCATTGTTGGTCATTATCCTGGTTTATCTCCAGTGCTGAGCACTTGCCTAACTGCCAATAATGTACTCGTAAATAGTAAGCACCAACCATGAGCAGTGCGGCCAGTGGCAGCACCAGAACATACCAGGCCAATGGCGTGTAAAACAGCACAGTAATAGCCAATAGTAACAAGGGCGCGACAATCACCCCCGCCACCATTGGGCTGCCTTTGATTTCAATACGAACCGGTTGACTAAACGGGGAATTAAGTATCATACCCTGACAGAGAACGACTCACCGGATTGCAAGGCATTGAGCACCTCCTCACGCGAGCCATGAAAAGCAATACGCGCTCGCTTTCGGGAGATTTGATAGTCGTACATTGGGTCATAATAGTTTAGTAACAACTCACCAAATACCCTACGAAATCCTGAGTACCCCTGATCAGCAGCTAATTGCTTTATGGCGGCTTGCATTTGCATGGCCAATCGCTGGAAACGCTCACCACCAAGACGCTTTTGTAACTTGGCCAAGCTTGCTAATAAGTGTGCTTCCAGCTTTTGTAAGCCAACCACTGTTCCAAATTGCTGGCAATAGGCTTCATGGATATCACAAGCGTACTCCTGAACCGTGATATCAATGCGCTCCTCATCTGCAACCTCAAGATTAACTATTGGTGATACGGACATATTCTGATGTAGCACCTGTGGCAGATGCAGCGAACCAATGTTACGGCCTTCATCTTCCAACACCAAGGTACGATGGCCCGCCGCTTCCACCTTGAGCAAGGCAACGGCCAGATTATTCTCAAAATTGATCTGAGTCGGCTGCGGCGTGGTGGTATTGCCAAACGCTGAGCCACGATGATTGGCAAGCCCCTCCAGATCAATACTATTGCCCAGCTTTTTGAGTAAGCGGGTTTTACCAGTACCACTACGTCCGCTGAGCACTACAATATTCATTTCTGAGCTAATACGCTCCGTACTCTCAATCAGGAAGCGACGCAGGGCTTTATATCCCCCTGCAACGCGCGGGTAGTCCACCCCGCAATCGTCCATAATCCATTGCTGAGTCGTGCGAGAGCGCAAGCCACCCCGAAAGCAAAATAAAACACCTTCTGGGTGCTGATTCACAAATGCCTTCCATGCAGCCAGACGTGCCGCTTTAATCTCACCACTGACTAATTGATGCCCCAGCTCAATTGCGGATGCCTGCCCCTGTGCCTTATAACAGGTTCCGACCGCCGCCCTTTCTTCATTGCTCATCAACGGAAGGTTGCAAGCATTGGCAAAACTCCCCTGTGCAAACTCCACTGGCGCGCGCAAATCAATCATTGGTATATCATCCAGAAATAAACGCGCAAAATCGGATTCAGTGCATGTGCTTGGCATGAATGGCTCCACTGCTTACGGTTAACTCACTCAGTCATGATCAACCTGAACCGCAACAAAAAGCCGCATTATACATCATGCCTCTGAGGGAATGATGTATTTTCCCAGGCGTTGCGGTAGACTGCGCGAATGACTGAATTATCTCCCAACATTATTCAAAAAAAACCCGCCGATACCCGAGTAATTGTCGGCATGTCCGGTGGTGTGGATTCATCGGTGACGGCCTTATTGTTGCTGGAGCAAGGCTATCAGGTCGAAGGCCTGTTTATGAAAAACTGGGAAGAAGACGATACCAAGGATTATTGCACCGCCCGCGTTGATCTGGAGGATGCTCAGGCGGTCTGTGACAAAATCGGCATTTCCCTCCGCACAGCCAGCTTCTCTACCGAATACTGGGATTATGTCTTTGAATACTTTTTGGCTGAATATAAGGCGGGCCGTACGCCCAACCCCGACATTATCTGCAATAAAGAAATCAAGTTTAAAGCCTTTTTAGAATTCGCACTGGACTTAGGCGCCGATTACATTGCAACCGGCCACTACACACGCATCGGGCATGATAACCGCTCTGGCAAGGTTCAGTTGCTTAAAGGCCTGGATGACAACAAGGATCAAAGTTATTTTCTGTACACACTGGGTCAGCAACAACTATCGCGCAGCCTTTTCCCGGTCGGTGAGTTGCAAAAAACCAAAGTGCGCAGATATGCCGAGAAAGCAAACTTGGCAACTGCTAAAAAGAAAGACAGCACGGGTATTTGCTTTATTGGCGAACGTAAGTTCCGGGATTTTTTACAGCAATACTTACCCGCACAACCCGGCGAAATTGTGACACCCAACGGTCGGGTTATTGGTGAGCATCAAGGCTTGATGTATTACACCTTGGGCCAACGTCAGGGGCTAGGAATTGGTGGCTTAAAAGATACCAATGATGAGCCGTGGTTCGTCGTCAGCAAGAATTTAGAGAAAAATCACTTAATCGCCGCGCAGGGACACCATCATCCCCTGCTCTTGAATAAACAACTTGTGGCCTCACAATTACACTGGGTGGCAGGCGAGCCACCAGCAGAGCATTTTCAAGCAACGGCGAAAATTCGTTACCGTCAAACCGACCAGCCTTGTCGCGTTACTCAGTTGGACGACGAGCAGTGGGTGGTTTGTTTTGATGAGCAACAACGCGCCATCACACCGGGGCAGTCCGTGGTGTTTTATCAAGATGATGTTTGCCTGGGCGGTGGTATCATCGACGATATGCAAAAGGACTGCGCATCACATTTTACATTAACGACAAATCAGGCTTAGACGACTTTGGAACACTCAACACGCAACCGAACCATTGCACTTGCTGCTCTTTTTCAATGTATTGATGGCGTTATCCAGCTTGCCAATACCGGCAACTGTGACGAGGAACTGTTTGAATCCTGCGTCAATAGTCTGTTGATTGATGATGCCATGAGTGCTGAGGCACTTTATGGAGGGCTGGATAAACTAAAGCCGGGCCTGTCTTCCATGATGCATCAACTAGGCAGTGGTCGCACTGATCCGAACGGCCGAGCAAAACAACTGGATGCCACCCAGTATGCAATCAGTGTGTTGTCACTGGAGAAGAAGTTGTCACGCAATCCCGAAGTCTTTCAAAAACTGATGGACGGCATTGTGGAGGCTCAGAAGCAATTGGAGTTTTTCCCTGCCACCCACACCAATATGGTGGCACGACTGGCAGAATTATACAGCAACACCATTAGCACACTTGGCCCACGTATTATGATCAAAGGTGAGCAAATGCACCTAACGAATACTGACAATGCAGCCAGAATGCGTACCCTACTGCTTGCCGGAATCCGTGCTGCCTTGCTGTGGAATCAAGCGGGTGGTGGCCGCTGGAAGCTATTGTTTGAACGTGGGAAAATGCAACGCGAAGCGAGCAACTTACTAAAGCGAATTTAACGCTACTCATTACAATCAGGTAACGCTTTACAGAAACGGCTATTGGGGAACTATACTTATCAAGGGATACTTAAAGCTAAAATAAGGATAAGGTGTTGATATGTATAAAGGAATAGCACTATTCTTTCTGCTGGCACTGCTGAGTTGTAGCTTTGCCGCAGACCTCCCCATTAAAAGAGGCAGCCATCAGCTTACTCAAGCCAAACTAAATAACATGCTCGCTGCCGGTCAGCACCTCGCGGCGCATGCCTTCACTCCAGCGGAAAAACGCCAGCTACAAAACTGGGCGATAGAGTTATTCCGACGGGACAAAGACCCCGCGGCGGTCATGTACGCATTCAACAAATATCGGACGTACCTGAATAGACTGAAAGCCCGACCCCAACCGAAACAGCAGGCCATCGCTCGCCATGAGTTCTACCGTGAAATGATGTTTAACTGGCGCTTCCCACGTTATCGTCGGGGACAACTGGTATTACCGGATGTAATTCGACGTTATAATCCGCGACTGGATGCTCAGGTAAAGGCTGAGAAGCAACGATACTTACGGGAACAACAATTGCTGGCAGGAGCACTACAGCAACAGTTAAGGCTCAATCAACAACTTTTTAATCGCTCGATGCAACTCTACCGTGAGCACGGGAACAATATCACTCAGTCCGCTAAGGACTTATCGACGATAAACTCGCTGGCAATCACTGGTGGTAGAGTGCTCGAAACACACCCCGGCTATTTTGTAGTCGAAAGTGAAAATGGAACCCGTTACACCATTTCACGCTGAGGCGGTCGCCTTTGAAACCAAAAGGTGCTTGTGACCGATCATTTTACAAGGGCGTGTATTTTTGAGGAGGGTGGTTTTCGGCCCGTAAATCACTGCCCGCCAGTAGCAAACTCAAATCCAGCAAAGCGACCCACACCCTCGCCTCGCCCTTGTTTTCAATTTGCCATAGCCCTTTAATCAGGCGGTCCACTTCGATCGCCTTTGCGGTTATTTCCAGCCAGTTTGCCGCCTGCAAACGACGTAAAGCCGGTTGCAACATCTTCTGCCTTGGCTTAGGAATTTTGCTCAGCGCCTGTTGTTCGTTTCCACCATTTCTGAGGATATGACTCGCATCTGATAACTGCGTCACCAAGTCACTTAATACCCATAATACTAACGGTGTTGCCGTCCCCTCATGGCGTAAATGATAAAGAATATGCTGTATGCGCTTGCTGTCAGCCGCTGCAATGGCGGTGGCCAAATCAAACACACTAAAACGCGCACTGTCACTGACAGATTCCAGCACCTCTGCCTCGCCAATGTCACCTTCGCCAAACAGCAGCTTTAATTTATCAATCTCTTGTGCCGCAGCCAGTAAATTACCTTCCACACGTTCGGTTAGTAATCTCACCGCATCCTGTGAGGGCTGTAGCCCCTTCTGACGTAAGCGTTTTGCCACCCAGCCGAATGTTTGCGGTAAGGATAAATCCCAAAACTGCACCATGACTCCCACATTGGACAGGGCTTTTGCCCAGGCACTGTTTTTCTGGCGAGCATCCATGCGCTGACAAGTAATGAGCAGGATTTTATCGTCAGGCAGACGCTTAGTGTACTCCACTAAAGCCTTGCTGCCCTTAGCGCCGGGGGACTGTTTCTCCAACCGCAAGTCCAACACTTTTTGCTGGCTAAACAACGACATTTCATCGGCTGCCTGGCTTAATGATGACCAATCAAAACCAGCTTCTACCCGAAGAATTTCCCGTTCTGTATAACCTTGTTCACGCGCCGCACGACGCACTGCATCGGCAGCTTCCAACATTTGCAGTGGCTCATCACCACTGAGTAAATAAACAGGACTAAGCGGGTTATCAGACGAAAGCAATGGTAGGAGTTGGTCGGCGTGGACATTCATTAGGCGGCAGCACCTTTATCGCCACCTTTTTTCATTTTCTTGCCAGCCTCGGCACGTTGCTTACGCACTTCTTTGGGGTCGGCAATGAGTGGCCGGTAAAGCTCAATACGGTCTTTATCACGCAGTACTTGTGTGCCGGGAGCGATTTTTCCAAATAAACCTGCTTTTAATGACGCAACATCCAAATCGGGATAATGATCCTGAATCATTGATAGGGTAATCCCCTGTGCCAAGGTCGTGCCTTTTGGAACAGTAAAACTCAGCAAGGTCTGTTGCTCAGGTAGTGCATACACCAGCTCAACATTCACCAAATCATCCGCTACTGACCCTGCGCTCACTTTCGTATTGCTTTCAAACGTTTCCATAAACCACCTTGGCACGTGCTACAAAGGAGTCCACGAAAGTGTTGGCCACTTGATTGAACACGGGGCCAAGCGCCATGCCCACAAGCCGGTTTGAAAACTCAAACTCAAGGTTCAGAATGACTTTGCAAGCGTCTTCTGAAAACTCATCAAAACGCCAGAATCCTTGTAATTTTTTAAATGGGCCATCCAGTAAAGTTAATTTAATTAAGTGTGGCTTTTCTAAGGTATTTAAGGTGGTAAACGCCTTATTTATCGTACCTTTTTGTATGGTGACCGACGCCTGCACCTGTGTTTCATCGCGCTTATGCTCCTCTGCCCCCCCACACCAGGGTAGAAACTCAGGGTAAGCAGATATATCATCGACCAGTTGGAACATTTGCTCTGCACTAAAAGGAACCAATGCACTACGGTTTATGCTGGGCATATCAAGTTTTTTCCTGAAATATATAGACGGCTGAAATTTATCGGCGAATTGCAGTATCGGTTCACACCGAGCTAGGGGTATAATACACGGATGGCTAAGAAGCAAAAGAAAAAAGGGCATGGTGGTTTAACAATCGCACTAAACAAAGTCGCGCGCCACGATTACTTTATTGAAGACACGTATGAAGCGGGTCTGGTGTTGGAAGGCTGGGAAGTAAAGAGCCTCCGCGAGGGGAAAGTGCAGCTCAAAGAAAGCTATGTATTTCTCAAACAGGGGGAGGCATGGTTGAACAACGCACATATCTCACCACTCAATACTGTATCCACCCACATCACGGCAAATCCGCTACGGACGCGCAAGCTGCTACTCCACGTCGAAGAGATTATTCGTCTGGGCGCTTCGGTTGAACGCAAAGGCTATACCGTTGTGCCGCTAGCACTATACTGGAAAAATAATCGAGTAAAACTCGAAATTGGCTTGGGTAAAGGTAAGCAACTGCACGACAAACGAGCCACATCGAAAGAGCGTGACTGGAATCGTGACAAACAGCGTATACTAAAAAATACCTAAGAATGCACCCTGATAAAATATTCTATGACTGAAAATAACGCCGAAGGGTTGGATCTGTCCGCTTTTCACCAACTCCCCAATCTCGAAAAGTCACTACTGCATCTATTATCGGTCATTTACGCCCCAACCGCTGCAACACCTCTGGCGATTTGTGCGCGTAAAGTGGGGATTCGCAATCCCGCTGGTGATGAAAGTTTTAATCTACACAGCTTAAAACCGATCCTGGAAAATCTGACAGAAGCCGGCTGGGTCACCAGTGGAGTCAACCGTTTTGCCTGTAACGATACGCTGCGTGAGTACATCACACTGGACGCGATTCAACAGGGTATTTTCAATGCGTATGCTGAGCAAATTCTGATCGCATTTGAGCCTCGTCGGGTTGATGGCGAGGTCGTCTGGCAAGATATTGATCATGGTGTTTCCTACGCGCGTATCTATCTTTATATGGGAGATCGCCAGCGGTTACGCCAAACGCTACTCAGTATTTATCAGCAATTTTCAGACACCGATACACCGCTGGATGCCAAGGGTTTCTACGATACTGTTTTTGGTACACCGCCTAAGTCGGAGGTTATGAATGCGTTATCACCGGAAATTTTAGGCGACGCCTTCAAAGACCTTGCATATACTGGCATGCAAAAACTGCAAGACTTGCAGCCATTATGGAAAATGCTGCAACAATCCAGCGCTAACAATACCGATGCCCACGACCAAATTCTGGAAACACGCACGCTGTATTGCTTACTGACTGGCCAGTTAGAGGCACTGAATACCGCCGATGAGCCACATGACATCAGTCCAGCACGGACACTACTAAAGAGCATCCAGCAATTAGTGAAAAATGGTGCGAATGCTGCCATTGACGCGCTGAACCCTGACACGGATGAGCTGGAAGCTGTTTTAAACCTTGATGATGAGCTGACCAGCCTGCCCTTGCTCGCGCTGGCAAGCAGCAGTGATACGCAACACTTGCAAACTGCCCGCGCAGTCCTGGCAAAGCACCAGCACTCCTCTGTTCACATCCTGTTGCAGCAATATCTGAACTCGCTAAGCACAGGCGTGTTTAGTCTGGCTACACCAAAATCTGAAGATACATCCGGTCTGTTGGATATGTTGCTGTTGTGCATTTTCACTCAGTGGCTGGGTTATTCGCTGGATGATGCCTGCCTACAAGGCCTGCAAGAGCGCCACGCCCTGTCTGCGGATGCCAATTACCATTGGCTAGCGGCAGAGTATGCCAAGGCACTGTCACTACTAGGCGCAACGGAACAGCAGGCACATTATGCCACACTAGCCAAACAAGGCCATGAGTCACTCGGCACCCATAGCTTGTTTAACCTGGTTCAACCTAAAGCCAAATGGGAACATACGCTGGACGCACTGAACATGCTGGCGGGCAATCAGTTGCAAACCTCTCGCCATAGTGAAGAGCGCCTGATCTGGCTACTGGAAACAGACTCACACGACAACTACAGCCTGTCACCCAAAATGCAAAAGCGTAAAGCCAACGGTGGCTGGTCAAAGGGTCGTACATTGTCATTAAGCCGCCTGAAGCTGGAATACACAGAGCTGGACTTCCTCAGCGACAAAGATATTGAGCTGTGTAATCTGATCCAACACCACCCCAGTTTTGATGGCATATCGGGTGCGGCGAGCTGTTACATCGACATGAATGCGGCGTGGACTATTTTGGTCAACCACCCTGCCCTGTACTGGGATCAGTCACGCCTGACACCATTGGAAGTAGTCCAGGGTGAGTTTGAACTGCTGGTTAATGAAGAAGGCGATCAACTGCGCATCAGCTTTTATCCGCCGGTTTTGAGCAGTAAAGCAAGCGATCAATATGTGTTACAAAAGGAAACACCGGCCCGCCTGTGTATTTATCGCAAGAATGAACAAGTAATGCGCCTGCATGACATTCTGGCGCAAGGGCTGGTCATCCCCCGCGAAGCAGAATCCCAGTTGCGTGAAACGCTGAGCTCGTTAGCGCCAATGGTCAGCATCCAGTCGGATCTTGAAGGAGTGGTCGATGCCACAGCGGTTGAGTCAGACTCACGGATTCATGCCAACTTATTACCCTATGGTGAAGGACTTCGTGCCACACTGCGGGTTAAGCCATTTGGCAACTTTGGCCCACTATATCCCCCTGCTCAGGGGCGTAGAAAACTTGTGACCGAGCATTATGGCGAGAAGTTTAAAACCGAGCGCGACCTGGAGCTGGAAGCTGAGCGACTTGCTACTATCATTCAGGAAAATCCAATTCTGACGCAAGATGACACCAATTACGACGATGACTACCTGATTGACGACCCACAAGCGTGCCTGGAGCTATTGGAACAATTACGTGAGCTGGGCGATGAAGTGGTAATTGCCTGGCCGGAAGGCGAAGCCCTACGCGTGGAGTCGCATATTGACGGTAGCAGTATGCGCCTGAATATCAATAAATCAGATGACTGGTTTCAGCTTGATGGCAGCCTCGTTATCAATGAGGATTTGGTGCTGACACTGCAACAAATTCTGGAGCTATCAAAGTCCACCAACGGTCGCTTTATTGAGCTGGGTGACGGGGAGTATATTGCACTCACCAAAGAACTACAGAAAAAGCTCAGCGCTATTCATAGCCTATCTGAAACGCACCATAACCAGATTCGCGTGAGTCATTTGGCGGCATTGGCCATTGAAGACCTGACTCACGATATTGGTGAGCGCTTTGTCGATGAAGCGTGGACATCTCACCTGGCCAAACTGGAATCTCTTAAAAACTTTACGCCAGATGTACCGGCAACCCTGAATACTGATCTGCGTGATTATCAGGAGCATGGCTATCAGTGGTTGTGCCGCCTGGCAGAATGGGGCGTTGGTGCGTGTCTTGCCGATGACATGGGACTGGGTAAAACCATTCAGACCTTGGCATTAATTCTTTACCGCGCTGCTAAAGGCCCCAGTTTGGTGGTGGCGCCAACATCCGTCTGTAATAACTGGATGTCGGAAACAAAGAAATTTGCACCCACATTACAACCTCTTTTCTATCGTGGTAAAGAGCGTGCCGAGATGCTAAACAATGCTGGCCCGCAAGACCTGATTATCAGTAGCTATGGCTTACTGCAACAGGATGCCGAGCTATTTATCAATACACACTGGACGACCATTGTATTGGATGAAGCGCAGGCCATTAAGAATGTTGGCGCAAAGCGAACCCGTACCGCGCACCAACTCAAAGCTGATTTCAGATTAGTGACAACAGGAACACCGATTGAAAATCATTTGGGTGAGTTGTGGAGCTTATTCCGCTTCCTCAATCCGGGTCTGTTGCACAATCAAGAACAGTTTATGAAGCGCTTCATGATACCGATTGAGCGTGATAAGAATGAAGGTGCCAGCGATGCACTTAAAAAGCTGATTCAACCATTTATGCTGCGTCGGACGAAATCTCAAGTGCTGAACGAATTACCACCGCGTACTGAAATTACGCTGGAAATACCACTAAGCGAAGGTGAACGTGCCTTATATGAGGCAGTGCGTCTACAAGCACTTGAAGGGCTGGAGCCTGGAAGCAAAGAAAGCAACGACCACTTAAAAGTTCTGGCTGCTATCACCCGTTTGCGCTTGGCCAGCTGTAACCCCCGCCTGGTGATGCCAGAAACCACACTCCCCAGTAGCAAGCTGGAGCAATTCGCCAGCCTGCTGGAAGAGTTGTTAGAAAATAATCATAAAGTGCTAGTATTTAGTCAGTTCGTTAAACACTTAACGCTAATTCGTGAACATTTGGATCAAACAGGTATTCACTACCAATACCTGGATGGCAGTACCAGTATGGCGCAGCGTAAAGAACGTGTAGACGCGTTCCAAGCCGGTGAAGGCGATGTCTTCCTGATTAGCCTGAAAGCAGGTGGCTCCGGTCTGAATCTCACCGAAGCCGATTATGTGATACATATGGACCCGTGGTGGAATCCTGCCGTAGAAGACCAAGCCTCCGACCGCGCCCACCGCATCGGGCAAACACGCCCTGTGACAGTCTATCGTCTGGTTGCAGAAGACACGATTGAGCAGAAAATTATTAAACTGCATCAACAAAAACGTGATCTCGCCGACAACCTGCTCTCTGGCAGTGATATGAGCGGCAGTCTGAGTGCTGAAGAAATGCTAGCACTGATTCGGGATATTTAGCATTTCATCACTCATTATTCACTTATCTTCATTTAATCCAATAGACCCATCATCTATCTGAGTGTATTTTTTACTGTGCTGGGTCATGAAATCGCTCCCAAATTCAATGGGGTAGTACCCACCCACATTTCTAAGTTGCCTGTAGCAGTGAACTGGCGTGGTGATTCGTACGATCACCCGTGATGTTTCTAAGCTGCCTGTGCGGCAGTGAACCCGTAGAAATTATTGATCCTGGCCCCGGATATTTTCTAAGCTGCCTGTGCGGCAGTGAACAGTCGCAGAACGGACGCTCTGTCTCAAAGTCATTTCTAAGCTGCCTGTGCGGCAGTGAACAGTCAGCAGGTCGCGCATCATCGCCGCTTCATTTTCTAAGCTGCCTGTGCGGCAGTGAACTCCGGCGATTATTGAGAGCGCAGAGGGGTATATTTCTAAGCTGCCTGTGCGGCAGTGAACACTATCCAGTTCTTTTTTAGTCTCCGAAGACATTTCTAAGCTGCCTGTGCGGCAGTGAACGCAAACCAGACGCCGGGGGAATAATTTCGGCGTTTCTAAGCTGCCTGTGCGGCAGTGAACGTCATGTGGCTCAAGTTGTCTGGAGCTGCAGTTTTCTAAGCTGCCTGTGCGGCAGTGAACGCGATGAGTCAGTATAAGCAAAAACCACGTGTTTTCTAAGCTGCCTGTGCGGCAGTGAACCCGATCACGAAACGTTGAATTAACCGCACACATTTCTAAGCTGCCTGTGCGGCAGTGAACATTTAGTTAGTAAGAAAGACTGCGATGTTGAATTTCTAAGCTGCCTGTGCGGCAGTGAACAGCTCTTCGTTTAGCCATCTCAGCCTTGGTCTTTTCTAAGCTGCCTGTGCGGCAGTGAACGATTGTTTTAGCCTGCATAACCATAATCTTGATTTCTAAGCTGCCTGTGCGGCAGTGAACTGTTGGCTCCATTCCAACGCACGCCCGTAGTTTTTCTAAGCTGCCTGTGCGGCAGTGAACGTAAGCTATTCATTTTGTTCTGGATCTATGATTTTCTAAGCTGCCTGTGCGGCAGTGAACGATTGTTTTAGCCTGCATAACCATAATCTTGATTTCTAAGCTGCCTGTGCGGCAGTGAACGGGCGGTGTTATTCATGTGCCGATGCTTGTCCTTTCTAAGCTGCCTGTGCGGCAGTGAACAGTTAGCCATGATGGGCCTCCTTGTTGTTGATTTTCTAAGCTGCCTGTGCGGCAGTGAACTCAAACATTTCGGCGGTCTTACTGTGCAAACTTTTCTAAGCTGCCTGTGCGGCAGTGAACGATTTTATGAGCCTGAACCACCATTACCGAACTTTCTAAGCTGCCTGTGCGGCAGTGAACCAGCTGTGACATTGCACGGCAATCTGATAGCATTTTCTAAGCTGCCTGTGCGGCAGTGAACGATATTTAACTGTTTATTAGCTGGTATTGGCTTTTCTAAGCTGCCTGTGCGGCAGTGAACGTAGTGTGGGCATACGTTTGTGGGTATGTGCTTTTCTAAGCTGCCTGTGCGGCAGTGAACACACACACTCACTCTATGATGCTGGTTGTTATTTTCTAAGCTGCCTGTGCGGCAGTGAACCCGACCACAGTCAGGCTTACCACACCGCCACTTTTCTAAGCTGCCTGTGCGGCAGTGAACGGCGTGTGGGCGCGTGCGTGCGCGTGGGCGTGTTTCTAAGCTGCCTGTGCGGCAGTGAACGGGTGGTGTCTGAGCTGACCGCATGTCAAAACTTTCTAAGCTGCCTGTGCGGCAGTGAACCAACAAACGCAGCTGGTAGGCAAGCGTCGATATTTCTAAGCTGCCTGTGCGGCAGTGAACTAGTCTACACACATCGACGCAACAAACGCAGCTTTCTAAGCTGCCTGTGCGGCAGTGAACACTTGCTGTTAACGCTAGATGCACTGTCTAAATTTCTAAGCTGCCTGTGCGGCAGTGAACATAAGAAGATGCTTATATACTTGTATATTAGTTTTCTAAGCTGCCTGTGCGGCAGTGAACGTATAGGCTGGTTGGTAACGTCTGGCGAGTATTTTCTAAGCTGCCTGTGCGGCAGTGAACGGGTAGCGTGCCGGGTAGCGTGCCGGGTATCTTTTCTAAGCTGCCTGTGCGGCAGTGAACGCAAGCATTGATGGATTCCCATGCGCCTTTTCATTTCTAAGCTGCCTGTGCGGCAGTGAACAATGGAAGAGATTATTAACACCATCACTGCCGTTTCTAAGCTGCCTGTGCGGCAGTGAACATTACCTCCAAAAAATGTCGTTTGGAGGGAAGTTTCTAAGCTGCCTGTGCGGCAGTGAACGGTAATCAGGTCGTTGAGCATCCTGATGACCTTTTCTAAGCTGCCTGTGCGGCAGTGAACACGCTGGCTGATGTAGCGATGTCAGGCCAAGCTTTCTAAGCTGCCTGTGCGGCAGTGAACAGTTTGCTAGACCTACTCATAACGCTAACCCTTTTCTAAGCTGCCTGTGCGGCAGTGAACTTCCTATATTATAAGTGGGTTAGTCTTGCCTATTTCTAAGCTGCCTGTGCGGCAGTGAACAATCAAGGTCACACCTTGTCTATACATACTATTTTCTAAGCTGCCTGTGCGGCAGTGAACCTTCCTCTTACTTAGTTAATACATATAATCAATTTCTAAGCTGCCTGTGCGGCAGTGAACTTATGAGTAGGTCTAGCAAACTACACTCACTATTTCTAAGCTGCCTGTGCGGCAGTGAACATGATAAAATTGACTCACCGTTGTATTTCTGTTTTCTAAGCTGCCTGTGCGGCAGTGAACCAGTCAAAGCATTACAGTCTGAGTATTGTGTATTTCTAAGCTGCCTGTGCGGCAGTGAACCAGAGTGTTATTAACTGACGTTTTTAGCTGTTTTTCTAAGCTGCCTGTGCGGCAGTGAACCGTTGGCTGCTGGTAGGTTGTAGCAGGTTATATTTCTAAGCTGCCTGTGCGGCAGTGAACCCTGCCCTCGGCTCTGCCTGTGTCCTGCCCTCTTTCTAAGCTGCCTGTGCGGCAGTGAACAGATTCTCAGAATTTCGCTCAGAGTTTCTGTGTTTCTAAGCTGCCTGTGCGGCAGTGAACTCAAGCCGAACCACACCAGTATCACACTTGGCTTTCTAAGCTGCCTGTGCGGCAGTGAACGATGTGAGAAAGCCCGCGCGGGGCGGGCTTAGTTTCTAAGCTGCCTGTGCGGCAGTGAACATTGCTTGGGACCTTAAACCCCACTACGTCTTTTTCTAAGCTGCCTGTGCGGCAGTGAACGGCGCATCAGCAAGGCATGTCAGCCCGATCCATTTCTAAGCTGCCTGTGCGGCAGTGAACCAAATCACCAGATCATATCCTTTTACCCTGTATTTCTAAGCTGCCTGTGCGGCAGTGAACCCATGAGTGAGGGCGTAGCGTGAATTTGAGTCTTTCTAAGCTGCCTGTGCGGCAGTGAACTCGATGGTGAAAGATTGGTTATATCCCCTAAATTTCTAAGCTGCCTGTGCGGCAGTGAACGCAATGCGACCCGCACGACGCTTCGGGAGTCGTTTCTAAGCTGCCTGTGCGGCAGTGAACTTCGGAAATTCGCACACAATGCGGTGGTGTTTTTTCTAAGCTGCCTGTGCGGCAGTGAACCCATACGCCCACAGGCGCGCCACCAATTTGCTTTTCTAAGCTGCCTGTGCGGCAGTGAACAATAACGACATCATCATCCCTTAGCGCATTTGTTTCTAAGCTGCCTGTGCGGCAGTGAACAATCACAACCTGATTGCGAAAATCTTTCCAGTTTTCTAAGCTGCCTGTGCGGCAGTGAACGGCAAGGATTAAGCAGAATGAATTTTAGGCCATTTCTAAGCTGCCTGTGCGGCAGTGAACGATACATGCGATTTGGGTAAATATACTGTGAATTTCTAAGCTGCCTGTGCGGCAGTGAACAGCTGCCATTATCAATTCCTATAATATAAGTGTTTCTAAGCTGCCTGTGCGGCAGTGAACGGAACATACGGCGAGTTGATTAACGCACTGTTTTTCTAAGCTGCCTGTGCGGCAGTGAACATAATGCTGCGTAACGCTGTCCATAGCGGTGATTTCTAAGCTGCCTGTGCGGCAGTGAACCAAAACATGCAGCAGTTATGCAAGCGTTGATGTTTCTAAGCTGCCTGTGCGGCAGTGAACGTGACGATTGAATGTCAGCCTGATAACAGCATTTTCTAAGCTGCCTGTGCGGCAGTGAACCAAAGTGACAGTGTGCATGGTACCGGGTATGTTTTCTAAGCTGCCTGTGCGGCAGTGAACTCAATATGACAGATACAATTCCCTGTGATGATTTTCTAAGCTGCCTGTGCGGCAGTGAACGTCTTTCTTAAACTGGCATTGTTTCGCAGATATTTCTAAGCTGCCTGTGCGGCAGTGAACCAAAACATGCAGCAGCGAGGCAAGCGTCGGTATTTCTAAGCTGCCTGTGCGGCAGTGAACGTGAAACCGTAGCCATGAGTGACATCCTGAAATTTCTAAGCTGCCTGTGCGGCAGTGAACTTACCAAAATTCTGTTCATAGGTTTTTTGTATGTTTCTAAGCTGCCTGTGCGGCAGTGAACGCAAAAGGCCAGTATGGAAGCAATGGCGCGCATTTTCTAAGCTGCCTGTGCGGCAGTGAACGTATTAGAACATTTTCTTCCTGTTCAGGCAATTTTCTAAGCTGCCTGTGCGGCAGTGAACCCGCACGACACGCAGGGAGTCGGGCGCATGACTTTCTAAGCTGCCTGTGCGGCAGTGAACCAACAACAAAGCCTGCTACAGGCTCATCCAATTTTCTAAGCTGCCTGTGCGGCAGTGAACAAGATATTCAAATGAGTATTCAAAATACAATGTTTCTAAGCTGCCTGTGCGGCAGTGAACGTCAGACTGCAAATTTGCCTTACATTTATATTTTTCTAAGCTGCCTGTGCGGCAGTGAACTGATACACACTATTTGCGTCATGTTCTGCAAATTTCTAAGCTGCCTGTGCGGCAGTGAACTTTAATGTCTGAACCTGTATCTGGAGTCATGTGTTTCTAAGCTGCCTGTGCGGCAGTGAACGAAAAAGCCCGCGGGTGCGGGCTTAGGTGTGCTTTCTAAGCTGCCTGTGCGGCAGTGAACCTGTTGCGGTGGTGTGGTGTCGGTGTGGTGTCTTTCTAAGCTGCCTGTGCGGCAGTGAACTGATTATACTCATAATGTAACTCAATAAAAATCAAACGGATATTGCCTTTTTTATTTTTTCACCAATAAAAATAGGCAATATCGTAACTTATTGATTTTTTAAGGAACTTTTCTTTATCAGAAATTAAACCTCAAAACAAAGGTACAGAACTATTTGCAGAGAGTCCATATGTATTGAAGCCCCCACCATCAATCAAACCATCAGTTTTCACAAATCCGATAAACAGTGGGTACTTTTCGCCAGAGCTAAGGCTTTTCATGGTAATAAAAGGTAAGTTGACCACTCTTTTACTGCTTCGTTTACGTTCTTTATCATTTTCAAAATAGTTCAATGCGGCCTCATAGCTTATTGAAAGTTTTTTGGCCCTGCGTCTGGCAAGGTTTTCGTTTGTACCCTTTTCATAAATCCGCTTATAACATCCGTAACCCTCCACTCCGGATGGTACCTCCTTAATCGCTTTGCAGTGAACATAGTCAGCAAGACGCTTCAACCATTGAGACAAGTCCAGCCGGCTCAATTGTTCATGAGTTTCAGCAAAAACTCTAAGCCTCCTCCCAAGACTAGGCTTTTCTAGGTGATAATCCGGGAATGCAACACCCATTTTAACCCTGTTGTTCGCTTCTTTATTTTCAACAAAGGCCAGATGAACCTGCTGATAAACACGCTCCCACAAGTAATAAGTGGTCATTTCAGGGTCGGGCAATAAAGTAAGCTCCACATAATATTTCATGTGATCACTCCTTGCCGCTTTCACCAAATACGCCACCGCGAACTACAACTCCCATGACATAATGCTCATCTTCCTTATTTTCCAACGTCTCCCCCTGTGCGAACTTATCAAATAACGTAAAGAAATCGGCTTTATCCTTCGGGTTTCTGTAAGCTTTACCCAGATTTGTGACAGCCCCGTATGGCTCAAGTGCAATTGGGCCAACACCAATGTCCTCAAAACTAGGATACCAAGTATCAATCGTGCGTAATGCATTACCAATTTTTTGTGAGTGCATTGCAGCAATATCGTTCACATGATACAAAACCTTACTCTTCCCACCTTTTGAGTTTCCCTTATCAAGCACTAACTCCTCACTAGGGTAAACATCCTGAGCCTTTCCGACTTGAGCAAACGCATTTACCTCCAGTAACAAAAATTTCGTGCGCCCAGACAAGGCATCCGCAATCTTAGTAGCCAAAGCTTCAAGCTCTGGAGAGGTTTTATCGAAGTTTCGTGTACTAAACTGAGTCGAGTCAAACACCCAAGCCTCGTCGTCACTGTCTAATGCCCTAACCCTCACCTCCAGTTTTTCGGAGCCAACACGGTTTCTCCACAAAAACCGACCATTAGCAATATTGCTTGCATAACGACGCGCTAATTCACGAAAACCCTCGGTCTCAATATAACTCTTGGCTGCACTTGCATAACTTTTGAGGAAAGCCTCACTATTGCAAGCCGAAGGTTGCTCAACACCACTCAATACTTTAAGCGTAAAACTCAATTTCAAAGTATCCTGATCCGGAGTTAGCGCGCAGCTATCAACTCGTTGTAGATTAGGCTTTTCAACCTCAGCATTTAGCTTGAGTGGATCATTTTTTATAGCGGCTTTTAGGCGGTTTGAAATCGTACCTCTTACTGACTTTTCTTTCAGTGTTAAAGCCGCAATCATGTCGTAATCATTTCTGTTTTCCCAAGTCGTTCCATACATAAAGCCATCTGAAGGAACCAACTTTTTTTCGAACGCAAGTACTGATGCAATGTTTTCTTTCTTAGTAGCCATGAAATATTTCCTTTAAAAAATTAGTGTGTCGGTTTTTGTTGACGACAAGTGTATAAATTATTTTCAGCATCAACATGATAATGCCATAAGATTTGGTCAATATCATTCAGCCGGTAAGGCATAACAAACTCTCCCAAGGTGACAAGGCTTTCTGCAAACCGATGAGGTGTTGCTGGATCCCTTTGCTGTTCGGCCAAGCCCAGATCAGAAATTCCTTGGAAACCTGTTGCAATGGGCACAATCCAACCCTTTGACTTTCGGCTACTCTTCCAGATAGTCTTGCCATTTTCATCCAGCTCGCTTTGATGTGTTACTTTGAGGTAGTCAAGTAATGCATCAATCCCATCCTGACCATCTTGCATCGCCGCTTCCATTAAGTCCCGGCGCTCCAGCAGGCAATGTCCGGGCATTAGCCGGCGCAGCAACCGGCGCTCTTCTTCATTACTTTCAATATTGATAATTTCTATGCGCGATGACTTATCCGGCATTAACACATCCCCTCCGGCAAGCTTCACTCTTCCTTGCAAACAGTCATTCACCACATCAGTCAATTCATCAAAATCAATAAAACCCAAATCCTCTATTTCGATCAATAAAGAAACCGTCAGGTGAATCCGTGCTTCCTCAATAAATGACGGACGATTACCGGACTTATCGAGAGGATTTCCTGTACCTACAATGGAGTGAACATAATCCTGTTCCCCCTTGTAGGTTTGTAAATCGTAATCGTGACAAACAACACCCACACCATTAAATACGATGTCATCAAAGTCCTGATCGCACAAATGGCGTTGCAGAGCATGTACCGCACCCATCCACGCGGTCATTGCCGGAAAACCAATGGTGTATGGGCTGGATAGCGCATTGGCGTTATGGATACGAATGTTAGGAATCAATAAGAAGTCTCTATTCATAACAACGCTTCCTCGAACTGCTCCACAATGGATCTAAAATATGACAACTGGTTGTCTCCAAGACCAACTTCCTTATTTTTACCAACGACCTCTTTGTAGGATTGTGAAAGCCAGATAGCCAAATCAGTGCTGATTTCATCAAAATAGCGTTCATCATCCTGCCGCGATTCACTGTATTGTTGATCCAGCAAAACCTTTTGTGCCATTGGTAATGCTTGGTGACTACCTGCATTTGACCATCCGGCCTCTAAGCGACGAAGTACCCAGACCTGATCCACAATTTGATAAACAATGCTGCGAACAATGGCATCCCGCTTGTTGCGCATATAAACATTCTTATCGTCGCTTACGAGCAATCGATGCAGAGATTGAAACTCATCGGTATACCGCTTTGCCCATAAAATCTCTTTGAAGAAGCTTGCTTTGGGGCGGCGTATTTTACGTTTCTCTAACACAGGTGGTAATGAAGAAAGTAAGTAAGCAGTACCGCCATTTTGGCTATTCAGAACGCTAATATTTTGTGGTTTGGTGCCACCAAAACCAATCACGCTCAAGTCATAAATATCAAAGAGTTTTAACTCACTGTGTTGGTGTTTTTTACGTGCCTCTCTGGCCTCTTTAGCCTCCTCAGAAAAGCGCATCACGTTAATACGTTCTTTGAGCTTATACATAAGATTTGAGGGGGTGAGTAGCGATAGCAGGTGATAATCACCCTCCACCGGAAAATATACCTGTTTAACCTTACCGCTTGTTTTTACGGCAGTGTCATCACTTCGTTTTATAGCCAACAGGCCGTTAGATACTTCTTTATAACTGGTGTCGGGAAAATCAAACTGCTCTGTTATATACGGTGTTTCTGCTTCAAGGTGCGCCAATATTGTTTGCCCGTCTTGCATCACAAGACTTAGAAACTTGTAAACATCCATTGCCGCCGCATTACCAAACACATCCAAGCCAGCATTGACATTACCAGTGCGCAGATAACCATCCGGTTTTCTCTCTGCCGATGCAATAATGGGGCTAACCTTGGCGCTTGGATGACTAAACTTGCCGGGGTGACTAACTAGAGAAAGTTGCTTGGCACGTTTTGCCGCATCAGGAAGCCAGCTACTTAATGCAAACATGGTATTGGCATCTTGCTCAAAACCAGCTTTCTCCTCATCAGAGGTATTGCTTTTAATTTTCTTTTTCAGCCAGCCCTCTTTTCTTTCATCAAGAAATTGCTGAATTGCAGGATCTAACATTGAGACTCCTTGAAACTCTTAACCATTTAACTGTTACTCCGATAGACTTTGCACATTCCAAGTTGACTGCAATAGGTATAACCAGAATCACCCACTGAGTCTCCATAAATAGGAATACTAATCTCACCATAAATTAAGGCAGCTTTCTCCACATTACGGGTTGTAACATTTTTCAGCAGACTTGCATAATCACGCTCAAGCCATAATCGGTTGGTTTCATGCGGGGTAAGCTCTTCTCTTACAATGCGATATTCCTTTTCTCTGGGTATCGGCGGCTCACCAAAGCGTGGACTCTTTTCTACAAAAACCCAACCACTCTCTTTGGGGATTTGATACAACACGAGCTGACGGCCACCTGCCCGAAATGGGGTGAAATGCTGTGGCAATCCTGTCAGCCACCAACAGCCCCGCAACCACCCTTCTAAGGCCTCGGGACCAAGCTTTTGATAAGCCGTTAGCAATTGATGAATAACATGATGCTCCAGATCGGCAAGGCTTCCACGAGGATTGAGCTGTTTATCCCTCATGATTCTTGGCCGAGCATCTAATTTTTCTTTTAAAGCTTCCACGTTAATCAACTGCGTCAGGTCATGTGAATCTAGCTGGTTCTCAGATGACTCATAGCCTGGGTAACAAAAAGCAGGCTTTTCATCACCTTTCAAGCCTCTAAAGTTGTATTGCATTAACACAAGGTTGTCTGTTTCAATATCAGCCGCTAATTCTCTATGACGTAGCACCCGACCGGCTAACTGAACCAAGGAGCGATAAGAGGACGGCTCTACCACCGCCCAGTCAAAATCATGATCCCGCCCCACTTCCTCAACTGGCGTGGCAACCAAAATAAAAATAACATTGGGGGCTTCAGTCGTATCCAAATGTTCTTTAATCACTGGCTTTTGGAAAATGGCCTGCGGATCATCTTTATTCCGCTTCAGCACAGAGTCTAAGTGCTTCTCCTGAGCACTTCTCATCAACAGTATTTGCTGGCTGTGGTACGCCATCACCCGCACTTCGGTATCATCCGGCCACTGGCCCGCAAGTAAATATCGGGTAAGATCAATACATGGTTTGACATTTGCGACCCTTACCACGCCAAAACTAACCTGCTTGTTTGTTCGCTCGTCTAATACACAGTGCTGTGAGTGCTTTTGTAATATGGCACTTTGTATCGCCTCGTAGGCATGTTGCTCTGTCTCACTTTCGCCCCCCACTTGTGAGCACGGTATGATAGTTGCTTTTCGTTTTACTTTTTCAACACTCAGTTTTTTAACGCGCTTCTTAACAAACTTTTCATGGGCTGATTGATAATCCGTCCTTCCATTACCTTCCCCGTTTTCCTCAATCGTGACGACCTGAGTTCCAAATTCATCAACCCACGCACACCCCATCGCTGAATGGATATTTCTTGTGGTTGCAAATATCGACCATCCGGCTTGGTAGGCATTGTAGTAACCTTCTGCTAAGTCAGGAGGAATTGTTGCTGAGGAAATCATAACTTTCCGGCCCAACATACCCGCTAAGTGAATGAGGCGACCGATAGCTATCAGGTCTTTCCCATCAAAATCATCCACTTCATCAATCACCAAATCAGAAGACATCAACCGTAGTGTTGGCAAGATATAACGCCCACCTCGTTTCGTTTCTGTTGCAGCCATCATATGATCAACCGTACAGCTCAGTACCGGCGCATATAAAAATTTTTGTTCTTTTTTAGAACTTATGACCGTCTTAAAATCACTTTGAGGGATGGTCGATTCAAAGTGTATTTCATTATCCAAAAGAGCCTCTAAGGATTCTGAGCCATAGTCATTGATAACAGCTTCTCCTGCCTCTCTGCTATCTTTATTATGCAAGCTTAATACTGCCCGAGAGCCTATCAGGACAGCCAATTCATCATTACCTAAACCAATGCGCTCACGGTACTCGTCACCCGTTTGTAAGGTAAGTGTTCTCAAGCCTAATGCCAGAATAAAACGCAGGCTATCCATCTGTGGGGATAAGGCTCGCATTATCTTTGCATTAGCGAAAGTCTTACCCTTGCCGGTACTTGCCATATTTACCGCAAAGAAACCAAAATGATCCACATCTAGCTTCTCCTGATTGCAACGCCATGCCGCTATTTTACTGACAGCGGTATCTTGCCAGCGGAATTTATTGGGGCTTTTCTTTTTCAGCGTAGCAACATCATAGGCTCGCTGTAACTCTGCTTTCTTGCCTTCAAAGGCGGGAAGTAATTGCGCTGTTTTTACAGCTTGTTTGGCAACCCCCACCAAGTGTTCATCAAGTCGTTGTTTGAAAGGTTTTATTTTTCCAGCCACGTCACGATCCGTATTCGCATACAGTTTCAGATCGCTTTTCCATTGGCTTGATGCAGGCAATGACGAATAATAATGATCACCCAACATCAAGACTAAACGTGCTTGATTTAAGATGAGCCGCCAACTGCCATTTTCGAGGGCTGCTTCCAATAGCGGCAGACAATCTAATAGTTTAGAAGCTGTTTTTTGCGCGTAAACAAGCCACGCCTTTGAATCACAAGGCAACCCATTTTTATAGCTAAAGCACTGGGATAGCCCTTCAACAAACTCAGTATCATCAAAATGGTTTTCATAGCCCCATTTTTGCGTGATGACTTTGAATAGCTTTTGTATGTCCAACAAAGGAAGTGACTTATCTCTAAAGCTCCTTTCCGAGCGCTTTTGAGCATCGTTTAATAAAGGCAAACGATGGTGAGATACGATCAACCAAGCAACCATCGTGGCAGCATTGGGTAATTGGGCAAGTGGCTTTTTCTTCAATATCTCCGCTTGTTTTTTATAGTAACCCATTGACCTAAGTGTTTCGGAACCGATATCACCCTTTGCAAGCCGCACTAACCAGTCTTCATCAGAAGATTCCTTCCCCCCCTCGTTAATGTAAACATTCAGAAATAACAGAGAAATCCACTCATGTCGTAACGGATCACCAATGATTTTATTCTTTGCCAGTTTTTCCTGAAAAAATTCAGACGCTTTCCCCCAGTCGTGAAAGAGTGCAGCCATTGCGGCTAACGCTTTAATCAGTGGCAAGTAATGCCAATCGTTCTCCCAATGACTACTGAATACTGTTTGCTTGGTACTATTTACAGGGACTTTTCCCTGCAAATCAAACTTTCCTCTATTACCAACGATCCAGATTAGCTCACTCCGGCTGCGCGAGCGTATCCAATGACAACTTACCGCTGTATTCTTACTTGCAGTCCTTCGTAGTAGCTTTCTAACAGCAGCCAAGCCTTCCTCGGTGATAACTGTCTGCCACGTTCGTGAACCGATGCGATTAGCGAAGGCGTCCAGTACTCGACGTGTTTTGGGCAACGCTTTCTTTTCACACTCAGAAACAAAGGTAACCATCATGGTAAAAAGTCACCTTGGCTAATCTCCTTCACACACTCAAACATAAAGTCCAAAGTCTTATGTTGTGTGAAATTCTGTAAGCACTGCTGACGAAATTCTTGCTCAGTCGCACCTTCTTTAGCGCAGATAAATGCCCACGGTAAGATCAACGTATCTTTAACCAAGTCCGCTACATCAAACACCAATGCCCCGCGTCGTGTTTTGCCGTGAAGCACCGCAAAACCATGTGGAATGCCCAACACCCACAGTGTTGTCGCGGACAGCCCATAGGCCAGATAATTACCGTGATTCAGAAAGGTATTCGCATCATCCACGCTGTCGTGTTGACGGACAAAGTCGGTTTGTTTGGTACAGTTTGCTGCAATTTTATAAAGATTTTTAGTGAACTGTGCTTCAATCAACAACAAATTTTGCACGTTATTGCTATCGGCAATCTTAGTTGAGAATTGGTCGAGTGCTTTAGAAATGCCAGAGTCTTCAACGTCAAAACCTGCATCTTTTAGATCACGATCTTTCGACCAGACCCGCCGTAAGTATTCAATGCGAAACTGTTGCACTTTTTGTGCCGCAGCAAAACGTTTGGCATCATCGAACCAGAACTTCACCCACCCCTGAAGGTATCCAGTGGGACGATATTCACTTTGTGGGGATAGCCATTCGACTTCATTGGCTGCAAGTAATGGCGTACCGCCACTCCCACTAAAACCAATTAATACACCAGCAGATGCCAACATCCTCACTGCTGCCTGCGTTATAGATGTGCCTGTTCCCAGTAAAATGCAAGTGGTGTTGGCAATCGGAATGTTCCAATACTGTCTCTCCACCCTGTCCTCGGTAAGAAACAACACACGCCCGTCTTTTTGCATGACACGGCATTTTTCAAGGTAGTAGATATTGGCGCGTTTTGAGTGGAGTATTGCTTTTAGGTCAGTAAGGTAATCCAATGTTTAATCCGAAAATTAGTGATATATCGGATAATTCTGACACAAAAAGCAACACTTTAAAAATTATCTTGTACGGTCAAAAGGCACTCTAATCAAAGAGTCAGCCACTACCCCAGCACCAACCGCCCCTCAGAAACCTTCAAACTACTCACTTGTTCGTACCAGTCGCCTAAGACAATGCGCTTGGCACGTTGGCCGTTGAGTTCAAACTCATGGATGGCCCGACGGTGAGTATGGCCATGGATTAATTGTGTAACCCCCGCTTCCGTCATGGCTTGTTCAACAGCCTGTTGGTTCACGTCCATAATGTCTTGCGTTTTATACTGCATTTTTTGCCGCGACATTTCACGAAGGCGATTTGCCTCGGCCACCCGCTCCTCAAAGCTCAGGGACAGAAACTGCTGGCGGCGTTCGACATCGTAAAATAGCTCGCGTAACTTCAGATACTCCACATCGTCGGTACACAACGTATCACCGTGCATCAGTAGCGTTGGTGTGCCATTTAAGTCAATAGTGTGTTTCTCTGGCAACAGGATGCAACCGGTCATTTCTGAGAAACGCTCGCCGACTAGAAAGTCCCGATTGCCATGCGTGAAATAAAGCTCAATGCCGCTGTCAGATACTTGTTTCAGTGCAGCTAACAACGGCTTTACAAGCTGACCGGCTGGCGAATCCACAATGTCATCACCAATCCAGTATTCAAACAGATCGCCCAAGATATACAGCGCATCGGCTTGCTGCTTTGTGTCTTCCAGAAACTGTACAAATGCCTGAATAATGTGCGGGCGTTTGACATCAAGATGCAAATCAGAAATAAACCAGACACGCTGTGACATAACTATCCGCGCTTATATTATTCGACAATGGTTACGCTTTTGATCACAACCGGCTCCAGTGGTACGTCGCCATGATAACCGTGATTCCCTGTCTTCACTTTGGCGATCTCGTCAACCACGTCCATACCTTCCGTCACTTTACCGAATACAGCATAGCCCCAGCCCGCAGGTGATTCGCTGGTAAAGTTCAAAAAGTCGTTATCTTTCAGGTTGATAAAGAACTGTGATGATGCAGAGTGTGGATCATTCGTACGCGCCATCGCCAACGTACCTCGATCGTTTTTCAGGCCGTTGTTTGCTTCATTCTTTATCGGTGGACGTTTATCAGATTTTTCGCTCATATCAGCCTTCATGCCACCCCCTTGAATCATGAAGTTCGGGATAACACGGTGAAAGATCAACCCATCGTAGAAACCATCTTTGATATAGGCTTCGATATTAGCAACAGTCAGCGGTGCTTTTTCAGCATCCAGCTCCATCATGATGGTCCCTTTACTGGTTTCCATTTTGACATTAATCATCGACTTTTCTACTCCAGATGTTTGTGTTTGCGTCGTTTGTTCAGCAGGCTTTGATGCGGGCGTTTCATTGCTCGCATTACAACCACTCAACAAGAAAAAAAAGGTCAGCATTCCTACTAATAAGCGCTTCACGTTTTGCCCCTTAATTATTTTTTGAGATTAAAGCGCGCATCATAGCGGATTCATAGCGGCTCTGCTACCATGCGGACATTACCCTTTGTAACCCAAAATGACCTGTCAAAATACTATGCTAAAAATCTATAACAGTCTGACTAATAAGAAAGAAACCTTCAAACCATTGACTGAAGGTAAAATAAAAATCTACGTCTGTGGAATGACCGTTTACGATTATTGTCACTTGGGTCATGCACGGGTGCTTGTGGCATTTGACGTCATTTATCGCTATTTGGTGGCACGTGGTTACGACGTGACCTATGTAAGAAACATCACCGATATTGACGATAAAATCATTGCCCGTGCCAATGAAAAAGGTGAGGAGTTTTTGGCATTGACCGAACGCTTTATTGATGCCATGCATGAGGATGAGAGAGCGTTGAATGTGCTGCCACCAACATACGAGCCGAAGGCCACGGAAAACATCCCTGAAATCATCGCCATGATTCGTACCTTGGTCGAAAAAGGCCATGCCTATCAAGGCAGTAACGGCGATGTATATTACGACGTTTCCAGCTTTCCTGAGTACGGCAAACTCTCTAGCCGTAAAGTGGATGATTTACGGGCAGGTGAGCGTATCGCCGTAGAGGAGTCAAAAAATGACCCACTGGATTTTGTACTGTGGAAAATGGCGAAACCAAATGAGCCGTTCTGGGAGTCCCCTTGGGGAGATGGCCGCCCCGGCTGGCATATTGAATGCTCTGCCATGTCTACCAAAATTTTAGGCAACCACTTTGACATCCACGGCGGTGGGCATGATTTGCAATTCCCACATCACGAAAATGAGATTGCACAAAGCGAAGCCTGCACGGGTGAACGTTTTGCAAATTACTGGATGCACAACGGCTTTGTACGCATTAATGACGAGAAAATGTCAAAGTCACTGGGTAACTTCTTCACCATTCGGGATGTATTGGAAAATTACCCGCCAGAAGCCATGCGCTACTTCCTGTTATCCAGCAACTACCGCAGCCCACTGAACTACAGCAGCGAGTCATTGGATGGCGCCATTGCAGGCCTGGATCGCTTGTACAATGCCCTTCGCGGCCTGCCCCCAGCAGAGGCCACAGCGGATACGGCTTATGAAGATAAGTTTTACGCGGCGATGGATGATGATTTCAATACAGCCGAGGCACTGGCAACCTTATTTGATTTAGCACGTGACCTAAACAAAACCAGGCAAACAGACAGTGCAGATGCTGCCGCACCGCTAGGTGCTTTGTTAAAGAAACTGGCGGCAATACTGGGTTTACTTCAGCTGAACCCAGATGAATGGTTACAACGGAACTCAAGTGATGATGGCTTGGACGTAGCCGATATTGAAGCAAAGATTCAGGAACGCATTCAGGCAAAAGCCAATAAAGACTGGGCAAAAGCCGATGCTATTCGAGATGCGCTGAAAGCTGCCGGAATTACGCTGGAAGATAAGGGTGCTGAGACGATTTGGCGGCGGGGTTGATTGTTAAAAAATCAGACTTGGGAGAGTGACGTTTTTGTCACCCTCCACCTGTCATTTGCGGAGTCTCAGGCTTCCCGATGACCTGACGGGCCAAGTATATTTTTGGCTGACAACGGAATAAACAACTTCATTTCATCCATCGGTGAAACTGAAAAGCCGTGGTGTAGATAGAATTGCTTGGCACCTTCCGACATCGCATGAACCATCAACGCACGCACACCAACTTCCTGCGCCACATTAAACGACCTGAGTAATACATCTTTCAGCAATCCCCTACCCAACCCTTTTCCATGCCACTGTTCATCAATTGCTAAACGTCCCAAAACGATGACAGGAATCGGGTCTGGCATATTGCGCTTCACCTTACCCGGTGCTTCCGCAAGCAGCACACTCCCAGTCGCCAACGCATAATAAGCAACCACACGCGATTCATCACATACGACAAACGTTCGGGAGGCTCCGCTAGCTTCATTCTTTAAAGACCGATTTTTTAACCAGTGATCCAATATCTCTTCACCACAGCAAAACCGCCCCACATCATCCTCGGTGTGAATGGGTCTGGGCGGACTTAGCTTTCCCATGGTGACTTTGTGTCGAGTAACTGACGAATACGCACCTGCTGTTCCGCTCCAATCGGTGCACTCAGCGCATCATCAAACGCAGCAGACTGGGCGCCATCAAGAAAAAACAAGCGCTGATCGAGCAGAACATTCATTGCTTCGCGGCAGGCAACCTCCAACATAAAATCAGAACGATTCTTGCCCATTAAACTCGCCGCTCTGTCAATGATCTGCCGTTGTGTCGGTTGTGCCCTTAAATTGATTGGCGCGGTACGACCTTCCAGCAGCTTTGTGTTTGTTGATTGCATCGCACTACCTCACATGATTCATTTGATGAGTCCATTGTATATCTAATAGATACACAGATCAAAGCATAAAAGATACCCCATGATCCAACAGCCGCCGCCACTGCACCCTACCCGGATAATCCGTAATAATCCCATCCACACCCAGCGCCACCATGCGGTCAATATCCGCGATTTCATTTACTGTCCAAACATTCACCATCAAACAACACTCACGCGCCTTGCCACCGGCCATGGTTTAGCTTCAAAACCTGTGCGGAGCCGTATGCAGGGTGTTGTGGGGCTGAGGTTAGAGATCCTCGGCTACCCAATTATGTCTTTCTACAATTTTCTTGCTTCTTCCCATAGTTTGCTAGATTCGATAGTTTTATACCACTTGCTAAATGTCCTTCTATGGGACTCCCATGGTTCAGGAAGGGAGGCTCTCGGATCTTGACTAAGGCTATATGCCATACCCTCAATAAACCAAGTGGGTAAGGAAACAAACTTTGCGGTACCTAGCTGTTCATTTTGTACGTGATGAATCATCTCATGAGCAATAATATGGTGCTTCCAGCCTTTTGGACCAACAACGGTAGTAATGGTACCGAATGATTGTGCACTTGCTTTGCTTAAACCAAAACCCTCGAAACAAGATTGACTCGCACAAAATATAAAATGCGGATCATTTACGAAATCAGTGACGGTAGACTGAACGTGTGTTTTTGCATTGGAGTAAAGATTCTGAGCTATTTCAAGCTGTTTCGGGTTTTCAATACAGATATTTTTATGTACACATTTGACTCCGGCCATACTTGGCCAAAATATACGAACAGGCTTGTAAACATACCAAGCAACTATGGGCGTTAGAAGAACACAAATACCCAGAATAATTAAGATACGTATTACCATTTAGCATTAATCCTTTACGCATAACAGCTCTTATTCAGCAGCTAAATTCACTACATTCTGAAAGCACTATGTTCGTCTGGCTACTTCGGGTGGCAAAAAAAAGCCGCATTTCCGCCACAAAACTGGCTTTTTGTAAGTTATCCTGCAGTAACTGCCTTATCCGTTGTCCAAGCAAGTTTATAAAATGCACTTATTCCTGCCGGTGATCTGCTATTTTCTTTTCCAGCAGTGACAAAGGCAGCTCAATCGGCTGCCGCCGTAACCATGCAATATTCCATAATATCCCGATTTTTAAGCCGGTTCGAACATAATGCCAACGCCACCAATTTATTTGCTGGAATTACGCTGGAAGATAAGGGTGCTGAGACGATTTGGCGGCAGGGTTGATTATAGGACAACCAAGCTAGAGGAGGGTGGCGTACCTGCACCCCCTCCTCGACTTTCAAGAAACTGCAAAGCCATGATCCAACAGCCGCCGCTGCACCCTACCTGGATAATCCGTAATAATCCCATCCACACCCAGCGCTACCATGCGGTCAATATCCGCGATTTCATTCACTGTCCAAACATTCACCATCAAGCCACACTCACGCGCCTCGCGCATAGCCTGCTCGGTAAGATCCCGATGATTTGGTGCCCATACTTGACCATCGGCTGCGGCAACGAGTTGAGGTAAACTATTGTCATAATCAGCCAGCGACAAACCATCCATCCACGGCGAACCGTCACCGATATTCACTTCCAGCGGATGACCTTCAGTAGAAGCGTAGCTTAAATAGGAACGTGGTATATCCGGCTCCTGCCGTTTGCTTTCATGCACAATTCGCCAATCAAAAGATTGCAAAATAATGCGGTTTTGCAACTGATACTGGCGGATGACTTCCAATACGCGGGTCATATAAGCAGCAGGCTCGGGGGTCAGCCCAGGAAAAATTGGTGCGGATTTAATTTCAAGATTCAACCAAACGTCCTGATATTCAGGCTGTTGAATCAACTGACACACCGCCTCCAGCGTGGGAATGCGTAGCCCATTCACAAATGCCTGATCAGGAAAACGCTTTGCATAGCTACTGCCTGACCTCAAGCCACCAACATCTAAGGCTTGCAGCTCCGCAACACTGAGTGAGTTGATTGGTGTCGTGCTATTGTCCAGCCAGTGGCCTTGTGAATCACGCGTTGCATCGGCCAGTAACACCGGATTATGCGTAATCACCGGAACACCATCGGCTGACATCAACACATCCAGTTCGATCACCCGAACGCCTATATCGAAAGTGAAACGAAAACCTTCCAGTGTATTCTCCGGCAAAATACCGCGTGCGCCACGATGACCGTGAATATGGATTTTCTCAGCCGTTGCGCGTAGTTGATCAAATGTTGGTGCAGTTTTCATAGCCTAAGTCCAAGACTCCCGCACATTACAGACGTAGGGAACCAAGCATTTTCAAAAAATTGTGGCAAATTGCCAAACACCATCGCTCTAACTTGGAAACGAGAATGACACTCCTTCCCGAACTCCGGCTGACGGCCAACGCTGTGTAATTGTTTTACGGCGCGTGTAGAAACGAATGCTATCCGGCCCGTAAGCCGACAAATCCCCAAATAAAGAGCGCTTCCAGCCACCAAAGCTATGGTACGACACCGGCACGGGTAACGGCACATTGACCCCAACCATGCCGACTTGAATGTTATCGGTGAAATAACGTGCCGCCTCGCCATCGCGGGTAAATATGCAAGTGCCATTGCCATACTCATGGGCATCAATCAAGTCCATCGCTTCTTGCATACTTGCCACCCGTATAACCTGCAAAACCGGGCCGAAAATTTCCGCTTGGTACGAGCTCATGTCTGGTGTGACATGATCAATCAATGTCGCACCAACGAAAAAGCCGTTTTCATGCCCAGCCACCTGAACATTACGACCATCAACCACCACCGTTGCACCATCCGCTTCCGCGCTGCTGATGTGGCCATTCACGGTGTTTAAATGTTGTTGCGTAATCACAGGGCCAAAGTCATTACTACTATCATTCCAGGCACCGACTTTGAGTGGCTTCATGGCTTCGCTCAACCTGGCAACCAAGGTATCCGCTGCTTCCTCCCCAACAGCGACTGCGACCGACAAAGCCATACAGCGCTCACCGGAAGAACCGAAGGCCGCACCCAATAGCTGATTAACCGCATTGTCCATATCAGCATCGGGCATGATAATGGCATGGTTTTTTGCACCGCCAAGCGCCTGACAACGCTTACCATTTGCGGTCGCCGTTGCGTAAATATATTCCGCAATGGGGGTAGAGCCAACAAAGCTCACCGCCTGTACCCGCTTATCACTCAGCAAAGTATCAACGGCTTCTTTATCCCCATTCACCACATTTAACACACCGGGGGGCAGCCCTGCCTCATGCGCCAACTGTGCCACCAGCATGGTAGAGCTGGGATCGCGCTCCGATGGTTTCAGCACAAAGGTATTGCCGCACACAATTGCCGACGGATACATCCATAACGGCACCATCACGGGGAAGTTAAACGGGGTAATTCCAGCCACAACACCAATCGGCTGGAACTCGCTCCATGAGTCGATATTCGGGCCAACATTTTTACTGTGCTCGCCCTTCAGCGCCTCAGGCGCATAGCAGGCAAATTCGACATTCTCGATCCCACGCTGCAACTCCCCTCCAGCATCATGGCTGATTTTGCCATGTTCCTGCCCCACCAAGTCATTGATCTCGCTGGCATGTTCTTCCAATAGCTGCTTGAATCTGAACATGATACGCGCACGTTTTGACGCTGGCGTATCCCGCCATGCTGGAAACGCCTTCGCCGCCGCCGCAATCGCCTCCTCAACGGTACTGGCTGTCGCCAAAGCCACTTGCCTCTGCACCTCGCCCGTAGATGGGTTGTAAACATCCTGAGTGCGATTGTTGTCTGAGCGAAGTTCGCCGTTGATCAGATGCCCGATAGTATCCATAAAAGACCTCACCAATTATTTGAAATAGCCGCGCTCTTTGATCATCAAACGCCGACCCGATGCCTGCATTTTATAGGGTTGCCACAGGCTGTCGCGCTCATTCTGGCATAACTTAGGAGGTGAGGCGAGTGGCTATAAACGAGTTACAACGAGGAAAGTGCCGGGCTTGTAAAAATCCGCTCTCCCACGTAACGTGCGCCCGCTTTCGTCAAATGTCCACCATCAAAGGAAATCAATTCCGCATCTGGCGTAAACACTGGGCAGGTACTTTGGCCGGCTCCGCAGATCAGCGTGTACTGATCCACAAAAACCTGTGGCGGCAGGACCTGCTTCAAGATACGGTTATCATTCAAAAACTGGCGCTTAATGGGGTTACGCACCGACTTGCGTTGCGCATCCGACATCCTTAGGTAATGCCTTAACGACACCCGCCCAAAGCTCTTACGTCCTAAAACAATGAGCTTTTGATTATCACGCAGCTCCAGATTCTCAATCGTTTGTGGCAACTTTTTTACCGCCCAACTGCGCCATAGGGATGCCAAAATAATGACATCGGCACGTTGAATTTGTCGCTTGGATGTTGTCAGGCTTTCAACTTTTGTACACAGCGCTTTGTCTTTATCGGCTACACCGGAGTCTGCTTCATCTCCCAAAAATAGCTGGCACTGTGCAGGAATATGTCGGGTTCTTACCTGATACTTATCCAGATAGTCATGCTCCATCGCACTATTCACAAAATCCTGCGCCTGACTATCCCCAAGAATCAACAACTTGGGTCGAGGATCATTGGCATTAAACGGCTTATTCTGAACTTTGCCAAACCGTGCCCGGACATAAGCCTTATTGACCTTCGGATCCGCAGCCGCTAATAAATCTTCGCTTGCTGCCTGCACATGACTGGTGAAAAGTGCCGAGCACAAAGTGCTGATTGCGATTAACCCCAAACCATAACGTGATGTGATTGTGTTTTTCATTACTACCTAACCCCTGATTAATGGAATCAAATTCGACTATGCGTTTTCATGTCGGTTCTCAACCATGACAGATATTTCATCAAGGCAACGGTGTGCCCCAGGCTCATCGCCAGCAACACTCCCCCACGACCAAAGGCTCACCACCTAAAAACGCCCTGCAAAACCTTCATTCAGCACAAAAATCATTCCCAGACTAACCAGCACCACACTGCATCCCCCAGCCATCCACAGCACTTGCTTTTGGCTCAGCCAGCTCCGGTTTCTAAACGGCTGTTCTACCCAGCGCCAACTGACAAAGGCTAATACAAAACTCAACGCACTCAGCCCTAACAACAAGTAGACCGATAGCACATCCATGCTGCTCATCCGCGCAAACACAAACAATGGCTGATGCCACAGATAAGCACTATAAGAAATCAGCCCGATACCAACCAGGGCGGGCAAGGAAAACAACTTCCCGACCATCGTTTCACTATCCACACACAGAATAATCAGTGCCGTTCCCAGCACTGGCAGCAAGGTATAGAGACTTGGAAACGGGATATTTTTATCAAACACAAAAATCGAATACAGCAATAGCCCCAAGCCCAGCAGACCACCGACCTGCCGGATGACAAGCTGCTTCAAGGAGTGGTGTTGCAAGTAAAGCGCACAAAATACGCCCGCTAATAGCTCCCAGGCGCGTGATGGAATCAAAAAGAAGTTGGCTTCGGCGGCATTGCGCCATGCCCATTCACAATACAGCAAACTTATTATACCGATAATGCCCAGCACCAATAAGCGACGACGTTTCAGCCATGCAATCGTCGCCATCATAAATAGCGGAAAGACCAGATAGAACTGTTCTTCCACGGCCAGACTCCAGGTGTGAAGTAAGGGAATAAATTCAGATTCTGCGGCAAAATAATCACTTTGCAGCCAGAACAGAATATTGGATGCAAATACACCGACTGAGGCAACACTCTGGCCGTAGTCAACCAGTTCATTCGGCAATAATAAATACCAGGCGGCAATACTACTTAGCAAAGTCACCAACATTAACGCGGGTAAAATACGACGCGCCCGACGCTCATAAAACCCCGCCAAGGTAAACTGGGCGTTGGCCTGCTCGCTCAGAATAATCGAGGTGATTAGATAGCCACTAATCACAAAGAAAATATCCACCCCAACAAAGCCGCCACTAAAGCCACTGATTCCCGCGTGGTATAACACCACCGGCACCACGGCCAAAGCTCTCAGGCCATCAATTTCAGCTCGGTATTGCATGTCATATTCTCAATTAGGATTCGCTGTGCCGCTCTAACATATTCGCCAATGTATGCAGCAGGCTCAGGCTACTTTATAGCTGCCAGTTAATGGGTGTTTTACCCATTTTTTCTAAATATGCATTAGTTTTTGAAAAAGGTTTACTGCCAAAAAAACCACGATGTGCTGACAACGGCGAAGGATGTGCCGATTTAATAACATAATGCTTTCCAGCATCAATAAATGCGGCTTTCTTTTGCGCGTAGCTTCCCCATAATATAAATACGATGGATTCTGCCCGTTCATTCAACGCGTGCACAATGGCATCAGTAAATTGCTCCCAGCCTTTTCCTTGATGCGAGTTCGAGTGACCCGCCTGAACCGTTAATACCGCATTGAGCAATAATACCCCCTGCTCTGCCCAGGGCTGCAAATATGCGGTATGAGAATTATTAACACCCAAATCGTCCAGCAGTTCCTTGTTGATGTTAATCAGTGATTTGGGCAGTGGCTTCACCTCCGGCATGGCTGAGAAGCATAAGCCATGCGCGTGGCCGGGGGTGGGATACGGATCTTGTCCCAGAATAACAACTTTCACTTGATCAAATGGCGTTGAGTTCAGTGCATTAAACCACAGGGAGCTGTGTGGCAAAATCGTTTTACCGGCGGCCTTTTCTGCGATCAGAAACTCACGCAGGCGCTGCATATAATCCTGATCAAACTCATGGCCAATAACATTCAACCAACTTGGTGCTAACTTTACGGCTCCACTCATTTCATCCCCCTATTACACTTCATGGCATCCTAGCTAAAAAAATGGCCGGGAATAAATTCACCGGCCAATCTTATCAAGCAGAAGCAACAAGTAACAAATAATTACTTCGCTGCTTCACGCTCCTTGGTCTCTTTGATAACAACTTCCGCAACATTTGCAGGACATGGTGCGTAGTTAGCAAACTCCATTGAGAACTGACCACGACCTGAAGTCATTGTACGCAAGTCACCGATGTAACCAAACATCTCACTCAACGGTGCCTCCGCCTTAATGCGTACACCTGTTGCACCAGATTCCTGAGACTTGATCATCCCGCGACGACGGTTAAGGTCACCAATAACATCACCGACGTTATCATCTGGCGTGAACACATCAACCGCCATGATTGGCTCAATCAACTGAGGACCTGCCTTGGGAATAGACTGACGATAGGCACCCTTCGCGGCAATCTCAAATGCCAAAGCCGAGGAGTCAACCGCGTGGTATGCACCATCCACCAAGGTGACTTTCACATCCAATGTCGGGAAGCCAGCCAGCACACCTTTTTCCATGCTCATCTGGAAGCCTTTCTCAACCGCAGGCCAGTATTCACGTGGCACGTTACCACCTGTGACCACTGACTCGAACGAGAAGCCTTCGCCCGGCTCATTCGGCTCGATAATGTAATCAATCTTACCAAACTGACCAGAACCACCAGACTGCTTCTTATGCGTGTAGCTGTCTTCACAGCGCTGTGTAATGGTTTCACGGTAGGCCACCTGAGGCTTACCCACAACCACATCAACACCATAAGTACGCTTCATGATATCAATCTTGATATCCAGGTGCAGCTCACCCATCCCCTTCAGGATAGTCTCGCCAGAATCTTCGTCAGTCTCAACCTGGAAGGTAGGATCTTCGGCAACCATCTTACTGATCGCAATACCCATCTTCTCAGCACCAGCCTTGTCTTTAGGCGCAACAGCAATGGAGATTACTGGCTCAGGGAACACCATTGGCTCCAGCGTGGCAGGGTGCTTGGGATCACATAAGGTGTGACCAGTCTGCACATTCTTCATACCCAGAATCGCAACGATATCACCGGCCTGTGCGGAATTCAGCTCAATACGGTCATCCGCTGACATCTCTACGATGCGACCCACACGCTCGGTCTTACCCGTAAAGCTGTTGAGAATCGTCATGCCCTTTTCCAGTTTACCGGAATACACACGGATAAAGGTCAATGCGCCATAACGATCATCCATGATTTTGAATGCCAATGCGCGTAATGGACGTTCAGGATCAACAACTGCGAATTCACCCGTCTCATTACCTTCCGCATCCACTTCAGGCTGAGGGTCTACTTCAACAGGGTTTGGCAGGTAGTCAACAACTGCATCCAGCACTAACTGAACACCTTTGTTTTTGAACGCAGAACCACAGTAAGTCGGGAAGAAGTCCAGCGCGATCGTACCCTTACGGATACACGCTTTAATTTGCTCCAATGAAGGCTCAGTACCATCTTCCAGATACGCTTCCATCAGGTCATCATCCTGCTCCAGTGCTGTTTCAATCAGCACTTCGCGGTATTCTTCCACCTGCTCTTGCATATCCGCAGGTACGTCTTCAATCGTGTACTTCAGAGGATCGCCGGAACTATCCCACACCCACGCCTTACGTGTTAGTAGGTCAACCACACCTGTGAAGTCTTCTTCACGACCAATGGGCAGTACCATAACCAACGGACGCGCCGCCAGTACATCTTCAACCTGCTTGACCACGCGGAAGAAGTCAGCACCCAGACGATCCAGCTTGTTGACGAAAATAACACGTGCAACTTCTGACTCGTTGGCATAACGCCAGTTGGTCTCGGACTGCGGCTCAACACCGCCAGAGCCACAGAACACACCAACACCACCATCAAGTACCTTCAAAGAGCGGTAAACCTCTACCGTAAAGTCAACGTGCCCAGGGGTATCAATGATGTTTAAGCGATGCTTATTCCACTCACAACTTACCGCAGCAGACTGGATGGTGATACCACGCTCCGCTTCCTGCTCCATGAAGTCTGTGGTTGCTTCACCGTCGTGAACCTCTCCGATCTTATGGATCTTACCGGTCAGACTAAGGATACGTTCTGTCGTGGTTGTCTTACCCGCATCAACATGGGCAAAAATACCAATGTTGCGGTAACTCGTTAGGTCTTTCATGTCTGTACTCTAAAATATTGTCAGGCGTAAAAAAATTTCTGGTGATGTCTGTACTTATCTCAACATCTGTACCCAATGCCACCAACAAAATGAATTGGTTTTAAAGGCTCAGGCAATCCGTCCAGTTCGGAAAACGGGGTATTCTAACCAAAAACAACTGACGATTGCTAAGAAATTATATTGATATCTGCAAGATTTTTAAAAATAATTTGCGGTTTTGGCGATTGAGAACTGGCACATGGCACAAGCAACCCATTTGGAGCGCCGTTTTGGTGGGATCGCCAAGCTTTACGGAACCCACGGACTTGAGCGATTTACCAACAGCCATGTGTGTGTCATCGGCGTGGGTGGAGTCGGCTCGTGGGCTGTGGAGTCGTTAGCCCGCAGTGGCATCGGTGAAATCACCATGATTGATCTGGATGTGGTTGCCGAGTCCAATATCAACCGGCAGCTCCCTGCCATGTCCTCCACGCTAGGCAACGATAAAACAGCCGTATTGGCAGAAAGGATTACTGACATTAATCCCGATTGCCGGATTCATATTATTGACGACTTTATAAGCATTGAAAATGTCGCTGAACTGCTCACCCGCTCGATGGACTTTGTCATGGATTGTATTGACAGCTCACGGGTAAAAGCTGCGCTCATCAGCCATTGTAAACGTCATAAAATCAAGGTTATTACTGTCGGTGGCGCGGGTGGTCAAATTGATCCGGCTAAAATCACACTGGGGGACCTTAGCCAGACCCAGCAAGACCCCCTGTTATCCAAAACCCGCAAACTACTACGTCAGGAATATGGGCTGAGTCGCGACCCCAAAAAACGCTTTAGTGTGCCAGCGGTGTATTCTCTGGAGGCACAGCGCTATGCGCTGAAAGACGGCTCATTTAGTTTTGACAAACCCGCCGAGTCCGGCTCGTCACTTAGCTGTGCCGGTGGCTTAGGCTCTTGCACCACCGTAACCGCCAGCTTTGCATTGCGAGCCGTTGCGGAAGTGCTGAAAAAACTGGCCGCCACACCCAGCCACCAAGATTAAACAATAAACAATAAACAAACAATCCGAAAATCAAAAAAACTTCTCACGCCACAAATAATTTGGCATAGACTTATCCCATCAACTAAAAAAATTAAATGAGTCAGTTATGCCATATCGCCTGTATCTTTTACTGAGTTTGATCGTGATAAGTTTGTCCACTTATGCAGCGCCGCCGCTACAGCCGGATCAAGTTCCTGAACCACTAAAACCGTGGGTCGATTGGGTGCTACAGAATAAAAATGACCTGACTTGCCCGTATGCTTACAACCATCCATCACGCACGTGTCGCTGGCCGTCCCAATTGCAACTACAGCTCGGTGAAAACGGAGGGACGTTTAGTCAGCAGTGGCAAATTTATGCTGAAACACTGGTGCGGCTACCCGGCGATCAAGCACACTGGCCGCTGAGTGTGCAATCTGAGCAGGGTGAGCTGCTGGTACAGTCCGTTAATGGCCTGCCGCATGTCAAACTCGATGTGGGAACACATACCATTCGCGGCTTATTCCGTTGGTGCAAATTACCCAAGTCATTACGTGTCCCACCCGAATCTGGCTTGATTCAACTACAGGTCAATAGTCAGGATATTGAGCAACCACAGTTCAATGCAGAAGGTCAGCTTTGGTTGACACAGGGTCTGAGCGAAGCCGTGAGTGAGGACAATCTGGATATTCAAGTATTTCGTAAGATCAATGACCAGCACCCGATCACAGTGACCACTGCGATTAAGCTGCGCGTCTCCGGCAAACAAAGGAATGTCTCACTTTCCCCTGTTTTGCTGGATCAGTTCATTGCATTGCGCATTAATAGCCCACTGCCTGCACGCATAGAAGCTGGAAAAAACGGCCAGGCCAGCCAGCTTCAGGTGCAGTTACGCCCCGGCGAGTGGACGATTGAAGTCACAGGTCGCGCCAAGGCTGATCAGACTGTCTTCACCCTGCCCAGCAGCCGGTCCCCGTGGCCACAACAAGAGGTGTGGGTATTTGCCTCTGACAATACCATGCGCCAAACGGAAGTCACCGGCGCACCCAGCATTGACCCAAACCAGACCCGTCTCCCTGAAAAGTGGAAATCACTACCAGCTTATCTACTCTCCCCCAAGCAAGCCCTCACACTAAAGGTCATGCACCGAGGCGTCAGTCAGAACGGACAAAACACGCTGAACCTGCACCGTGAGATGTGGCTGGACTACGATGGCAACGGTTACACAATCAAAGACAACTTGCGTGGCACCCTTCACCAGCAATCGCGCCTGAACACAGCTCCCGAACTCAAGCTGGGCCGTGTCGGCATTGCCGGACAAAATCAATTAATCACCCGTGATGACTCTGGCAAAGAAGGTGTTGAGATCCGCCATGAATCCATTAACCTAGATGCAGAAAGCCGCTACTCTGGCCCTCGCTCAACCCCGCCCGTCAATGGTTGGGAACATGACTTGCAACGAGTGGATACCACCCTGCATCTCCCACCAGGTTGGCGTTTGTTCTCAGCAAGCGGCACCGATAACCTACCCAATAGCTGGGTGAAAAACTGGAGCCTATTGGACTTCTTTTTGGTGCTAATTATCGCGCTGTCTGTTGCTTATCTTTACACCCCACTGTGGGGCATGTTTGCATTAGTCACGCTGGTCTTCACGTGGCATGAACCGAATGCACCGCGCTATATCTGGCTAAATTTGCTGGCAGCCATTGCACTGTTGCGAGTGCTGCCGGACAGTTGGTTTAAACGCAGCGTGAATTTTTACCGCTGGGCAAGTCTGTTAGCACTGATGTTAATCCTGTTACCGTACACCATCAATACCATTAAGCAGTCCATGTATCCACAGCTAGAAAACCACTATGGATACCCCATTCAAACTCAAGAGGCAGATAAGCTAGCAGCCTTTGATATGGAACAGGAAATGCTGGAAGAATACGTCATGTCATCCCCTCGGGCCATGAAGCAGATGGTAAAACCAAAAAACCGTAAACCATACCGGCAACCATATAAATCAAATATACAAGCGATTGACCCGAACAGTATGATTCAAACAGGCCCCGGATTACCACACTGGCACAGTGATCAACGCATCCGTTTAAACTGGTCAGGCCCGGTTAAAACCAATGAAACCAGTACCCTGTTGTTAATCAACCCATTGCTGAATTCACTGATTAAATTATGCGGCATTGCATTATTGTTAGGCATGACCTGGCGCTTGCTCAGCCTCAATAAAGGCACTGGCTGGAACCCAATGCAATGGCTGAAACGTGGTACAGCCGCAGTCATTGCCATGTGCTTGTTACCTGCACTCATAGGTACACCGGATGCGGCACAAGCAGAGACGATTCCTGACAAGCACATGCTACAGGAATTGCAACAGCGCCTAACAGCTGCGCCAGAGTGCTTACCCGAATGCGCCCAGATTGAACAAATGCAAGTCTCCATTAATGATCACTCATTAAATGCTCGGTTGCGCGTACATGCCATGATTGATACGGCAATTCCCTTACCCGGCAGTCAAGACACATGGCTGCCTCAGCAGATATTAATTAATGGTGAAACGGCACTGGCGATCCAGCGTGACCAATCCCGACAACTATGGGTTGCCCTGCCAAAAGGCCGGAGCGACATTATGCTGAGCGGTACTTTGCCTGTTCGCAACAGCATGCCCCTGCCCTTACCACTAAAACCCCACTCCGTCACCTGGCAAAGCAACAGTGCCAACTGGACGCTGGAAGGCATTAAAGACAATGGCAGCACTGAGTCACAACTGCAATTAAACCGTGTGCTCAGCAAAGAGACACAGGCACGACAGGAGCAAGCCCAAAGCACATTGCCAACCTTTGTTAAAATTGAACGGCAGTTGAATCTAGGTCTGGACTGGACGGTGGAAACCACACTGACTCGCTTATCGCCACTGGATACCCCGTTAAGCCTGAACATTCCCCTGCTGGCCGGTGAGCAACCAATGAGTGAACAGCTCAGTATTAAAAATGGCCGGATTAAGATCAATTTAAGTGCCCAGCAAACACAAGCGCGTTGGTCTTCCCGACTCAATAGCCAGAACCAACTGACCTTAACCACCACCAACAACCAGCAATTTCTGGAAAGTTGGCGAGTTGCGACCAGTCCAATCTGGAACTTAAAAAGCAGTGGCATCCCGGTCAATCGTTATCTAAACCAGGATCAACAGACCATACCTGTCTGGTATCCGTGGCCGGGCGAAAGTCTGACGCTGGACATTAGCAAACCGAAAGCTGTGACTGGTCAAACTGTTACTGTATTAAATAGTCAGCTACATATTGATACAGGCAAACGTGCCAATAATGTGACACTAAGTATGACGATTCTGAGCAGTCGTGGTGTATTGCATGACGTGCAAATCCCTCAACATGCTGACATCACTTCGATACTCATTGATGGCAAGGCGCAACGCATTCAACGCCATAACAATACGCTGAGCTTGACACTCAAACCCGGTCGCCAAACGGTAAAATTGGAATGGCGTGAACCGAATGTATTAACCACTCGCTATCAGTTCCCAAAAGTGGACCTTGGCCTACCCAGTGTAAACGCCAACTTTTCCATTGATTTGCCGCAAGACCGCTGGGTGTTATGGGTGAATGGTCCAACGATGGGGCCTGCCATATTGTTCTGGGGAGTGCTAGTGGCGCTGGCGATTTTATCAGTAGCACTAGCTGCCTCTAAACTGACGCCACTGAAAAGCTGGCAATGGTTCCTACTCGGCATTGGGCTAAGCCAGACTGAAACATGGCTGATGGTATTGGTGATTCTCTGGCTAGTCGCCATTGCCTACCGTGAAAAATATAACCAAACGCCACCTAACTATATAAAATTTAACCTGATGCAACTTAGTTTAGTCAGCCTGACCTTTGTTGCCCTTGGTGTATTGGCAGTCGCTGTTGCGAATGGCCTGCTGGGAAGACCGGAAATGCAGATTGTGGGGAATGGCTCAAGTGCTTACTCACTGAACTGGTATCGGGATCGGGCGCTGTCGACATTATCGCAACCTTCGTTTATCAGTGTGCCGCTGTGGATTTATCGCGTATTGATGTTGGCATGGGCGCTGTGGTTAGCCATATCAGTACTTGGCTGGCTCCGCTGGGGCTGGCAGGCACTTAATGTTGGCAGGCTTTGGATGAAGCGGCCAGCAGGTGAATCTCGTGGGTGGTTTGGGCGCAAGAAAAAATAGGTATCTGATCAAAAAGGCCCGAACAAAACACTATTCGGGCCTTTTCAGCTAAAAAATTACGCTTTCAACAACGGCTGCCACCACTCAGGATTATTCAAATACCAATCAATCGTCTTCACAATACCCGTCTCAAATGTCTCAACAGGCTGATAACCCAACTCGCGCTGGCTTTTAGCCGCATCAATCGCATAACGCCAGTCATGCCCGGCACGATCTTCAACATAAGTGATCAGATCCGCGGAGGCTTTACCATTAACAGGCGCTGCATTTGGGTATTTTTTACTTAGCTCAGGTGACTCAGCAAAACGCTTGTCCATCACTTCACAAAGCAGTTTCACAATATCAATATTCGTCCACTCATTATGACCACCGATATTGTAAACCTCACCCAGCTTGTCCTGCTTTAGAATCAGGTCGATTCCCCGTGCATGGTCTTCAACGTACAGCCAGTCACGGATATTCTTGCCCGTTCCATAGATGGGCAGGGCTTTATTAGCCAGAATATTGCTCAGGCATAACGGAATCAGCTTCTCAGGAAACTGATACGGACCATAATTATTCGAGCAGTTACTGGTGGTTACATTCAAACCAAAGGTATGGTGATAAGCGCGCACAATGTGGTCTGAGGCAGCCTTACTTGCCGAATATGGTGAGTTGGGCGCATAACCGTGTTCTTCGGTAAATGCGGGGTCATTATCTCCCAGTGTGCCGTACACCTCATCAGTTGAAACGTGGTGGAAACGATGATTCGGATTAGCTGTCTTCTCATTCACTATCCACACATTACGTGCCGCTTTTAGCAAATTGTGTGTACCCACAATATTGGTTTCGATAAATACGTCTGGCCCGGAAATAGAACGATCAACATGGCTTTCAGCCGCAAAATTCACGATTGTGTCAAGGTCATGCTCAATCAATAGCGACTCCACCAAGGGCTGGTCACCAATATCACCTTTTACAAATGTAAACTGCTGGTTATCTCTAACCGAATCCAAACTGGCTTCGTTGCCTGCATAAGTAAGTGCATCCAGCACCACCACTTTATCTTCAGGGTATTTTGCCAGCCAATAATGCACGAAGTTGGCACCGATAAAACCGGCGCCGCCTGTTACTAAAAGGTTACTCATAGATTTAATCTCTCTGGGTCAATTCTGTCATCATTTTACGCAATGCAACTCGCCAGTGTTCACCACTGAGGTTAAGTGCTTGCCATGTCGTTGTTTTGTCGAGCACACTGTAAGCCGGACGGCTGGCAGGAGTTGGGTAGTCCGCAGTGGTTAAGGGCTGTAGGTCAATCGGCTGCTCCAGTAAGCTCAGCGCTACGCCCTCTTCCATAATGGCTTGTGCGAAATCATACCAACTTGCCACCCCCGCATCTGTCCAGTGATAGGTTCCAAGCGCATTCACTTTCAGTGCTTGCCATAGAGCCAACGCCAAGCCATGTGCCCAAGTGGGTGTACCAATCTGATCGGCAATCACTCCCAGTTGATCCCGCTCCCTCATTAACCGCAGCATCGTCTTAACAAAATTATTGCCATGCGCTGAATAGAGCCAAGCGGTACGCATGATACACGCCTGATCACCCAAGATTTCACGGATGGCCAACTCGCCTTGCAGCTTGGATTCACCGTAAAAGCCTTGTGGTTGGCAGACCGTATCAACTGTCATAGGAGAATGTGCTTCGCCAGAAAAAACAAAATCAGTGGACACTTGCAGCAGCTTTATTCCTTTATCACGCGCAGCCCACGCCAAATTTTTCGCCCCTGTCTCATTGATGGCAGTCGCCTGCTCACGCTCATCTTCCGCCTTATCAACTGCTGTATAAGCCGCCGCATTGATAATGGCATTCGGACGATGTTGATCAACAAATGCATTAACTGCACTGGCATCGCTAATATCAAGATCAGCGCGGTGGGCCGCTATAACATTCACATTAGCCGGTGCGGTTCGCTGTAGCTCGTAACCAAGCTGCCCACCCGCCCCTGTGATCAGAACCCTTGTTTTATCCTGCATTTTGTTTTCCTGAAAATCCGTTCTTTATTTGGGATACGCATACTACCGGCCTTTACTACGGAATCAACACTGGCCAGATAATGCCTACTTTTTCTCGCGTCGCTGGAACTTTCGCCCCTGAAATGCCGATAAAGACCCCCGCAGTAAATTCAGCTCGCTCTTTGTGATCTGAGTCCGCCCGTATAAACGACGCATGCGGCGCATAAGATAGCGCGGATTTTCCGGATCCAGAAAGTCAGTTTCAATCATTAACTGCTCAAGTTGCTGGTAAAACCCTTCCATCGCCTCGGCACTCACCAATTCTTCTTCCAGCGAATCAGCCCCCAAAGGCACCTGTGGTATCTCTTCACCCTCGGATTTTTGGCGACCCAATGCCGCTACTCGACATTCATAACTTAGAATTTGTACGGCGGAAGCAACATTTAGTGAACAATAATCGGGGTTACTGGGGATATGAACCAGTCGATGACACAGCTCTAGCTCCTCATTGGTCAGGCCGGTACGCTCACGCCCAAAGACAATCGCCACTTTACCTTTGGCAGCACTATCGGCGGCAAACACGCCGCACTCCCGTGGCTCCAGTAATTGCCAGCGCAATGTTCGCTGTGATCGGGCACTGGTGCCGACAATATGCTGACAATCCGCCACAGCTTCGGACAGGCTAGACACCACCGATGCCTGCTGCAATACATCATCCGCACCAGATGCCATTGCACGAGCCTGCTCATCGGGAAAGCGTGATGGATTAACCAGACACAGGTCACTCAGTCCCATTGTTTTCATCGCACGGGCTGCCGAGCCAATATTTCCGGGGTGTGATGTTTGAATTAATACGATTCGGATATTGCTCAAGCTCATAATCTGCTATCCTGCGCGCCAATCATTGAAGTTTACCAAAGTCATACACCATGCACCCTATGCTCAATACCGCCACTGCGGCTGCTCTAAAAGCAGGAAAATATATCAGACAACACACTCAGCGCCTGGATCAGTTAATGATCGACAGGAAAGAGAAGAATGATTTTGTATCAGAAGTAGACCTCACGGTAGAAGCGGACATTAGTGCCGCACTGCAACGAGCCTATCCTGATCACGGTATTATCGGCGAAGAAGGCAGTGCTATCAATCCTGATGCGGATTATCAATGGCTAATTGATCCTCTGGATGGTACCACTAACTTTTTGTACGGCATCCCCCACTTTTCTGTATCAATTGCCGTCATGTATAAAGGCCGCCTGGAACATGGTGTCATTTACGATCCCACCTTGGATGAGCTATTTACGGCCAGCCGTGGCGAAGGCGCTCGTTTGAATAACCGACGCATTCGTGTTTCCTCACGCCGCACCATGAATGATGCCTTGTTAGCCACTGGCATTCCATTCAAGGAGCGCCATGTCCACATGCTGGATACCTATCTGGACACCATGAAAGCCCTGTTACCGGATACAGCTGGGGTACGTCGCCAAGGCTCAGCCGCCCTGGACTTGGCCTATGTTGCTGCAGGTCGTTATGATGGCTTTTGGGAGTTTGACCTGAATCCTTGGGATCTCGCTGCTGGATTGTTATTGATCCAGGAGGCCGGAGGTCTGATCGGGGACTTGCAAGGTGGCACAAGCTATATGGAGAGCGGGCATGTTGTCGCGGCTAACCCCAAGATTTTCAAAGAGATGCTAAAACGTATCCACCCTGTTATCGAAAAATCATCTGTACCACAAAGAATGAATGTTGCTACTGTCGAAAAGGCCGCCAAGAACACTCAGAAACCGGCAAAGGCAACATTATCGCTGTCTGGGAAGACTAAGAAATAGGATTCTTTAGCGGCTCTGGATAAACAAAAAGGGAGGCCGAAGCCTCCCTTTTTGGTCACAGAATTCGAATTACAATGGTGTAACGTTTTCTGCCTGAGGACCCTTCTGTCCCTGGGTTACTTCCATTGTGACACTCTGGCCGTCATGTAGCGTTTTACGACCTTCACCGTTAATTGCTGAAAAATGTACGAATACATCTTTACCGCCTTCCTGCTCGATGAAACCGAAACCTTTTTCATCATTAAACCACTTAACGGTGCCTTGTACTTGATTTGACATATTACTTCTCTTGTAAAAAATGCCGCGTCTGCGGCGAACTAGATTCTGAATTGAAACCTATATCACACTAGAAAGCAATCAGTTTCTTATAGGTTTTCTAAAAACTTGGCTCAACGTCGCAAACCAAGCAAGCGCGCAGCACTATCACGGAATCACACCTTGAACGGATACAGAAAGCCACACTCGCCGCTAGATTATTGAATATGCTGCAAAATACCGTCTAATTCATCAAGGTTATTGTACTCAATCACCAGCTTACCCTTACCCCGACTGTTATATTGAATTGCTACACCAGCCCCTAACTTTTCGGACAAAGATTGTTCGAGCTTTTGCACTTCTATTGCTTTTTTGGGAGCACTCTTAGGTTTCACCTTTCCTGCCTGAACCTCTAAAATGTGCTTAACTAGTTTTTCCGTATCTCTAACGGACATCTGGCTGCGCGCCACCTTTTGAGCAGCTTCTGTTTGCACGTCTTCTTTCAGCATTAACAGTGCCCGCGCATGCCCCATATTCAGCTCACGAGAATCAAGCAACGCCTTAGTACCTGACTCAAGCTCCAGCAAGCGCAACGTATTGGTAATCGCTGAGCGGGAGCGCCCAACGGATTCAGCCGTTTGTTGATGTGTCAAACCAAACTCCAGAATCAGGCGATTCATCGCCTGCGCTTCTTCTAAGGGACTCAAGTCTTCACGCTGGATATTTTCGATCAGCGACATCGCAGCTGCGGTCTGATCTGATATTTTACGCACCAGTGCAGGCAGCTCATGCAAACCGGCGATCTGTGCAGCACGCCAACGACGCTCGCCGGCAATAAGCTCGTACCGCCCATCATCCAAACGACGAACAACCACCGGCTGAATGACTCCCTGCGTTTTAATCGACTCCGCAAGCTCCTGTAAACCAGCAGGATCCATACTGGTGCGCGGTTGGTACTCACCGCGACAAATTTTTTCCACAGGCAGCTTTTTTAATTCACCATCCTGTAAACTTTTTTTCTCCGTTGCCCCAGAACTTAGCAACATATTCAGGCCACGATCACCCAATCCAGACTTTCTTGCCATTTTGTTATTTTCCATCACGCTGCGACCATTTTCTCAGAGTCTTTTCGTAATATCTCAGCAGCCAACGCCAGATAAGCTAAAGCGCCGCGGGATTTTTGATCATACATCAATACAGGCACACCGTAGCTCGGTGCTTCTGCCAAACGCACATTACGAGGAATAGCCGTGTTGTAAACCTTATCCTTGAAAACCTCCAGCAGCTCACGCGAGACATCACGCACCAGATTACTACGAGGGTCATACATCGTTCTCAATAATCCGCAGATGTGCAAATCAGGATTGGCGGCAGCACGAATCGTGTCAATGGTGCGAATAAGTGCCGATAATCCCTCCATTGCATAATACTCACACTGCATTGGGATCAGCACAGCATCTGCCGCGACCAAGGCATTTACTGTCAACATATTGAGCGATGGTGGGCAATCTATGATCACGTAATCATAGTCATTACGCACTGAACGCAGGGCTGTCTCCAGACGATATTCCCGCTCATCCATCCCCATTAACTGAACTTCTGCGATCGTCAGATCAGGGCCGCCTGATACAGCACTCATACGAGTATCAGGAATCTGCTGAATAGCATTTTTGATACTGCCATCCCCCACCAATACATCACTTAGCGGTGTCACAGGGTTATGCTTATCAAGCCCCAAACCTGTGGTCGCATTCCCCTGAGGGTCCATATCAATCAGCAAAACGCTGCGCTTCACGGCGTGCAATGATGCGGCTAGGTTAACGCTAGTGGTTGTTTTACCTACGCCGCCTTTCTGGTTAGCGACTGCAATGACTCTACTCATTAATTTCCCTGAATTCCCTGATAATCGACCAGCTCCGAGCGATTGTCCATAATAACACAGTGATTTGGCAAGCTCATTAAAAACGCAAGGCAACAAATTGCCTCCGAACGGCTTTGCCAATGGCTATGATACTTGCGTCAATTCACCACAACGCTTAACATTCCCGCTCTTTAGTTTAGCCTTAGATTTGGATAATTATTATGCGCAGCCATCATTGCGGACACGTTGACGAAACATTATTAGAACAAACAGTAACCGTTTGCGGTTGGGTCAATAGTCGCCGTGACCACGGTGGCGTGATCTTTATCGACTTACGCGATAGCGAAGGACTAGTACAGGTTGTTGTCAACCCAGATCATGCGGAGAATTTTGAAAAAGCCGAGCGTACCCGTAATGAACATATCCTTAAAGTCACTGGCGTGGTTAAGCCACGTTTAGAAGGGACGGTGAACGATAAATTACGCAGCGGTAAAATCGAAATTATTACTACAGATTTTGAGGTACTAAGTGCCTCTGAAACACCACCATTCCAGTTGGATGATAATGTTGGTGAAGATGTTCGTTTAAAGTACCGTTACGTTGACCTGCGCCGTCCAGAAATGCAGCAGCGGATGCGTACCCGCGCCAAGATGATATCCATCATGCGTCACTATCTGGAAGATAACGACTTCCTGGAAGTTGAAACCCCTGTGCTGACAAAAGCCACACCAGAAGGTGCACGCGACTACCTGGTTCCTAGTCGTACCCATCCGGGCAGCTTCTTCGCACTACCGCAGTCACCTCAGTTATTTAAGCAGTTGCTGATGATGGGGGGCATGGATCGGTACTACCAAATTGTTCGCTGCTTCCGCGACGAGGATTTACGCGCAGACCGCCAGCCTGAATTTACGCAGGTAGATGTCGAGATGTCATTTGTTGAGGCAGATGATGTGATGGACATGATGGAGAACATGATCCGCAAGATGTTCAAGGAAGTGCTGGATGTAAACTTCCCTGAAAAGTTGCCGCGCATGGATTATGCAGAGGCAATGCGTCGCTTTGGTTCCGACAAGCCCGACATGCGCAACCCACTGGAACTTGTTGACGTTGCCGACTTAATGAAAGATGTGGAATTCAAGGTCTTCTCAGCGCCTGCTAATGATCCAAAGTCTCGTGTCGCCGCACTGCGCTTGCCTCAGGGTGGTGAATTAAGCCGCAAAGATATTGATGCTTACACCAAGTTTGTTAGTCGCTACGGTGCTCGTGGTCTGGCATACATTAAGGTCAATGCATTGGCCGATGGTGTCGCAGGACTACAATCTCCAATTCTGAAATTCCTGCCTGATGATGTTGCCATGGGCATTATGGAGCGTGTTGGCGCAGAAGATGGCGACCTGGTTTTCTTCGGTGCCGATAAGGCAAAAATCGTCAACGATGCACTCGGTGCGCTACGTGAACAACTGGCAAAAGACCGCAACTTGCTGGTTGGCGACTGGGCGCCTCTGTGGATTGTGAAGTTCCCAATGTTTGAATGGGATGATAAAACTGCACGTTATCAAGCGTTGCACCACCCATTCACTGCGCCTAGCTGCTCGGTTGAGGCGTTGAAAGAAAATCCGGCTGAGGCTCTGTCAGATGCGTATGATATGGTGATCAATGGCTACGAAGTGGGCGGTGGCTCAATTCGTATTAACAATCCGGTGATGCAGTCTGCTACTTTTGAAACCCTCGGAATTTCTGAAGAAGAAGCTCAGGGCAAGTTTGGCTTCCTGCTGAATGCACTAAAATATGGCTGTCCTCCGCTGGGTGGTTTGGCCTTTGGTCTGGATCGTTTGGTGATGTTGATGACTGGCACAGAAAACATTCGTGATGTCATTGCATTCCCTAAAACCCAAACAGCGGCTTGTCCATTAACTGATGCGCCTGCCGAAGTCTCTCGCGCCCAACTACGTGACTTGAGTATTCAGGTTAAACTGCCCGAATAACTTCCAACTTCCGTAGCTGGTAAGTTTCAGAAGAAAGCCAGTGCGGGCCACCGCCGTATATCTGATTGCGGCGGTCTGTGCTGGCTTTCTGTGTTCTTGTTTCTTAGTGAACAAACTCTAAAAATTTAATTAACTGCTAACTACAGCTAACTTTTTCTCAGCCATTTTAGTCGGTTTCCTTACTTTCTCCGGATTTAACAAAGCTACAACAGAATTCAGCTTTGAGCGGAATAATTTCGCCTTGTCGAGTTCCGCAAGAAGTGACTTAAGCTCTTGAATATACTCCAATTTCAAACCAGCAGTCACGGCATGTAACTTCACTTTTTCAAAGGCAGCCATAGCCTGATCAATATCATCCAAGTTAGTATGCCGCTTTATATCTTTGGTATACTTCTCAATGTTCTGACAGTTAGTATCAGTCAGTGATTTTTTGGATGTTTTCAAATCATTTCTTTCATTGTTAATCAAGCTATTAGGTTTTAACTTAGTAGAGTTATCAGCGCCAATCAACATCTCCGCAATGGAAATTTGTTGCTTCAAATCTTCAATGGCTTTCCTTTTCTTTTCTATTTTTTTCTGCGACTCCACGTTACTTTCTATTAGCTGAGAAAACGAGTCAGAAATTATTGAATACACACTTTTCGGTATATATTCCCCATAAAAGTCACCACCTTCAGAAGTTATTTTCTCTATATTTTCAGATGATACCTTATCATTCACTATATCAGTAGAAGACTTCTTGCTCACCTTAGATACTTTAAAAACTGGATTGATAACATCGTTAATCCAATTAACATTTTCTGGGCTTAGCAACTTAAATTTCCATTTTTTCGGAAACTTTTTTAATAAAAACTGTTCGATCTCAAGAGCATTCTTATTTTTTAATAGCTCAATATCTTCTTCAAAGCCATAATGTTTCTCGCTAAAGATACCACCAATACCTTTTTCTTGAACATCACTTTTCTTTAAATTTGGCATCAAGACAGCATAACCAACAGGAAAGACTAGTTTATCCGGAAATGACTTATCAGCTTGCCCTATTGAGCGAACCTTCTCAGACTTATTCAATAAATTCAATAGATCGAACTGATACCCACTAGCCTGGCGTGCAGGATTCTGTCTTTCCTCTACTTTTTTGTGATGCCTGACATGAACAGTGTTATTACTCGCACATTCGATATATGAGATACCCCAGTCCTTGACCTCAATAACACTGACACCAATTCGTGGTGACACTACCACAAAGTCGGGACATCTATTCTTAATTAAGGGTTCATAAAATACTGTACAATCCTTTGGTAGCCTCTTTAGGAGATTGTATATCTTTTTTTCTCCAGAGCTTGCTCTTGTTGGTATCTTCTCGGGGACAAGGGTAGCCATGACACTCCTCAATAATTGTAGTTATTCTTGGGGCGTAAATACAATTATTGGGGGATAAATATATTTACGCCTCTCAGGGAAAGCCTTGCTACTAGTGGCTAAGCAAAAAAATAACAAGGCATATAATAATCAGGGTAACAGGGAGTGCAATGAAACCCAGCACCCTATTGTATGATCGTTTATGAGAAGAGGGTTCGATAGTTTTGAAATCGAATTTTATTATTTTCTTCCTCCTTACGAAGTCTTTTGTACTCCTCCATATCCGCACCGAGTTCCTTGAGCAACTCGATATACTCCATTCGCGTTTTTAGTACATCAACCGCATTTTCAATTCTTCCAATACCAACACGCCAAAGGTCTGGTTGGTTTCCATCTTTGATCTGCCTCTGAATATCCTCCGCACATTCAATAATTTGCTTACAATTAACAGTGCGAACCAAGTTAGATTGTGATGCTAGCTCTTGCTCTCTGGAGGCTTCTGGCGGCATTGCAACTACCAACGCCCCCAAGCTCTCTTTAAGCTGGCGGCAACGACTTTGCTTACGGTGAATTTTTAATCCAAGCTCTTGGCGCGCTTTGGCATATGTATGGTTAGCATTTCTGATCATGGCAATAGAGTCTAAGATCATATCATTTGCTCTGCTCACATCCCTATCCGCCTGATCAGTGTTCTTTTCAGGCTTATTTTCTTCAACTCCAGAAGTGGTAGATTCAAGGTACTCATCCTCTACAGCGTCCATGCCAGCTACCACACTTTCTTCTGAGAACGCCTCATATGTCTCTGGCGCAATGTTCGTTGCCACCTGTTCTTTACAAACTTCCTGTTGAAAATCATCCATATGGATCACCGAAGATTCGGTAGTTGTATCAAGCTCAGCTGAGGCGACGACACCTTCCATCACATTCCTCGACACTACAGAAGAGCTTGCTTCATTATTTTGCTTAATCTGATCCAATATCTCACTAATACCTCCATCGTCAGCCTGAGCGTCTGGGACAGTACCAAATTGATCCAAGGCAGCAGAATTATCTGCGAAGTAGCTATTTTCATTACTCATTACTATAACGCTTCCTATTTATTGCTTATTTTTATTGATAACGGTGCTTAATAGTACGTACCACCCTCTGAACAATCAACAATCACTAGACAAAAGGCCCACCAAAAGCCTCACACAACCACCAACTTCTTAAACGTATAAATCGGCGACTCAACCAGCAGGCTTCCCGTTAAATCTTCCAGGTATAAATTTGCCTGTGTCGCAATGACCGAGCCATCATCCTGCTGCTTCACACCCAGCAATTCAAAACGAATTTGCTTCGGATCTTCGAAAATCATGCCGGAAAACTTTTTGGCAAAAACAGACTTAAACACGGGCTGGTTCAACCCAAATTTCTCCACTGCCACCTCTTTCAACAAAGCAATCATGCCGTGTGTACCAAAGTTACCCGGTACCACCGGATCACCTTTAAAATGAAAACTCAATGGCCATAATTCAGGACTAATTGCTTGTGTCGCATTCACGGTCAAGCCATCTTCACTTTCTTCAATTCGCTGGGTCCCTTGGTCATAAATTGGAATCTCTAAATCTGATAAGGTGCTGATATCACAGCTACTGCTCACACCTAACTGGCCACCATATTTAGCCCGTAGTACATGAATTTCCTCTGGCGACAAAATACCAACGATTATCTTCTTGGTTTCAAGGATTACCCCGTCGTTAGCATCCAGAATTGCGCCATCGAAAATTGCTGTACCTGTACCCGTTCTCTGATTTACTACCCACTTTTTACGGCTCAGAGAAAACCTGATTTGCTTGCCTGCCTCAAAATTCAGCGGCTGGTGTAAAATACACACGCCGGATGACAAAGCACGGCCAACCCCATCTGCCTTGCGTGCCCCCCAAAAACCGACTAGTTGATCCAGCTGATCCTGAAACAACATTTCCAGGGTTTGCTCCGTGCGATAAGGCCAGTTCGCCACATCATCAGGAAATACAAAGGACGCCACAATACCATCTTCATCAATGTGCTCAATCTGATCAATACACAGAATGGGCTTGCGTGGTAGTTTTGCAAATTTATCATTACCCAAAGCCCCTTCGGCATGTAGCTCTAACAATCGCCCGTTCAGGCACTTCAGGTTTTTCCAGTCCAGTGCTTGAAGCGCTTTATCATCCATCTCATTCAACGCTTCAATACGGTATTCTTGCATCATGGGTGTTTCCTTTTCAAAGTGATCGTGCCTGAGCAATTAAGTCAGGTTGTGTGTGACCACAGGTATTTGTATATGGCCAACGAATAATGGCCGCTATTCTACTGCAAGCATAGGGGAAATGGCTCCAATAAATCATTGTAATTCAGCTAAAGACATGAATGGATAACTGACCATCTGCCCCGACCAAAAAATAGAAAAGAATACTCACCAGTACATGCCGCTAACATCGTTTTTCCTGTTAAGCTAGCCCGATGACCTATCTCGAATCGATCAAATACCAAGCCTTTTACTGTGAGGAGAATATCTGGCAACTCTGCCAGCAGCCGCAATACCGTGGTGGGCAGGTGATTTTCATAGCCAGCGATGGTGACTATTTTCCGATGTACTTCCAAAAAACCGGCCAGGGAAAGGATAAGCTGATTTTCTGGGACTACCATGTCGTACTACTTCACCAGGGAATGATTCTGGACTTTAGCTCTGAGCTTGGCTTCTCCACGCCACTGAAATACTACCTTGATCTGTCTTTTATTGATGAGGACTTACTGGAACCGTCACTCGTCCCCAAATTTCGAATACTGAGCGACACGGAGTATGTCACATTTTTTCAGTCAGACCGAAGACACATGATGAGTGACTCGGGTTGGTCAGCCACACCACCAGACTGGCCTTTAATTTCGGAAAATGCCAGTAACCTGGAACAGTTCACTAACATGCGAGACTTGACGTTTGGAAAGGTGTTTAGCGCCAAAGGGCTGCTTGAATACTATTCAAACCTTTGCAAACAAGCGCCTACCCATCAGCATTGATTGCCCACTCAAACATCGGCCAGGCCAGACTATTTTTTCCAAAAGAATGAACAACCCTGAACCACAAAGACCACGCTTGATCCAAAAGTTCAGAGCGTGGCCAACGGTATTGACAACTAAAACTTCGGCTCCAACACCCTCAGATTTGCTGACCTTCAGGGGTGGTCTGAGGATCGCTCATATCACCATTGAATGGAGACATTTCCAGTTCATTGCGTAGTTCTTCGACGCCTTTCTCCAGAGCCTTCCCTACGTCTTTCATCGTACCCTGTAACTGCTTGTCCAAATCCTGCAAAGAGTCTGATAGTTGCTGATCCAACCCTTTCAGCCCTTCATGCATGACATTTCCCAGTTGATCAAATACCGTACCCACAGTTTCCTGAATAGTGCTACCAATGGTTTCTTTTAGGTTCACACGCCAGCCATGCTCTGTCTTCACCAGAACCGTGCGTCCTGGAATCTTTACACTGGCTTGTCCCTGTGGCTGCGAATACAACGTAGTCTTAATAATCGCCGTTTGCTCACTTTTCATCACCTCACCTAACTCAAAACGCTCAGGCTTCAGTTGCCCCGAACGAATGTATTTGAGGTAATCCACCGTATCCCAACTTGCCAGACTTTTTGCGGTCTCCATCTTCTGACTCACAACCGCTTGCCAAAACTCAGTGGCAACTGACTCGGGGCCCTGCTGTTTTTCCGTACAGGCCACTAGAAAAATCATTGTCAGTAACAAAGTCCATGTGGCTAAACCAAGCTTTTTCATGTTTTTACTCTTCCCGTCAAAGACTGTCGATCAACATCATAGGTACTGAGCTTAGTATCTACGACACGGTTTTCCAATAAGACCGTATTACCGACGGAAGTTTCAACTTTCATGAAGTTAGGCGTATAACCAGAGTATCTGGCAAGTCCTCCTTCTTCCTGACGTTGACGTTCCCATAATACCGGCACTGATTGACCTAACAGACTGTTTGCAAACTCTTGCTTTAACCGTTCGGCCAACTGATGCATTTCAATACTCCGCTGCTTTTTCACGGCCTCATCGACGGGGTTACTCAAACGAGATGCCTTAGTTCCCTCCCGCGCAGAATAAGAAAAAATATGTAAATGCCCAAAGCCAACCGACTCTACATATTCCATTGTTTGTCGCCATTCCGTTTCTGTTTCCCCCGGAAAGCCTACAATAATGTCACTGGTCACATTGAATCCCGGTACACTCTTTCTGGCTTGCTCAACCAACCGCCTGAATGAGTCTGTTTTGCAACGACGCGACATCCTTCTCAACACGGTATCTGAGCCACTTTGCAGCGGCAGGTGCATATGCGGCATCAACCGTTTATTTTCAAATAGCTGGAAGAATTCATCAGGAAGGTCCCAAGGCTCTACTGAAGCAAAACGAATGCGTGGGATATCCGTCTCACTAAGGATAGCCTTCACCAGTGTGTACAAAGACACATCTAAGTCACTGCCATAACCACCAACATGCACACCTGTCAGGACAACTTCCTGAATCCCTTGTGCCTGTAAACGCTGAATTTCCTCAACAATATCGGCGATTGTTCGACTTTTTTCCTGCCCTCTGGCAACGGTTACAATACAAAACGTGCAGCGATAGCGACAACCATCCTGAATCTTGATAAAAGCGCGCTGACGACCACGTACAAATAAATTACTCTCACCAGGTTCCATTGCCACCAGTGGCATCACATTCCCAGCAAACTTATCCATCACCATTTTTGGCAATTGATCCTTCTGAGGGTTAGGAACAACCAAATCAACCCCCAGATGTTCCGCGACCTTGTCAGCCTCCAGGGTCGCATAACAACCGCTCACCACCAGTTTAGATTCAGGATTTTCACGATGTAGTCGGTTCATCAATTTACGGGACTTTTTGCCTGCATCCGCCGTAACCGCACAGGTATTCAGTACCACAACATCAGCATCTTCATTATTTTGAACCAGCGTGTGGCCCTGAGTCCTGAAGTCATGTGACCATTGCTCTAATTCGGCTTCATTCAGGCGGCAACCCAAGGCTTTCAGATGAACTTTCATATTGTCTCACTTCATACAAAAAAGCCCCCTTAGCGCATCACACTAAAGAGGCTTTATTAGTTATTGACTGCTTACTCTGCGGCTAAAGCAGACTTATTGATGCTGATGTCAGCCTGTTCACGCATCGCTTTTAGCAAAGCATCCTGCTCACGGCGGGAAATTTCTGCTTTAAAACTACTTAGCGCGCCATTACTCACATCACCCTCGCCATCGACCCGCTTACTCAGGCCAATCACCACATAATCACCATTCGGCAACACGACATTAGAGAAGCTTACTTTCCCTTCCCCAGCGGTTTCCATCTTGAAAATTTCCCGAACGATTGGCTGACCTACTTTACGATCATTACGTTTCAGCTTTTCAAAGACAACCACATCATCGGAGTTAAGCTCTGCCACTGACTCCAACACACTCCAGTCACCGGAGGCTTGTGCCTTTGCCAAAATTTTCTCACCCGCAGCCTTCGCCAGCTGACGCGACTCTGACTCAATATAAGCGTCCGTTGCTTCCTTCTCAACTTCAGCAAAAGGCTTCAGTGCTGCATCTTTATGTGTATTCAAGCGAACCACCACCGCCTGTGTCGGCTTGACTTCAATGACGTCAGAGTTAAAGCGTTTCTCCAGAACACCCTCAGAGAAGGCAGCTTTGCGCACTTGAGATGATTCACCGATGCCACTACCTACATTGCGGCTGATCCAGTCACTGGTCAGAACATCAATGCCTAACGCCTCAGCAGCAGGTTCAAGACTACTGTCGTTCTCAAACGTTTTGGTGCGTAGTTCCTCCACCTGCGAGAAGAACAACTCTGACGCTTTCGCATTTCGATAAGCAGTATCAACCTGATCCTTTACATCCTCATAACTACGCAACTCCGCTTCCTTGATATTGGTTAGCTTGATGATTTCATAACCCGCGGAGGTAAGCACTGGAGCGGAAATCTCGCCCACTTTCAGCGCGCCTGCTGCTTTAGCAAATTCAGGCCCCATGCTTCCTAGCTCAACAAAACCCATATCGCCATTCTTTTCTGCGGCGAACTTGTCATCCGACTCAGTGCTAGCCAGTTCCTCAAACTTAGTAGCGTCAGCCACAATCTGATCATGAAGTGCTTTGGCCTTCTTCTCAGCGGCTTCTTTACCCCGCTTATCGACAGAAATCAGAATATGTGACACCTGACGTTGCTCAGGCTTACTATACAAAGCAGCATTTTCATCGTAGTAGGCTTTCAATTGCTCTTCGGAAACATCCAGATTCTTTGCAATGTCAGCCTGATCAACCATCAGATAATTCAGCTTTACACGCTCATCACTCATAAAGTCCTTGGAGTGAGCCTCATAAAATTCCTTAACTTTTTCCGCATCTGGCTCTACCTTCGCCTTATAAGTATCTGCATGTAAGGTGTAGGTTTGACCAAAGCGTTCTTGATTCACCAACGACTGGTACAACACCGCTTGTTGCTTAGGTACAAAGCCTGTGGAAGAAATAGCTGTCGTCAACTGCCCAAGCGATAAATCGTCACGAGTTTGCTGTTCATAAGTAGCTTTATTTAAACGATTTGCTGCCAATAAGCGCTCATAAACCTCTTGGTCAAACTGGCCGTCTTTCTGAAAAGCAGGTACGTTACGAATTACCTCAGCAACCTCTTGGGCACTGGCTCGATATCCATACGCTTCAGCAGATTGCTTGAGCAACTCTTTGGTTATCAACTCATTCAATACTTGCTCACGAATGGTTTTATCATCTAACTGAGGCGGCAATGAACCATAGATAACAGTCAAGCGCTGCTTTTGCTGAAGTGCAGCATTGGTGACGGTTGTAATGCCAATTTCTTCACCATTAACAGTGGCCGCAACAACCTTCTCACCGCCATCCAGATAAGAATTAATACCAAACAGCATGAACGGTATACTGATGAAAATTACGATTGCATACGCAACCCACCCTTTTGCTTTATCATTAATTGTTTGAAGCATGATGTCTCTAAATTCGTTGATGTTTTTATCGCAGCCGATCATACCCGATTGCTTGGGCGCATACCAATGAAATCAATTGGTTCAGGCTTGATAATAAGTAAAATTTAAATGCGGTTTCATATATGTTGGTTGTTTCATGAACTTGCAGCCTTCTCTATTAAACGTGCAGTTTGCATCAGTCATCGGCTGATCAAGCACCATGATGACACTTTGCATCGCGCCCAGCACACAACAAAAAAGGCCGGATGAATACCCGACCTTTATGTTGCAAGGGTGGGCAAGGACTAACCCATTTTTTGCAATAGCTCCGTCGCCTTCTGGCGCTGATTCTCATCGCCTTCTGTCATCACTTCGTCTAATGTGCTTTTGGCACCATCAACATCACCCATGGCCAGATATGCCTCTGCCAAATCCAGTTTAGTGCTTACCGATTCCTCATCCATCTCACCAATACCCTCATCCAGACTCAGGAACGACAACTCATCATCAATCGTGTCTAACAGGTCGTTGTCGCCGGCTTCGGTTTGTGTGTCAGCTATTTTATAGACGCTGTTATCCGGCAAAATCTTACCAACACCACTGTCACTACCATCCAGAGTCAGATTCAAATTAGCAACATCGAATTCATTCGAGTCTAAATCTTTCATCAGCTCCTCGGGGGTTTCACCAAGATCAAGATCTAAGTCTATATCAGACAGATCACCTAAGTCCGTCAGATCTTCATCTACTGTGGCATCTTCCGCTTCATCTGCAGGAGTCGCTGCAGCGGTATCAAGCGCCTTATCCACATCAAAGTCACTGAAGTCAAAATCCATGTCGCCAATATCCGTTTCGGCATCCACATGACTTCCGGTATCAGCCATATCTCCTGCTTCAACCGTAACATCCGCCTCAGGTGCTAGCTCCTTCATGGAAAAGTCTTCCATCGGTGTGTCAACAGTTTCGGCCATTTTAGCTGCGGCGGTAGACTCGGTATCAGCTGATAATAGGCTATCCAGATCCATATCATCCAGGTCCAGAATCTCTGCCGAAGCATCCGCTTTGGACTCAGAGCTAAAGTCCTCAATCGCAGGCATGTCATCAGTCAAATCAGAGAGGGTTGACTCAGCCTTATCACGAATGTCATCACCAATTGCCGCTACATCATCCTGTGCGTTCTCTGCAATTGCCTTGCCAGCCGTGACCGCAACGCCACCCAGTGCCGCTGCACCTGCTGCTATGCCCAAGCCACGCTTGCCATCCGATTGCTGAGGATTGGCTGCTGATGGCTTACTAGCCATTGCTGCGGTGCCAGCACTTGCAAACAACGGGCTACCCGGAAGCATCTTGCGGCCCCATGCGGATACTTGATCCCACAGAGCGTCTTTATTCGGCCCTTGCATGCGAGAAAACTCAGTTGCCGCCTGCTCAAATGCTTCTTTATTGTCCGCAGCGTGGTAGTTCTCAAGCAATTTCGCACGATATTCAAGATTCTCAGGATGCTTTTCAATGGCCTTTTTCAGCTCAACTTCTGCCTGATCATGCAAGCCATAGGCGATATAGACATCCGCTTCTTGCAAAATATCATCTTCTTGGGCATCCACATCATCCACCGCTCTGGCAGGTGTTGTGGCCGTTTTTTGTGTGGCTCCAGCATTCGCCACGTCCAGTTCAGCCATTGGGTCCACCTGAAAATCACTGTTAAAAGTATCTTCAGGATTGGCAAAAGGATCATCCATACTTGGTTCAGCACGATTTGTGCCTGCCGCACCATCCGGCTCATTCTCAAACCCATGGCCGCCCGGTGCTAATGACGGGTCATCAAAATCAATCGGGCTGTATTCATCTTGCTCATCTTTTGCGTTGCGGCGGCGTAGGAAAAGCAAGCCTCCCAGCAATGCCAGCAGTGATCCACCACCCAGCCCCATGACTAATGGCGAGCTCAGAAGATCCAGAATGCTATCTTCCTCTGGCTGAACAGGAGGTGTTATTGCTTGATCAATGGTCGGCTCATCAACGGGTGGCTCATAAACTGCAGGTGTTTGTGAATCATTGATAATGGCTTTAGCAGGATCCTGGGTACGTACAATCGTCCCTTCGCTGCCTTCCTGATCCACCATTGTCTGTTCAATACCATCACCCTGTGCCCCAATCGGATCGGCAACCTCCGCAGTATCCTGAAGACTTGCGGCGACCTCACCAGGCTTCTTGCCCAAACTCGCCTGAAGTTCCGCAAGCTGCTCATTCTTTAAGGTAATCAGACGATTCTTCTTACGCAGTAAGGACTCAAGCTCAGCCACACGCGACTTCAGTTCATCGTTTTCATGCGTTTTAGCCGTCAACGATTCACTTGCCAACGTCAACTGGCGGTTCAGCGCATCCAGCTTCGCCTGGCCTGCCAAATTGCTCGCATCAACCGAACGACTACCATCCGTAGAACCTAATACCTCAATCCGAGCCTGATTATTCGGCGACTTGGTAGCAGATGATTTCGGTGCAACATTTTTCTTTACCGCTGCCTGCTTCGCCGGGGTGACCTTCTTCTTGTGCTGCACATTCCATTCGGCCATTTGATGGCGAATTTCCCGACGTGCTTGTGAGGCACTCAAGTGTTGCACCTCATCCAGCGAAGGACGACGGAGCACCGCACCTGCTTTCAAGTTATTGATATTGCGCTTACGGAAAGCGGTTGGATTGGCTTCAAACAGCGCCATCATCATCTGCTCTGTCCGCACACCATTATAACCAATTTTACCCGCAATCTTATAAAGCGTATCACCCTTACGAACTCGATACGTCTTACTGCCCTTTTGTATGACACGTGCTGCCGCTGCCTGAGATAAAGGTGCTCCAGGACGACGCAGGCCATCAGCATGACGCTGCTGTGCTTGCTGCTGTTGGCGTTGTCTCTGAAGCTGCTGCTGGCGTTGCAACTGCTGTTGACGGCGTTGTTGTTGCTGAATAATAACCCGCTGGCGCTGCTGTTGAGCAGCCTGCTGGTTATTGGCAGCCGCAACTTGCTGCCTTTGAGGTTGCGGCACCGCACTGGCAGGCTCAGGCCTGACACCCGCCGTGTTGCTGGCCACTGATGTCCCAGGCTGCATCAATACTGGAGGATCAAGCAACACCGTGTATTCTTTCAATAACTGCCCTTTAGGCCAACTCACTTCTAACAGGAAGTTGATAAATGGCTCACGAATAGGCTGGCTGGAACTCACCAGAATAACTGGCTTCCCACCCTGAATTGTCGAGCGAAAATGCAGGCTATTCAGATAGCCAGGACGATCAATGCCAACCCGACTAAACACAGAAGGGGAAGCAACTCTCACCTTCAGCTTGGAAATATCATTCCCATTGGCCGATAGCAAATTAATTTTTGCACTGAAAGGCTGATTTAAATGCGAGGCAGATTCTATCTCACCAAGCCCCAATGAGAAGGCTGCGCCTGGATACGATAAAGCCATACATACAGCCAAACTCAAGGTTTTCTTATTCACTTATTAATCCCCTTTAGTAGCAATACTGCTCTATCCATTCCGTGCAACCAACAAAAACTACAAGCCTTAATGGCGATGAATTGAATCATGAACGGTGCTCTATTGTTATTTTATTTATGTTTGAGAGTGAGTGATGCAATCAAGTTCGACCATTTATCCCGTGATCGCAACCGACCAGAAGTGTGTCACTTTCTGACCGTGTGCAATTAATAACAACAAACCTCTTAATCAAACCTTAATCCACCCCTATTCACTGTCATTATCTGACGTGAGTGTGTCAATTTGTGACAATTCACCACCGGCTTTCGAGTATAAACGAGACTAGAGGTAGTCTTCGACTAAAATTTCTGCGATTTGAACACTATTTAGTGCCGCACCTTTACGCACATTATCCGCAACGACCCACAGATTCAAACCATTGGTGTAAGACATGTCCTCCCGAATCCTGCCAACAAACACAGCATCCTTGTTAGCCGCCTCTGTCACCGCTGTGGGATAGCCGCCTCCCACCCTCTCGTCCATAACTGACACACCCGGCATCGACAGAAGCAACTCCCGTGCCATATCTGCTGTTATCTTCTCACGAGTCTCAATATGAATCGCCTCAGAGTGACCAAAGAATACTGGCACTCTAACCGCTGTTGGGTTGACCAGAATTTCGTCATCCTCAAGAATTTTCTGTGTCTCCCAGACCATCTTCATTTCTTCCCGGGTATAGCCATTGTCCTGAAACACATCAATATGCGGCAACACATTAAATGCAATCTGCTTATCAAAAACTTTTGTTTTCGCCTCTAAGCCATTGAGTAACTTAGCGGTTTGTGAAGCAAGCTCTTCAACACCCTTTTTACCCGCACCGGAGACCGACTGATAAGTGGTTACATTAATTCGGGTAATTTTTACCGCATCATGAATTGGCTTGAGCGCAACCAACATTTGAATCGTCGAACAGTTAGGATTAGCGATAATACCCCGCTCATGATACCCGGCGATAGCATGTGGATTGACTTCGGGGATCACTAGGGGCACGTCATGGTCATTTCTGAACTGTGAGGTGTTGTCGATCACGACACAACCGTGCTGTGCCGCAATCGGTACAAATTCCTCGGAGACCTTTGCCCCTGCGGAAAACAACGCGATCTGCACCTGACTAAAGTCAAAATCATCAATACGCTGTACTTTGTGATACGAGCCGTCATACTCAATGCGCGCTCCGGCAGAGTTTTCACCCGCTAGCAAAAACAGCTTGCCAACCGGAAACTCCCGCTCTGCCAAAATAGACAACATGGCTTCACCCACCATGCCTGTCGCGCCAACAATAGCTATGTCGTAGCTGTTGTGCATTTAAACCTTCCTTAATTTGCTATGTAACAATAGACGGGTAATTTATTGATAATCCAATAAAAATAGGCTAATCAAATAACCAGGGAGCCGCTGTTCTTCGCTTTTCTTCATAGGCACGAATCGCATCCGCATGCTTAAGCGTTAGCGCGATATCATCCAGACCATTCATCAGGCAATACTTACGAAATTCATCAATTTCAAAGGGATAGCGCTCTCCGGCCGGCGTTTCTACCACCTGATCCGGTAAGGTAATAGTAAGTCGATAGCCCTCATTTTGTTCAACTTGCTTAAACAAGACAGAGACAATTTCTTCTGATAAAACAACCGGTAAGAAGCCATTTTTAAAGCTATTGTTAAAGAATATATCCGCAAAGCTTGGCGCAATGACTGCTCTGAAACCTGCGCCAGTGAACGCCCAAACGGCGTGTTCACGAGATGAGCCACAACCAAAGTTTTGCCGAGCCAACAAGATAGAGGCGCCAGCATAACGTGGTTGATTCAAAATAAAGTCGGGATTAAGTGTACGCGCTGAGTGATCCATCCCCGGCTCGCCCAGTTCAAGATAACGCCAATCATCAAACAAGGCTGGGCCAAAGCCACTGCGTTTAATGGATTTGAGATACTGCTTTGGGAGGATCGCATCAGTATCCACATTCGAACGATCCAGAGGCACCACGATGCCACAATGAATGGTAAATTTTTCCATCAGAGACTCCTGACATCTGTGAAGTGACCACAAACTGCGGCAGCGGCAGCCATCGCCGGACTTACAAGGTGCGTGCGACCACCCGGCCCTTGGCGGCCTTCAAAATTCCGATTCGAGGTAGAGGCACAACGCTCCCCCGGCTCAAGGCGATCAGCATTCATCGCCAAGCACATGGAGCAACCTGGCTCACGCCATTCAAAGCCCGCCGCTTTAAAGATGGCATCCAATCCTTCATCTTCTGCCTGCTTCTTGACCAAACCAGAGCCTGCAACCACCATTGCCAATGTCACATTATTCGCCACTTTACGCCCCTTCACCACTGCAGCAGCAGCTCGCATATCCTCAATACGCGAGTTGGTGCATGACCCAATAAAGACTTTATCAATGTCGATTTGCTCAATCGGCTGCCCTGCTTTCAGCCCCATATAGTCCAGAGCAGATTGAATGCCACGACGTTTCACCGCATCGTTCTCATCTGCGGGATTTGGCACACTGGCGCCCACGGGCAGCACCATTTCCGGCGACGTTCCCCATGTTACTTGAGGCATAATATCGGCAGCGTTTAGCTCAACCACATGATCAAACTCTGCATCCTCATCGGACTTTAGATCCGACCAGGCTGCAACCGCCAAGTCCCACTGCGCCCCCTTTGGTGAAAATGGTCGCCCCTTCACATAATCAATCGTGGTTTGATCCACCGCAATCATGCCGGAGCGCGCACCCGCTTCAATGGCCATATTACAAACGGTCATACGACCTTCCATACTCAAGTCACTAATGGCCTCACCGGCAAACTCAATCGCACAACCTGTCCCACCGGCGGTGCCGATCTCGCCAATAATCGCCAGTGCGATATCTTTTGCTGTCACCCCCGGCCCCACTTTACCATTGACACGCACCAGCATATTTTTCATTTTCTTCTGAATCAGGCACTGCGTGGCCATCACGTGCTCCACCTCAGAAGTTCCGATACCATGCGCCAGCGCACCAAACGCACCATGTGTCGAGGTATGAGAGTCACCACAGACCAGTGTCATGCCCGGCAGCGTTGCGCCCTGCTCTGGCCCAATCACATGCACAATACCCTGACGAATATCATCCATCATGAACTCAGTCACATCAAAATCAGCACAATTCTGATTCAGCGTTTCAATCTGAACTTTTGATACAGGGTCACTAATACCCGCCGTTCCCTGCCCCCGATCTGACTGTGTTGTTGGTACATTGTGATCCGGCACCGCCAAAATCGAAGCCGTACGCCACAGCGAACGACCTGCCATACGGAGTCCGTCAAACGCCTGCGGTGAGGTGACTTCGTGTATCAAATGTCGGTCGATGTACAACAGTGCCGTGCCATCCTCATCCTGCCGTACCACATGGGCATCCCACAATTTATCGTATAAAGTCTTTCCAGCCATTTCTTCTCACCCCTCAGGAATTTGCCGATATGTTATGCCTAGCCGCCAAATAACTCAAATTCCTGATGTTCATTAACTCCAGAGCCTATCGTCTGGTTGTTTGGTACTTGAGGAACCGTGGCAGTGCCTACTCGCGGAAACATGCTACCCATATTAAGCACTGATTAATTCTTATACATTAATATTAGAAAAAATACTGATATCAACCAAACCATCAGGGAAAAATAATGAACTCTTCTTATAAAAATAATCGCACTTACTTTCTGGTTTGCACTCTGATCATTTTCACTTTAGCCGTTATTAGCTCTGTTGCAATATCAGCCGATAAGATCGAAAAGAACGACGAAGTCATTACTCAGGCCATGCCGTTTTAAAGCATTCACTACTTTCTGAATAAGTGTGGAGCGTGTCTGCGCATGTATTCAATCCCCTGACGACCTGGCTTTCCGGTCAGTGGTTTCAGGGGAGCGGGTTTGGGAACGGCCATATGGACACGACCAGACTGCCGATGGCGAGCCACCTTGTTTAAAGGTGCATAAGGAAAATAAACCGTCCCGTTTGCAATTGTCTTACGGTGTTTTACTGCCTTATCCGGTGCCAATTTTGAATAAATGCTCATGACATTTTTGACGTATCTTTGCGTCTCTTTATACGGTGGAATTCCTCCGTACTGTGCTACCACACCTTCTCCAGCGTTATAGGCAGCGACTGCATGTTGCAGGTTTCCAGCAAAACGCCTCTTCAGCCATGCCAAATAACGAGCACCTGCCAGAATATTTTGTTTCGAATTGAAGCTATCGGACACGCCAAATCGCTCAGCGGTAGCGGGCATGAGTTGCATCAAACCCTCTGCACCCGCCGGAGATACGGCACGCGAATTAAAGCAGGACTCAACGGCAATCACGGCCTGAATAAGTTCACGATCAAGATGATAGCGGCGAGCGGCTTGATCAATGACTCCAGCGTGAATAGCCGATTTTCGTTCAATGGCGAGTGGCGTGGCTTGCAAGCAACCGGCAGCAAAAGCGGTCTCTAGCATGCCGAAGGCGACGATGATTAGTATTAAAAACTGCCTAGATCTTTTCAAAATAAACACACCCCGCCGCCCGTAAAGCCGGTTACTATCCTTCACCAAGCATTAGGCTGGCTGGGCTCTATTTAGTTCAGCGACATTTCTGAACTCACCTAATTCACGCAGCACACTCGTGGCATAGCTTCCGGGTGGCAAACTAAAGCGCAGCTCCAAGCAATTTTCTGTCAGCCACTGATGGCCTAACTCACCCACCATTAGCCGCAACGCACGACGATCCTGCTTTAGCCCCTGTTTTTCCAAGCCTTGACACAGTAATGTCTGCGTATCTGCAATCTCCTGTTCAAGCTGCCTGACATTACCGTGGGTCATCAAGGCTCCAGCACCCCACATTGGCCCTGTCGGATGAAGATCATACTCCGCCACACGCTGCATGATGGTCTCGTCCAAGGCCTCGTAGAAGCAACTATTTGTGCCCTCTAATTGATACACATCGCCATCAAGCGCCTGGTTCCAGCAAGCCGTGTCAACACGATGGGAAAGGTATTGATTAAAGATCAACGAACGAGCTGCAGAGACATACATTTTTTTTTGGTGGCGAGCTTTGGGCTTGATGTCACTACCAAACCACAGTGTTGCCCGTTCAATATTATGAAATTCATGCCCAAAACGCTGTGGGCCAAAGTAATTGGGTACGCCCTGTGTGGCTATCACTGCCAGCGTCTCGGCTAATTGAGCTCGGTCGCCCTGACAGTTTCTCAGGATTAACTTGAAGCGATTCCCCTTCAATGTGCCAATACGCACCTTGCGGTGGTGCCGGACTTCCTCGAGTATTTCAATAGACTCAGGCAAGTGCTCCGACCAATTTGGTGCCTCTTGACCCGGCAGCCACACACTAAACCATTGGGTAGTGACTGCGTGACGATCCTTTAGACCAGCATACGACACATCACGACGTGCAATCCCGGCAATATCAGCCAGTTGTTTACCGACCCATTCCGTATTTTGCCCCGTTTTTCGGACTTTCAGGCAGACGTGCTCTCCCTCGCCCGTTGGCAAAAAGTCGGGAATTTCATCAACTTGAAAGTCCTCGTGGTGGCTACGCATATCACCTTGCAGCGTTGCTGCATTTTCTGTGCGTGAAAAGTCCATTTAGTTAGTGCCGCCCTGCTCGCCTTTTTTCTTGGCCACATTATTTCTAAGATAGACAGGCTCTGCATCCGCAGCATCCATTTGTTCACCTCGGAGATACGCCGAGGCTGCCAGTTTTGCCACATAGTAAGCACTGGGGAAGATATTTTTAACTGTTTGTTGAATCCACGGCGGTGACGTGTCAAATACAGCTGCATGATACATCTCCCAGCCACTGCCCAGTACACACGCCTTCTCAGACGACTGCTGCAGCAACACTTCTGGTGATGCGACATACTCCTCGCCCTGCAAAGCGACTTCACCTTGCTGACTTGTGTAACATCCCCAATACACTTCATTCATGCGGGCATCAATCGCTGGTATTAAGCGCAGCTCATCAACATTGTGTGTATCCAGAACCTGTTGTGCCATAGCCGCTAGGGTTGAAATACCGATGAGTGGCTTATCCAGTGCCAATGCCAACCCCTGAGCAATGCCCACCGCAATTCTTACGCCAGTAAATGCACCCGGCCCTCGCCCAAAAGCAATTGCATCCAAATCACTACGATCAACACTGGCCTCCGCAAGTACCGCGTCCATCATGGGTAAAATCAACTGCGTATGCTGCCGTGGTGCCAATTCATAACGGTGAAAAATCTCACCATCCTTATAAATGGCAGCGGAACATGCTTCTGTCGCGGTTTCTATCGCAAGAATTTTCATGCTTCAATTTTGGCAAAGAATCGCTTTACCACCTCTTGTTTACTGGTTCTTGGCACTCTGGGCAGACTCTCCAAAAAAGTTCTCCCGTAGGATTTACTGCGCAAACGCGGATCACAAATCATCAATACGCCTTTATCTTGCTCACCACGGATTAGGCGCCCCACGCCCTGTTTCATCGCAATCACCGCTTGCGGTAGCTGATACTCATTAAATGGATTGCCCCCATGTTCCCGAATGGATTTAATGCGCGCTTCCAATACCGGATCACCCGGTGAGGCAAATGGCAATTTGTCGATAATGACACAACTGAGTGCATCACCACGTACATCGACCCCTTCCCAGAAGGTACTGGTACCCATCAAAACAGCATTGCCCAAGGTTTTAAACTGGCTAATCATTTCCGCTTGCGATGTATCACCCTGCACCAGAATGGGGTAATCAATTGCCGCTTTTAATAACTCTGCTGCCTGATTCAAGGCTCGGTAACTGGTGAACAACATAAAGGTTCGCCCCTTCGCCGACTCAATCACTGGAATTGCTTCCTCAACTAGGCGCGGAATGAAGTCGCCATGTTGCGGCTCTGGCATATTTGGTGGGGCAAACAGCAAGGCATTATGCCAATAGTCAAACGGGCTATCCAACTGTAATGTTTTTGGTGCTTCCAAACCAATTCGTTGTGTGAAATGCTCAAATGAATGACCAACCGTCAGCGTCGCCGAGGTCAACACCCATGCACAAGGATAAGCCGTAAGCTGTTTGCGGAAGGGCTCCGCAATTTCCAAAGGTGTTGAGATCAAGGAAAAGGAACGGGTATAGGTTTCATACCATTGCACCGTTTCAGGTTTGGGTTCCCGAAAGTTTTGCAAACGCTGTCGCTGGATACACAAGCGCTCATGACATGCCTTCAGCCCCTTACTTCGCTCACTGGCAATGTCTAGTTGCTCCAACAAGTCGTCCATTATATCGACTAAATTTTGCAGCTCGCGCTGAATAGGTGCTTTATCCCGAATTTTATACCACGGCTCACGCAGCCCCGGTTGATCCATTGCCAAACGCAAATCAAGCACCACTTTATCAAGCACAGCCAATTGATCACGTAACTCGCCCATATCCGCAGCATACTCAAGACATTCGGCGGTCGTGTCTCTGGAAAATTCCTGCAATTGACGGCTACTTAAAATTTCACTAAAAAATGTGGAAGCCGTTTCGGGAAGCTGGTGCGCTTCATCTAAAATAACGGCATTGGCACTTGGCAATAATTCACCAAAGCCTTCTTCTTTCAAGGCTAGATCTGCAAAAAACAGGTGATGGTTAACCACCACAATATCTGCTTCCTGTGCATTACGGCGGGCTTGTACAACATAGCACTCCTGATAATCCGCACACTCCGTCCCCAGACAATTATCCGTTGTGGAAGTCACACTTGGCCAAACTTCAGAATCCTGAGGGACGCTACTTAACTCTGTAATATCACCCGAGTCCGTTACGAACGCCCAGTCATCAATTTTGCGCAGATGAGAAATAGATACTTTGTTCTTGAAACGTGCCTCCATCTGCGCCAAGCGCATACGGTGCTTACACAGATAATTCGCGCGCCCTTTCAGTAACGCCGTTTGCGTATTAGCTTTGAGTGCCTTTTGCACTAGTGGAAGGTCTTTCAGGAAAAGCTGATCCTGAAGCGTCTTGCTGCCAGTGGAGATAATGATCTTGCCGCCACTAAGAAATGCAGGCAGCAAATAGGCAAAGGTTTTTCCAACCCCTGTTCCCGCCTCAATCACAACCGAATCGTTATGCTCAAGCGCCTCGGAAACCGCCTGCATCATCTCCTGCTGCTGAGGTCTTACCTGAAATCCAGAGATAACACTGGCAACCGGCCCATCTTCTGCAAGCAACGCCTGCCAGTCTGTCGTCCCCATTAAAGATTCATTTTCTTATAATCAAGTACTTCGCTAAAAACCTGAGTATTCCCCTGTTTGGTTGCGGCCTTACTCATCAGGTCCAGATTTTTATTGACCAGACTGCGGTTGCCCGTGGACAGCTGCAATGATTTTCTGGCCAGATTAATCGCCTGATCATAAATCTTGCTTTTATAATTCAGACTGGCAAGCTCATACCACAGTAATGCACTTTGCGGCTCAATTCGCAGGGCACGCTCTACCTTGGTCATCGCTGCACCGTGACGGCCAACCGCAGACTCAGCCTTGGCAGCCAGCAACAAAGCATTGGCCGCTGCCGACAACGAGTGCTTGGTGGCAACTGGTGCAGGCTTTTTCAAGCCACTGCTGTTGCTCTTTGACTGAGCTTCCGATACTTCACGGTCAGGAACATCGGCGAAAGGGTCAATATCCAGCTCATACTTACTCAAATCTTCAACTGGCTTCTGCTTAACGGGCTTTGAAACGACTGGCTTGGGCTTCGACCGACCCGCGCTAGGGTTCACCCTGTGAGCCTTATCAACCATAGCCAGCTGCCCGTTATTAAGTGGTGTCGTGTATGCCGACTCATAGTCTTTTTCAGGCACGTAAGACTCAAAACTTTCCAGTGGCGGCTGATACTGTGGTAAAGCCTGCGGTTTATATTCCTCGAACTCAGGAGGTATGTAACTATTTTGTGGCAACTGCGAACGCCGCTGAGGTGCGATAACTGACGATGGCGGTAACGTCCTCACATTGGGCTCTGGCGCACGCCTTTGCTCAATATTAGAACAGGCAACACCCCCAGCGCCTGCCATGAGTAATACAAAAAATCTAACCCTATTCTTAACTAACATGAGCTATTTGAGCACTCCCACCATCTATTAATAATTATCATTAAACTCATTGATCGGACACCACTGGCACTGCCGCTGGTTCCTGTTCTTCATCAGGCGGAGCCACTACCGTACACACACGGTAACGACGAGGCTGCGTGCCACGAATAAAAGGCATCGTCAGCGGCTTACCACAGGCCCGGTTATACAAAAGCCCCGTTTCCTTATCGATCTTGACAAATCTGATCCGAGCAGGTCTGGGCGGCTTCAGCGGTTTCGTCGGCAACACCCTAAATAGATCGCCCCATACTTTAATGGCGCCAGTGCCACCTGTCAGCCCTGTTTCCTTATTGTCATCACGCCCAATCCACACCGAGGCCACATGCTGCCCCGTAAACCCTGCATACCAGCTATCCCGCTTATTATTGGTCGTCCCTGTTTTGCCCGCTGAGTTCTTCCATGCAGGCAGTACCTTGGATAGATAACTGGCTGTCCCTGATTTTGTTACCTGATTCATCGCGTATGTCAGAAGGTAGTTTGCTTCTGGCGTTGTCACTTGTTTTACACTGAGCGGATAACGTCGCAGCGTACGCCCAAAGGAGTCCATCACACTACGAATTGATTTTAGTGGCGTATACATACCACCCGAGGCAATTGTCTGATACATCTGCTGCACCTCCAGCGGAGATAGCTCCAAGGCACCCAATAAAACCGAAGGATACGGGGGAATTTCCTGAGTAATTCCCATCTGATGCAATTTATCGACAATGTTATTCATGCCCATTGTGACGCCAACACGCACCGTTGGGGTGTTACGTGATTTAACCAATGCTTCCTCAAGTATCACATTCCCCAAGTCCCGATGATCGTAGTTATTTGGCTCCCACACATCGCCATTGGACAGCTTCACCTTCACCGGCCCGTCACTAATCAAGCTGGACAGCGTATATTTTTTTGGCTTTTCCAGCGCTGCCAGATACACCCCCGGCTTAACCAGAGAGCCAATTTGTCGGCGGGCGTCCATCGCACGATTATATCCGGCGTACCGAACATCCCGGCCCCCCACAACCGACAACACCTCGCCATTTTGCACACTGCTCACCACCAATGCGCCGTTAAGTTTTCCGCGCGCAATGCGCTGGCTGCGCTCCAAAGCAGCAACCCGCTTACTCAGTACTTTTTCGGATATCAACTGCACAATAGGATCCATTGCCGTGAAGATCAGCAAACCCTCACTTTGCAAGTCTTCCTCTTGATAATCGCGCTGTAGCTGCGACTTCACCAACTCCAGATAGGCCGGAAACGGACTGACACTTGGTGGTGCATTCGCCGTAATATGTAGCGGCTTTGCTTTACTAATAGCCGCTTCTTCTGCGGTAATTACCTTTTCACGCGCCATGACATCCAGCACGAGATTACGACGTTCCAGGGCCCGGGCCGGAAAGCGTCGTGGGTCATAGTAGGAAGCTCCCTTCGCCATACCAATCAACAAGGCAACCTGATCCGTTTCCAGTTCACGAATTGGCTTGCTGAAATAAAACTGCGAAGCCAAGCCAAAACCATGAATCGCACGTTTTTTATTCTGCCCCAAGTAGATTTCATTCAGATAAGTCTCAAGAATCTTCTCTTTGGAATAGTGGAGCTCCAACAACAGCGACATAATCGCTTCATTGATTTTCCGTTTAAGACTACGCTCATTGGTTAAATAAAAGTTTTTAACCAACTGCTGGGTTAGCGTACTGCCCCCCTGCACCATTTGACCCGCTTTTGCATTCGCCAAGAGGGCACGCATGATTGACTTCGGGTTTACCCCCACATGATCGTAATAATTCTTATCCTCAACTGCAATCAAGCCCTTGATCAACAAAGGCGCAACCTCATCTAACTGCACCAGGACACGATCTTCATTATGGCTGGGATAGAAGTTACCAATTAACAAGGGCTCCATACGCATCAGATTAAGCGGGCTATTGTTGTTCAAATGCTTTAATGAACTGATGCGCCCCTTGCGTATTGTGAGCTGAAACACGCGCTCCGCCTCAGTGTCCTCAGCAAAACGAAAACCCCGCGAATGAATCCTAAACGTATTGCCTGCTCTACTGAACTGCCCCGTACCGCTAAGGGCACCAGAAACTTTGCTGTAATTGAGTAACTGAAGCTCTTTTTCCAGATTGTCCGCGAACAGCGTCTGCCCCTCGTAAAGCTCTAATGGTCGAGCGAAAACCCGCGCGGGCAAAGCCCATAGTTTCCCAGCAAACTGTGTCTTCACCTGATCATCAAGTTTAAGCACATACGCTGCAGCGACCAGCGCCCCCATGACAATCGCAACCAACAACGCAATGCGAAACACGCGCCACATAATTTTTATAAACGACCAAAAATATTTCACTCTACATTCCCCTGCGGCCGCTTAGTGTCTGATGATTCGAAGAAATATGACAAAGTAACTTCCGTATAACTTGTTTTTTATTGATACCTGCTACGGGTAGCTGAGCAAGGCTCTCAAGAACATCGCAGATTCTATACGATTTCTCAACAAAAAAGTATCGGTGAGAATGCCTCCAGTCGGCTATTCAGCCTAGCCTAAGCCATTTGCTGGCAGCCTAATATGTACCCAAACCAATACTAATAACAAAAAATAAACATTCCCCATGTCAAAATCTATTCGCGCCCTGTTGCCGATGGTCGCTATGACTTTGTCAGTATCGACTCACGCCCAATATGCTCAAATGATTGTCGATGACCAAAACCGCGTCATGCCAATTTTTTTTACTGAGCCCACACCCGTGAACCAATCCGCGCCGGTATTTACAGGCTCCCAGCAACGCTATCCAAACGACACGCCAGTGGTGCAGTCAACAAGCGTACCAACAAATCCTCCGCCAGCCGTGATTAATCTGCCAAGCCTGGCCAAGCCAGCCATTCAAATAAGCCAACCCAAGAGTGATCCCATCAAGGGACCTTATTACATCAGTCCAGCCAGACACCGCATTATGAAAGCCGCTCATGCCGCGCTGGGTATTCCCTATCTCTATGGTGGCAATAACCCCGCTCGTGGTCTTGATTGCAGTAGCCTGATGCAGTTTATCCACAAAAACGCCTTGGGCATCAAAATCCCCAGAACAGCGGCCGCACAACGTGATGGTAGTAAAACCATCCCTTATCGAGACCTTCAACCCGGCGATTTATTATTCTTTAAAATTAATACCAAAACCAATCACGTTGGTATCTATATTGGCTATGGTCAATTCATTCATGCCTCCTCCAGTAATCGTCGCGCTGTTATATCATCCATGAGTTTGCCTTACTGGAAAAAGCGATTCGTTAAATTTGGTAGTTATTTAAGCAGTTAGTCAAACATATAGTTTATTGCTTGAATAGTCTGCTAAAACCCCTATCATTGTCAGTACCACTATAAATCAATCACTTAAATTCAGGAGTAACAAATGGGATTATTTGATTTTGCTCGCAATATCGGTAAAAAAGTCTTTGGTGACAACGATGACGCATCGGAAAAACTGCAGGCGCATATCGAAGAAGACAATCCGGGCGTTGACGATTTACAAGTTGTCGTGAAAGACGGTGTTGCAACCATTAAAGGCAATGCCAAGTCTGCGTCGGCCTACGAAAAAGCGGTGCTCATGGCAGGCAATGCCTTGGGTGTTGAGGAAGTGAGAGCTGATGAGTTAATCGCACCAACACAGACCATTGAGGTCACCTACTATGAAGTCGCCAAGGGTGACAGCTTGTGGAAGATTGCGGAGAAATTCTACGGAAATGGCAGCAAGTACACAGGCATCTTTGAAGAAAACCGTGAGGTTATCAAAGACCCTGACCTGATTTTCCCTGGCCAGAAGATCCGCATCCCGATGGATCATTAACGCCAAGCTAGACAGATCACAAAAAACCGGCCCCTGCGTCGGTTTTTTTCTTGCAAAACCAGCCGCTACGTCATTTAAACTAGATTGTCCGCCCCTCAATACCAGGTTCTCCAACAGCCCCGCCCTCTACACGCTGATATAAATCCGGCGTCGCCAAACTGATACCTCGCTTGATCGACTGATTTAGCACCTTCTCCATGAAAAGCTGACGGGTTTTAATGACCGAAGCCATTTCCTTGGTGTAGTAGAACACCGACCACTCCACCGCATCATCACCCGTATCCGTCACGCGGATCTCCAACTCATGCCCCGACTCAACCGGTATCGCCTCATCGCTAACCGCCGACTCGTAGACTTCCTGAAACATTGCCCTAACCTGCTCAGGCGGCGTATCGTAGCCAATTTTAAAAGACAATCCCTGACGGTATCCCCTAACCGACGCAAACTTTGACAAATTGTGAATCGACGCATCTCGTAGTTTGGCGTTTTTAATATAAAGTCGGCTGTTGTTAGCCAAGTTCAATAATTCTGTATGAAACAACCGAGTTCGAAAAACTCTGCCAATAAAGGCTCCATCATCTAACTGAATGACATCCCCTTCCTCAACCGCGTTACTATTCAGGATAATAAGGCCGCTAATAATATCCGGCGCCCATGCTCCCTGAGTCAAGGCAAGTGAAACACCTATCACACCAATGAACCCGCTAGCTTCCAGCAAGCTATCAAACCCCAATAATTGCACGATGCCAATCAATGCAAAAACAAAGACCAGCACGACGACTAATAGACTGAGAAATCGGCTGTTATAACTCTCGCTAAAAACCTTTTCTCCAGAAACTTCCCTGACACGACCATATTGCCTGCGAATCACGAACTGAAGAATCTGTGCTGACCAATAAGCTGAAAACAGAATCATAACGACACCAACCAGCTTTTTGGCTGTGCCATTTTCTGCACCAATAGTATTTGCATTAAAGATAAACTGATTAAGCAACAGAGTGACAATAACCAGCAGTGCTGTGATCCTGAAGATTTTTAGCTTGTTTTGATTCTGCTCAACTTTCAGATCCAAATGAAAAACTTGGGTGAAAATGATGCGTGAAAAAAGGATTAGCAACACGCAACTTACCCATAGCACCAGTTCAATAACTGAGGCTGAGCCCAGAAGCCTTTCTATCAATGAATCAATTTGAGGAGGCACAAAATACTCCTTTTTTTCTTAAAAAAACAGAAGCTTAATTAATGGACAGCAGCCACAGAGAGCGAGCTTGGGGGCCTTACTTAAATAATTTATTCAGGTGCATGGCACACTGCTTCAACATTATTGCCGTCAGGATCTATTAAGAATGCCCCATAGTAATGTTCGTGATACATCGGACGCAGCCCAGGAGCACCATTGTCCTTGCCACCATTCTGAATACCTGCCTCATAAAACAGATTGACCAATTCTCGTGAGTCTGCTGAAAACGCAGTGTGCCTCGGGGTGTAGGCATCCTTGCTTTCAATAATCCAGAATACCGGCTTTCCTTCAGGGCCAAACGCACACATGCGTTGTGTGGGGAATTCTTGATTCCACTCTGCAACAAACTCCATTTGAATTGAGTAACCTAACGGTTTAAAGATAGATTCGTAAAATGTTTTTGTGGCTACATAGTCCGTCGCATAGGTGCTTAAATGATCTATCATAATTTCTCCCTGTCATTTAACAACTTATTGAAGAGACTCACAGCTTACCATCCACGCCACACATCTCCCAAAAACACAGTACCGCCTTTGAAGAAAGGCCCCACTACCCTAAAACTCCCTCAGCAACCGAAAGCCAAGATTGACATCCAGTTCACTCATCATGCGCTTCATTCTGGCTGCACTTCGGGCTTTGACTGCCGGATCAAACCACGAGCCACCTTTGGTCACCACCCGCAGCGGATCACCAAAACTCACTGCCGACCCGTCACGATTGGCGTTGATATGAGAATGCGTCCAGGGGCTTAGGGTAAACTCCCAAACATTGCCGTGCATTTCATGTAAGCCCCAGCAGTTAGGCTTTTTATTCCCCACTTCAGCGGCAACAATCGAAGGCAAACAACGTGGCAAGTACCACTTACGAGCCTCTTTAGCCTCCTGATAGGGAAAGGTTGGATTAAAATTGACGTCTTTACAGCTCACACTCTCGCCATAGTGAAACGGTGTAGATGTTCCGGCACGTGCGGCATATTCCCACTCTGCTTCTGAGGGAAGACGGTATGTGTGGCCGGTTTGGTCCGACATCCATTCTGCAAATAGTCGTGCATCAGGGTAGCGGACATTAATTACAGGCGAGTTGCCTTCAGCCCAAATCAGATCGGGGCCAAGTGTCCAGCCGGTATCCTCACAAAAGACTTCAAACTCTGCGGCGGTGACGACGAAGCGGCCCAAGGCAAAGGGTTCAGAAATCGTCACATAGTGCTGTGGCGTTTCTTCCGGGCGGCAACCGAACTCTGTTCTTGGCGCGCCCATTTCAAACTGCCCCGGCGGTATCACCACCATTTCCGGTGCATAAAGCCCCACTTTCATGACATCGTGGAAAATTACATCAAGGCCAAGCTGTTTGGCTGTGTCTTTCTGTAACTGGACAACCGCCTCCTCCGTCATATCAGGAAGAAATGGATAGTGTGATGCAGGCTTTAAATCAGGTTCGCTACTCATGGTTTTTATCAGCCGTTAAAGGAAGAGCAGATAATGCCATGACTCAAAGGCAATAAACAGATGTTGTTCCCGGCAATTTTGTAACAAAATACCCGTATCTTCATACGTACTTTGCAGTAGACTTAAATTCTTACAAACTTACCTCTCGGAAGCATGACTATGAGCATCAAATCCACCCTTAAAACGCTCACTACTGTAACGGTTCTGGCATTGATTGGCGGCGGTGGCTGGTACGCTTGGCAGCTTTTGCAGTCCGATAAAATCCCTGAGCGCCTCAAGCCTTATGAAAACGTCATTAAGGAAGTGAAAAGCCATATCAGGACGCCAGAAAAATTACCGGAAGGCGTGAGTGTTGGAAATGGCCGCATCGAAGCGACCGAGTATGATATTGCCACTAAATTGCCCGGACGCCTGGTCAAAGTTCTGGCGAAGGAAGGCGATATGGTCAGGGCGGGACAAGTGCTGGCCCAGATGGATACCGATGACTTAAAAGGCCAGCTTCGTGAGGCAACCGCAGCCCTGCGCGAAGCTAAGGAGTCTCGCAAATACGCCTTGGCAGTGGTCGATCAAAAGCAGAGCGCACTCATTTTTGCACAAGCCGAATTGAAACGCTTTACACTGCTTGCCCGACGGGGGCATATATCGCAGGAAAAAGTCGATCAGCAGCGCATGAATAACAGCTCGGCACGAGCAGCCGTAAAAGCGGCGAATATCCAGGTGGTGCGGGCGGATGCCAAGATTGATGCGGCCAGGGCAACATTGGCGCGTGTGCAAAACAGCATTGACGACAGCACCCTCAAAACACCCATTGCAGGACGTGTATTATACCGCCTGAGTGAACCCGGTGAAGTCCTTCCCAGTGGCGGTAAAGTGTTTACGGTACTCGACCTTACCGATGTGTATATGAGTATTTATTTGCCGACGGCGGAAGCGGGCAAAGTGACAGTCGGTGATCCAGCGCGGATCGTCCTGGATGCCCTGCCCCAGTATGTCATTCCAGCGGAAGTTTCTTTTGTATCCTCAGAAGCACAGTTCACTCCCAAAACTGTGGAAACCCGTGATGAACGAGACAAGCTGATGTTTCGCGTTAAAGTTCGCATTGATCCGAAGCTACTGAAAAGCCACATTAAGCAAGTCAAAACCGGCGTACCGGGGCTGGCCTATGTGCTGCTATCACCCAACAAGCATTGGCCTGAAAAACTACAGGTTCGAGTACCTGAATGATGACTGAGAACATTGCCAGATTGGAAGGTGTGGTACACCGTTACAGCAACACCATCGCTTTGGATCATATCAATCTAGAGCTGCCTGCTGGCAAGATGGTTGGTCTGATCGGGCCGGATGGTGTCGGTAAGTCCAGCCTGTTGTCGTTGGTCGCGGGCGCGCGCGTTATTCAAACAGGCGATGTGACCGTGTTGGGCGGTGACATGCGCGATAAGCGTTTCCGTGAGTCCGTGTCACCACGTCTGGCCTATATGCCGCAGGGCTTGGGGAAAAATCTCTACCCCACCTTGTCTGTGTTTGAAAATATTGATTTCTTTGGCCGCCTGTTTGGGCATAAAAAAGCAGAGCGCAAACGCCGTATTGCTGACTTATTGGAAAGTACCGGCATGTCGTCATTTATTGACCGCCCCGCCAATAAGTTATCCGGTGGCATGAAGCAAAAACTGGGGCTGTGTTGTGCTCTGATTCACGATCCACAGTTGTTGATTCTGGATGAACCGACAACAGGGGTTGATCCGCTCTCCCGACGACAGTTCTGGGAGCTGATTGACCGCATTCGTTTGCGACAAAAAGACATGAGCGTGTTGGTAGCGACTGCATACATGGAAGAGGCCGATGCCTTTGACTGGCTGGTGGCGATGGATGATGGCAAGGTAATCGGCATGGGCACACCGGCTGAGCTCAAGCAGCAAACCGGCCAGACCACGCTGAACGAGGCGTTTATTGCATTGCTGCCAGAGGAAAAGAGCCAAGGCCATCAAGAATTGGTGGTGCCACCACGGGAACCTTCCACAGATCAGCCTGAGATTGCCATTAATGCCAGCAATTTAACCAAGTGTTTTGGCGATTTCACTGCTGTGAATAACATCAGCCTGAGTATTGAGCGCGGGGAGATTTTCGGATTTCTTGGCTCCAACGGCTGCGGCAAAACCACCACCATGAAAATGCTGACCGGCCTACAACCCGTCACCAGTGGTGAGGCGAGATTATTTGGGCAGGTGGTGGATGCCAGAAACATTGATAGCCGCCAACGTGTGGGTTATATGTCACAAGCATTTTCCCTGTACAACGAGCTGACCGTTTACCAGAATCTGGTACTGCACGCCCGCGTCTTTAAACTGCCGCGTCACCAAAGAAAACCACGTATTCGTGAGGTGAGTGAGCGTTTTGACCTGATTCCCTATCTGGATGATTATCCAGAGGACTTGCCGTTGGGCATTCGCCAGCGTTTGTCACTGGCAGCGGCGATTATACATAATCCTGAAATCCTAATTCTTGATGAACCCACCTCTGGCGTTGACCCAGTGGCGCGTGATGACTTTTGGGAATTACTGATAGAGCTATCACGCGAGCAAGGCGTAACCATTTTCATCTCCACACACTTTATGGATGAAGCGGCACGTTGCGATCGTATTTCGTTAATGCACGCCGGAAAAATTCTGGCCAGTGATACCCCCGCCGGACTCACCGAATCACGCAACGCAGATTCACTGGAAAAAGCCTTTATTGCCTATCTTGAAGACGCAGGTGCGGACTCCGCCCCACCACCAGCCAGTCAGGAGGACGCGGACAACACTCCCGATGCAACACACCATGCCCCCGCCCAACATCAGGCCATTAAGTCATTCAGCCTGTTACGGCTATTCGGTTATGCATACCGCGAAATGCTGGAATTAACTCGTGATCCCATCCGGCTGACCTTCGCCCTGTTTGGCTCGGTTATTCTTATGTTTGCCTTGGGCTATGGTCTGAACTTTGACGTGGAAGACCTCAGTTTTGCGGTTCTCGATCAAGATCAAACACCAGAAAGCCGCGATTATATTCAAAACATTGCAGGTTCTCGCTATTTTATTCAGAAAGCAGACCTCAACAGTCCGGCGGAGCTGGATCGCCGTATGCGCAGCGCCGATATTAGCGTGGCACTGGAAATACCATCAGGCTTTGGCCGCAAGCTAAAACGCAACCGAAGACCTGAAGTCGTGGTATGGATTGATGGCGCCATGCCGTTTCGTGGCTCGACCATGAGTGGCTATATTACGGGCATGCACTATAGCTACCTGTTTAACTGGTACCTGCGTACTTACGGAGAAAAGCCCTCCCTGCTTCCGGCACGAATTGCCTCCCGTTACCGATACAACCAGGACTTTAAAAGTATTGAGGCCATGGTGCCTGCGGTGATTCCGCTGTTGCTGGTGTTGATTCCGGCCATCCTCATGGCACTGGGCGTGGTTCGGGAAAAAGAACTCGGTTCAATCACCAACTTATATGTCACGCCAGTGACCCGACTGGAGTTTCTGTTGGGTAAGCAGTTGCCCTATATTGTCATTAGTATGCTGAGCTTTTTTGGTCTGGTAGCCTTAGCGGTGTTCGTCTTTGGCGTGCCCATAAAAGGCAGCCTGTTTGCCCTAACCCTTGCCGCGTTGTTGTACGTGACCAGCACCACGGGCATAGGCTTATTGATTTCAACCTTCACTAATACCCAAATCGCCGCGTTGATTGTAACCTCGGTCATCGTGCTGGTGGTCGCCACCAGTTACGCAGGATTGATTAACCCTGTGTCATCACAAGAAGGTTCCGCCGCAGTGATTGGCTACTCATTCCCTACAACCTATTTTCTGGAAGCCTGCCGTGGCGTGTTTAATAAAGCCTTGGGGTTTGCCGACATTACGCAATACTTCCTGCCGCTATTTACCTTTATCCCGATACTGATTATCGCCAGTGTTTTCTTACTACCGAGTCAGGATAAATAACCATGACAGGACTCCGTAACATTTTTCACCTAGGCATCAAGGAAATGCATAGCTTGTGGCGTGACAAGATGATGCTAGTTTTTGTAATTTACGCTTTTACCGGCCTTATTTATATGGTGGCCTCCACCACAGACACCGACCTCAAAAATGCTCCCATTGCCATCGTGGATGAGGATCAGTCCCCCCTATCCAAGCGTTTGATCGGCGCATTCTACGGCCCCTATTTCAAAACGCCAGATATTATCCAGTATGACGAAATTGACCCCTTGCTAGATAACGCCACTTATACCTTTGCCCTTATCATCCCCGCAAACTTTCAGCGTGACGTGCTGGCCAATAACCAACCCACCTTGCAGCTTAATATCGACGCCACGCGAATGACGCAGGCCGCCACGGGCGATCATCAAATCCAGAGCATTCTTACGGCTGAAATAAGCGAGTTTGTAAAGGGCTATCGTGCTGATTACAAATTACCGATTATTGAAAGCTCACACCTTATGTTTAACCCAAACCTGAACAGTATCTGGTTCGGTAGCGTGGTGCAGCTAATGAATATGGTGACGATGATTTCCCTCTTGCTCACAGGAGCCGCCGTTATCCGTGAGCGAGAACATGGCACAATGGAACACTTACTGGTCATGCCTTTAACCGCATTTCAGATTATGGTTGCCAAAATCTGGGCCAACGGGCTGCTGATACTGATGGCTTCCGCCTTCTCGCTGTTTGTGGTGATCAAGGGCGTACTGGGTGTACCCATTCAAGGCTCTGCTACCCTATTTTTAATGGGCGTTTCCATACATATATTTGCCACCACCTCATTAGGCATTTTGCTGGGAACTCAGGCACGTACCATGCCGCAGTTGGGCCTGTTATCCGTACTTGTTCTTATGGCTTTACAAATGCTCTCTGGTAGCGTCACACCGCGCGAGAGTATGCCGGATATTGTGCAGAATATAATGTTAGCCGCCCCCACTACGCACTTTATCAAGTTTGCACAGTCGATTTTATATCGCGGTGCTGGATGGGACGTGGTCTGGCCAGATTATCTGGCTTTACTCGTGATTGGCGTAGTGTGCTTTGTGTTTGCACTCATGCGATTCCGTAAGGCGGTTGCGCAATAACCAGCTACGCGAAATGACAAAAAATGGCGGGCGTAGCGGTTTATTAGAAATTAGCGATATATCAAAAAAGACCAGCCATTCATCCCCTTCATCTGTGTGCTGTAAACCACATCCTGTCATCATAAAGTCCTTTCCAACCCCATGAAATAATTCAAAAAAGGACTTTTATGATGGCTTA
>PDPG01000026.1 GCA_002747455.1 Pseudomonadota bacterium | reverse complement strand
CATTAAAACCGGGTATTGCAGTCCAGGCAATGGTTCTTGATACGCTTTCGGGTCGTACACCATTGTATCGACTTGAGGAGTTCATGGCTGCACAGGACAGGAAACTATTATTAGGAGAAACGACAGACCCTGAGTTGTTGAATGACAACAACTTAGGTCGTACACTTGATCGTTTTTTCGAAGCTGGGAGTTCCAAAATATTGGCCAAACTTGGGATTCAGGCAACTAAAAGCTTTTCATTAGATCCTACAGTTGTAACCTGCATTCCCGGGTTTATTGTAACGAGGTGGATAGCTCTGCTCCCATTCTTCTGTAGAGGTCTATTTGCTTCCTGGTTATTTCTCCTGGTTGAATGGCATGTCCCGGGACTGCAAAACTCTCGGTTGAATCGAACTCATCCGGCACTTCTGTCATCGTAGCATCCTTTAAAGAGCTTCGTGTCCTGCATTTGCTTCTTAATATACGACAGGATGATGAGCGCAATGAATTCCACAAACAACTTGCCGTCTAAGCTCTTTTCCAATGAGACTTCTACTCTTCTTAGCCTCAAGCGCTCTTTGCTATTTCCAAACGCCTTCTCAACAGGGGCTTTGTTTCTGTATGTTGCCAAAGCTTTTAGCGGATCTTTGATGTCGTCGCACAACAGCGTAAAATAACCGTCATTTCGTTTAGCCTCAGCAATGGTCTCCTCTTTGGGTGTCGATTGCATATCCCTATTTTGGCTGTCCAATAATTCACGTCCAATAATTCATTTCAAAACGAGATAGCCAACAAAATGAACATCAGCCGTTCTGCTGTCGTTCTCTAACTTGAAATGAAGACCTGAAAGACTTCGTTTGCCAGTAAAATGCCTCTCTCTGTCAATTTCACCTTTCCGTCCGCCAGACTCACAAGTGCATAGTCTGCCAGCTCTTCTAAAGCCTCTTTTTCCTGCTGTGTGACCCAGCTTAGAGGGATCCCGCTCAATAACCTCAAACCCTGCAGGCACTTTTGCCTTCTGAACTCCCCGTCTGACCAGGTTTCCCGCTGGCATTCGCCCGTACCCTTATCATGAACCGATTCCAGATAACGCGCGAGTTGGGTGTGGTTGCTCCAATAGGTCTTGCCCAGGCGGCCGTGGGCTGCGGGACCCACACCCAGGTAATCGCCAAACTTCCAGTAATTGCTGTTGTGAACCGATTCGCAGCCCGATTGGCAGAAATTACTGATCTCGTAGTGCTTGTAACCACAAGATTTTAATAGTGTCGTCGCTGCTTCAAACCACTCTGCCTGCTGATCTTCAGTGGGCATGGCTCCCGGGTAGCGGTCCAGGGGTGTGGGAATATCCCGTTCGAGAAGGTACAGCGATAGATGCTGCGGCTCACAGGCCGTGATCATCGCCAAATCGCGCTCAACCTGTTTCCGTTCCTGGAAGGGTAAGCCCAGAATGTAGTCCACGGAGCAACCGTGCTTCAACCCGCCTATTTGTTCCAGAGCCCTGAAAACCATCTCAGGTGTGTGATTGCGCCGCACGGCTTTCAGCGTTTCAGCCTGTGTGGACTGGACTCCCAGTGACAATCGTGTAACGCCTTTTCCTCTCAGACCAGCAACCCATGTTTCGCATACGTCTTCGGGATTGGCTTCAACGCTAATTTCACAGTCTTCATCCAGTCTGAAGTGCCTGGCAACACAGTCCAAGATGGAGCACAGCAACTCCAGGGGCAGGAAACTCGGTGTACCTCCGCCAAAATAAACACTTTGAAGCAGTCTGTCCCCCACTTGCCGGCGGTAGAAAATGAGTTCCTGCTGAACAGCCTTTGTGTAGTTTTCAAACCACTCCTTGTGCAGCGAGGGTTTGGTGTTTCGGCGGGCAGCGACCACTTTAATGTCAAAATGACAGTAATGGCACCGGCTCCGGCAGAAAGGGACGTGAATGTAAAGCGATAAGGGAGCTTGCAAGGTCACTCGACTTCGTGCCGCATGTAATCCGCGATCACGGGCGCCATACTGAACACTTTCAAGAATGGATCATCAAAATCACACACGCGGGGATGGGTGTCCGTTATGCCAATCCAGCTGAAACAACCGCTTGCTTTCAAGTGGTCCAGCGCGGAACCGGGAAAAACGCCGTGAGTGGCAAAAGCTGCCACACTGAGTGCTCCGTTGGCCAGATAGGTTTCAGCGGCCTTGATCAGTGAACCGCCCGTGCGGATCATGTCGTCGTAAATGACGATGGGCCGACCCTCGACCTTGGCGTTCACCCCTGTTATGCGTGTCTCTTCTCCCGACAGGCGCTGCTTGTACACAAACGCGGCCTCCACTCCGAAACTGTTGGCCAGGGACTCGACCCATTTGGCCCGGCCCGCATCGGTACTGGCTAAAATGACATTCTCACCGCTTTCACGCAGCACATCGGAGACAAGACTGCGTGCCGATAACTGAGCTTGTCGGATGCTGCCCTCAAAGTAATGGGGTACACCGTCGGTATGCAAATCCACAAAGACAAATTCATTGCCCATGCGTGCTTTGGGAATGGCCGATAGAAGCAGAGCTCTGTTTTTGGCGGGAATCACCTCCCCGGCATTGCTGGCCCGCTCCATGGTGGAATATCCGAAGTAGGGAATGATGACTGTCAGTGAAATGGCCCCACCGTAAACCAGACCACACGCCAGATCAAACAGTTCCAGGGTATCGGAGTCACAGATTGTGCCGCCCACCAGAAACACATCCTCGCCCTTGGTGCGATCCAGAACGCGCATGTAGCGTTCGCCGTCGGGAAAACGCCTGCGATCCAACCCTCCTGGAACAAAACCATCGTAGGCACAAATGCGGTCCCGCAAGTAGCGATACCGCTCTGTGCAGAATACCAGTCGATCTTTCAAGGTTGCTCCTCCTCTTCACAGGGTCGCAATAAATCAAAACCACCCGATCGAATCATAATGTAACATTCAGACCAGCACTCGACCATTTCAGGCTGGTTCAAGTCCAGTTCAAACCGAATGTACGGCTCCGCCCAGAGCGTCACGTGCAGCATGTGCTGATGATCCTCGTAAACCTCACCCACGAGTGCGGGCCGCCTAAGCATACGGTCCAGAATTCCAAGCGGTCTGGATCTGCCACTTTGAATGCCCTCTTCCGCCATTTGAATGTAACCATGTGTTTTAACACCATCCGAAGCGCAATCATCCACACCCTGAATGTGGAAAACAAGAGAATGACCGGGTTCCCGTTTATGAGGAAGAACCTCGACCTTGCGCTGTGCCGACCCGATAAGTCTGCCGATAAATGACAATGTCCATTCCTTTTTCTTCCGTGCCGCAGTCAGGCTCGAACCCCAGAAGCTGCTTTCAGCTTGACGGAAGACCGTTATCTGATTCTACAGAATCCACCTTTTGACTCTAGCATATTGACGGGAAAATATCCCGAACAATTCCGCGCAAATGTCCCACTCAAATCGTCAATTCACTTGCACTCCCCAGAAACAGTAAAACAAGCCGTCGTTTTCAATCTAACGCATTTCTAACATGAGCCTAACCCTGCTTTCATCATGACCTTATATGCTAACACTGCTTGAACAGGCAACTCATGAAAGGAGAAAAACAATGAGGGTATTTGGAATTTTAGCCGCAGTTTTAATTATTGGATGCGGAGGTGGACCGGGAAGTTCACCAAACTCAAAGGGAAACAAACGCACGGTCTTACAAAACAAGGGATCGGACACACTGGTCAACGTGGCTCAGGCATGGGCAGAAAAATATCAGGACATTAACCCCAATCTGGCTATTGCCGTTTCAGGCGGCGGATCGGGTACGGGAATTGCCGCACTCATCAACGGCACGGTCGATATTGCCAATGCCAGCAGGGCCATGAAAGAAAAAGAAATAAAACTGGCAGAAAAGAACGGTCAGAAGCCCGTGGAATTTGTCGTGGGCTACGACGCTTTGGCTATTTTCGTTCACAAAGACAACCCCATTGAATCCATCACCATCGAACAACTGGCCCAAATTTACGGTGAAGGCGGATCGATTGTCAGCTGGTCGGATCTGGGCATTGAAATACCCGGCTGCGATGACGATAAAATCGTGCGCGTCAGCAGACAGAACAACTCCGGCACATTTGCCTACTTCAGAAAAGCGGTCCTGGGTAAGGGCAAGGACTTTAAATTGGGTTCAAGAGACATGCACGGTTCCAAAGACGTGGTCGATCTGGTTCAACACACACCTTGCGCCATTGGTTACAGCGGACTGGCCTACGCCACCGATGAAATCAAAATGGTCTGTGTCGCGCAGGGCGACGCGGATTGCGTGGCTCCTTCTGTCGCCACAGCCAGCGACCGAAGCTATCCCATTGCCCGCCCGCTGTTTATGTACACCAACGGTGAACCCACCGGCGCCACCAAAGAATACCTTGACTGGATCCTGAGTGATGAAGGTCAATGCATCATCATGAAAAAGGGCTATGCACCGGTTCGCGACGTAAGCTGTCCTTGAATACATAGACAGCTAAACACCATGTTGGGAGCTTTTGGAAGCTCCCACAAGAGTCTTCAGCCTGGAAAAGTGGGATGGCAAAAGACAACCCACTTTTGCGGGCGAACCGGCATAACAGGGCGAAAGTCACTCAACGCGCATCGCCAAGAAGACGATTTTCAAGAGAAAACAACCACCTAAAAGCGGGAGAGAAACGATGAATCAGCCCATTTACGAAAAAAGACTGCAACGGGATTACCGTAAAATTATCAAAATGGTTGCAGCCGTATCGACAGATATTGAAAAGTCATTGAAAAATTCGCTACACGCCTTGCTAAACAGAGATACGGATTTAGCCTATCAAACCATACTGGGTGACAACCCCATCAACAGGCAGATCAGTGAAATCGACAAAAAATGTCATTACTTTGTCGCTCGTCACCTGCCAAGCGCGGGTCACCTGAGGTTCATTTCCTCTGTTCTGAGAATTAACATCGGCCTGGAAAGAATTGGAGACTACGCCGTCACCATCAGCAGGGAAACCGCACAGCTCTCAAAACCCATCAATTCAACCATAAGAAGAGAGCTTGAGTACATGGCCCGGGACTCGTTCCAAATGTTCAATCAGGCCTTGAAAGCCTTTACAGAGCAAAACGCCGACCTTGCAAAGGGCACAATGGCCTTTGCCGACAACATCGACCATACTTTCTCGATCATCTTCTCTGAGCTGGTTCAAAAAGGTGAAAAAGATGTATTTTCGGTGCAGGACCTCTTCAGCATTCTGGTTGTTCTCAACCAACTGGAGCGAATCAGTGATCAAGCCAAAAACATCTGTGAGGAAACCGTCTTCAGTGTGACAGGTCAGATGAAGAAAAAGCGCCCGGTCAAAGTCCTGTTCCTGGACAAGACCAACGACCTTTGCGGACCCATGGCCACTCAAATTGCCCGCAAAGCGTTTCCCGAAAGCGGTATCTACCAATCCGCGGGCTCTTGCCCTGCTGAACAAGTCCGGCCGGATGTAATCGAATTCATGGATCAAAATGGATACAACCTCAGCTCGGAAGTACCGGACGAGTTCCAGTTAACCGATGAGGAACTCAGTGAATACGAAGTCATTGTGTGTTTAAGGGGCGATTATTCGGAATACGTCTCCCAAATTCCGTTTCACTCCGTGGGTTTGAACTGGAAGCTGCCCGAACCACCTGATGAAAACGCATCGGAAGACGAAAGAAAAGAGAGCTACACCCGGATCCTCAAGCATCTGGTTGAACAGATTAACACTTTAATGACGACCATGAGGGGTGAGGAGGCTTCCTGATATGTCCACAACCCATAATCCAGAAATAAAGGCGGCTGACCGCCTCACACTTGACTGGTACATAGACAAGGCCGTTCAGGCACTGGTCTTTGTTTGCGGTATCTCAGCCATTATTTTCATTATCGGCATCTTTGTTTTCATTTCAAAAGAGGGCATTGAATTTATTTGGGGTGCTTTTGATTTCAGTGAATTTTTCTTCTCCACCAAATGGCGGCCCACCTCCGAAGTCAAGCCCACCTACGGCGCGCTGGCACTGATCACCGGAACCGCCAGCGTCACCGGCATGGCCATGTTGGTGGCCGTCCCTTTTTCACTTGGAGCGGCCATCTACATCGCGGAATTTGCCCAGGGCAAAACCCGTGAAACCCTGAAAGTACTGGTTGAACTTCTAGCCGCCATTCCCTCGGTTGTCTGGGGCTTTATCGGTTTGAGCATTATGAATTCGTTCATCATCAAGACGTTCAATGTGCCAATCGGTCTCAATGTGCTCAATGCCGGAATCATTTTGGGTCTTATGTCCGCACCCATCATGACCACCATTGCGGAGGACGCCCTTAAAGCGGTACCCGATCACTACAGAGAGGCAGCGGAAGCCATGGGTGCCACCAAATGGCAGATTATCTACAAAGTCGTCCTCCCAGCCGCTAAAAACGGACTGGTCTCCGCTGTACTGCTGGGTGTGGGCCGCGGGTTTGGCGAAACCATGGCGGTTCTGATGGCCTCTGGTCACGCCATTAACATTCCGGGCTCCGTTTTCGACTCGGTTCGAGCTCTAACAGCCACAATCGCAGCCGAATTGGGCGAAACAGCCGTCGGGTCCGACCACTACCAGGCGCTCTTTACCCTTGGTATTTTCCTTTTCATCATTACCTTCCTGATCAACCTGACAGCTGATCTGGTTGTACGCGGCATCAAAAAGGGGTGACGTGATGTTTCAAGCAACAGCTTTAAATAAAAACAACGACAAAGTGGAAAGTCGCTATAGAAATCTCTTTCTGGGCATGACCGTCCTGCTGATTATACCGGTTCTCATTATCCTCACACTGCTGATCATCAAAGGCGGACCGGCCATTTCCTGGGACTTTCTCGTTCAGTACCCCAAGAACGGCATGACTGAAGGCGGTATTTTTCCGGCCTTGCTGGGAACCATCTACCTGGTGACCATGGCCCTGCTCTTTTCTGTGCCTCTGGGTGTTGCCGCCGCCATTTACCTCAATGAATATGCCGGAAACAACTGGTTTACCCGCATCATCAATCTGGCTATTATCAACCTGGCCGGTGTGCCTTCCATTGTCCACGCCCTTTTTGGCGTGGGCGCCTTCGTTATTTTCTTTCAGTTCGGAACCAGCATTCTGGCGGCAAGCCTGACCCTGGCCATTATGACCCTGCCGGTCGTGATCGTGTCCACCAAGGAATCCCTGCAAGCGGTTCCGCATGCGTTCAGGGAAGCATGCTGGAGCATGGGCGCGACCCGCTGGCAAACCATCAGGCGTATCGTCCTGCCCAATGCCGTCAGCGGCATCCTCACCGGTGTGATTCTCGAAGTATCCAGAACCGCGGGTGAAACCGCTCCCATCATGTTCACAGGGGCGGCCTTCTTCCTGCCCTTCCTGCCACAAGGGGTTTTAGACCAAACCATGGCCCTGTCACTCCATCTCTTTGTCGTTTCAACCCAGGTCCCCAACGTACCCGAACACCTGCCCTACGGAGTCGCTCTTCTGCTGATATCCATCGTGCTCATTATGAATTCGGCTTCAATTGGATTCAGAGTCTGGCTGCGCGGCAAAAAGAAATGGTGAGGATGCAATGATGACTAAAGAAACCCAAAGAGAACCCATGCTGAAGGTCAGAAACCTCTCCATTACCTACAACGGCGTACCCGCGCTGTCCGATCTCAATCTGAGCATACATGAAAATGAAATCTACGGCATTATCGGGCCGGCAAACAGCGGCAAGACCTCTTTCCTCAAGGCCATCAACCGAATGGATGCCTTTAACTCTGAAATGTCGGTCAAGGGCTCCATTCAATTTCTGGGTCAGGATGTCAGCACCTGGCGAAATGTCTACGCGCTGAGAAAGGAAATCGGCGTTGTCTTCCCGCTCCCCATTGGACTACCTTTGAGCATTTACGACAACGTGGCGCTTTCTCCTCGTTTATCCGGTGTTAAAAAGAAAGCCGATCTGGATCCCATTGTAGAGGAATGCCTCAAGAAAGCGGCTCTCTGGGATGAAGTCAAAGACAGACTGAACTCGCTGGGCAGCTTGCTTTCAGGTGGACAACAACAGAGACTGACCATTGCGCGCGCGCTCTCTCAAAGGCCCAAACTGCTCATTCTGGATGAATTTTCCATTGCCGTCGACCCGGTAACAACCATGAGGATTGAAGACGCGCTGAGGGAATTGAAAACTGAGACGACCATTATCATGGTAACCAATCTGGTTCAACAGGCTCAAAGACTAGCCGACCGCACGGCCTTTTTCCTCAATGGAGAATGTGTCGAAATCAACGAAACACAAGCGCTGTTCTCTGGCAAAACGAAAAACGAAAAAACCAGAGATTACATCTTAGGCCGTTTTGGCTGATTCGGGGGAAAGATTCATGACAAACTCTGAAAAACAAGGAAAAGTACCCCAGCGGTACGCCATTTCAACCGTCAACTTCAGTCTCTACTATGGTACGTTTCAAGCGCTCTATGACGTCAATCTGAATGTTAAAAACGGGCTTGTTACATCGCTGATTGGTCCCTCCGGCTGCGGAAAATCAACCCTGCTGCGCTCGGTCAACCGAATTATCGAGAGACTGGGTTACGTGCGAACCAGTGGCCATATCAACGTGCTGGGAACCAATGTGCTGGATCCGAGCGTTGAGAAAGTCCAGCTTCAGAAAAATGTGGGGATGGTCTTTCAAAGACCGAATCCGCTGCCTATCTCCATTCGCGAAAATGTCCTCTTCGGATACAAACTTCACATCCCCGGATACAAGAAAAAGAACGCTTCAGAGCTGGACGCCATCGTAGAGGACGCTCTCAAGCAGGTATTGCTGTGGGATAAGGTCAAGGACAAGCTCGATCAAAAAGCCACCCATCTCTCCCTTGAAGAACAGCAGAAGCTCTGCATTGCGCGACTTTTACCTGTCAAGCCCAAAGTACTGCTCATGGACGAGCCCTGCTCGGCTCTGGACCCCAAAGCCACAGAGGCCGTTGAAGAGTTGATCTGGGAGTTACGCGGAGAGTACACCATTCTGATCGTCACCCACAACATGGCTCAAGCCAGACGCGCCAGCGACGAATGCGCCTTCATGCTGATGGGTGAGTTGGTTGAACATGCTAAAACAGAGGAAATGTTTGTAACGCCGAAGAATCAGAAAACTGCCGATTACATTGAAGGTCGATACGGTTAATTTCAAAGATGGCAATCGTCACCGAAACGGCGGCCACCCTGAAAGAGTATGTTTTATGGTGAGACTCCACAGCCACAAGGTTAATTAAATCCTCGCCCTTACAGACTCAGAAAGCACGCGGCGACAATGCGTGCGCGGCAAGGCTCTAATAAAGAGGACTCGCAATAGGCTTCATCTATTGCAAGAGGAAGTTGGTGTGGACATTTCCAGAACCACAGTGACAGTCAGGGTTTCTGAAAATCGCAGGGCCCCAAAAAAACGGAATCAGCGGCAGCTTTACAAGTATCACTAAAAACGTGAATGGTCTTTTTGGGTTACCAGCTATCAGCATGTTTCAATAAGTCCTTTCCGGTAAGAACTCGATCCTTGCAATGCTTTTTTGGTGTTTTTGCGATCCAAATCACAGATTTTTACAGTTTCTTAACTTTCTATTAAAAGCATTGAAAAAAAGCAGGTGCAAAATAGATACAGGTTATGATAACCTGTAGGTGTAGAATTTTTTTCCGATTCAATTTTTGTTGGAGGCGACTATGGCTCGTGGAAGCTATCAAGATGAAATACCCGCATCGCGTGTAAATATAAAATATGTAAAGTATGTAGGCGACGCAACTGAAGAAGTTGAACTGCCTTTGAAACTCTTGCTCGTAGGTGATTACACCATGCGGGAAGACGACACCCCTGTTGAGGATCGAAAGAAAATCAACATCAACAAGAATAACTTTAACAGCGTTATGAAAGAACAAAAGCTGGGCTTGAATTTTTCAGTCAAGAATGTGCTGTCAGGTGAAGAAGGCGATGAAATGGCCGTCGACCTCAAGTTCGATTCACTGAAAGATTTTTCACCAGAGAGAATCGCTGAACAGATCCCCGACTTGAAAGTACTGCTTGAAGTCCGCAAACTCCTGATGGACCTCAAGGGGCGTGTGGTTAACAACACAGGCTTCAGAAAAGAGCTCAACAAGATACTTCAGGATCCCAGTAAGATTGATGCTCTGCGCGGCGAACTCGATAAAATAGCGCCATTACTTGAGAAAGAAGAATAGGAGGAAACAGATGGCTCAAGAGGAACTCAAAACCGGTGCACCGGAAGGTGAAGCACATGATCTTCTGGGAAGCTTGCTCAGCCAAGTTGATCTGAGTACTCCGGACAAACCCATAGAACACATAGAAGATGCCGCTCAAAATCAGCGTATTGCAGCCGCAGTCAACCACTTTGTTACCGCGTTAATGCAAAGCGGAAAGAAAGTAGAAAAATTGGAAAGAGATCACATTGATTCGCTTATCAAGGAGTTGGACTCCAAGCTCAGCAGCCAGATCAGCGAAGTGATGCACCATGAAAAATTCCAGGAAATGGAATCCGCATGGAGAGGACTCAAACTGCTGGTAGATAAAACCAATTTCAGAGCCAATATCAAATTGGAAATCCTCAACCTTTCCAAAGACGATCTTAGGGAAGACCTGGAAGACTCACCCGAGCTATTGCAATCCGGCATCTTCCAGCACATCTACAAACAGGAATACGATCAGGCTGGTGGTGAACCCATTGCGGCTGTTATCGGTAACTACTACTTCAGTCAATCCAACGCAGATGTCGCCATGATGAAGAACATGTCCGCCATCGCGGCGGGATGTCACGCCCCATTCATTGCCAGTGCCAATTCAAAAATGTTAGGCCTGGATTCGGCTACTCAACTGCATAAAATCAAGGACATGGATGATCTATTCGGCCAGTCCGAATACGCAAAGTGGCGTGCGTTCAGAGACACAGAAGACGCTCGCTATTTGGGACTCACCTTCCCTCGTTTCCTTTTGAGGGCACCCCTGAACCCGGAAGACAACCCATCAAAAGCGTTTGACTTTACGGAAAGCGTAACCGGTTCTGAACACAGTCGGTATCTCTGGGGCAACGCTTCGATTGCCTTTGCATCGCGATTGACTGAGAGCTTTGCCGCAAACGGTTGGTGTGTCAATATTCGCGGTCCTCAGGCTGGTGGCGTAGTTGAAGACCTGCCACTGCACATGTACGAAGACGAAGGTGAAAATAAAATCAAAATTCCCACCGAAGTCATGATATCGGACAGGCAGGAACTGGAACTGGCAGAAAGCGGCTTCATACCTTTGACATTTTACAAGAACAGGGACTATGCCTGCTTCTTCTCGGCCCAATCAACTCAAAAAGCCAAGCGCTACTCAACAGCGGAGGCAACGGCCAACGCCAAACTGTCATCCAACCTGCCCTATCTCTTCCTGGCTTCCAGATTATCCCATTACTTGAAGGTCATTCAGCGTGAAAACATCGGTGCGGCCAAAGAAAAAGACGATCTGCAGAAGGAACTGGATCTCTGGATTCAGAAGCTGGTGACAACCATGCCCAATGCTGGTGCTGAACTCAAAGCTGAGAGACCGCTGAAAGATGCGAAAATCGTAGTATCGGATATTGAGGAATCACCTGGATGGTATGCTGTTGAAATGTTCATACGCCCTCATTTCCAGGTAGAGGGAATCAATGTTCAGCTCTCCCTGGTATCTAAAATGCCAAAAGCGGAGTCTGGCTCTTAACTCCAACCAATTCATAACTGAAAAAGAGGGCATGCAAGCCCTCTTTTTCAGCTAAAAGGCATGGATCAAGGCATAGATACCCCCACGTGCGGGTTGAAACGAACCCAATCGCGTTCGTTCCGTCATAATACGCCTGATCTGTCACAGTACACAGAAAAGTTGACAAGATGGTATCCCGAGACGATCATTTTTATTACATACAGGAAATGCGTTACCTGAATAAAGAAGGCATCCATTTCGCAGAAAAGCATCCGGATATTGCGGGCAAGTTAGGGCTGGAAGGCGTGCATGCTGAATTGCGTGACCCCCATTCCGAACGCATCCTGGAGGGCTTTGCATTTTTAACCGGACGAATAAGAAAAATGCTCGATCGCCAATATCCAGAATTGGCCCATGCCCTTTTCAATCTTATCTTCCCCACTTATCTCAAACCGGTTCCCGCTAAAACCATAGCCCAGTTCACTTCCCGGGAAGGAATGCTGGACAAGCCTCAGCTCATTCCCAGGGGTACGGAAATACACGGTCAGCTGAGTGACCAAAAAGTCACATTTACAACCGCGCATGAGCTCCTTGTTCAGCCCATGACACTCGACAAACTGTATATCGACCCCGAAAGCCCATCCGACTTCTCAATAAGTGCTGTCTTAAAAGTCCACGCGGGAGCCGATCCACAGGTCATTGACTACGATGAAATTGAGTTCTTCATTCACGGAGACCCGAGTCTGCGCTTTGAGCTCTTCAAACAACTCAATAACCAGTTGAGTTATGTCAGTATCAAAGGCCTCAGCTTGCCTCACGAACTGCTCGAAATACAATGGACCGGGTTCCAGCCAGATCACTCTTTTTCACCGGATGAGGACCACACCTTTTTACCCCTTCACCTCATAAGAGACTATTTTGATCAGCCGGAAAAGTTTATGCTCTTCAAAATAAAGGGTCTAACAGACGCTCTGTCATCACTCATGGATGATCTCTCCGATTTTCAAATTGACTTCCACTTTAAAACGCCTTTTGCAACCGGTTCCATGTTCACATCCTCTAACCTTCTGTTGCACTCCTGTCCGTGCCACAATGTCTTTAACATGACCAGCGAACCCCTGGAGATCGATGCCAAACAGCTGGAATACCGCCTTATTCCAGACCTCAACCAACCCCAAATGGAAGTCTATTCGGTGGAAAAAGTGCTGGTATCAAAAGAAAGGGACCGGCATGAACTGCGACCCTACTATCACTTCAACCGCGACTCCATTGCCAATAAAGAGCAGTATTTTTACGCCCTTAGAAGAGAGCCCGGAAACACAGGCGGCTGGGAAACCTACATCCGCTTCTTTAAACTGAAATATGAAAAGAACGACCTGTTAAAAGGTTATACGGGCAGTACCCGTATTCGCGCCACACAGGGCAATTTTGCAAGAAATGTAAAAATCGGGCAATTAAACAAACTGGACCGCGCCATCCCGGAAACCATCTCTGTCAAGAACATTACACAGGCAACAACCCCCTGCTGGCCGAACCTATACACTGAGTCCGATTGGAATTTTATTTCACACCTGGCTCTTAATTACAGAGATATACAAGACTTAGAATCTTTGAAGAAACTACTTACCTTGTATAATTTTTCAAATTCCGAAACTATTACCAGGAAAATAAACGGTCTTTTACACGTGGAGAAAAAAAGGGACTACATTATCGCAAACGGACGGTGCATCAACGGTTTCACGCTCACTCTTGGCTGCGATGATCAGAAATTCCAGCACGTAGGGGATCTTGTGCTCTTTGGCAGGGTACTCGGGCATTTCCTGGAAGCATACTGTCCGTTCAACAGCTTCATCAGATTGGTCATTGAAATAGGCCATCATCAAAAACTGCTGGAAACCGTTGTCACGGGTTAAGCTATGCAGTCCATTTCACAAGCTTTCACCGCCATCAACACCCTCAAGGATGAAGCTCAGGATAAAGGATTATCCATACGCTACGTCCCTGTGACCAGCCGCGCATTCTCGCCCACCATCATAGAGAGAGTTGAAAAAACAGATCAATATCTGATTGTCTACTTGAGTTTGACAGCTCTCTACGGGTACAACGGCATTTTACCTGATTATTTTTCAGATGAAATAATCAGAGAGCCGGCCAATGGTTTAAAAGCGTTCCTGGATATCTTCAATCACCGACAATTTGAATTGATGGTTGATATTTGGTCCAAGTACCAGTTTTTCAACGCAAACACACTGGATGCCGAGAGAAAGACAAACCAAAACATGGATTTAATTCTTCTTTCACTGGGTGGTTCAGTCTGTAATGGAGAAGAGGGAACACCGCTCTTTTTAAGAGGATTGAGACGATACCTGCTGGCTCTTTTTCAGCGCAAGGAAAAAACGCCAAAAGGTCTCATCTTTCTGTTGCGTTCCTTTTTTGGCCCCCTGCAATTTGAGATTGTGCAACACACTGTTTCCCACCGCAATATTCCACAGGATCAGCGTACGAAACTGGGCAGCAGTACTTCAGTTCTCGGCTCTATGGGCAATTTTCTCTGTGGTGTTAAAATGGAGGATACAGACGGCAGCTTTTCTTTAAACATAAAAGATTTGGACTTGAAGACCTTTAACCGATTTCTGCCAGGAGGTGCATCCTGGGAGGAGTTGAAGCACCTGCTGAAAGTCTATACTTCAAATCAATGGGACTGTTTCCTTTCTCTGGAACTGAGAGCAGAGGAAATACCGCCATGGCAAATAGGGAGCATGAGATTGGGGGCCGACTCCTGGGCTCTCAGTGAAGAAGCCTACGAAAATGCGTGGGTATCACCCGGTAAAATTGGAGGAGACATGACATGACGGGTTTTCTTCAAAAAATAACGGGAAAAGACTTCGATGTCCTTGGCCAGGAAGATTCCATAGAAAGACTGGTCGAATCTATCCAAAGCCACATGGTGCTCTTACTCAACACACGCCAGGGCATGACCTTTCACTTGGATAAGTACGGACTGCCGGATATTCATTCGGTCTATCACGAACTACCTAAATCCCTTGACCAGCTGGGCGATCAAATCAAGGAAACCCTGGAAATCTATGAACCCAGGCTTCACAATATCAAAGTGAAACTGAAAAACAAACCTGAAGACACCTTCAGAGCTACCTTTCACATTACGGGAATTGTCAAAAAGGGCAGTGAAGCTTCCAAAATCATATTCCGGACAGATGTACTCAACGACGGCAGCTCTGAGACCAAAGTGGTGGATCGCTATGAGTGAAACACGGGCCTCATTGCTTTTTTCCAATCTGGAGACCATTCTTCAAGGCGATCAAGACACCGCCTGGATGGCTTTGGATCGCTGTATTTCAGCCATTAACAAGGGCATAAGCAGCACAATCAACGAAATACTTCATCACCCGGATTTCAAGAAAATGGAAAGCCTTTGGCTTGGACTCGGCTATGTGGTTCAGCAGGCAGACGTATGCCCCAACATTAAAATTGAGATTCTAGACCTCAAGAAAGATGAAATTCTGGAAGACTTTGAGGAGTTCCTGGATCTGAGTGACTCCGGTCTTTTCCAACACCTCTATAAATCCGAATACGATCAAGCCGGCGGCGAGCCCTATGGCTGTATGCTGCTCAATCACGAATTCGACTGCTCCAAGAGAGACCTCATGCTCTTGAGACAAATCGCCAGTGTGGCAGCCAGCTGCCATTGTCCAGTTATAGGGAATGTTTCTGCTTCTGTTTTTGGACTCAAAAGTTTAGACGACCTGCAGGAAGTAGAAGATTTTGAGCTTCTTTTTGGCGGACCGGAGTATCGTTCATGGAGGAAATTTCGCGAAGAGCTCGACACGCGCTACGTCAGTCTTGTTCTACCGCGATTTTTAACGCGTACACCCTACACCTTTTCCGACTCCACCTCCTTTTTCTTTGAGGAACAATGTCGGAAAAAAGAAGATTTTTCATGGGCGCCTGCAACCTACGCGTTTGCGAGCCTCGTCATGAGAAGTTTCTATCGCCACGGATGGTGCATCCATATTCGCGGTCCCAGAACAGGTGGAATGGTACATGAATTACCCCCTACTGCAATTAGTATCAGAGGGTTACAAGAGGTAAGACCACCCCTTGAAATCAGTTTTTCTGACCAGCAGGAGCATAAGCTTAGCGAACAGGGCTTTATTGTGCTAAATTATTATAAATCAATGCAGGGAATATGTGTCTTTTCAGCACCGACTCTCTATGTCGACCGAATTAAGGACGATGTGGGCAGTAAACGCTTTTCAGGCAGTCTTCCCTATCTGTTTCTCGTATCACGATTGGCACACTACCAAAAAGTGATTCAAAGAGAACACGTCGGCATTACAAGTGATGGTAAGAAAATGGAAAAGGAATTGTCTACCTGGTTGAAAAAGCTCGTCACGACAATGCCTAATCCCGACCGAAAACTACGAGCGCGTTACCCCTTGAGTAATGCCTCTGTCACCGTTGAAGAAGATCCGGCCAATCCCGGCTTCTTTTCTGTATCAATGGTTCTCAAACCTCATATGCAACTAGAAGGAGTGAATGCAGAACTCACTCTCATTTCCAAATTACCTAGAGACAAGGAGTAAAGAATGGATCCACAAAACATTAAAGCATTGCTATCCAAATTAAATGCAACTATGGCAAAATCTATTGAATCAGCGGCGGGAGCCTGTATTCAAAGAACACATTATGAGATTTCGGTGGAACATTGTCTGCTAAAGCTCCTGGATTTTTCAAATTCCGATTTCTGCTTAACCCTTAAAGCACTTGAAAAAGACCCCGAAGTGGTTCGGACTGAAACAGAGAAGTCCATGGAACGACTGAAAACAGGCAACTATTCCAAACCGAAATTTTCTGCCATTCTACTGGAAGCACTTTCACAGGCATGGAACTTTGGTAGCCTGGAACGAGGAGAACAGAAATTGAGATCGGGTCATTTCCTGATCGCTCTTCTGAGAGATCAACTCTGGCTGACAAACAGCGGCATAGAGACGCTGAAAACGCTGAACCCCGATGCGGTTGCCGTCAATTTTGATACCTTTACTGAAGGCAGTGATGAAGTGATGCTGGCTCGCCCCAAAGGAGCCGGGCCTGCAGGTGATGCCGGGGTATTAGACGCCTTTACCGTCAATCTTGTGGAAGAAGCTGAAGCGGGAAACATCGACCCTGTTATTGGCAGAGATGAAGAAATTCATCAAGTAATCGATATCCTGTCAAGACGCCGAAAAAACAACCCCATCCTGCTGGGAGAACCCGGAGTGGGCAAATCGGCCATAGTCGAAGGTTTAGCGCGCTTCATCTCGGAAGGAAAAGTTCCCGACATGTTACAAGGTGTTCATATTCGAACACTTGACCTGGGAATGTTAAAAGCCGGGGCCAGCATGAAAGGCGAATTTGAACAGCGCTTGAAAGACGTTATCGATGCCGTTCAGGCAGCTTCTCCCCCTGTCATACTCTTTATTGACGAGGCACACACCTTGATTGGAGCCGGCGGGTCGGCTGGATCAGGAGATGCCGCCAACCTCCTTAAACCGGCACTGGCGAGAGGTCAGCTGCGAACCATCGCTGCTACAACCTGGAGCGAGTACAAAAAATACATCGAGAAAGATCCGGCCTTGGAACGACGTTTCCAGGTTGTTAAAGTGGGTGAACCCAGCATAGAAAAAGCGACCGACATGCTCCGAGGTTTGAAGGCGAAATATGAGGATCACCATCGAGTTGTCGTACTGGACAGCGCCATTGCAACAGCGGTCAATCTCTCCAGCAGATTCCTCTCAGGTAGACAGTTACCCGACAAGGCCATCGACCTTCTGGACACCTCCTGCGCACGAGTTCGCCTGAGTCTGGAAAGCGAACCCTTTGCTATAACAAGCCTTGAGAACAAGATTGAAATTATGAAAAAGGCAATTGCGGAAAAGGAAAAGGATGAATCGCTGACCTTTGAACAGGATCCAGAAATTGAAGAGCTGAAAAGCCAACTAGATAGCATGATTGCCAAATTGGCTGACTTGAAATCAAAGTGGATCGCTGAAAAAGAACAGGTTGAAAAAATCATTGAACTTCAATCGGAAGAACACAGTGAAGCCAAGGATGGTGAAGAAGAGACAAAAGAATCTGAAGAGCCGTCTTCTGAAGATCGGAACCGTAAGTTGAAAGAGGCTCAGGACAAACTGGCGGAAATTGGCGGAGAAGATCCTCTCATTTCCTACAGGGTGACCCCTCAGCTGGTTTCTCAGGTTATTTCCGGCTGGACGGGTATTCCCGTCGGGAAAATGGTGAAGGACGAACTCGCTGATCTTTTGAAAATCGATTTAAAACTAAAAAAACGGGTTATCGGTCAGGACCATGTGGCAGACCGAATCGCTTCTGCCATCAAGTCGTCCAAAGCCAAAGTCAATGACCCCAACCAGCCCATAGGCGTTTTCCTGGCAGTGGGACCATCCGGTACAGGTAAAACGGAGATGGCCCTTGCCATCGCAGACACCCTCTTTGGCGGTGAACGCTTTGTGGTTCAGATCAATATGTCCGAATATCAGGAAAAACACACGGTTTCACGACTGATCGGTTCCCCTCCTGGTTATGTGGGCTACGGAGAAGGCGGGGTCCTGAGTGAAGCGGTTCGTCAACGCCCTTACTCTGTCGTTCTGCTGGATGAAGTTGAAAAAGGGCACCCCGATGTCATGAACCTCTTCTATCAAGTATTTGATAAGGGCTACATGGCAGATGGTGAAGGAAGACACATTGATTTTAAGAACACCTTGATCATGATGACCAGCAATCTCGGCAGCGATATTACCGAAGACATGTGCACTGATGAAGAATGGCCCAGCACGGAAGAACTGCTGGAAGCGCTACGCCCGACGTTGAATCAGTTCCTGAAACCCGCACTTCTGGCACGAATGACCGTCCTGCCCTACTTCCCACTCTCAGAAAAGGTCATGAAAGTCATCGTGGGTTTAAAGCTTCATAAAGTCGTCAAAAGACTGAAGGAAAACCACGGGATTGCCGTTGGTGTCACTTCTTCGGTGGTTCAAATGATCAGTGATCGATGCCGGCTGGTGGAAGCAGGGGCAAGAAATATCGATGCCATCCTCAAAGGCGAGCTTCTGCCTCAAATTGCCAACGCGCTCTTAACCCAGTTAATAGAAGGCGAAACCATGACCAAACTGACCATTGACTGTGAAGAGCACGAATTCAAGCTGGAATTTGAAGCCTGATCACGCCAGCAAACAGCTTCCAGCTGCTGTCAACCGATAACCTGCCTGAGAACAGGCCAACTGTTCTCAGGCAGTAAGAAAGAGATCATCTGTTCATTTCTCTATACCTCTTGAAAAGAGCCTCGGGCAAAGGAGTTCACTTGGATCGTTTCCAAACTTTCCACAACATCATCACCAAGGCGAATGTCGCCTCTCGTCACGATATCATTACCCGATACATCGATTCGGTTGTCTCTGACTTGCGATGTGATCGCGGTATGTTTTTTTCCGGCTCTGCTGGCAAGCACCGCTGTGAAAGCGCACAGGGTCCCAGAGGAGTTAAACTGGAATTTTCTCCAAAAGAAGTGCCAACCGATCTTCTGAATAAATGCTTTAACACCGGTTCCGTTATTACAGAAAGAATACCCATTGTACCGGAAAGCGCGAAAGCCTCCACGAGCAGCTGGGGTCGTATTAAAATTAAACATATTCTTGTTATTCCTGCATTTGCAGGCAAAAGAGATGGTAAGCCCGTAACAACCGGGATCGTTTACCTTGAACGCTCACTCAAATTACCATCCTTTCAGGAACGTGAAATCCTTTTCGCCCGATACTTGATCAGGGATATATCACACCTTATTCAGAGTTCGGCCGTTTATGAAGCGCAGACCTATCAAATCCATCAATTAAAAGAAGAAGTTGTTCAAAAGCGTATCGGAATGGTTTCAGATCACCCATCCATGTTGAAATTGTTCAGGAAAATCAACAAACTCGCAAAAGTGCCTTCCACAGTCCTCATAACCGGAGAGTCAGGCACGGGAAAAGAACTCGTGGCGCGAGCCATCTATAATTTAAGCGAACTCCGGGGCCCCTTCATTTCCATCAACTGTGGTGGTATTGAACCCAATCTCATGAAAAGTGAACTCTTTGGTCACAAGAAGGGCAGTTTTACGGGAGCCCAAAGCGACCGGGACGGTCTTTTCAAAAAGGCGGAAGGGGGCATTTTATTCCTGGATGAACTGGCAGAAATGCCCATGGACATCCAGGTACTGCTCTTGCGAACACTACAGCTCGGTGAAATCCTGCCTGTGGGTTCCGATTTACCTGAAATTGTGCATACGAGAGTAGTAGCCGCGACCCATCGCGATCTCAGGGAGATGGTTGAAAAGGGAACATTCAGAAATGATCTCTACCAACGCCTGAAGGGCATTAGCCTTGAAGTGCCTCCTTTGAGAAAAAGAAAAACCGATATTGAGCCTCTCATGCACTTCTTCCTCGATAAGTACAACAACAAATTGGGGACAAATTTCAAAAACTTCAGTGCTAAAGCAAAAGAAAAACTGCTCCTCTATGATTACGAGCAGGGAAACGTCCGGGAGCTTGAACACCTGATCGAGCGAGCGATGGTATTTGAAGACGATACCATTGAAGTGGGTATAGATAACCTCTTATTTGAAGGAGAGTCCACACATCACGTTGGAAAATTCAACAGTCCTTTTGAAGAGCGAATGGCGGCTTTTGGAAGAAAACTGATTTTAGACGCCATTGCCAAATCGGGAGAAAATAAAACGAAGGCCATGAAAAGTCTAGGTCTTCCACGCACCACTTTTTATTCCTTGCTGCACAAATACAACATCAAATAAAGGGAGACATTATGACTTCAAAACTAAATATTGGAACGCTGAACGCCGTCTGCTTCGGTAATTTCTCGGGAAAAACAGGGCAAAGACCCGATCTAACCCCTCATCTGCTTACACCAAACACCTGGGAATCGCTTTGGATGGATCTCCAGCCTCACACGAGTGTCGTTATCGCACTACCAGGCGTCAGTGACTTTAATGTAAGCATTCGGTTCCGTAGTTTGAGAGATTTCAGCGAAAAGGGCCTCGTCCAGACGATTCCCATTCTTCAGGTCACTCGCGAACTACGGGAGATTATTGCCCAGACCAATGCTGAAAACACATTGACCAAAGAGCACCCTGTCTTCTCAAGGCCGGAAATCGCACTCATTCAAAAAGCTTGCGGCACTCAAACGGACGAAAATGTTGTCGTGGACTTGTTGAGTATGGTGGATATTGGTGAAGAAGAGGAAGAATCCCTGTCGCTGAAATACCTGTTGAAAGTCTTTAACTCACCGGTTTACGACGGACATCAACGCGAAAAAGTACTCTACGATCTTACAACTCTGGAAGGTGAAATATTCAAACAGATATACAAAGACAATCAATTTCAGGAGCTTCATGCGGCTTGGCAAACACTTAAATTCTGGGCAAAGAAGTCCAATGCCATCAAACTGGAACTCGTCGACTGCGATCGGTCTGAACTTTGTGATGCCATGTACCTCAATTACATTAAACCCGATGATGGCAAACCAAGGCCTCTTGATCTGGCATTCACGCTCTACTCTTTCGATCAGTCGGAAGAGGCCCGACATCAATTGTTGTATTTAGGCAAAATGGCCGAAAGCCTGTCCGTTCCCTTCCTCGGCAATGCCGCACCGGCTCTTTTTGGTGCCAAGACTGAAAAGAGAGTGGGACACATAAGAGATTACAGCGGCAAATTTTCCAGGCCGGAATATGCCAAATGGCGTAAACTCCGCGATGAATCCGGCAGCAACTGGATTTTCCTGTTTGTGAACTCCTTCACCCTTCTAACAGAAGACCCAAGAATCTGGCTGCCCTCTTCCGCCTGGGGTGCAGGATTACTGCGTTACCTGCTAGATTTAGACATCTGGCCCGGTGAACTGCTCGGCCCGTATGGTCGTATGGAGTACGGAGAAGAGGTTCTATTGAATCTGGATGACGCGCAAGTCAATGACCTGGGTTATAACGGTTTCTGTATCTTAACGAAGGAAGGCGAATCTCTTAGGATTTCTTCCATGAATTGCATCGCCTCCCTCCGAATTCCGTCGCACGCACAGTCCGACGCATCTGCAATCGTTCCTTTTACACTGGCCTATCGCTTCTTCAGCGGTCTGTGCGCGCGAACATTCAGCTCCTTCTCTGGAGAAGGTGACTTCACCGAAACCCTGAAACAGAAATTCAACTTGGAGGATGAAGACATCAAAGTGGAAGAAGGTGACAACGGTCCTGTCATTCGCATTACAGCTCCTTTTGGAATATTTGGAATTCGACCCGATTTCATTATCGGATAAGTACCGTGACAGGTTCATCACCCACTGCTGGATAATAAGCCACCACCAACACAGAAAACGCGCTGAACTGACCGATTAAAATGACGTTGGCAGTTGCATTTCAGGCTTTTGCGCATAATGCAAAAGCCTGTTTCTGCAACCTGTATCAATCTGAAAGCCAGCTCTCTTTAGCGTATTTCTTGAGAATACCAAATAGGGTTCATTTATGTTACTGCCACTGGAGCTCTGTTTTTAAGTATCCGTGTTTTTAAGTATCCGTGTTTTCATGAACCAACGCTCTTTCTTGAGAAGCGCAGACGCAATCGCTCTTGTACAACTGTACTTTCTTCCCGCTTGTTAGAGGGAGCGTCCCAAATGCTTGCTTCCATGACCGTCTTTAATACACAGCATGTTTTTTCAATCCTCAACCAAGGGATAAATACGAAATGGTAAAACCAAGTGGACTAAGCTCAGACATGATTCTTTTCATCCCTTCTACGATGAGCCTCATATAAAAGCCACATGGTTGTTTTATAAACACTTCGCTCTTTGGTTTGAACATCGATCAAGAATTCAAAGGCACCGGCAGCCGTTTGCAGGAGTTCAATGGCGGCCTGCGTTCCTTCAATATCGTGAGAGACAGCGTGAGTGATCTCTCCTTTATTAAAGAAAATTTCTCCACGGGGTAATTGATCCTCCGCCACCAGTTTCAGAACACCTGTTTTGTTACTGATTACAATAATTTGAATAATCTCGTCAATTGAAATTGAAGAAAGGTCTCCTGTGACATTGCCTACCATCAAGCCAAACGCTTCCCTGCGAATATCAATGGTGGTTGCAAAGACATTTTCTATATCACGCAGTGTGTCCTCATCGTCGTTTGGCAGGTCCTCTTCTCCCTGAACCCCTATTTGATATCCGCCGATATTGATTTGATCCCCATTGGACAGTCTTGCCTTCCTGATGCGTTTGCCGTTTAAAAAAGTTCCGTTTCGGCTATTCATATCCTGAAGGAAGTAAGCGCCATCGTTGTAAATGATCCTGGCATGATGTCTCGATACCGTTAAACTGCTTATGACAATCACATTGCTTGGAGTTCTACCTATTGAAAGAATGGATTGTGTATCAAGCAACATCTTGCCTTTGTTTTCAAGGTACAAATACATTCTTTTTGATTGAGTCATCGCCAAACTCCCAAAGTGTGTACTCGTTTATTATAACACTTAACCCATGTAATTTACCCGATTTCATGATGAAGTTTTTGCGCTTTGTGTTTAAACCCCTCACAAACTTTTAGACTATTACCCTCTAAATAGTCCTTCAACCAGTTTTTTACCTTGTGAATCAGTTCATCCGGGCTCTTGTCATTGACCAGAATGAAATCTGCCAGCTTGGACTTCTCTTCATCGGACATCTGTTTATCCATGAGCCCACGCGCCGCGGGTTCGGTCATCCCGTCTCTTGCGAGTAAGCGTTTCATGCGAATTGCTCGCGGTGCCGTAACGAGTAAAACCGTGTCATACGTTTTGTAGGACCCCGATTCAATGGCCAGAGCCGCCTCAACAAAGGCCATTTGATGGTTTTCCTGCCTCAATTTATTCAATTCAGCTTCAATGGCACTTCTTATGATGGGAAACAATATTCGGTTCAGTTTTTCCTGTTCCGGTTTGTGACGCGCAATGTGGTTTCTCATTTTCCTCCTGTTCAAACTACCGTCTGCAAGCTGAAATTCCGAACCAAATGCCTTGAGAACACGTGCCAGCCCCAAAGAGCCAGGTTGAACCACGTTCCTGGCTATTTGGTCTGCATCGATAACGGGACAACCCATGGATCTCAAGGTTTTTGAGACTAGAGTTTTACCCGAGGCAATGCCCCCGGTAATCAGGATCGTCTTCACTGCCGGCCGGCCCTCTTTTTCAGTTCACGGGCAATAACAATCTTCTGCACCTCAGATGTACCCTCGCCGATGGTACACAGCTTGGCATCTCGCCAGAATTTTTCCGCGGGATAATCTTTCAGATAGCCGTATCCACCGAGAATTTGCACGGCCTCTTCCCCGTTTCTGACCGCTGTTTCACTGGCGTGATACTTTGCCATCGCCGACTCCAGCGTGACAGGCAGCCCGCTATCCTTTAAATAAGCGGCCCTTAGAGTCAACAATCGAGCCGCTTCCAGTTGAGTGGCCATATCGGCCAGCTTAAATTGAATGGCTTGAAATTGATTCAGATGTCGATTGAACTGCTGGCGCTCACCTGCATAAGCCCGGGCCGTCTCCAAAGCACCCCTGGCAATACCAAGCGATAGCGCGGCAATGCTGATTCGACCGCCATCGAGCACTTTCATGGCCTGTTTAAAACCCTCGTTCAGGTTGCCAATTAAGTTGGAATCGGGAACAAAGCAATCTTCCAGAATTAACTGGGCTGTTTCAGAGCATCGAACACCGAGTTTGCTCTCTTTCTTGCCGCCACCCCAGCCTTTCATGCTTTTATCCAAAATAAAGGCACTGATACCCGACGTTTTCAAACTGGAATCAGTCGAAACCAGAACCACAGCAATGTCAGCGGAAATAGCATGAGTAATGAAGTTTTTCGTTCCGTTTAAAAGATAACCACCATCTACTTTGACTGCTGTCGTTTTCATACCGCCCGCATCGGACCCGGAACCAGGCTCTGTCAATCCCCAGGCTCCAATTGACTTTCCAGATGCCAGCGGCGGCAGGTACTTTTTCTTCTGTTCCTCGTTGGCACACTGAAGAATGTGTCCTGTACAGAGAGAATTATGAGCGGCAATTCCGAGACCTACACCTCCGCAGACAGAAGAAATTTCTTCGATAATTGCCACGTAATCCTCATAACAATAGCCTGAACCACCGTAACACTCTGGAACGAGAACACCCAATAGCCCCAGTTCACCCATCTCATGAAAAAGATCTTTTGGGAAAAACTCGCGTTCATCCCATTCCATCATGTGAGGTCTGATTCGTTCTTCTGCAAATTTCGCAACGCTGTCGATTAACAACTGCTGTTCTTCGTTGTAGGCATATTTCATTTGTGGCTCCTTATTCAGTTAAATTTATCATTTCAATTTATTTTCCTATGAAATGCTTTGTTGTGATTCCGACTGTAAAGATGATTCAAACTCAATTGAAGACTTTCGCTTGAATGAATACAAACGGGGTTTAAAGATACAGCTATGTTAAAGAGAAATCCGATGATACAGACGGCCGTACCTCATTATAACCCAGACCTGTCTGCCCAATGGAATAGTTTTACAAACAAATCTCATGTCCAACATTCGCTGCTTCGTCCGCAGGACAGGGTTTCTCACAGTTAACCAAAATAACAACTCAACATTCTTGACTGTCTTGGTAAGCAATAAAAACAATATTTTCACCAATTGGACTCTCGAGAAAAACAATAAATAAACCCAACAATGTAAACGGTTAATAAACTATGGCAAACTTCATGCATAAATGTTTTTTGTGAACGATATTAACAGGTGGTTTTATGACCAAGTGGATTCTCCCTCTATTTTTTATTTCTCCTATAATCTTTGGAATTGATGTCCGTACAGGAATTCGGGATGTTAATCATGAAGGCTGCTGTGAACAAATTGGTAACTTCACACTTGTATTCATGGAAGACGCATTTCCCGATGTAAGCTACGAGAACCCCTCGTACATACGATTCCGCATCTTGCATGCCAATGGCTGGGCCAGAACAACGGTCGATTTGCGTCCAGATTCCAGTCCCGATTGGGCTGATCCTATCAACCTGGCCATTCGAACCAGCGATTCCAACTGCCTGGCATCGGACCTGCCCTCAGATGCCGTCCAATTGGTACGCCTGATAAAAAACGAAAAAGAGGGTTGGATCAGGATCAATGTTCCAACAAATCTCTGGCTATACAAAGATGGGGCTCATACAAGCCCCACCTTCGACAACAAGGCCTCATTATCTCTCGGGATCAGTGGACAGTCTTCTGTTCATCCCAACTCCTCTACCCCAACAAACGGCAATGAATATCAAGATTCCTATAGTTTGGCTTCAACCATATTCTGTGCGAACTACGAGAACACGCCGCAATTCAATGTGGGTGATATTGATATTCTGGATTTCATCAGCTTTGACAGTACCACTACCGGAGTGGAGACTGGTGACACTGTTTTGCTGGGTGCCAATACCGGTGTTTCCTTTTCAAATGACACACAAATTGCGAGGGGGGCTTGTCATATTGCCTGCTATCGAATGACCACACAACTCGAAAGCATCTCTGCACCGCCTCACCCTGTAACCCTCAGTAAACTGAGTGCCGTTGATCTCAGGTACAATTGCGAGAAAATCCCTTCAGTTTATATTTCCAACTGCAGTGACTTCGAGTGGCATCCAGGCAGCAGGTTCTTTATATGTTTATCGAGTGCATTTCTGGACAATGACCGCTTTTACGAGACCTATGCGGGTTCGACCAAAGGCATGTTCTTCAAAGAAAACTCGCTGCAAGTTCTCTCTGCGGAGGGTGAAACCTGGTCCATAACTCCGGGGTATGTTGACGACAAGATTGTCGGCTATTGCATCACTCTTCTCGAGGGTACTTTTCCAGCTCAGAACTTTTTAGAGCTGTCAGGTATGGCACTCTATCTCGACAGCAACATCATGAACGCCGACATGGTTCTACTGACCTATGCAGATATTCTCAACCCTGCGGGTACAGACGGCATCTTAAGGCGCTATGGCCCTATTATCAATTATACTGCGGAGTTAAATTACGAGGACATCCATCTCTATCGTCGCACACTCCCTTACACAGCATACGATCGCGAAAATTGGCATTTTTATCTTCGCACGGTCAATTTATCAGACCAAACTTCAAGAATTGTCTCCCGTTTCTCCAATAAACACGGATTGCTCCTGAGGATCCGGGGCGAAACCAGCCTGCCCCCAATGGGAAGCGAAGATTTTTCCATTAAAGACACCTATGGTGAACAGGCAGATGAAATACTGGCATGGGTTGAGCAATATTCAGATCAACCGTTTGAATCCACTGGTGTTATTCTCGATCAGGAAAATGGGCTCTTTGACCTGGTCAGATCCAACGAACACAGTTGGCAAACACTTGTCGCCCCGCACATTACAGAATCGTCATTATGGGAAACAACGGCTTATATTCTCGCTTCGGGAAACGAATCCCCGAGATTCTTCTTCAATGTTCCCGGCCAAATGAACCAGCACATTTCGGCCATTCTCTTTCCCGGTGCTACAGCCGTCTACAAGGACAGTGATTTCTTTTCCAATGAAAGCAGAATCTCCTGGTTCCAGGTAGATGCCGAGATTTCAAGTGCCAGTGGTCTTCTGGTTTACCACAAAATACAAGACGGAGGTCAATTGGCATCACTTCCTCTTAACAACTCTTCAAGTACAAATTGGGAGTTTGACCATCTTGGCAGCAAGGCAAACGGCTGGTGGAATGGCTGCGTTATCAACAATCCTAACCCCATTTCTACCAAGGTTACACTCTCAATGCTGGATCAAGACAGACAAATTCTCTCTAGGGACGAACTTGAAATTCAAGCGCTAACTCGAAAAGCCTTTTTATTGGAGTCTATTTTTCCTGACCTGGAGAATATCAATGCCACTTACCTGACCCTTGAGTCAGATGAGTCCGTCCTCTCTTTTCTCCTGATGGGAATGGAGAAACGTGAACAATTAGCTCTAATACCCGGAAACCTGAAGTCCGACACACAGCTTGTTTTACCGTATTTCAATTCATCGGATACCTATTGGACGGGTATTGCGGTAGTCAATACCACCAATCAAGACGACAGTTTCTACCTGGAAGCCCATTTAAAAGATGGTACGGTAAAGAAAAGTTCAGCTATTGAACTGCCGGGCAACGGGAAATCTGTCTTTCTGCTGGATCAGTACATAAAGGATATCACGGCATGTACTCATCTAACCATTAAAGCCTCCAGTCCTATTCGAGGATTCGGTTTAATTGGCAATCAAACCCAAAGTCAATTGGCTTCCCTGCCCCTAGCCCCTTTTCCCTGAAACAAGTCTCGCAAAAGTTAATGAAAATCCTCCTGACACAGATTAATTGACACTTATACCAAGAGGTATTTGACAAGGTGGTGTCACCTGGGATAGATTTGTTATAAATACATCAAATTGCAGGAGTAAGAACTTTGAAGAAGAAAAAATTGGGAGAAATGCTCATACGTGCTGGTTTGATCACTGAGGCACAGCTTTTAAACGGCCTGGAACGACAAAAAAACTGGGGTGGCAGGCTGGGCTCCAACCTGGTTATGACTGGAGCGATCAAAGAGTCTGTTTTATTGAAATTCCTTTCCGCCCAAACAGGGTTTAGGGAAGTCAATTTAACAGAAATGGAAATTTCTCCAAAGATTTTGAGTCAAGTTCCACAAAAAGTAGTCGAAAAATTCAATCTCATACCCATTAGAATGAGAGATAAAAACACTCTCATTGTCGCGCTTGCTGATCCAACCGATTTAAACGCGATCGACCAGGTTGCTTTCATTACGGGGCATCATATTGAACCCGTTATCACCAGTTACTCCGCTATACTTCATGCTATCAACAAGTATTATCTAGCAAACAGCTTTGTCAACTCCAGCAACAAGGAGATTGTGATTGGAGAAGATTTGAACCCTGCATTTACCGGTATATCTGAACAAGACGACATGGAAAATCACGGCGGAAGGGCTGCATTAGCCGATCCAGATCTCATTTTATTTGGAGACCAGTCTGAATCTGAAATTCCCATGCCACATGCGGCCTCAGGGCTTGATCCAATCCCCGACAGTCAACCTAAATTGGAAGAGGAACCCTCTTTAAACAGCGACCTACTTGAACTGGGGCAAAGCTTTCAGCCGCCTGCAGCTGCGCGCCCAAGCACTCCGGTCAGGAAAGTTCCTTCCAATTCAAATCTCGGTTCCTTCAGCATGGAACAGCGTCTTGTGGGTATGTACCATCTTTTGTTGAAAAAAAGACTCATCTCTGAAGCGGAGCTTGCAGAAGAACTCATGAAGCTTTGGTCCATGGGCAAACTCTAGGAGCTTACAGCATAGCCCGCAGCCAGAGTTCTCCTCATATTTGCTGACGAAATGTGAATCCTTATTCTCCAGCAGCTCTAATTCCTGCCAAATAGTTCCGGACAGATGTTCCGTGATCACCCCAAATACTGAAACCATCCCAACTGGAATCTTCCGCATGAGCCATAATCCAGACCGTATTTGCCCTGGTTTCACTGGAGAAGAGATTATTTCCTAGAAAGACCGATTTGGATTTGGGCGCCAGAACATCCGTTGTCACTGTTTCCAACAGTGTGCCCTGAGCATTATAAGCACTCAAAGACATGGCAGCAGCAACCTGACCCGCATTAATTAATACCAGTCCTGTCCACACTTCTTCATTGGCATTGAAAACCTGAAAAGCCAGACGCTTACCCTGCGAATAGCTTCCCTGCAGTCCCGCAAAAAAAGAATTCTCCGATAAGGTACTGGCACCAAAGAGCTCGTATCCAATCAAGTTTCGATCGGCGTTGACTTCCATCCAGGAGGAATCAGCAGGAAACACCATGTTATCGGTATTGTGATCGAAGAGAATGATTCTTTTCTCAAAGGGTTGGAGAGTGACATTCTTGGTTTCAAGCAGGTTACCGCCGCTATCGTAGTAAATCTCTTCCGGACTTGTTGACTGATCACTGGTATTGAAATACACCAACCCGGTCCAGAAGAGTTGAGTGTCACTGGCAATATGCAGGAACCGGAGGCGTTTTCCGCTCTCTGTATTAAGCCCGAGAGACGCCTTGCGGCTGTTCTGGCCTGGGTCCGTAAAAAACTCCATGGCGGAAAGCGAGGGATTACTCATGTTCAGCGTGGCCCAGTCTGTCGTGCTAATCTCTGATCCGAGAACTTCTTCCGCGCGCTTGTGAACCTGCTGGTAAGGCGGTACATTGGGGTGCAATGTGAACTCACTGCCGATATTGCTATTCAGCAAGAGCGACGAATGGTCTTCCCCCGCATTGACCATCAGTAAGTGCGTTTCAAAAAGCTGTGTTTGTTTTGCCACATGAGGCACAACAAGTTGATCTGAGAGCTGATCTGAAGCACGATAGGCGCTCCAGGTGGCCGCATCCCGGTTCTCGGCACATACTTCGAGCTTGTGGCTGGAGCCCACCTGTATCCAGGCAATATGTGAAGACAACTCCGGAGCCCATTCGTTAATTGAAATTTTGAATACCGCTTGGGGCGGTATCTCCGTACTGGTTTGAATCAAGGCAATACCCTCGCGATTAAAAGCCACCAATTCCATTTCAACAGGACTTGATTCCCAGGCATTGACAGCCGAAACAAGGGTGTCCCTGCCATCACTTCCAACCACATAGGGCAGAAAAACCTGTGACGGTTTCTGACTGGGCTGGATATAACAGTCCTGACAAATGTCAGAATCAGGAAGAGGAGCTTCCTCCCATGTTACGCCACTAACTGTCAGGTCATCCAGCCAGACTCCGCCATCGATATATTTAGCGGCACCATCGCAACCCAGTCTGAACCTAAACTGAACCTTGGTACCAACAGGATGATTCAATCCAACAAGTGCTTCCCGCCATTCGCGCTGTGTACCAGACCAGGATTCTCTCAAGTAAAGCGGGTTGTTGATCATAAGCGTTCCATCGTAGGGGATCCCTCTATTTTGGCTGCCTAAATCCTCCCAGGCACCACCGTCAACGCGGTACTCCAGCACAAGACCATCCCATTTCTGGGTGTAGTCGCCTTCAAGGTTGTACGCCAGCCAAAAACTCAGTAACCCTTCTTCTGTCAGTTCAAACTCAGGCGTTGTCAGCGTTTTCAATGAATAAAAACTGTCTTCCTCTGCGTAAACAGAGCTCTGACCACCGTGAAACAAACTCGATGAAATATCCCAACCTGTCTTCCCAAGCTCAGCTGTTGACACCATGGGACTCAGTGTTTCTGCCTCATAGTGATAGGTACCTGTCTTCATGTTTGGATTGGCACACATGGTGAGGGTGATGGAGATCGGGAAAGAAACCGAGCCGACGATAACCGTTCCGTGAAGGGTTTCATCAACAGGCGCGGAAAGAGCGGTTGTCTGTTCAACCACGAAGCTGACCACCTTTTCTTCATATCCACCAAGATGAAAGTGCCGGCTCGGACCATAGAGATTCAAGGCCTTGGAAGGCATCTCAAAATCAACCGACAGGGAATCAAGCTCCAGCGGAGTGGTGTTTTTCAGAGCAACAGAAAGAAGGTGTTTTTCACCTGTATCGAGATACTTATCGCCATCTCCCAGTATCTGACTGGTCGTCAGTTCAATTTGTAAAGGATTGCGGCTAACGCGATAAGTTCCCCTTCCATAGGTCGATACCCACAGCGTCTGATCATCGCCCCAAATGAGGTTCGTCACCCGTGTCCAGGCTGTTCCATAATCGTACTGTTCCCAGGAGTAAGATCCGTCAACTGGATGCCCGACAAACAAACCCAGCTCGGTTCCGGCAAAAAGACGTTCAGGAAACAGCGGATCGTTGACAATCGAATGCACAGGAATCTCCGGCAAGTTGCCGTGAATCGACTGCCATGAAACCCCGCGGTCGGTTGTTTTCCAGATGCGGTTGGTATTGTAATAAGCAAGCGTTACGTAACACGTATTGCCCAGTTCATCAGTAGGATCAAAAAAGATACTGGTTGGTCTGCCAGGCATTGTCGTCACGCTCTGGAATGCTGTTGAGGTGGAAACCTGTGAACTCTGATAGATGACACCTGATTTGCTGGCGACGAAGACGTGTTCACCGTCAACAGGGTTGAAAGCCATTGCGTAAATACTTTCTATATCTCCGGATACATCGCGCCAGGTCGCGTTTTTTAGTTGCCGGGCGTTATCCGTAAAGAACACATTGTCCGTCCCCACCATGAGGCGATCGCCGTTGCTGGGGTCAAGAGCAAAGGGCTGAATAAAGAGTGCGCCGGTTGTGTCTGGTAATTCCATTTTCTGGCTGTTGCCGCCCATGTTGCTGGAGCCGTAAAGACCACCGTTGGGTGTGGAGCCGTAGATATAATCGGGATCCTGTTGATCCCAGGCGCAGAATCCCCCATCGCCACCATACCACTCAAGCCATATCGCCTTTTCACCGTAGAACATATGGCTTCCGTTATCCTGAGTTCCGGTAATGACTCTGTGTTCTGAGGGGTGAACTGCCAAACCGTAGTTTTGAGCTATTCTCAGATCGTTATTAAGTGAACTGAAGGTCGTCCCGCTATCCCTGGACTTATACACTCCGCCATCACAGCCAACCCAAAAAGTACTCGGATCTTCAGGATGAAAAGCGATGGCATGAAGATCTGCATGAACATACTTCGGAGTTTGCCCACCGCTGGGGTTCCATATACTCACCTGTTGAATTCGCTCACCTGCATCCACTGAACGGAAAAGATCCACCGCGCCCAGGTAAACGCGGTTCGAGTCACTTGGATCCACACCGACTACCAAGTCATACCATCCCTGTCGCTCAATAAACTTCGCTCTTGAAGCAGTCTTGGTGAAATTGAGACCGCGATCGGCTGAACGCCACAGTCCCAGCGTTTCAAATTCATCATCCGAAACCGCAACATAGACAACACCGTCATGCCCCCAGCCAATTTCCATTCTGGATAAATTGCTGGTAGGTAAGCCATGAGCACTACCGAGTATTTCGAAAGTGGCGCCCTTGTCAGCACTGCGACATATAAATTGTCCGCCACCAATCCGGCTTTCCCCATCCAGGGTCACAAACACGCCGCTTTCAAGATGAGGTTTAATGCGGTCTCCGTCTTCCTTTGAAATCATTAAGGCCGGAATGTTAATGCTCGCATCCGCTCCACCCATGGTGGTTGGCGGTCCTGAAGAATGGTTGACAATGAGAACAGCTGCAGCTCCGGCATTCTGGGCATTCTTTACCTTGACAGTAAATTGACAGCTGCCCCGATCGATCAACGCAATATTCCCACTCAATTGACTGCTGTTATCAGCAGATTCGCAGCCAAGTGAGTCCTCAGAAGCTGGGTCATCATAGAGCACCAACTGTCCAGATAGGGGGCCTACCTCTGAAAGTCTCGGTCCAAAACTCGCTGAAGCATTTAGTAACGTGCCAGCAAGATGAGCTGGAGCGTCGATGTTAAGGGTAGTCATTTCTGTTATGCCGCCAGAAGACTCACCAAAGTGACTTGCCAGAAGAATATCCGGATTGGTCGGATCGACCTTGAGATCGACAAAACCGCGCTTATTTGCCATCATACCTGAAACTTCCAGCCAGGTTTGACCCAGATCGACCGAGCGAAAGAGCCCCGATCTGGTAGCAGCCATGAGAATCTGGGTATTGGGAATTCGAGCGAGACGATTGACATGGTAGAAATTCACATTGGCTGTTGATTCCATGAACTCCCAGCTGGAACCAAAGTCGTGACTGACAAAAATACCCATTCCGCGAGCCATACCCCAGCCAAAAAAGCCCTCACCTGTTCCCATGTAAACTGTATCGGGTCGATCGGGATCGATCACCATGCAGCTAATGGCGATATTAGAGAGAAAATCACTTTGAGCATGCCATGTTTCACCGCCGTCAACGGTTTTCCAAACACCGCCGCTAACACCAGCAGTTAAAATCCGATCGGGATATTCAGGATGAACCACAAGGCTCCGCACACGTCCGCCGAAATTACCGGGACCGTAGTTTTCAAATGCCATTGGAGGTAAAAAGGACGGTTCTCCAGACTTGCTTTTCATTTGTTTTTTATGAAGAAGATCCTTTTTGATACGCCAGTTTAAAAACGCGGGATTGAGGTCTCCTTTCGTCTTCAATCGATCTGTCCAATAGGCGGCAGCCTCTCCTGGAAATTCTGGCTTCGCCTTCTCGGCACGCTCTTCCGTAAGAATCAGTTTACCTCTTTCCTCCTTAAAGTGAGTGGCCATCAACCAAGCAACTCCTGACAGAATCAATAGAATGCCTACAATCATTCGCATATTTTTCATAATTACTCCTGGAAACCTGCATCCCGAATCTCACTGACAAATTGTTTTATCTCATTCATTCAGAAGAGTCTTTGGAAAAAGTACAGTTTTTTTCCTCTTCGGTCAGGCTGGCCTTATTTGACTTTTACCACCATGGTACCATCGGTTTGGTGATGTTTTTAAACACCGGCAGGCCGTACAATCATACAATGAATTGAAGCCTTCAGCTGAAAAAGATCTGTAAGTTGCCTTTTATTGACGATAGAATAACTTCAGGAAGATGTTCTTCCACTCCTCAAACTGTGGTAAGAAAGATGACAACCCCGTTTTACGACATGTTCTTTTCCAAAAAAACAGCAGTCCAGTCCTTCAGATGTTGTTCCGGCAAAACATGGATCTTGAATCAGGAGCCTTGTTTTGAATAGAAACGAACTGGTCGGCTTATTGATCTCACGATCCGGCTTGAGCCGGAAAGAAGCCAGATGGTACATCGATCAGGTTTTTGAGTTAATATCCGAAGGACTCAAAAAAGATGGCAGAGTGGAATTGCGCGGATTAGGTGTTTTCTATCTGGAAACCAGAAAACAAGCAGATTTTTTAAATCCCAAAAACGGCAAAATGTATCTCGGTGGTGACATTAAAACCGTTCTTTTTCAACCTTCAACCGAAATAAGGTAGTTCATTTTCCGCTCTTTCATACTGTGAATCGTCTCTGTCAAACCTATTTTGGTCTGTTGAGAAATGTGGTCAAAAGCAAGTCCAACATGCCATTCGTGTTCAAGGCACTCCAAATGAGCCACCCGCGCAGTTGCGATAAAAAACTTAATACCGTTAATGACAAATTTAACGCGATAGACAATGTCCCCTTCAGACAGCTCAGGATCTGCATCGAGAGACAGCCCCGCTCCACCCATTCCAAAATCAGTTAATACCCCTTCCATGGAGAAGCGTGACGACTCAAAACTCATATAAACGGGACTGCGGGATTTTGCCTGCATCCGAATATGACTTCTAAGTGATGTAACCTGAACATTGGAATCTAACTTGACAATGAGCTGATTTCCATTGGAAACGATGGACTCCACATCCATTTTAGCTACCGATTCCGCTACTCTCAGGGTGGCACTCCACTTCTGCTCCAAATTAAGAGCCCGATTGCGCCCACCCGGTTTCTTCAACCAAATGAGCTTCTTATCCGTATCGACTTTCACAACGGATAAAACATATAACTGCCGCTTGTCATTTGTAAGAAAACACTTACATCTATCACAGAGCACACTGAATGATTTCAGGACATCGCCAATTGGTTTTTCTACAGCTTCCTTCACATGACACCTCAATTCCATAATGTGAATACCACGGAATCAAATTTCAACAATTCATTATTAACACCGTAATCATAACTTAAATTTTACCGTCGATCAAAAAATAATATCCTAAATAGACTATATTTTATCTACTCTTTACATCCAACACGACCAGAACGCCTTCTATATCACTTCCTCCAGACACAGTGACCCCTTTAGCTGGTTCAATTTTTCAATCCGATTTAAGGCGATATACCAGCGTACCATATTGTTCGTGAGTCTAAATTGGAAAAAGAGTAAGATGTTACCTGTAGAGTGGGTGGGTCAAAAGACGTTTGCACGGTCTACGGTCTATATTATTCAAGTAAAATTGATTATTGCATCAAATCCGAGTGTGTAATGGAAACGGTTACCTATACATCCATCTTCCTTTTAGGCATCCTGGGAACAGGACACTGTGTTGGCATGTGCGGTCCGCTTGTGCTGGCCTTTCCCGGTCGGGAGAAACGCCTTGCACCTCATCTTTGCTATCATTTCGGTCGAATGAATACCTATGTCTTCTTTGGAGCACTGCTAGGCGGATTAAGCCAGCTTTTACATGCCGGAGGGGAGAAGTTCCTGTCCGTTACAATCTATATTCAATTGGCAATGACGGTTTTTTCTTCCCTTTTTCTGCTCTGGTTTGGCCTGTCGAAACTCGGCATGATCCCTTCTCCAAACTGGATGCAAAATGCAAATCCAAACCTGATACCGGGCTTCAAGTTCTTCCAACGCGAGTTTGCCGATTTGCGGGGAAATGTGTCTTACTACTTGCTGGGCATACTTTTCGGTTTTTTACCCTGTGGTCTCTCCTACGCAGCGTTTGCGGTGGCTCTATCCAGCGGCAACCTGATTTCCGGAGGCACTTTAGCTTTTATCTTTGCCCTGGGAACCATTCCCGGCCTGCTCGTTGTGGGCTACACGGCCTCGAAGCTATTTGAATCATACCGCAATTTATCCGATTTAATTGCAGGGCTCGTCATGATCGGCATGGCTGTTTTCCAGATTTTAAACGTGCTGCAAGCATTCTTTTAACGGCTTTTCAGTAAAAAAGTAGATAGAAAAAAATCACAGTCATCCCATAGCACCTTAATATCCACGAAATGACTTCATTTTTCCAATAAACACTGAGCATTCTATCTGGCCAATAAAAATCCCCAGAATTGGCTCAACGATTTTCCCTGCTTTCAAATGATGTATTTAATCCATCCTTTGTCCTTTTTATGAAACGGTTTATCAAATCAACAACCTCGGGATCACCCATTTTCTTCGATCATTCCAAATAATGAATCCCGGCTGTATAACGTCATACACTAAATACACCAACCAACTCCAAACTATTTATTCAGACGATGCATGACTCGATAACAAGCCATCTTGAAACCTCTTTAAAAACCATTGTCCGCAACCATGAAGGGTGATTTCAGAATATTGACTTCCTGGTTTAGCAATATACAAATCGTCTTGCGATTCTCTCCCTATCCGGATTAAATAGGTTCTCGATATTAACTCAGAACTGTTATTGGAAATCTCCAGAATCATTTTGGCCTCAAATATAGGTCCATTGTGATTTTTATTTTGTTCTTTTGTGATAGAGAGAATCGATTTCTTAAATGTATCAAGCTCTTTTGAATCTGTTATTTCGTATTTAAACTTCTTATAAGAACCTTTATATGGAAGCACTTCCATTTTATGTAAATTGTAATCCTCAAACACTTCTTTAGCTTCTATTAACAGGTTTGTTTTTAATTCTGATTGAAGATGCGGCTCCGGTTTAATAATTAAAAACAGTATTGGCAATAGAAAACAAAACAAAAGCAAGGCAATTGCAGGTATATATTCATTTATTTCTTTTCTTCTTGGGGAGTCCAGTTTCGTATAACAGCTTTGGCAGAGATATTCATTGCCAAATTTTAAATTGAAATTTGTCTTTCCACATGAATAACAGAACAAAACAAAGTATCGATGAAAAATATAAATATTTATCCAAAGAAAAATAATTTTCACAGCTATAAAATTAGGGAGCAGTATTTCTCTATTGACATAATAATGAAAAGAGAGCACCCCTCCAAATATAACGAGGAAGATTTTAAAATATCTCTCTTTAAAACTATAATTACTGTTTTTCACAAATAGAATCCAAAAACAAACTAAGAAGGAAATTGCAACTAAATACATATTGACTCCAATTGGTTTTGCTTTATTATCAATAATATAAATCACTTGTTGAAACCGGCCAATAAAATCCACTTTTTGGCCAATGAGATTCCCCCATCCTTGTTTTATCTAGGAAATCTCTTAAAAATCAAGAGAATTCTTTCCTTCCTGCGGACCTCATGGGGCTTGGCATCTATGGCTAAATATCTAAATATGGGACACCCAGATTTATAAATTTTTTCCTGGCATTTTCTAAGTCTTGGCAGTATAGTTAATTACATCTTTTTGGTTTTCACATATTTCTTTCAATCGTAAACAAACAATCAAAAGTCGATTAAAAGGAGTATGTTATGACAATT
>PDPG01000025.1 GCA_002747455.1 Pseudomonadota bacterium | reverse complement strand
GTGGCAAAAACCTTGTGTAATACGCCATCAACCTGAAATTTCATTGAATACCTTGTCTGATTACTGAATCTAATTGCTGATTTTTAGAACGCCGAATCGAGCGTTTATCGCGCCGGGGATTCTACCTTATTTTCAGCAGGGGGTGGTGTCAAAAACTGATAGCTAACAGATGAATCCGCCGGATTAGTGCCATTTTTTCATCACCACAGCTCGCATCTCCTCAATGATTGGATCAAGTTTTTTAGCTGCTTGTGTCCAGGCATCATCGCGCTCATGCTCGGGCAAAGACCGGATAGGTGTGCTAACCAAACCCTGTAAAGCTGCGATAGGCAAATTATCCCAGTTACAATTGCGCCACTGCACCGGAATGACCCGCTGCTTGCCTTGCTGATGATTTTTTAGCGCTGCCGATAATTCCCGATGGCAAAAGTCCGAGTTAACAAAATCCGCACTCATCAGGCACAGCAAAATAGAATGGGCGCTGCCCTCATCAGGCGAGATATAAACCACCGACAACTTTGGAGCATCGTTACAAGCATATTCACCAAAACTAAGCTATATTTGTAACCATTAGTGCAGTCATCTAGGAAGGCTAAGTGGTTAATTTCAAAGCTTTGTTATCGGTATTATTTGTTATTGTTCTGGCAATCGTGCTGATCATGTCCTGTACCGAAAACAATGCTCCAGATGAACCGTCAAAGCCTTATGCGTTGGAGGAGTCTGAGGCGACTAAGTCATTTGCTGATGACTCTGCTTCATTGAGAAGCGCCAGACAGATTGGCAATATTCTTTATAACCCACCTTCTGAAATGACGCTCAATGTGACTGAAACAGTTGAGGTCAGAATCGGCCAGGGTGCTATTAGCGAAGCTGGTTTAATCGGTCATGGTGACGTTGAGAAAGAGTCAATCCCTATTAGTCAGGTCATGAGCGTCCGGCTGTGTTGTGGTGATTCAAGTAAGGGCGATCCGTTTGATATTCACACCGCCAGTGCTGAGGAGCAGTTGGTCGATGGGTCACTGGTGGATGATAAGCAGTTTACCGAGTGGGTGTTTCAGGTGACGCCACGAAAGAAGGGTGTGCAGCAGTTGCAACTGATTGTCTCTGCCCACTACACCTTTGATAATGGCAAAACGATTAGCAGGGATCAGGTGCTCAATCGACAGATTCAGGTTCGGGTTGATAAGGCACGAGAAGCCCAAAACTGGCTGGCTCGCTACTGGCAGTGGCTGGGCTTGTTATTAGTCATTCCATTGGCTGCCTTTATTATCAGTCGTCGGGGCAAAAACACACCAAAGCGCCCCAAACTTTCAGGTAATGAAGCCATATTTATTAGCTACCGACGCGATGACAGCAGCGGTTATACGCTGGCGATTTATGAAAAACTGAAAAGTACCTTTGGCAATGAGTATGTGTTTATGGATGTGGACGATATTCCACACGGTGAGGACTTTGCCAAGCATATTGAGAAAGTGCTAAGCGCCGCCAACACAGTGCTGGTCATGATCGGCACTGATTGGTTAAACGCCAGCAACGAACAGGGCCGTCGCCTTGATGATCCCGATGATGTGGTGCGTATGGAGATTGCCACTGCGCTGGCTAAAAACCTGCGGGTAATTCCTGTCTTGCTGAAAGGCGCTGACATGCCTGATCAAGCATCGCTGCCAGAGGATTTAAAAGCATTATCCATGCGTAATGCAATTCGTATCCATGATGATCAATTCAATGCCAGTGTTGAGCGATTGATCACATCGTTACGCGTCCCTACCGCTTACGCGCCATAAAACTCACAAACGAGACGTTCGCATTGATAATCTCAATGTCCTTAAATCCCAAGGAAGTGAGTGCGTTTAAGTACCAGGTAAACGGATACGTCACCAGCACACCCTCAATCTGTTGGCGCTTTTTTTCAATCTCCTCATCCGTGACGCCTCTGCTGCGCTTAAAGTCATGGTACAAGTCATGAATGCGCTCACTGCTACTAACCTTGTCAGAGAGAATCAATGTAGCACCCGGCGCCATAGCCCGATAAATCGCCGCCAAGTAATCCAGCGGCTTGCGGATAAAATGCAGCGTCCAGTTGTTTAACACATAATCAAAAGGCCCCGCCGCTTCGGGAAAATGCTCTGAACAAATCAGTGTCGCCTGATCAAACGAGCGTGCCAACATCGCCTCAGATGAATCCACGCCATAAAGATTACGATAACCTGCCTGATGTAATTGTCGCAGAGTTTCACCGGTGGCACTACCTACATCAATAATCTTGGGCTGCGGCAACTCCCCTTTAGCAATCACATTAATGCACAGTTCAATCACTCGTAAATAATCAGGAATTTCACGACGGGCAATGCCATCAAACACTTCAGCTACCTGCGCGTCAAATGCCCACTCACCGGGGTTGGCTTGACTGCCAAGGGCTTTCGCCTGCTTTTGATATTCCTCGGTGCGTGCCTGCGTGATTGGGTCATTGTTCCACGGCAGCTTTACACCCGACTGTGCTGGTAGATCATGCTCCAAAGTACTCAATGCTTGCTGGCCAGCATCACGAAAATAGCGCACGGCAAAGCGAGTTTGCAGATCGCCACTGCCCAGCGCACTGTCATCGTAAATCACGGTATCCGGGGTCACTGGAAACGTCAGTTTATTCTCTTGTTTGGCATAGCCATTCAGGCGGAACAAAATATCCAGCGCCGACAGTGATGTAGTCGCTGACACCCCCAGCATCGACTGATCACCATGATCCAGATTTACTTCCTGATCCGTCACATACTCGGTTATCGTGGCATCCAGTGGCAATTTTCCAGAGCGCATACCTCGCGGATAGTTGGACTCCACAACAACCTGCTCTCTGGCAATTCGGCAGGCTTGGTCGATGATGTGTTTGGTATCGACAAAGTGATACAGCACACCGGCCAATAACACCAAATCAAACGCGGCATCGTCACACGCAGCCAAAAAACTGCTAATGTCCTGCTGGATAATGTTAGCCTTATCCATCCAGTGTGCTAACAGTTTGCGGGATTGTTGAACGTAGTTTTGCTGGATTTCAACACCCGTATAGAGGGCTGCACCATGAAACAAAGCCCACTGCCCCGCCGCACCATTGCCTGAGCCAAGATCAAGCACCCGCTGACCACTTAGTTGATCCTGTGGCAATAATACTGAAAACTTCGCCTCCAGATGAGCTTTGCTAATTGGATTAAAGTGGCGGTGGCGGCGGTTGTCTTCTTCGTAAAAGGCAGGGTGCTGATCAAACGCTTGCATGGGTTGTGAACAAAATCACTGATCTGCCATTCCCACAATAAACGCAATCGCCTTTTCAATTCGCGCCAGCGTTCTCTCTCTCCCCACCAGGTTTAATGTCACATCCAGGCTGGGTGACATTGGCGTACCAGCCACCGCTAAACGCAATGGTGGGCCAACCTTGCCCATGCCCAGTCCCAATGCCTCACAGGTTGCTTTAATAGCCGCCTCAATCGACTCAGGATTCCACTCAGCCAGCGCACTCAAACGCTTATGGAGCGCTTGTAAAGTCGCATCCACCCCCGCTTTAAATTGCTTTTTCTGTGCCTTTTCGTCGTAGCTGTCAAAGTCCTCATAGTAGTAACGGCTGGTTTCTACAAAATCGACCAAATTCTTGGCACGCTCACGCTGCGCTTCGATCACATCTGCCAACGCCGGGCCATTGCTGACATCCAGCTTTTGATTGTCCAGATGCCATTGCAAGTGCCCTTCGATCACCTCAACCGGCAGTGTTTTAAAATACTGCTGGTTCATCCAGTTCAGCTTTTCAGTATTAAACGCCGATGCCGAGCCATGAATATCCTCTAGCTCAAAGAATGTCAGCATTTCCTCACGACTGAATATCTCCTGATCACCATGCGACCAACCCAAGCGAATTAGATAATTCAACACCGCTTCCGGCAAATAGCCATCATCACGATATTGCATTACCCCCACCGCACCGTGGCGCTTGGACAAACGCTTACCATCATCACCCAAAATCATTGGCACATGCGCAAAGGCAGGTATTTCAGCGCCCAGAGCTTGCATGATATTAATCTGCCGCGGCGTGTTGTTGATGTGATCATCACCGCGAATAATATGCGTCATTCCCATGTCGATATCATCCACCACCACCGTCAGATTGTAGGTTGGCGTACCGTCAGAGCGGGCAATAATCAGGTCATCCAGCTCGCGGTTATTGATCACAATATCGCCTTTGACCACATCCTTAATGACCACATCCCCTTCCAGCGGGTTACGAAAACGAATGACAGGGTCTACGCCTTCCACCGGCTCGGTTCTGTGGCGACAACGGCCATCGTAGCGGGGCTTCTGCTTGTTCGCACGCTGCTGCTCACGCATTTCATCCAGCTCCTCACGGGAGCAATAACAATGGTAAGCGTGGCCTTCATCCATAAGCTGCTGAATCACTTCAGCATAGCGATCAAAACGCTGCGTTTGGAAAACCGGCCCCTCGTCATAGTCCAGCCCTAACCATGCCATACCCTCCAGAATTGCATCCACCGAGGCTTGTGTGGAACGCTCACGATCCGTATCTTCGACGCGCAGGGCAAAAATCCCCCCCATTTTACGGGCATAAAGCCAGCCATACAGGGCTGTTCGAGCACCGCCAATGTGTAAATAACCAGTGGGGCTTGGGGCAAAGCGAGTTTTAACAGTCATAGGTCAAATCTGGGTAAAAATTGGAAGGCGAAGGGTATCATTTTGAACCTTTCAGCAAAAGTAGGGGCGCGGATATTGGCGTGGCTACATCACGGATTAAAAAATACGTCCAAGCTATTCTGATAAACCTGTGGCAACAATCGCGCCCGCGGAATCTCTTTCACCACACCAATATGCTCGGCAATAAATGGCAGATACTTCGGTTCATTTGGTCTACCGCGATAAGGTACAGGCGTGAGATAAGGAGCGTCTGTTTCAAATAAAATTCGCTCCGCGGGCGTCAGCTGCACAATCTCGCGTACATTCTCCGCTGTTTTAAACGTGCTGATGCCATTAAAGCCCAGATGGAAGCCTTCACCTAAACAATACTCCGCCAGTCCCCTGCCCGATGTAAAACTATGAATCACACCACGTTTTGGCATTTGGCTGACAAAATTTTGCAAAATCGCCTGCATGTCTTCATCCGCTTCGCGCGTGTGTACCACAATCGGTAATTTCAGGTCGATGGCAATTTGTAATTGCTGTTCAAAAGCGTCGCGTTGTTTAGCTCGGTCTGAGTGATCGTAGTAATAATCCAGCCCAATCTCACCAATTGCCAGCACCTTATCATCTAGTGCATTTTCGCGGATTTTCTGATCAACCTCAGCATTGTATGCATCCGCGTCGTGCGGGTGAACGCCCTGTGTACCAAAAACAATCCCATGGTCGTGGATAATCCCCATCACAGTATCCAGATTATCTGGCGACACGCCGATGGTGATAATTCGTTCAATGTTGACCGCCTGTGCCGCCTCAATCGTTGCCGCCAACACATCACCCTCCAAATAATCAAGGTGACAGTGAGTTTCAATAATTGGGTGATCAAAAACAGGAATATCGCGTTTTTTGCTGGCCATGATGTGTAATGTCGTAAATTCAGATGGCGAGATTGTCGTTAATCCGCAAGTTAAGCGCAATAGCTGATAACGGCTTGTGGTGGTTTACTTGCAAACGCTAATCCTGATTGCAGCACGGGGGTAGCTTCTGTCTGGGTGATGTGCCGGTTAGTTGGGGGCACTTTGTTTGGCGTGGAAAGTTTATCCGGCAGACGAAGCTGGAGTTATTGGCGTGTTGAGATTTGGGTTATAATCCGAGCCGCAACATAAGGAATTGAGTAATGGAAAAAGCAGTAGATACACAAAAATTACATGATGGAATTGATACGCTGGCTTCGAGTCTGACTCGACTGGCCTCCCTCTTTACAAAGGTGATTTTGCCTCTCCTTCTGCCATTGCAACTATTTGCCAGCTCTGCTCTCCCTCCACTCGTTCCGGAAGGTGAAAGTCTTGCTGACTTTCCAAACCGGATCATTGATGAACGTACAATGTACAACAGTATTGCTTTTAGCCCAGACGGTAAAACACTCGCTTCCGGCTCTGGTGACAGCACCGTCAAACTTTGGGATACGCAGACCAAACGCTTGGTATACACCTTTGAAGGACACAACAGATCGGTTAGTTCAGTCAGCTTCAGCCCGGACGGTAAAACGCTCGCTTCCGGCTCCCGGGACAGCACTATCAAAATCTGGGATACGCAGACCAAACGCTTGTTATACACCTTTGAAGGACACAAAAGTCCGATTCTTTCAGTCAGCTTCAGCCCCGATGGCAAAACACTCGCTTCCGGTTCTGATGACAACACCATCAAACTCTGGAATACGCAAACCAAACGCTTGTTATACACCTTCGCAGGTCATAAGGGCCGAGTTAACTCAATCAGCTTCGGCCCAGACGGTAAAACACTCGCCTCCGGTTCTGACGACAACACCATCAAACTTTGGGATATACAGGGAAAGCACTTATTACACACCTTCGTGGATCATAAAGACTGGGTTCTGTCGGTAAGCTTCAGCCCAGACGGTAAAACACTCGCTGCTGGCTCTTTGGACAACACCATCAAACTCTGGGACACACAGACCAAACACTTGATATACTCCTTTGAAGGGCACAACGGCTCAGTTCTTTCGGTGAGCTTCAGCCCGGACGGTAAAACACTCGCTTCCGGTTCTGATGACAACACCACCAAGCTCTGGGATACACAGACCAAACACTTGATATACTCCTTTGAAGGGCACAATGGCTCGGTTCTTTCGGTGAGCTTCAGCCCGGACGGTAAAACACTTGCTTCCGGCTCTGATGACGACACCATCAAACTCTGGGGTACACGAACCAAACGCTTGGTATACACCTTTGAAGGACATAAAAGCTCGGTTCATTCGGTCAGCTTCAGTCCGGATGGTAAAACACTTGCTTCTGGCTCTTCTGACAACACCATCAAACTCTGGGATACGCAAACCAAACACTTGGTATACACCTTTGAAGGACACAAAAAGTTGGTTCGTTCGATCAGCTTCAGCCCGGACACTAAAAAACTCGCCTCTGGTTCTGGTGACAACACCGTCAAACTCTGGGATACCCAGACCAAACGCTTGTTACACACCCTCATGGGCCATAAAGACTGGGTTAACTCAGTCAGTTTCAGCCCGGACGGTAAAACACTCGCTTCTGGCTCTTTGGATAACACCATCAAACTCTGGGATACCCAGACCAAACGCTTGCTATACACTTTCGAAGGACATAAAAACCCGGTTCTTTCAGTCAGCTTCAGTCCTGACGGCAAATCACTTGCTTCCAGCTCTTTGGACAACACCATCAAACTCTGGGATACACAGAACAAACGCTTGCTATACACTTTCGAAGGGCATAACAGATCGGTTAGTTCAGTCAGTTTTAACCCGGACGGTAAAACACTCGCTTCCGGCTCTAGTGACAACACCATCGAACTTTGGGATACACAGACCAAACGTTTGTTACATACCTTTGAAGGGCACAACAATCTAGTTCTTTCGGTGAGCTTCAGCCCAGACGGTAAAACACTCGCTTCCGGCTCTGGCGACAGCACCATCAAACTCTGGGACACACAGAACAAGCGCCTATTGCATACCTTCACAGGACATGAAGACTTTGTTAACTCAGTCAGTTTCAGCCCGGATGGTAAAATACTCGCTTCCAGCTCTGAGGACAATGTCATCAAACTCTGGGACACCGATACAAAAAAACTGCTCTATACAATAATTGGCGGAGTAAACGGTAACTGGCTAAGCCATAACGGTAAAATCTTTCAGCGCGGCGATGATGGCAGCTTACTTCTAGAGCCTGGCGATAAAGGTTTACAATCAGCTTTACCCAAAACCTTCGACAAAAGCAACGATTGAAAAACAGGATTTCAGTACCGCTGATTTACTGGAAATGGCACAACAGCAAAACCTGCAACCGGACACGCAACAACTGGAGAAAACCCTGTCCCGACTGGAGCTGGCCTTTATTCTGGGACGTGATAAGGGACGCTGGTTTTACCGTGTGCCCCTGTTTGTGGATTACATCAAAGAAGATGCCCCAGCCGCAAAACTTGAGGCTGAGTTAAACAGACTATAGACTGAGTGCTACGCAGAGGATACACAAGCAGCCGCCATGACCGAACGCAAGCAACTGCCAATTGGCATTCAAACACTCTCGAAAATTCGTCAGGGGCAGTGCTATTACGTTGATAAGACTGACCTTGCGTTGTCCTTGGTCAATAATGGCAATCATTACTTTTTGTCACGACCACGTCGCTTTGGTAAGAGTCTGTTTTTAGATACGTTGAAAGAGCTATTTGAAGGAAATGAGCCGTTATTTCAGGGCTTGGCCATCCATCCTTACTGGGATTGGTCTGTCACCTATCCGGTCATTCGTTTCAGTTTTGGCAGTGGCCATTTTAATATCGAGGCAAGCCTGCAACAGCAAATCTCGGAACAGCTGACTGACCTGGAAAAAACAGCTCACTTAACGCCCGATAGCACCTCCTGCGCCGGTCGCTTTAAAGAGCTCATCAAACACCTGAAACAGCAGACGGGCCAGCAGGTTGTCATCCTTATTGACGAATATGACAAGCCAATCCTGGATGCCATTAACCAGCCGGATATTGCACGAGCCAACCGTGATTTTCTGCGTGGTTTTTATGGCACAATCAAAGATTACGACGCACATATCAGGTTTAGCTTTTTAACCGGCGTTAGCAAGTTTTCTAAAGTAAGCTTGTTCTCAGGGCTGAATAACCTGATCGACATTACACTCGACCCGCGCTACTCCACGCTCTGCGGCTATACCGACCATGATATTGATTCTGTCTTTGCCGCGGAGCTGGACGGCCTGGATCGCCAGCAAATTAGGCAATGGTATAACGGTTATAACTGGCTGGGTGAAGGTGTTTATAACCCGTTTGACATTCTGAAACTTTTTGATAACCGCCGCTTTGACAACTACTGGTTTGAAACCGGCACACCTACTTTCTTAATTGATTTACTGCTACAACGACAAGTCCCCACCCTCAAGCTCAACGATATGTATAGCAGTAGTGCCATGCTCGCCAACTTTGATGTGGATGACATCACCACAGAAGCACTTTTGTTTCAAACGGGCTATTTGACAATAAAAGAAGAAGACAACTTGGGTGGTCAGCGGTTTTTCAAACTAGGCTACCCAAACCGCGAGGTGTACCAAAGCCTCAATGAAAACCTGCTCTGGGCCCTAGTCAAAGACAAATCAGAGCAAGCCATACAAAGTGGGCAGCTCTATCGTTTGTTAATGGCGAACGACTTTGACGGCCTCAACACACTATTTCGAGGCTTCTTTGCCAGTATTCCTTACCAGTGGTATTCCAGAAACGAGATTCAAAATTACGAAGGCTACTACGCCAGCGTGTTTTACTCCTACTTCGCGGCACTGGGTTTAGATGTCACGCTTGAGGATTGCACGAACTTAGGCCGCATTGATATGACGCTCAAGTTTAACGAGCAAGTGTATATTTTTGAGTTTAAGGTCGTGGAACTTGTCCCAGACGGCAATGCCTTACAACAAATTAAAAACAAGGCTTATGCGGATAAATACCGGCACTTGGACCTGCCGATTCACCTGATTGGGGTTGAGTTTAGTAAGGATGAACGGAATGTGGTGGGGTTTGATGTTGAATCGGACACCAACTGATAGTTTCCACCAAAGCACCCCATAATTAATTTTATCCACCAGAACTGCTCCGGGTGGGCTTGCTTTATACAAAAGAGGCAGCGACAAGGCTCATCGCTTTAACAGAGGAAGTTTCAATGAAAAAGCACAGACCAGGAGTAGCAGCACTCATCATACTCGGTGGTGCATTGTTGCCTTTATCCGTTATGGGTCGTCACTATGTTGAAACGCCGGGGTATTTTCGCACCTTAAACTGGGCAAATGACCTCAGTATTATGGGTGTCAGCTTTAACGATCCAAAATTCACTCTTTACTGCAATAATTATGCTCAAATGGCCGTAAGACAGGCACATCGACGCTTATCCCAACAATGTATCAACTCAATTCCAACACCAACACAAGCGCTAAAAGGCCGCTGGAGTATCAATCAATGGGGGCACAAGGGCTGGTGCATGGGGGTTTCTCCACAGACATCAAGAAGCGAGTTGATACAACGTGAGAATGGCTTAAAAAATTGCATGACAAACCATCCACCCAGCAATGCACAGATCCGACAGGCCTGTTTAGATAACTACACAATACATAAAAAAGCCGCTGCTGGTGATTATAACTATGTGAATGAGTGCCTGAATGCCGGAGTCAATGCAAACATCCGTGAGGTCAGCAACTGGACGCCACTGCACTCTGCCGCACGAAACGGCCACCTTGCTATTGTTAAGCTACTGCTGCAACGTGGCGCACAAGTGAATGCTCGCGATATGGCCAATCGTACCCCTCTGAATCAGGCCATTATTGGCAACCATTGGGCTGTGCAGAATTACTTAATAAACAGGGGCGGCGTGACTCGTTAGGTTGTTATCACACACTTGCATGATCCAGAAAAAGCAGTTAGTTTGCCCCCTTTGTAAACACTTGTAAGGATCAACTATGGCCAGTGCAAATGCCAGACACATTTTGGTTTCAACAGAGGAACAGTGCCTGAAACTAAAGCAGGACATCGAAAACGGTGCAGACTTTGCTGAGGTGGCGAAAGCTAATTCAAGCTGCCCTTCCAGCCGTAATGGTGGTGACTTGGGAACGTTTGGCCCCGGTCAGATGGTACCGGAATTTGATAAAGTGGTCTTCAGTGCAGAGATTGGCACGGTTCAAGGCCCGGTTAAAACCCAGTTTGGCTATCATTTATTGGAAGTGACTGACCGTCAGGACTAATTGCAAAGGCCATATCCTCGCAGCGAAACACTATCTACCGCTGCGGGGATGAATACCGCCGATAGCTTCGGTAATGAGCTTAGCCTTTGTCATTACCTGCCGTGCAATGACTTCAATTCGCTCATCAGGAATCCGTACCGATGGGCCAGATATCGACACCGCAGCAATCGCTTCCCCATATTCGTCATAAATATTGCTGGCAATACAGCGCAGTCCGGGGGTTTGCTCCTCGTCATCTATCGCATAGCCACATTCGCGCACTTTTCTAAGCTCCGCCTGAAAAGCGTGTTGGCTTGTGATGGTGTTTTCTGAGAGCTTTGGCAAGCCTGTTCTTTTGGCAATCGCCAGGCTCATCGACTCTGGCATGGCGGATAATAATGCTTTTCCCACGCCAGCGGCATGAACGTGGCCTTCGCTACCAATTTGCACCACCATACGCATCACTTCCTTGCATTCGACTTGCCCGACAAACACATGGCGATCCCCCTTGAGAATGGCTATATTGGACGTTTCACCCACTTCGGCGACCAGTTCACGCATAAAGGGCCGCGCTTGTGCGACAAAATCACGCTTGCGTAAATAGGCGTTACCCACAACAAAGGCTTTAATGCCGACGCTCCAAAGTCCACTATTTTCGTCGTATTCCACATAACCAAGGCGCTTCATGCTCACCAATAAACGGTGTGCGGTTGAGTTTGCCAGTGATGATGCCGTGGCTAGCTCCGCAAGTGTCATACCCGCATCTGCGTCGGATTCTGCCAACTGGTTTAACAGCAGGAAGGCCCGATCCAGCGATTGAACCGAGCCTCCTGATTTGGTTTTGCCTGTTGTGTTTACGCTTGCGATTGTTTGAACTCCAAACGACGTGCATGCAATCGTGGTTCGGTGTAACCATTCGGCTGTACCGTACCATCGAAGATCAGATCACAAGCTGCTTTAAATGCAATACTGTTCGCGGTATCTGGTGTCAGCGGAATATACTCGGCATCACCGGCATTTTGCCCATCGACCACCACAGCCATACGCTCCAAAGTTTCCATGATCTGCGCTTTATTCAGGATACCGTGACGCAGCCAGTTCGCAATGTGCTGACTTGAAATACGCAAAGTCGCGCGGTCTTCCATCAAGCCCACGTTGTTAATATCCGGCACTTTCGAGCAGCCAACACCTTGGTTAATCCAGCGCACCACATAGCCCAACAAGCCCTGCGCATTATTGTCCAGCTCGGCCTGAATTTGTTCAGCCGTCAATGAAACATCGCCCAGTTGAGGAACAGTCAGAATGTCGTCAATGTTGGCACGTTCACGATTCGCCAGCGTTGCCTGCCGCGCAAATACATCCACCTGATGATAATGCGTGGCGTGTAATGTCGCAGCCGTTGGTGATGGAACCCACGCGCAGTTTGCGCCCGCTGTCGGATGGCCGATCTTCGCCTTGAGCATTGCCGCCATTTCATCCGGCATCGCCCACATACCTTTACCAATCTGTGCATGGCCACTAAAGCCACACGCCAGACCAATATCAACATTCCAGTCTTCGTAGGCACTAATCCAAGGCTGCTCTTTGATGGCATCTTTGGGCAAGAACGGGCCAGCTTCCATACTGGTATGGATTTCATCACCCGTACGGTCAAGGAAGCCAGTATTGATAAATACGATGCGCTCTTTGACCTGACGGATACATTCTTTCAAATTAACTGTGGTGCGGCGTTCTTCGTCCATGACCCCAATTTTCATGGTGTTTGGCGCCATACCCAGTGCTTCTTCAACACGAGTAAAGATAGTGTTGGCAAAGGCAACTTCATCAGGCCCGTGCATCTTTGGCTTCACAACGTACATGCTGCCCTGACGGCTATTGGAGATACCATTATCACCTTTGCCATCGTGCAAGAAACACGCGGCGGTGACCATTGCATCCAACAGGCCCTCTGGAACTTCATCGCCATTTTTATCCAGCACTGCCTCGTTTGTCATCAAGTGGCCCACGTTACGCACCAATAACAGACTGCGGCCATGCAAGGTCAGCTCGCTGCCATCCAATGCCGTGTACACACGATCAGGATTCATGGAGCGAGTCATTGGTTTGCCGCCTTTTTCAAAGCTTTCTACCAAGTCACCCTTCATAAGACCAAGCCAATTGCTGTAAACCAGTGTCTTATCCTCTGCATCCACCGCAGCTACTGAGTCCTCACAGTCCATAATGGTGCTCATTGCAGACTCTAAAACAACATCGGTCATGCCCGCAGGATGTAACTGCCCCACGACAGAATCTGCATTTAAAGAGATTTCAATGTGCAGGCCATTGTTGACAAAAAGTAACTTTGTCGTATCGCCATCCACCTGATAAGCAATGAACTGTGCCGGTGTTTTCAGTGCAGTCGTTTCGCCATTTTGCAGCGTAATGTTCAAGCCTTTAGGTATATCACCTGTGAGCGAATAGCTGGCAACATCGGCATGTGAGCCAGAAGCCAACGGAATTGCCTGATCCAGAAAAGCCTGCGCTTTAGCAACCACTTTGGCACCACGCACAGGATTAAAGGCGGCGGTTTTTTCTGCGCCACCCTCGTCACCAATAGCATCGGTTCCGTACAAGGCATCAAACAGACTTCCCCAACGCGCGTTCGCAGCATTCAGAGCAAAGCGAGCGTTGCTGACCGGCACAACTAACTGAGGCCCCGCAACAGTGGCAATTTCAGCATCAACATTGGCCGTACTGATTTTGAAGTCTTCACCTTCTTCGACTAAATAGCCAATGTCATGTAAAAATGCTTTGTAGGCTGGCATGTCTTGAATCGGGCCGGGGTTTTCCTGATACCACACATCCATTTTTGCCTGAATCTCATCACGCTTTTCCAGAAAGGCCCGGTTTTGTGGCGCCAGGTCATCAACGATAGCTTCAAAGCGCTGCCAAAACGTATCGCTATCAATACCCGTACCTGGAAGTATTTGCTGATCTACTAACGCATGTAGTGATGCCGCTATTTGTAAGCCGCCTTGTTGAATTCTGTCTGTCATAAGCTATCCCATTCCTAAACTAATTTCTATTTCACCATATGGTATCTGATCTCATAATACGGAATCATCAGTTTTTTAAAATTTTATTATCGTATTTATCAGCAGCCAGTAAAGAGCGTACCACCCCTCGTCGAGATTTTTGCACCCTTACTCCCGGCCAGTCGAGCAGCGATGGTTGTAGACACGTACATTGGAGTCCAGACGTGGCTGGGTATAACACACGAAAAGGATTTAGAAATGAAAAAGCTGATAATGATGACCTTGCTGTTATTTGGGCTGGTCGGCCTGACAGCATGTAATGATGATGACGATGATAAATCTCAACAACAAAGTACTTACGAGCCAGGTAAAAATACCTCTTCAGAGGACGATGGTGACGAAGAAGGCTCAGATGACGACGGTGAAAACGGTGACGATGACTCAGAAGGTGGGTCTGGAGACGATGATAAGGATGACGAGGAGGAGACTGATACCTCAGGAACTGATGATTCTACCACACCAAACATTGTTGAATGTGAGGCAGAGCCTAACCCAATTCAGGCATTTGTTCGTGTGCAAACCTCCTACGGTTTGATGTTCGGACAAGCGCACATTTATGGTGAGACTGGCGGCCTGCTCCCGCTAACACTTACTCACCCCGCAGCCGCAGGTGATTTGACACTCCAGCTTGATTCAACAGTTTCCTTGGTAGAGGGGCAATTAATCACTTACCATGCGGATAACCTTGATTATTATGCTGCGAGAATCAAGCATATTGATGGCAATACGGTGACACTTGATGAAAGAAGTCCTGTCGTCTCGGGCATATCAGTAGGCCAGAAGTTGTGGAATTTTTACGATAACCCAACCCACCCGAATGCCTCAGGCTTTAAGGCCATTGCAGACTTCGCCTACCGCACAACAGCGGACTTGATTAACAGCGACCCAAGTAGCAATACAAAGCATGTGCTTTTGGGTGACAGTTGGTTTGATATGCCCGGCTTCCACTTCCAGGAGCGTTTAGCATTGCGTTATCCACATGCCAACATTGTTAATAAAGGCATCGGTGGCAATACCTTATGTAACCTGCTGGCTCGCTTTGATACAGACGTAGCTCCCGAGGCCCCACAGTATGTCTGGATCAACAGCAGTATCAACGACTACTATGACGATGTTACTCAGGAGCAGTACAAAGCAAGGCTTCAGGATTTAATATCCAAAGTGCAGGCCATCGGTGCTACCGCCATTGTTTTTGACCCTGCTCCTCTGAACAATGGTGCCACTACAGATGGCATAGAGTTTCAAACCCTATTTATGCGATACGCTACTCAGGTATCTGATTTATTTGATGAAGCACAGCATGGCACCAGTGGTGAGTAAGTAATCACCAGCCACCGTATGGCCCGCAATCAAGCCATACGGCGGCTTTGCCTTAACTCAGTACCTCTAAGCCCCCCATGTATGGCCGCAAAACTTCAGGAATAACAATCGTTCCATCCGCTTGCTGATAATTCTCTATCACTGCAACTAATGTACGTCCCACGGCCAACCCTGAACCATTCAAGGTATGTAATAGTTCAGGCTTGCCTGTCTCACTATTCCTAAAGCGGGCTTGCATACGACGCGCCTGAAAATCTCGTGTGTTTGAACATGAGGAGATTTCACGATAGGCATTCTGTCCGGGTAGCCACACTTCCAAATCGTATGTTTTGGCCGCAGAAAAACCTGTATCACCTGAACACAGCGTCACCACACGATAAGGCAATCCCAGCTTTTGCAACAGCGCTTCTGCATGCCCTCTCAGGCGCTCTAAAGCATCCCATGAGTCATCTGGCTTGACAAAGTGTACCATCTCAACTTTTTCAAACTGGTGCTGACGAATCAGGCCGCGGGTGTCACGTCCATGAGAGCCCGCTTCCGAGCGAAAGCATGGCGTGTGTGCGGTATATTGCAATGGCAACCTGGACTCTTCAATGATTTCATCACGTAGCAAATTAGTCACCGGTACTTCCGATGTCGGGATCAGGTAATAGTTTTGCCCACCTTCCAGTTTAAACAAATCTTCAGCAAATTTTGGCAACTGGCCTGTACCAAACAAACTGTCCTGATTGACAATATATGGTACATACACTTCCTGATAACCGTGTTCTGTTGTATGCGTATCCAGCATAAACTGAATCAAGGCACGATGAAGGCGAGCCATTTGTTGATGCAGCACCATGAAACGCGCACCAGTCAGCTTACTTGACGCAGAAAGATCCACCCACTGATTGCGCTTGCCCAGAGCAACATGATCCAGCGGCTCAAAGTCAAAGTGGGTTGGCTCACCCCAGCGAGAAACTTCCACATTGTCACTTTCATCCTCACCATCGGGCACTGACTCATGCAGTAAATTAGGGATTGCTGTCACTATATCGTCAATCTTTGCCTGAACATTCGACAGCTTTTGTTCCGCCTGCTTTAAACGATCACCGAAATCTGCAACCTCATCCAGTAAAGGCTGAACATCCTCACCATTGGCACGCGCTTTGCCAATTGCCTTGGAGCGCAAATTTCTGTCATTTTGCAAGGTTTGGGTTTCTGTCTGTATCGACTTGCGCTCAGCTTCCAGGACTTTAAATGTTTCCACATCCAGAGTGAAACCACGGCGCTGCAGTTGCGCTGCAATATCATCAAGATTGTTTCTTAGCTGTTTGATATCTAACATGATTATTTATTCTAAACCGTAATTTCAAAATTTGATTGCGCGAGCCAGTAACGCCCCAAGCCACACAGCGGCCATACTGGCCGAAACACTAATAGCAACATTGCTCAGTGCTTTTCCAGTCCTGCCGACTTCAAGCAATGACAATGTGTCCATTGAAAATGTCGAGAAAGTCGTGAAGGAGCCTAAAAAACCAACCAAAATGGCAAGGCGTAATGCAGGATCAACATTCGCTCTGGCCAACAGGTAAATACTTAAAAAACCCATTAAAAACGACCCGACCACATTTACCGCCAATGTACCGTAAGGGAAGCCCCGCCCCGCCAATGCGTACACAAAATGAGAACACCCATAGCGAGCCAATGCACCGACTGCACCACCTGCCATTATTGCAAAAAGCTGCCCCACAAGACCATCCCGTATCAAGCAATTGACTGATCAGGCGCCTAGTGTAAAGCATCCACTGAAGATGTGAAAATACTAATCCATGTCACCTGAGTAAATATCTGTAAATCTTTTATTCGCAGACTTTGATTGAGAAGTTATGTGGTAGTATCCGGGGCTGAATGAGTATCAGGATGCACTATGCAAAACAACGAAGCATTTCGGAGAATCCGATTCGCACTGGAGTTAGATAATGAAACAACCTTGGAGATATTTGAGGCAGGTCAGTATGAGTGCTCAAGCAAACAGGTCGAGCGCTTTTCTAAGAAAGAATCTGATACTGAGTTTTCAGATAAGACATTTGCTCATTTTCTAAACGGGTTAATTGTCTTTCATCGAGGCGGTAAGGCCGCTGAGGTGAGTCAAAAAGAGACTATGGACAACAATAAAATCCTCAAGAAACTCCGTATCGCGCTTGAGCTTTACGAAGATGAAATGTTAAATATCTTCGATTTAGGTGGCATTAAGTTCTCACGACACAAGCTTAGTGCGCTGTTTCGTGCCGATGGTCACAAGCATTTCAGAGAGTGTAATGATCATACGCTAAGGCAGTTTCTAAAAGGATTAGCTATTTACCATCAACGGCAGCAACAAGATGCATAACACGAAGATGACCATGATAAGAACACTATTATTGACTATTTTTACCGCCGTACTATTGTCAGGTTGCAGTATTTGGGGGCAACGGACAGGCGAAGAGGCACTTTATTCGACATTAGCGGTGGATGAAAACTTTGAAATTCGCCTATATGAGCCGCTAATTATCGCACAAACCGCAGTTGAGGGACCTTATCTAGCCGCAACAAGAACGGGATATCAACGACTGACTGATTATGTATCAGGATATAATCTTGCCAATCAAACCGTATCAGTCAATCCCCCGATCATACTGGGTGAAGGTGCCAAAAAGCCAAAGATTGAACTCACAACGCCCTACTATGAAGAGTACTTAGACGGCGTATGGCTGACCTCGGTTGCGATGCCAGAAGCTTACACATTACAGACATTGCCAAAACCTGTGGATGGCAGCATCACTTTTAAAGTGTTACCAAGACTTAAGGTGGCAGTCATCAGTTATATGGGCTATCGCAGCGAGCGGATGATTCAGAAAAAGACTGAATTATTGCTGCAGTGGTTAGCGCAAAACAACATCACACCAACCTCTTCGGCACGCTCTGTCATTTACGATACACCTTGGACAATCCCCATGCTGAGACGGCACGAAATTCATATTAACGTCCCATAAACGGGAATCGGGAACGCGCCCACCTATAACTACGGGTGGGCGCGTTGTCACTGTTGCTATTTCAATAATGAAAATGGCGATAGTAAGCTGGGTAAGTAGTCGATAACCTTTCGCTCAAGTACCTTATTATCAGACTTCAGTACGACGATCCTGTCATCATTTTGCAAGATTGGGTCAGGCGCCTTACCTTTTCGAATCAAATCAAGGTTGACACCATATTGCCGGCCATTTCGAAATACCACAACGGCCCTCTCATTGGCTAAATCTGTCACCCCCTGTGCCAAAGCAATTGCCTGCAAGAAGGTCATGCGGCCCGTAATTGGGAAAACGCCTGGAGTTTTAACCGCCCCTTCAACCGTCACGCGCTTAAATGCCTGCGCCTTACGTGTTACGGTCACTTTCGGGTCTTGCATATAGCGCTGCTTTAAAAGACCGGCAATCTTTTGCTCTGCCTGCGGGATACTCAACCCACGCACCACCACACCACCCAGTAATGGCAGTGAAATTGCTCCATTGGTTTCAACAATTAAGTCCTTCGCAGACAGTTCAGGCACTTTAAACACCGTCACATCCAGCTTATCCTGCTCACTAATCACCGTACTTTGAGCACGCGACAGGGCAGCATAAGCAGCCGCTGGGCTATTATCACGCAACGAAGTGCTTTGTGGTACACCAATCGTAAAATCCTGATTTAATGCATTAATGGAGCGTACATCCTCTGCATCAGCCTTACTATTTCCTTTTTTATGACTGATCAGACTACAGCCCGTAAGCGCCACAACAAGTGGCAAAATCACCAGATTTTCTTTAGTCATATTCGATTTTCCTGTCTGCTCTGTTATTTTTTTTCGTTTAATAATTTTGTCAGGTTTAAATCATGTGCAGCATTCAGTACGACCTCCATACTGCAATTTTTATCCGGGTCTAGGAGCGGTAGCCGTCAGGGTTGTTACTCTGCCAACGCCAGGTATCTTCACACATCTCCTGAATCCCTTTTTCAGCCTTCCACCCCAGTAAACGCTCAGCCAGTGAAGGGTCTGCATAGCAGCAGGCTACATCGCCAGAGCGACGCGCCACAATTTGATAAGCCACTTCTCTGGCAGAAGCATTGGCAAAGGCCTCAATCATCTCCAATACAGAATAACCGTTACCCGTTCCCAGATTTACCGTGAACAGTCCATCAATTTCTGGATTTGCAAAAGCCTCCAGAGCTTTCACATGCCCCTTCGCCAAATCCACAACATGGATGTAATCCCGTACCCCCGTACCATCTGGAGTGGCGTAATCATCACCAAAGACCGACAATTTTTCATAACGTCCAACGGCTACGCCTGAAATATAAGGCATGAGATTATTTGGAATATCGCTCGGATCTTCCCCAATCAAGCCACTCTCATGCGCGCCGACGGGGTTAAAGTAACGCAACAATGAGATATTCCAGCTATTATCCGAGGCGTACAGGTCACGGAGAATTTCTTCCACCATGAGCTTGGATTGTCCATAGGGATTCGTTGCACTAATTGGAAAATCTTCAAGGATGGGAACGGTTGCAGGATCGCCATACACAGTCGCGGAAGAGCTGAAGATGATTTTCTTTACATCACACGCCTGCATCACTTCCAACAATGTCACCGAACCGGCAACATTATTATCGTAATACATCAAGGGTTTTTCTACAGACTCACCAACTGCTTTCAAGCCTGCAAAATGAATGACTGCTTCAATATTATTCGCCTTAATTACCTGTTCAAGGCTCTCTGGATCACGAATATCACCCTCAACAAAGGCAATTTGCTGACCGGTAATGGTTGCTACCCGGTCAAGTGCAACGGTAGAGCTATTTGACAGGTTATCGTAAACGACAGGGGTATAGCCTGCCTCAATCAACTCAATACAAGTATGGGAACCGATATAACCAGCACCACCTGTTACTAATATGTTCATATTTAATCTGCTTATTTTAATTGGGAAACGCGGGCGTTAGCTTAGTCATTAGTAAAAAAAAAGCCAGATACAATCAGACGCACCCGGCTGGTCAGTCATATTTTCCCGACTAAAACGCCAAAGCCATGACGATTTTATTTTTTGGACTCTTCTTTACTCGCCTTTGATTTGCGCTCCTTACTCTTGCTTGAAGACTTCTTGTTCGAGCTATTCTTTGAAGATGGCTTACTCTTTTTTGCCGATTTTTTCTTCACAGGCGTACAGTCCTTATCGCTCTTTGAGCCTTTACAAGCCCTCTCTTTCTTCGCAGTTACTTTGTCATTTTCCTTGGCTGCTGATTTTTTCGTATCCGCAGAGGCGCTAGCCGCCGCCTTAGATGTTGTTTTAGACGACTTCGTGTCACCCTCATCACTTTGGCTTTTTAGCTTATTACCTGATTCCTTACTTACATCGTCCTCACGGGTTTGCTTTTTGGGCGAAGTACTCACTTTTTTAGCCGTGGACTTTGTTGTCCCACTTTTTTTATCACCCTTAGCCGCTATAGGTGCTGACACCTCACCGCGAGTCGTTGATACATTCTTTTTCAAACCGTTAAAGGTAGCATCACCGATCCCCGACACTTTCAGTAAGTCATCAGTGCTTTTAAACGGGCCATTTTCCTTACGGTATTGAATGATAGCAGCCGCCTTTACTTCACCAATGCCCTTCAAATAGTAAACGAGCGCGTTGGCGTCCGCCTTATTGATATTCACCAAAGCCTTAGCTTTATTGACCTGTGCCGATTTTGTTAGGCCAGTACTGTTATTGTCTTTTGCAAATGCTGTCCCACTGCTGCCCAATACCGTCAATGCAAGGCAAATAGCCGTTAAAAAGGATTTCATTGAAAATTTCTCCGCATCATATTCATTTTGTGAGTCCATCAGTGTATTTATCGGCCAAGATCGTTCAAGCTCAGAATGGGCAGCATAATCGACATAACAATGGTCAACACGATTCCACCCATAATCAAAATAAGCAGTGGCTCAAATAAACTCAACACTGACGAAATCAAGGTATCTGTTTCCCGCTCCTGCTGAACCGCAGAACGCTCCAGCATTTCGTCCAGCTTACCACTTTTTTCACCACTAGAAATTAAATACACCGTCATCGGTGGGAAGTAGCCAGACTGTTCCAGTGCTTTATGTATCGGCATACCTTCGCGGACTTTTAGCGCGGCATCTTCAATAGCCTGCCGCATGGGAAGGTTTTCCACCACCTTGGATGAAATCGCCATTGCATCCAAAATAGGCACACCACTGGATGCCAAAATACTGAGTGTTCTAGCAAACCGAGCCGTATTAGCACTTCTCACCAATTTTTTTACCAACGGAAGTTTAAGCATGAAGCGATGCCAGCGGTACTGCCACTTTTGTATTTTTAGTACCTGCTTAAACAATAGGTGAAGCAACACTAACCCAACCAATAAATACAAGCCATAAGCACTCAGAAAATCACTGATGTTAATCATGATCTGCGTCAGTGGCGGTACTTCACGGCTCATGCTCTCAAACACACGCACAATTTTTGGGACAATGAAAACCAACAAACCTGAAACAATGGCAACTGACACGATCACCAAAATTACGGGATAAATCAGCGCAGAACTCATTTTCTGCTGAATTTCCTGACGAGACTCGGTGTAATCGGCTAAACGATCCAAGACGGCATCCAAGTGCCCTGACTGCTCCCCGGCAGATACCGTTGCGGTATACATACTGGAAAATACCGAAGGGAATGTACTTAAACCAGCCGCCAGACTATGCCCTTCCATCACCCGCGAACGAACCGCAGACATAACGTGGCGCAGACTACGCCGCTCACTTTGCCGAGCTGTCATGGCAAGGGCTTCTTCCAGTGGAGAGCCGGAGGATATTAATGTTGCTAACTGACGGGTAATGAGCGCAACGTCGGCGGGCTTCACATTCCCTGCCCTGCGAGCTTTCAGACTTTTATCGGTACTTTTTTCACGCTTTTCGATACGCTCAACGCTCAGTGGCGTCAAACTCCCCTCACGAAGTACCTGACGAATTTGCTTGGCCGTATCCGCCTCTAAAATGCCACTTTCTTCCTGACCTTTACTGTTCAGGGCCTTGTATTCAAATGCAGGCATTTAGTCCTGTAACTCCTCACGAGTCACTCTCAGTACCTCTTCAATTGAGGTTTTACCCGCCAACACCAGACGCACACCATCCTGACGAATACTGGGAGACGTTTTTCGTACAAGGCGCTCCATTTCAACTTCGCTGGCACCCGAATGAATCAGGCCACGTGCCGCATCATTAATCTCAATTAGCTCGTAAATACCACTTCTTCCGATATAACCGGACTGATTGCAAACGGGGCAGCCTGCACCGCGGTAAATTTTCTGCACGTGGCCAAGCGGCAAGCCCAATACCGCTGCTTCACTCTCACTCGGCCTATAGGGAACTTTGCAATCGTCACACAATAATCGCACAAGCCGCTGAGCAATTACACCAATCAAACTTGAGGATAACAGATAGGGCTCAACCCCCATATCTCTTAAACGGGTCACCGCGCCAACTGCTGTATTCGTGTGCAATGTGGAGAAAACCAAGTGACCGGTTAATGATGCCTGTACCGCAATCTCTGCCGTTTCAACATCCCGAATCTCACCAATCATTACAACATCCGGGTCTTGGCGAAGAATCGCACGAAGCCCACGAACGAAGCTCATATCGGCTTTAGTATTGACCTGCGTTTGTCCAATTCCATCCAGATAATATTCAATCGGGTCTTCAACCGTCAGTATATTCCTACTGGTCTCATTCAGATCAGTCAGTGATGCATACAGCGTTGTCGTCTTACCAGAGCCGGTTGGCCCGGTAACCAGAATGATGCCATGAGGTTTCTGGATAAGTGTCTTTAATCGCTTCTCAGTATCCTGAGCCATCCCCAGATGCTTAAGGTTTAACCGGCCGGCTTGCTTGTCCAACAAACGCAATACAATCCGCTCGTTATAGCCCGATGGCAGCGTTGATACACGCACATCAACCGCACGACCTGCGAGCTTTAACGATATCCGGCCATCCTGGGGAATGCGTTTTTCAGCAATATCAAGCTTCGCCATAACCTTAAGCCGCGAAACAATCAGCGGAGCCATCGCTCTAGGCGGCTCCAAAACCTCACGCAATGTGCCGTCAACTCGCATCCTGACCAACATGCGATTTTCGTAGGTCTCAACGTGGATATCGGATGCACCTTCCTTAATCGCCTGACTTAGTAACGCATTGATTAAACGAATAATCGGCGCATCATCCTCAGCTTCCAGAAGGTCTTCTGGTTCTGGCATAGAGTCGGCGATGTCGTACAGGTCAAAATCATCGCCCATGTCGTCCATCATCGCACGAGCACCTTCGCCGCTACGGTCATAATGACGGGCTAACAACGAGTCAAAGGCCTCGTTTTCCAATGGCTTGAAGGCAACCTTTTCACCCAAGAAGCGACAGACCTCATTCGCAACTGTCGGTGTCAGCTTCGAACGAAAATAAGCAACCTGTTTGCCATCTTCAGCCTGATCCAGCACAACCCCGTTACGTTTTGCAAACATGTACGGGAAGTCTGGCAGATCAGTGACCATTTCAAGTGCTTGTGTATCGACCTGTTCCATTACTTCATTCATATCAAGGTATCAGTAAGTCCCCTGATCCATTTGTTTTTGCTGTTGCAGTTGACGCAGCCGGTTTTGCCTAGCAACATTGTCACGACGACGCTGATTCTCAGCAATCCGCTCCTGCTCAATCTGCTTTGCACGGCGACGGTTCGCCTCAACCTGCTGACGATGTCGCTGCTCGCGCTGTTTCGCAATTCGCTGACGCTCTGCAACCGTTAGTGGCCGTGCCGGTCTAGCGGGCGCTGGATCAACATAAGGATGAGTCTGCACATTCGCCTGTCGCTGACTGGTATCAGCATGTTCCTGTAAATACCGCTGCCTGACTACCGCAGGATTCTCTGTCAACAAATAATTCGGATCTTCCGGGAAGGTTGCAGCCGTCTTACGACCAGAGCCACGCTGATAAACACGGCTATCAACCTGGGCGCCACGTAGATTATTATACTTTTGCATTGTGTAACTATCAGCCGATAGCACATCGCGCATAATCATCGGGTGGATAAACACCATCAGGTTCTGTTTATTTTTCTCAGTCACAGTATTGCGAAAGGCTTTACCAATAAATGGCAAGTCACCCAACACGGGTACTTTTTGCTCGGTATCGCGGAAGGTATCTTCAATCAAACCACCAATAACCAACATTTGCCCGTCTTCAACCATGACCTGTGTTGAGAATGAGCGCTTATTGGTAATCAAGTCCGAAGCACTTGCACTGCTGGCCGCAAGGCTCGAAACCTCTTGCTCTAATTTCAGCATAATACTGCTGCCGGAGTTAATCTGCGGCGTCACCTTCAGGGTAATACCAATATCTTTACGCTCAATCGTCTGGAACGGATTGGTATTTGAATCATTTGTAGTCGTACCCGTAACAAACGGAACATTCTGTCCCACCACCATATTGGCTTCCACATTATCCATCGTCACAATGGTTGGTGTTGATAGAATGTTAGTTGCGGCATCGCTGTTGAGCGCGTTCATCACGGCTCCCCATTGTGTATTCCCCTCAGAGCCGCCACCCACACCCAGCAGCATTCCGGTACCTGTCGGTAATGCGCCTTTGACAATATTAGCCAACGTGAACGAGCTGCCGCTAAATGATGTCGATATCAACGGTGAGCCACCTTTTGAGTCATAGGCCCCCATCTGCATACCCAATTCTCTGGACAAGTCCATTGAGACTTCCGCAATCACGGCCTCAACCATGACCTGAGCACGACGAATATCTAGCCGTTTAATGACATTAAGAATATTCTGATGAACCTCTGGCTCCGCAGTGATAATCAGTGAGTTGGTCGATGCATCAGCCGAAATCGTCACTTTGGCCTTTTGAGTACCCGCACCACCCTTAGCAGTTGCCTTCTCACTTACGGCATTCGCAGTGGTGCTGGTCAATACTTTTGCTAAATCCTCTGCCTTGGCGTAACGAAGATATACCACCTTCGTTGATTCCTCTGCCGTCTTAATTTTAGGCCGGTCTAATCGACGGATAATTCCCTTCACCTGCGCACGTCCCGACTTACTACCGCTCACCAGAACACTGTTTGTTCGCGTATCAGCCGAGACCTTGTACTTAACCACAATACCCTTTTGTTGCGCTTTACCTTGCAAGCCCTGAATGGTTTTCACCAAGTCCAAAGCAGATGCAAAGCGCAAAGTGACAACTTCCATCTCATCCTGATCAGGAATATCCATCCGACGAACTAACTTTGAGACTTTATCGATATTGGCTGCCGTATCCGTCACCACAATACTGTTACTGGGCGCATAGCCCTGTAAGTGCCCAGTCGGTGAAATCATCGGACGTAAAATGGGCACCATATTGGCGACAGGAACGTGCGTCGCCTTAATAACCTTCGTGAAGAGCGCATCCGCTTCTTTTTTGGTAATTTTCTTATCAATCGCCTTAATGCCCGTTGGCTCTTCCATCACCGGAACGGACTGATACTTTGACTTATTGGCAGGAATAATTTTAGTGATCTCACCTGCCTCCACAGCGGCTAAGCCGTGAAGTTGCAATACAGACAGGAAAGTATCGTATAGCTCATCTTCATCGATTTCACGCCCTGTAATAATCGTTATCTTTTGACCACGAACCTGTTTATCCAGTACAAAGTTCTTACCGGTCGCGGTCGAAATCAAGCTAACAAACGCCTGTAAATCACCATCACGAAGATTTAGGTTATAACTCTCTGCGTAAACCGGATTGACTGCGCCAAAAATCAGCCCCGCAGACAGAGACAGCAGTTTAAGCCCTTTAAAACAGGTTGTTAATTTAGATCTCATCGACTTCAACTATAGTTATTGTGTTCAAGCCACAACCTCAAAGTCTTCTGGCGGCTATGGTGTGTGTGGAGTATAGCATTATTAAGCTCATGAACACAGGCTACCTTGATAAGCTGTATGACGATCCATTAATAATCCGCCCTTATTGGAACAAAGTTCGACCACCATCTACTGCCATGACGTGCCCCGTTATATAACCAGCATCCTGCACCAAAAATAGTACGGCTTTTGCTATATCTCCGACATTACCCTCTCGCTTCAACGCAGTCCTACCCAATAGTTCACCTTGCTCATGATTACTCTGAGCGCTTTCCGGCCAGATAATAATACCCGGTGCCACTGCATTCACACGAACCTGTGGCCCAAGCTCCTGAGCCAGAGACTTGGTCACCATCACTAACCCGGCTTTTGCTGCACAATAAACGCTGTGCCCGTACAAAGGTCGTTCCGCATGAATATCTACCATATTCACAATACAGCCTTTAGCTTTCCGCAAATAAGGCGCGGCTGCTTGTGACAAAAACAACGGCCCTTTTAGATTACTAGCCAACAAGTCTGTCCATGCTGATTCCGTAATGCTTCCAACTGGCGTGGGATAAAAACCAGATGCATTATTCACTAAAATATCCAATCTGCCGGTCAATGACACCACATCCTCAACCATGCCGGTTAGTGCTGAAACATCACCCAGATCAGCCTGATAACTAAAGCAAGAGTTCTGACGAGTTTCGTTCAGCTCTTGCATCATTGACTCTGCGTCTGCCTTGGACTGCCCATAATGAACCACGACACAAGCACCTGCACCATGCAAAGCTCTGGCAATTTCCGCACCAATGCGCCTTGCCGCCCCAGTAATCAACGCCACTTTACCCTGTAAGGGCATTGTCTTTTGCTTCACACCTTAACCCCATTGCTATTACAATTGCACGATACAACCGAAGACTCACCTTATCGCTTTACGCTCGGCATCTTATCAGGCCGCGGGTATTCTCGATGCCAGATAAACTTTTACCCCTGTTTCGCAGTCATTGTTGACTCACGATACTTTCAAAAATCATTCAATGAAATCTCTCAGGAACGTAACGACATGAAAAATTTAGTGATAACCGTGCTACTGACACTCGCCGCATTAACCAGCAACGTACAAGCCCGTAACTACAAAGTGGGCGAGTTGACAATCAATCACCCTTACGCTAGAAGTACGCCGCCCTCTGCACCCGTAGCCGGTGGTTTTATGACCATCACCAATCACGGCGATACTACCGACCGCTTGGTTGGTGGCAGTAGCCCTTTTGCTGACACCGTCGAAATCCATGAAATGGTCATGGTTGACGGTATCATGAAAATGCACCAAATCGAAGGTGGCTTGGAAATTCCCGCAGGGCAAACGGTTGTCCTAAAACCCGGCAGTTACCACGTCATGTTCATTGGTTTAAAAAAGCAATTAAAGCCAGGGGAACATCACAAAGGAGTGCTGAAATTTGAAAAGGCGGGGGATATTGAAATTGAATACGCGGTAAAAGACATCAACAAAATGATGAATCATGCAACAACAGGAGGCATGAACCACAACACCCACAAAAAAATCGCTCCCCATGAATAATATGAGCAACGGGTAGACAGTAACACTGAGATACAAAGCAAGGAAGCTCTGGCAACACACCGGAGCTTCCGCATGACAGGTGATACGCTAAGCCTGAGTGACCGCCAAAACTGCCGCCACAAACCGGTCAATATTCTGTTCTTGCATACCGGCGATATTCATCCGGCTATCAGCTATCAGATAAATCGCATGCTCATCACGTAGCCGCTCCACCTGCTCCGGTGTCAGACCTAGCAGGGAAAACATCCCACGATGCACAGTAATAAAATCGAAACGGTTACCCCCGCTCTGAGCACGAAACGACTCCGCTAACTGCTGACGCAGCGATGTCATGCGATCACACATGACTTTCAGCTCAGCTTTCCACTGCTGCCGCAACTGAGAGTCTTCCCAGATAATGCGCACAACCGATGCACCATGATCAGGTGGCATTGAATAGATGCCACGAGCAATTTTCTGGATATTCTCGTTTGCAAGCTTCGTCATTTCTTCATCAGCACCCATCACGAATGCACAGCCAACACGCTCACGATAAATACCGAAGTTTTTTGAACACGACACTGCAACCAGCATTTCTTTAACCGTTGCAGCAAAACGACGTACACTGTATGCATCCTCCTCCAAGCCATCACCGAAGCCCTGATACGCAATATCAAAGAACGGCACAAAGCCCGTTTCGACAGCAATCTCTGCAACCTCATCCCACTGAGCCGGTGTCAGGTTGGCTCCCGTGGGGTTATGGCAACAACCGTGTAATACCACAACATCATTTGGCCCCAGCGTACGCAGTTTCGCCGCCATCGCCGCAAAATCAACGGAGCAACTCGCTGTATCAAAATATGGATACTCGGCAATCTCAATTTGCCCCACACTCAACAATGCATGGTGGTTAGGCCACGTTGGATTACTTAACCAGACTTTTGCATTGGGCCGAACGCGTGCCACCAGCTCTATTAACACGCGCAAGGAGCCACTGCCGCCAGGTGCTTGCAAGCCAGCAATACGACCTGCTGGAGAATCATCACCAAAGACAATCTGCTTCATTGCTTCGATATAACCAAGGTCACCCGCCATGCCAACATAAGACTTCGTCTGTTCCTGAGCTAATAATCTGGCCTCAGCTTCTTTTACCGAATCCAGAATAATTGTCTCCCCCTTTTCATTCATATAAACCCCTACGCCCAAATTCATTTTTTCAGGGCGGGGATCCACTTTGAAAGGTGCCATCTGCGCAAGAATGGCATCGGGCTTTGGGTGGGGTAGCATTTCAAACATAAGGCCATTTCCTCACAATAAATCGTACTCCTGAGTATACGGAAAAAGCATCTTTCGGGAACAGTATATTTCAGCGTTATTCACTATGTTTTTGCAAAACACGGCATTGCACCCTGCTTCAGCGCCAAACCTGCCCACTTCAGCCGGCACAGTCTGTGAGAACAGAAAAAATCACCTTGAAACCACTTAATGGCCAAATACAAAAAAGCCCCTGCGGCATACTGCAACAAGGGCCAAGAAATCTGCTTTAATTGAAGGCTACAAACTACTTCCTGAATGGTCGGGACGGAGAGATTTGAACTCACGACCCCCACAACCCCATTGTGGTGCGCTACCAGGCTGCGCTACGCCCCGATTCAGGAGCGGTGCAGAATACAGCAACTCCCAGAAAAAAAAAAGTATTTTTGCAAATGCCAGCCAAAACTAATCACACTTTAATGTTCCCTTGCAACGCAGTCCACTTGTTGCCACCACTGACCACAAAAAACATAAGCCGTTTATCAGCTTAGTGCCCCGCTAATCTCGGTTATCCAGGACAAAGCCAGCCAGCCATCGCATGATCAAGATGCGCTGGCGAGCTGCGGACTGGATGCCGCCACTCCCAGATCCCTAACCCAAGGATAAATGACAAAATAATAAATGAGGCGTAAGCGTGATTTTCACTGTAGACGTAGAGGACTGGTCACAATCAGTGCTCAATAGAAACAATCCCGTTACTGAACGAGTGCTACGCAGCACCCATCAAGTCATGGATATTTTATCTGAGAACAACACCAAAGCGACATTCTTCACACTAGGCAATGTGGCTGAAAAATTCCCGTCACTCATTGCAAGGATGGCAAATGAAGGACACGAAGTGGCATCACATGGCTACTCACACCAAAACATTTACAGCATGAGCCCATCACAAATGCGTGAGGATATTGCGAAATCGATAAAGCTTTTGGAGGATGCTGCTGGCACAAAGGTCATTGGTTTTCGTGCACCCAATTTTTCCATTCGTGAACACATATTCCCAACTTTTTGCGAAGCCTTGGTAGAAAGTGGCATTCGCTATGATTCCTCATTATTCCCAATGAAAGTACTCAAGTACGGTATTGAGAAAAAGTATGACCTCAGTGTATTTAGGGAATATGGTATCGACGAGTTTTATCTCAGCTACATTAAAGTGGGGTCGTATAAACTGCCTTATTTCGGTGGTGGATACTTCCGACTATCACCTTACGCAATGACTCGTTCACTGGCGCGCTCACTGCCAGAACATGCGGTTTTTTACATGCACCCCTATGAAGTGGATCATGGCGAGCTGGCATTTGTAAAAGAAAACTATGGCAAAGTACCACTAAAGTGGCTACTTACCCAGTTCGTGGGACGAAAAGGCATACCGGATAAACTGCGCAAGCTCACCCGCGACCACCATATGACATCATTTAAAAATGCTTATTACTCAGATGGGTAAACACAACGGAGCGTGCGCCAGCTCAGCGGCAAAGATTACTACTCCCCGGAGATCATCATTTGCTCAACCAGGATAGAGCCAGTGCGTGTCGCAATGCGTGGGTCCCAATCATTTCCCACCGCAACAATTCCTGCCAGCATCTGCTTCAGATTTCCGGCAATGGTGATTTCTTCGACTGGATACTGAATTTCACCACGCTCCACCCAGAATCCAGTTGCGCCCCGTGAATAGTCGCCTGTCATGTTATTCACACCGCTGCCAATTAAGCCTGTCAGGAGCAGGCCGGTGTCCATAAGCTTCAGCATTGCTGCAAAATCTTGTCCGGTTGAATCAATCGTCAAGTTGTGCAAACCACCGGCATTCCCCGTAGACTGCAGGCCAAGCTTACGCGCCGAATAGCTTCCCATCGTATAGCTCTGGACAATGCCATCTTTGACAAAATCTTGCGCCCGTGTTGCCACCCCTTCAGAATCATAAGGTGCGCTGTGTGCCCCTCGTGGAATCAACGGCTGTTCATAAAGATGCACAAATTCAGGAAAAACCTGATGGCCCACACTATCCAGCAAGTAACTGGCCTTACGGTACTGCGCACTGCCACTAATGGCTGAGGTAAAGTGTCCCAACAAGCCACTGGCTAGGCGTGGAATGTATAAAACCGGCGACTGGCGACTGGTCAACTTATGTGCCCCCAGCCGTGACAATGTTTCTTTTGCGGCTCTTTGCCCTACACTTTCAGGGCTTTCCAGATGCTCAGCCACACGGGAACTGCTGTACCAATGGTCACGTTGCATTCCTTCACCATCTGCCTCATGGGCAATGACGGAACAACTCAAAGAATGCGAACTCCCGGTACTGACCGCAGCAAAACCGTGTGAATTAGCATAAGCTCTCAGGTTGCTATAAGTGCTAACACTGGCGCCATCTGAATTACTAATACGTGAATCAAACTCACGCGCACTGTTCTCGCAGGCAATGGCCTGATCAATCGCCTGCTCTGCTGTAATATCCCAAGGGTGATATAAATCCAGATCGGGAAATTCAGTTGCCATCAGCTCAGCATCTGCCAAGCCGCAACAATCATCTTCCGAGGTGTACTTCGCGATGTCACACGCTGCCCGCACCGCATCCCTAATCGCGGCTTCCGATAAATCCCCGGTACTTGACATGCCTTGGCGCTGCCCGACGTACACGGTCACCCCCAAGCCCTGATCACGGTGGTATTCCAGCTTATCAATCTCCGCCATGCGCACATCGACGGATAAACCCTCGCCACTACTCACACCTACTGCTGCACTCGTGGCACCTTGCCGCCTGGCTTCCTCTAATACCTGTTGTGATAAGGTCAGCAGTGCTTCTTTTTTATCGTCAAGTGTCATCATCAGCCCGCCGTTCCACCCACAGTTAAACCATCAATTTTCAATGTTGGCTGACCAACACCCACTGGCACACTCTGTCCAGCTTTACCGCACACGCCAATTCCCTGATCCAGTGCCAAGTCATTGCCGATCATACTGATCCGGTTCATAACTTCAGGGCCATTACCGATCAACGTTGCCCCCTTAACTGGACGAGTCACTTTGCCATCTTCAATCAAATACGCTTCCGAGGCCGAGAACACAAACTTTCCCGAAGTAATATCCACCTGCCCACCGCCAAAATTGACCGCATACAAACCATTTTTAACTGAAGCTAAAATCTCCTCTGGTTGATGCTCACCGGCCAGCATATAAGTATTGGTCATGCGTGGCATCGGCAAACTATCGTATGACTCACGGCGGCCATTGCCAGTAGATTTCTCCCCCATCAAACGCGCATTTGTTTTATCCTGCATATACCCTTTAAGCACACCATCTTCGATTAATGTTGTGTATTGCGTAGGTGTACCCTCATCATCAATCGTCAGAGAGCCACGACGATCTGGCAAAGTACCATTATCCACCACCGTGACGCCTTTGGCTGTAACTTGCTCACCAATCCGGCCACTAAACGCCGACGTGCCTTTACGGTTAAAATCACCTTCCAAGCCATGCCCGACAGCCTCATGGAGCAACACCCCCGGCCAGCCATTACCTAACACAACCACCTGCTCACCCACTGGGGCCTCTACGGCTTCCAGTTTAAGCAGCGCCTGACGAATCGCTTCATCCACATAAGTTTTTACGCGGTCTGCCTGTGTAAAAAAATCCATCCCAAAACGACCACCGCCACCGCTGCCCGCGCTTTCCCGCTGACCATTTTTTTCGACAATGACTGACACACCCATCCGCACCATTGGGCGAACATCCGCACTCATTCGCCCTTCATGGTCTGCCACCAGAATCACCTCATGCACTGCAGCAATATTGGCAATCACCTGTTCCACATAAGGACTTGCCCCCCGTGCCAGCTCATCAGCCAGACGCAGCAAACCAATTTTCTCTACTTCGGCCAAAGTATCCAGCGGATTTGTATGTGTATATAAGGCATCAAATGGAGCCTGACGCTGCCACGCACGAACCCGCCCTTGTTGGCCCGCGCGCCCTATTGCTGCCGCCGACTGAGCAGACATCAACAAAGCATCCAGACTAATCTCATCCGAGTAGGCGAATCCGGTCTTTTCACCACTCACCGCACGCACGCCAACTCCTTGGCTAATGCGATAAGAGCCGGACTTAATCATACTATCTTCTAGCGACCAACCTTCTGCACGTTCGGATTGAAAATACAAATCAGCCAAATCGGTTTGTGGCCCAACCAATTTATCAAACACCTTATCCAGATGACTTGTATCCAAATCAAACGGGGTCAGCAAAGTTGCCTCGGCAACATCCATTAAACTCATAGTTTTGTATCCATCATGCCAGAAAGCCTTATCACCTCAGTGATGAACACCTCCTACACATTATTTTATTTACACCGCTGCCTGAAATAACTGACCGACAAAGCGCTAAAGCAACACAACATCAAACTGTTCCTGAGTGTACATTGCCTCAACCTGAAAGCGAATCGGCTTGCCCACAAACTCCTGAAGCTCTGCCAAACTGTCAGACTCCTCATCCAACAGCAAATCCACCACATCCTGCGATGCCAATACCAACAGCTCCCGCGCATCAAACTGGCGGGATTCGCGGGAAATTTCACGAAAAATCTCATAACACACGGTCACAGCCGTTTTCACAAAGCCCCGACCACTGCAAACCACACAAGGCTCACACAAGGTCTGCAATAAACTCTCCCGTGTGCGCTTGCGGGTCATCTCCACCAAGCCCAGCGAAGACACACCACTTACCGCCGTTTTCACCGGGTCTTTTTCCAGCGCGCGCTCCAGCGAGGCAATCACCTGCTGTTTATGATCCTCGGTTTTCATATCAATGAAATCAAGAATAATAATCCCGCCTAGATTACGCAGTCGCACTTGCTTGGCAATCCCCTGAGCCGCTTCCAGATTTGTCTTAAAAATCGTCTCTTCCAGATTACGATGGCCAACATAGCCCCCTGTATTCACATCAATCGTGGTCATCGCCTCGGTCTGGTCAATAATCAAATACCCACCTGACTTTAGCTGTACAGTGCGCTTCAAGGCTTTTTTAATGTCATCCTCAATGCCATATAGGTCAAAGATGGGGCGCTCACCGGTATAATGCACCACCTTGGAATGTAGCTCAGGAATATACGTCTCACAAAACTCCGAAAGATTGGCCACCGTCTCACGCGAGTCCACCAGAATTTTATGAATATCCTCGCTCACTACATCCCGCAAGATTCGTTTGAATAATGGCAACTCAGAATACAACAAAGCCACTTTTTTGGACTGCTTGGCGCGCTGCATCACCTTCGTCCAGATGCGATGTAAAAAGCGCATATCCGCACGCAAAGCCGCCTCGCTGATCCCTTCAGCTACTGTACGAATAATAAACCCGTACTCATAGCTTTCCTCCTCCTGAATAGCCGTCACCAGATTTTTCAGGCGCACACGCTCCTCGTCGGACTCAATTTTACTAGACACCCCTAGCGTGGAAGCATTCGGCATTAACACCAGATAGCGCGACGGAATCGTAATATAGGTGGTTAGACGCGCCCCTTTCGTGCCCAGTGGATCTTTCACCACCTGCACCATAATCTGGCTGCCTTCCTGTAATACCTGATTAATTTTAGGCGGTGGCAAATCCTCATTGGGAATCATGTCCCCAACCAGTACACCTTTCTTTTGTGAAGACAAATCAGAGGCATGTAAAAAGGCTGCCTTCTCTTGATCAATATCCACAAAAGCCGCCTCCATACCGGGTAACACACGACTCACGCGGCCATTGTAAATGTTACCGACAATTCCCTGCTGAGCACTTCGCTCAATCAGAATCTCCTCTAGTGCGCCGTTATCGGTTAACGCCACGCGACACTCTTGCGGGGTTACATTAATCAGGATTTCTGAACTCACAAAAAACCGCCTTTCTTCTGTTGTTAATTGGCTATCTGCAATGATGCAAGGTACAAAGCAGGCCGATCAGCCCGCCCTGTGATAAGGATGGTTTTCGGTAATCGTCCACGCGCGGTACAACTGCTCCGCAACGATCACCCGAACCATCGGATGTGGGAACGTCAGATTCGACAAAGACCAATGTTCATCCACCTGCTGAATAAATTCACGTGTCAAACCATCCGGCCCGCCAATAATCAGGGCAACATCCGGCCCTTGCATCATCCAATCTTCCAGACGTTCAGCCAGTTGTTCGGTACTCCAAATTTTCCCCAGACCATCCAAGGCCACGATCCGGCAATTTGCTGGTAATGCCTGACGGATTTTCTCAGCCTCTTTTTCCTGAATCTCACGGGCCTTGCTATGTTTTCCCCGCTTTTCTGGCGGAATTTCTTTCAAAACCAGCTTACAATGCGACGGCATCCGGTTAGCATACTCATCATAGGCTTGCTTCACCCACGCAGGCATTTTGTTGCCAACGGCCAGTAAAAAAATCTGCATGGTGTTAGCTTACGCTTCTTTAGAGACAGCCGTGGAAACTTTTTCAAGTTTTTCAGGACGCTCCCAAATCTTCTCCAGTTTGTAAAAGTCCCGAACCTCCGGCAGCATGATATGAACAATCACGTCATTCAGATCCACCAAGACCCACTCGCCTTCCAGCTCTCCTTCGGTGCCCAATGGCTCCTCCCCGGCTTCTTTCACCCTGAGCTGCACATTATTCGCCAATGACTTGACATGGCGTGTGGAGGTTCCGCTGGCCAAAACAATCGTGTCAGCCATTGATGACTTGCCCTGAATATCAATAATCTGAATGTCCGCTGCCTTCATATCATCCAAGGCTTCATGGACCAATTCTACGAGTTTTACTAATTCCATTATGGTGTTCTATATAATTGATGTTGCTGAATGTAATCATAGACAGCATCGGGAACGAGGTAGCGAATACTTCGCCCCGCCGCTTGGCGCTGTCGAATATCGGTTGCTGAAACAGACAAGGAAGTGGTTTCTATAAACAAGAGTTTACCCGCCGCTTGCGTGTGAAGATCAGACGTTTTTTCCGTCAAACGGGCGCTTACCCAAGCTTGTGACGGTTGCGCAGTATAATCGGGTCGGGACGTAACTACCAGATGTGCAAGCTCCAGAATCTCCTCCCACGCGTGCCAACTGGTAAAATTATGAAAGGCATCCATGCCAATAATTAGGCACAACGGCAGCGCCTTCCCCCATTGTTGACGAAAAGCGCGCAAGGTATCAACGGTATAAGACGCGCCGCCACGCTGCAATTCCCGGTCATCTACTACAAATAAATCATGTTGGGCAACGGCTCGCTGTACCATTTCCAGACGTTGCCTGGAGCTGGCCAAAGTCTGTGGCCGATGCGGTGGGATATGCCCAGGAACCAGCCACACCTGTTGAAGCGATAAAGCCTCTGCGACCTCCAACGTAGATCGCAAATGCGCAATGTGAATTGGATCAAATGTACCGCCGCGAATGCCAATCATTGACGAATATGACCATCACCCAGCACAATATATTTCAGCGACGTCAGCCCCTCCAGCCCAACGGGGCCACGGGCATGTAACTTATCCGTACTAATCCCGATCTCCGCCCCCAAACCATATTCAAACCCATCCGCAAAACGGGTCGAGGCATTCACCATGACCGAACTGGAGTCCACCTCACGCAAGAAGCGACGCGCCTTGGTGTAATTCTCCGTCACAATGCTATCCGTATGCTGTGAACTATAGGTGTTAATGTGGCTAATGGCCGCATCCATATCATCTACCACACGAATGGACAAAATTGGCGCAAGGTACTCCGTATGCCAATCCGCCTCTGTCGCTTCATGACATTCAGGCAAAATATCGCGAGTGTGCTGACAGCCGCGTAACTCTACCCCATGTGTAGCGTAGGCATCAGCCAGCTTGGGCAACATGGCCTTAGCCACTGGTGCGGCCACCAGTAGCGTTTCCATAGTGTTACAGGTTCCGTAGCGATGTGTTTTAGCGTTTACGGCAATCGCCAATGCCTTGGCTTCATCGGCCTCTTCATCAATAAACACATGACAAATACCATCCAGGTGCTTAATCACCGGAATGACAGAATCCTGACTCACCCGCTCAATCAAACCCTTACCACCGCGCGGGATAATGACATCAACACAGTCTTTTAAACGCAACAACTCACCCACAGCCTCACGATCCGTTGTTTCGATCACCTGCACACAGTCCGCTGGCAACCCCGCCGCGCCCAGTCCCTGCTGAATACAACCGGCAATCGCCTTGTTTGAATGAATTGCCTCCGAGCCACCACGCAAAATAGTGGCATTACCAGATTTTAGGCACAACGCCGCCGCATCCACCGTCACATTCGGGCGCGACTCATAAATGATACCGATAACCCCCAAAGGCACACGCATTTTGCCAAGCTGAATCCCACTGGGGCGATACGCCATGTCCACAATCTCCCCGACCGGATCAGCCAATGCCGCAATCTGGCGCAACCCCTCAGCCATAGCGGCAACCCGCTCATCGGTTAGTTCCAGACGGTCTAACAAAGCGGCATCCAGGCCCTTCGCCGCACCAGCGGCCAAGTCTTTGGCATTCTCAGCCATCAGAAAATCACGCTTTTCTTCCAACACATCGGCAATCACCCGTAGTGCTTTATTTTTGGTCGCAGCCTCTGTCGCTGCTAAAACAGTCGATGCACGACGGGCATTTTGTCCAACGTGTTGCATATATTCGGCAATAGTTACGTGGTTCATGTGTTCCTTTGGTACTCATTGGCTAGTTTTGTCGGATCTGTTGTAACCCAAATGATATGTAATTGCAAAATGTCATGGTAGTGGAATCTTGGCTCGCGCCATCCGTATAACTTTTGACCCACCGTACATATATGGTCTCCTCCGATATTGCAAAGGAAATATTTACTGTCAGACAGGGATAGGTTTGCTCACATATATCCGGCTTCGAGTTGGGAATAA
>PDPG01000024.1 GCA_002747455.1 Pseudomonadota bacterium | reverse complement strand
GACTTTCACTTTGGTGGGTAAAAGCAACTTATGTTGCAGCCACACTGACAGATTTTGCAAATCTTTCAAACGGTTAGAGTCTTAAGTTGGCGCTTATGGACTGCTCCCCCCTAGTGAGGAAACATATCTAATATTAATACGCTCTTTCGGTGCTACAGATGAATCCTTCGCCATTACTAATCTCCTTAATAATAAACTATTTATAACATACTCAATTTGAAATATACTGCGGAACTATAAAACCAGAAAATAAATCTTTTGTAATTGGGCTCATCTCCTTTGTTACTCTAATCCTGTAGCTAGCTGATCCAGCCCTAAAAGGGAAGCGGATTTCACGTGTTTTATCCGATAAAGCAATTGTTTCTGAAGTATCTAGTAGCCTAAGTAGAGACCAACTTCCATTTGCTTGCCTTATTTCAGGCTTTAGGCTTCTATTAATCGGTGTGACTTTTATATAACTTCTTCCACTTGTTCCTAGCTGATTTGGCCAAACCATATCCTTAATAGATGTTTTAGCATGACGATAAGAAATTGATACCCCGTCTATATTTAAATTACTATTTAGGTATACACCACTCAAGTCTGTTGGTTCAATAGAGAACGAAATACCATACTCTCCTTTTTGCGTAAATAAGCCCTCACGAATAGCTGAAACATGCTTTAAAAAAACATTTGTATTTTCATTAACTAATGTGCTTGGGTAGTTCCCAACACCGTTCTGCATCAAAACTGGAGAAAGGTATTTATTATAAAAATTTGCAACAGTTCCATCCGAGGAAAAGAACTCTCTAAAAATATCAGGAGACACCTCTGCTTGGGCTCTGGCTCTAAAAGGATATCGGCCCTCTATATTTTCCTTGTAAAAGTTATAAACATCTGATTGCCAAAGATCATTCAAATCATTTGAAGCAAGATTCAATACAATACGCCATGAATCATTTGATATTTTTTTAAGCTGACTCTGTATTGGTTCATTTAGTCCTGATGCCAGTCGGTATAGCAAATAGAAAGGATCATCATCTGATGTTAATTTCAGTCGTTGCATGACTTTTTTGAGTGCATATCCCCTTTCATCACTTAACACTCTCTGTTGTAAATCTAACATATAAGAATGCAAATCAAATAATGCATTTTCAATATCATCAATATAAGCACTTTCCCTGCCATCAGGAATATCCAAAAGATCGTTATAAAAATGAAAATATTTTTTCAGTGGATTAACTATATCCATCTTCATCTGAGCGGGCACTACATTAACGTCAATATTTAATAATTTACCTTCTTCCTTATTGTTTTTAGTATTTATTGACTTTAGTGAAGGAGACTCAGACATTAGCGTAGTATTTCTTTTTATCAATTTTAGCAGAGATCGATAAGGTTTACTTGAAACAACTAAAGAGTTCAACTTCTTAACAGTAAGCCCTAAATCATTACCAAAATTAACCAACTTAATTGAATTAGCAGCACTCAACCAAGTATTCTTATAATCATTAAGGTATAACTCATTTATGCGACTTTGAAACCTCTTAATATCTGCAGTACTAAATGATCTTGGTTTTTCTGTACGCCCCATCACCCAAGTATCTAGTTCAGCCATAGACATTATTTCTTTACACTTGGGGATATAAAAGTCATAAAAGCCATTGTAAGTAAAAAAAGCTGGTATGACAGAGTTGTTTCTTCCTGTCACATCAAATACTTCACTGAAGCTTCCACCTACTTCGTACCTAAGGTTTATACCTTTCCCTAATTCATAATTACTCTCCATACGAAGCTGGCTATACAATCTTTGAGGAAGCGAAACAAGTGCTATTTTGCCCTCCAACTGTTTAAGAGCTAATTGCTGTTCCTTATCTAAAATAACACCAACATTATCTAAACCATACGCCAAGTGTTTCATTAAATCTCTTTGTTTATCTGACTGACCAGAAAACTTCTCCTGCCAGCGTTTTTCAAACCATGGCATGACAATTGACTTCTTATACTTAGTTAAAAAATCTTTATCATTCTCGCTCAATCCTTCTTTATTTATTGACTCTGACAGAAGTCGTACAATGCGCATTATTTCAATTTTTTTAACGAATTATTATCACCTCCATATGCTCTATAACTTAGAATTCTTGAAATTATAGATTTAAAAAAACCATCAGATATCAACTGATTATACGTTTTTTCTAAACTTGGCCTAATTAGGTCTCCCTTATACAGTCCAAAATCTGAAAATATATTAGATCTTTTATATCCAGCACTATATTCATCTAGCGCCCCCCTCATGGTATTAAGAGCTTTTAAATACTTTTCCGGTGAGGAGAAAAAATCACCCCTCTCAAAGTCAGAATAAGACTCTAATACAGAAAGCACATTACTAGCAGACTGCCTATTTGATTGATAATAATATGTCCATGCACTACTGACAAAAATAACCAATAGGCCACAAATGGCATACTGTAAAATATGATTTTTCAACAACCTCTTTTGAACATAAAAGTTATCACTCACCAGACCACTTTCTGGAAGAATCTTTTTAGAAAAAATATTTTTAATAAAAAAATCTTTAGAATAGCCCTTTCTCCGAGAATAGATAACACCTGGCATATCAAAGAAATTAGATACATTCTCCGCAACAGCATTAAAAGGTAAAGACTGCTGCTCAGATGATGTAAAGAAGATACTACGCAGTAATGGGTAAGTCGAATGCGCACTCTCTTTAAAAATTTCAGATAAAAACAAGTGTAAGATAGATTTAAAACCAATCATCTGCCTCACAAAAAAATAAACATCATCAGATACACTATCATCTATAATTTTTTCTTGCAGAGCATTATTTAACCTCTTAATCAAGGAATCATATTGAGTAGAAAAAATATTAAGGATGTTTATATCTTTGCTTTTCCCATACTCTCCATCCAGAGGAAAAGTAAAACAAAACAATAACTCTTCATAGTTTTTAGTCGAGTCATTTTCGTAAAATTCCATAAACCCTTGCAATAGATCTAATTTTGTTATCACAAGATATACAGGCAACCTCAACCCTAAAAGATCATTTAAACTAATTAGCTCACGGGCGATTTTTTTTGCCAATAACTTTCTTTCATTTACTGTTGAGTTAATTAAGCTTTCTATATCAACAGATAAAATCAAACCATTAAGCGGTTTATTTTCCCTTCTATAACTTAACCATTTAATAAAACTAAGCCATATATTGTCATCATTATTTCGTACCTTTTTTTCTACTATAACAGCCTCTCTTGAAAGATAGTACTGTACCGGACCTTTGATATTTTTAATTTTTTCATTTATCAACCCGACTTCTTCGACACGTTCAAAAGTTAGATTAGATCTATCTATTATGTTACTCTTTCCAGAATTTTTATCTCCTAAAAAAAGATACCAAGGCTTAGCATAAATATTTTTTTCAGTAGTTATACTAACTTTGTTCCATGTAGATACTAAAAGGTGATAAAACTCTTCGTAACACTTTGACAACAAACTCTCAGAGTCATCTTGACTTAATAACTCATCCCCAGACTCAGAGCCTGACATTATTTTTGCCTCTTTCTTACTATAGAAATAAATTAAAGAAGCAACCAAAAATAATATCACAATAAAAACCAGAAGATACCACTTTGTTTCCTGAGAAAAACTCAAATTAAGGTCATTATATTTCAACAAAACAAACAATAGCGTCAATAAAAAACTTATAGCTAAAAACGTGTACACTACCTTGTTGTGAAAATACTTTAATATCTTTCTCATCTTGAACCATTAAAAGTTAGTAGATACAAGGACATCTGGCAAAACAACAAATTCTTCACCAGCACTTGATTTATAAAAATAAACCACTACTTTTCTTTCATAATTATCATTTCTTACCGAGGGATCTCTAGCTTTAAATTCAAGCTTATACTCCATCAAGTCACCCTGATGCTTAAACATAGAATAGAATTTTCTAAAAAAACGGCCTTCAGGTGTAAGCCTTTTCAATTGACTTCTTCGACTCAGTTCCTCAACCTTCACTTTCCTTAGCACTGTTGGTGGAGCATATTTCACTCTTTTATTTTTCTTTACAAAAAAATCAATCTTACTCTGCAAACCAGTTATATAATCCTTATGTGACAAAACAGGACTTAAACTATAAACATACTTAACAAACAAATCATAGCTTAATATATAATTATTATATAGCTTTGCAATATCTAGATATTTACCTACACCAATATTATTTATATAAATATCATACTTATATTTATCGTTTTTAATTCTACTATAAAGCGATGCTAGTTCTTTCTCAAAAATAGCATTATCAAAATACACTTCCTTGATTTTATTATTAGACACACAGCCTGACAGGCTAAAGGACAGTAGGAATACCTTCAACAGATTACCCATGTACTGAAAGAAAGATCTCATAGAAACTCTTTTTGACTACCCGATATAAAATTATGGACAAGGGGGACCCATAAAGAAACACCAACAAACTAACTATGAGCCAATACTACATACTATTTACTCAAACTTCAAAGGTTATGTCGAAAAGATTGTCATTAATCCTAAAACCATCACGCTTCTCCTAAAAAACCAACCACATCATGATCATAGACACAACCAAGAACAGTATCGTCATAATGCCACCGGCTTTAATAAAATCTGCCACACGATATCTCCCCGGCCCCATGATTAATGCATTGACCTGATGCGTCGGAATCAGGAACGAGTTGGAGGTCGCAATCGCCACTGTCAGAGCGTAAACCGCCGGATCGGCTCCGACACCATTGGCGATATTAACAGCCAGTGGCACAATCAACACCGTGGCTCCCACATTGGACATGACCAGGGTAAAGAGTGTTGCCAAGACCGCAATAGCTGTCTGTATTACAATCGGCGGCATCCCCCCCACTACGCCCAGTGTCAACTCGGCAATCCATTGCGCGGTACCAGAGGATTGCACCGCCATTCCCAATGGAATCAAACTGGCCAGCAGGAAGACCGTTTTCCACGACACCGCTCGGTACGCCTCCTCCATACGCAAAACGCCACTAAGCACCATGCCAAGTGCACCAGTCAACAGAGCAATGGACAGGCGAATATCGGTGAACAGCACCAAACCTAGTGCAAGCAAAAAGAAAGCACCTGCCCAAAGCACTTTTTGAGGACGTAAATCCTCATGTGGAAACTCGCTAGACACCACCACAAAATCTGGGTCTTTTTCCAGACGCGCCATAGTCTCCCAGGTTGCGTGAACGACTAGAGTATCCCCTGACTGAAATGGAATGCTGCGAATATCTTCGCCTTCACGCATGGTTTTCCCTGCACGATGCAACCCCACCATTGCAAGACCGTAGACCTTGCGCATCCATATATCACGGGCACTTTTGCCGATCAGATCAGAGCTGGGCGGAATCACTACTTCTGCCATGCCCGATTTGGCTGATGACAGAGCCTCGGAGAATACCTTGATCTCTTTGTGCTTCCACAAATGGTACTCCTCAACAAAGACATCCAAATCCTCCGGCGACGCCACCACGCCCAAGACCATATTACTTTCAAAATCTGTATCGCGATCATGCGCTCCGGGGCCAATTCTCACACGACGGCCTGATTTGGATGCAACAATCCGAATTTTGTAATCCGTCTCAACGTCATCCAGATGCTTGCGGATCAGCGCACAACCAGGTGGAATAACCACCTCAAACACATCATAATTGATGCCATAAATATCCTGAAAATACTGTAATGAACTGCCGGTCTTGCTTTCAGATTCAGGCTTATCCTTCGGCAGTACAAAGCGACCCGCAACCATAAAATAGACAATGCCCGACAGCACCAAAGCAATGCCAATAGGTGTTACAGAGAACAAACCAAAAGCTTCCATCTTATCCGCTTCTGCCAGGCTTTCATTGGACGTTGCGATCAGGTCATTCAGCAGAATCAGCGGGGACGAGCCAACCATGGTCATTGTTCCGCCCAAAATGGCACAAAAGCCCATTGGCATTAGCAAGCGCGACATGGGCAAACCGGAGCGTGAAGAAATGCGTGAAATCACCGGCAGAAACAGCGCCGCCGCACCGACGTTTTGCATAAACGAGGAAATAACACCAACGGCACTGGCGATAATCGGGATAATTCGAGCCTCACTGGTGCCACCCAGACGCAGGATAAATCGAGCAACATTGCTCATCACGCCCGTTTTATCAAGACCTGCGCCGATGATCATGACGGCAATAATCGACATCACCGCATTACTGGAAAAACCGTCAAACAGCCGATCCGGTTCCACCAAGCCTTTATCCAGTCCCATAATGGGGGCTAACAAGGAAGTCAAGCCCAGTAATACCATCACGGATACTGCGGTGACATCCACCTCCACAATTTCAAAGACAAATAAGTAAATCGTCAGCATCAGTATCACCACCACCCAACTAATCGCCAATGTGGGTGTTTGTGTCACAATGTATGCACCAAGCAGCATAAACAACACTGCCGCGATGATTGTTTTAGGTGAGATTTTGGCTGCAATTTCTTGCCAGATATTTGCCATAAGAAAGCCCCGGTATTTTAGATTGCGCCTAACGCAACAGCTTACAACGCGTATTTTTTTGCCAGTAGGAAAGAACATCGCACCAGCAGTAAAACAGATGGACGGAACTGCGAATCAAACGCTAGATGTGATCGTTGACACAATTTCGATACCAAAGAGTATCAGGAAAACAATAAGTTGAGAATATGCGGTGCCGGATACCAGCAATTCCCGCCATATCTGGCACTAACGGCAACCGTCAGCGCCGCCCCAGCTCCTCCTACGGTGCCACTCGGCAAGATTGAGGGATATCACTCGCCCATTCCTTGACTTCAAGCACCTTAACTACATGATCATAATCCGCTGCAAAGCCATCTTCTGCCTTGGGCAACATCGCCAAACGTAGCTCTGCATATACGCCCTGATAAGGTTTTTTAAGCTGTTTGGATTTGTCGAGGCTGGCATTTCTTAATGTATCCAGTAGCACCTTCTGGCCAGTCACCCAGTAGCCTGCCTTCGTGTCGCAGAGGGTAAAAGATTCAACCTCATGTCCATAGGTGTACACACCAGCAACGGTTGCAGCCTCGTCACCAACACCCCAGGGTTGAACCACTCGGTACATCACAGGTTCGTTCACCAGATACTGAATCGTTAGCGTCTGGCCGATTTTTGGCCGGTAAGGCAAACCAAATACATTTTGCACGATGGGGCCAACAATCGGCTTTCCTGATTTATTAACAGCCTTACTTGCTGTCACCGGATAGGACAAACTATAGGCGTACATGCCATCATCCAGCTCGGCTGCTGACTTAATCGTGGCTTCGGTCTGGTACCATTGTGATGCTGCTGGCTCTGATGAATCACACCCCACCACTTGTAAAGCTAACAATACAATAAAAGCACCCCGATAGATTTTATTCATGGCTCATCCTTTTTTGATCTTTGGTAAAAACATTAACATTCTCAAGCACATTGAACAGCCTAACTTTGGGCCGCATAGAACGCATCCAGCGTGTCAAGAAAGTGATGAAGCTGATTTTCCTGAAGGTTATTAATACCCGCAGCGGCTTTACGGCCACCACCACTTGGAAACTGACGACAAATTTCATCAGCACCTGTTGGATAATTCAATGGCGCACGCACACTCACTATGTAACCACCCTGTTCACGTTCCGTAATCACCGCATGAGCACGGTTCGGGAATTCATTAGCCAATTTATTGCCATAAACCCCACGAATGCGGCATGCCCATGCCACATCGGGTAACAAGAAGGCAGCACTGGCCGCTGTTTCGTGGATTGCGGGTATCTGACATGCGCACTCCAGGTCCTCAAGATAACCACGCTCCAGTCGCTCAAAAACACCCCGATCTTCTGCGAAAAAATCAAACGGACTGGCATAATTTCTCAAGGCTAAAAATAATTCTGCCGGAGGAATGTGTAAGTCATCAACCGTTGTGCCGTAACCATTATAATTCACATAAGTGCCCAGTTTTTCCAGTTGATTTCGTTGTGAACCGCCCAAACCAGAAGCCGTACTCAGTGCATCAGCCACTTGTTTCAGGTTATCGCCATAGGCCCCGACAATCGCCCAGTGCTGGAACCTGGCTTGCAGATACCGATTTACAATGGTGCTAGTACAGCAGCCCGCAGCAGTATTGATGTGAGTCGTGAGATTGTTATGTTGTGGTATCTCATGGCCCGCAAAGTGGTGGTCGAAATAATCAACTTTCGCGCCCTGCCCCAAGATTTTTGCCAAACCCTCACGATTACTGTCGAGTGAAATATCCAGCACAGTGACCCGATCACCCTCCTTGGCTTCCACGCGAGACGTCAGCTTAATATCCCGCTTGACACCCGTGACTAACTCACTGTCAACGGGATTAGCATTTCGTAGCTGGATTAACGCACAAATGCCATCAGCATCACCGTTGAACACATCAATGTATTTCATCTACCCGCATCATGATCAAGTGGTACAAGTCTCTACCATAGGTGTTTGCTGCCTTGGACTCAATAAGAATTTAGTAACCCCGCTCACTTCTGCTACTATCCCGCAGTTTTCACAATGCTATTTCTCAGACTTGGGACGGTAATGACTGAATGCCTGGATTAAACCCACAACAACAATTAGCCGTTGAGCATATTGGCTCACCCCTGTTAGTACTGGCAGGTGCCGGTAGTGGTAAAACACGGGTGATTACCCAAAAAATCGCCTGGTTAATCCGTCAGGCAGGCATACCCGCCAAGCATATCGCTGCCATCACGTTTACCAATAAAGCTTCACGGGAAATGAAAGAGCGGGCATCGGAATTGCTAAGCAAGGAAGAAGCCAAGGGGCTAACCGTCGCCACCTTTCATAATCTGGGCTTACAGATTATTCGCCGTGAATATAAGACGCTGGGTTATAAGCCCGGTTTTAGCATTTTAGATGCCCAGGATACTGGCACGATCATCAAGGAACTGATGATGCGCGATGAAGATGCCACAGAGCCAGATGAGGATTTGCGCTGGATTATCTCTCGCTGGAAAAACGACTTTGTATCACCGACAAAAGCGCTTGAACTGGCCATGACTCCCAATGAACTGCTTGCGGCCAAGGTTTACCAACGCTACCAACGTCAACTAAAAGCCTATAATGCCCTCGACTTTGATGACTTAATTGTATTGCCCGTACAACTATTTGACTCACATCCTGACATTCTGCAAAAGTGGCAAAACAAACTGCGTTATCTGCTGGTAGATGAGTATCAGGATACCAATCACTGCCAGTATAAAATGGTGCGCCAGTTGGCGGGGGCACGGGCTGAATTAACCGTAGTCGGTGATGATGACCAATCCATTTATGCCTGGCGCGGCGCGCGGCCAGAGAACATAAACCAGCTACAAAGCGACTATCTGACATTAAAGCTGATCAAGCTGGAGCAAAATTACCGCTCCACCTCCAGCATTCTGGAAAGTGCCAACCATTTGATCGCCAACAACCCGCACTTATTTGATAAGAAACTGTGGAGTGCCTTGGGGCATGGCGACAAAATCCGCATAATCCCCTGCCGCACTGCTGAGCATGAAGTTGAGCGCGTGGTTGGCGAAATTATGAAATACCATTTTCGTGATCGTGCGGAGTATCGGGACTTTGCTGTGTTGTACCGCAGTAATCACCAAAGCCGCCTGTTCGAGCGTTACCTTCGGCAAAATAGTATCCCTTACAAGATTAGTGGCGGAACCGCGTTTTTCTCCCGCGCCGAGGTAAAGGACACCCTCGCCTACATTCGCCTAATTAGTAATCCCGCTGATGATGCTGCCTTTCTTCGTGTCATCAATACGCCCAAACGCGAAATTGGTGCGACGACGTTAGAAAAACTGGGCGATTATGCCAACGAACGCGGAGTCAGCTTGTTCACCGCATCCACTGAAATGGGGTTGGCTTCACAGCTTACCGAACGTGGGCGCTCCCGCTTAGCGATGTTTTGCCAATGGGTGAATGACCTATCTTATGCCAGCCGCGACATGGAGCCACATGAGGTAGTGAAAAAAGTAGTGAGCGATGTGGATTATTATGAATGGCTGCAAACCACCAGTAGCTCACCCAAAATGGCCGACCGGCGCATGGAAAATGTGCAGGAAATCATTGACTGGATTAAGCGTATTTACAACGAAGGTGAAGGCAAGCACCAAGACTTGGCAGATATCGTGGCACACATGAGCTTAATGGATATTCTGGAACGTAACCAGGAAGAAAGTGACCCTGACGCGGTGAGCCTAATGACCCTGCATACCTCCAAAGGGCTTGAATTTCCTTATGTTTTTCTGGTGGGTATGGAAGAAGACATCCTCCCTCATGCCAATTCGCTGGAAGATAATGGCCTGGAAGAAGAACGCCGTCTGGCCTATGTGGGCATTACCCGCGCCCAGAAACATCTCACCATCAGCTTTGCCAAAACTCGCAGTCAGTTCGGAGAAAAAATTACCTGCGAACCCAGCCGCTTTTTGGACGAATTACCTGAGCAACACGTCGAATGGGAAAACCGTGTCGTGGTATCCAAAGAACAGCAGCAAGCAACCGCCAACAGCTTTATCGACAATCTGCAAAGTATGTTGGATGACTAGGTTGATAAGAGCGATTACTTTATTTTTTAATTAATTTTTGAACTATTTGCTCATCCAGGTTATCATGGCCAGAGTCATTAATTTGACTTATCATAAAAATAATTAAACTTATAATAAAAAGGGCTAGATATGACAACAGCAATAATTAAAAATAAAACTGCAGCCTCACGGGCATCAACCGTTAGTTCACCATTAAGCAACCCAAGCCCCGGTACAGGCCTGACCGCCTTTTGCAATGAGGGGAGATATTATTCTCACTCTACAGCCATGGTGAATAACCTGAAGCCCAGAGTAGAGGGTTACCCTGCTTATCTTGAAAAAATAAAAAAATCAATTGAGGCAGAACAAGACTCGGCAAAACGAGCAGCACTCCAAAAAAAATTAAAATCTCAAACACAGCGGTATGAAAATTACAAAAAACAACTCGCTAAATATGAAAAGTATCATAATAACTCTAAAGCCAACATGGATACCCTAGACAGGGATCAAAATGTTTTCAGGACGATTAATAAGCCCATCAAATCACTTTACACCATTGATGATGAAAGTCTGGTTCGCTATCAAAAGTACAAGAAAAATCAGGACCCTGATTATGATATTGATAAACCGACAGAAGCTGAGCCTTTTACATTTTCATTAAATAAACCAGTTAACCTGACAGATAACAAAATAGATGATTTCATCAGGATTCAATCTAGTTATATAACACTAGATAACCTCACCCTGATTGATGACCGCGCTTTACTGCCTAATCCAAATAATGATAAAAATATCAACGCACATTGGGATGCTATTCAACTTATACCTCAGAAAGAGATAGTAAAAACGTCACATGGTAAAGCTGCATTTGATCAAATGGCAGGCGCTATGATTAACAATCTGACTATTACCAATAATAAAATAATTGGTTATAAAACCCCACTTCAAGGAATTTTCATGAGTGATGGTTTGGTTAAGGATATAAATATTAAAAATAATACTCTACTCACACAAGGTGGTCACTCAATTACTCTAACGGGTGTGACAGGTAGCAATAGCAATATTAGCAATAATAACTTTCTAAAATTTTCTAATACTCCCACACCTGTGATTCAGCTTGATCCTTTTCGTATAGGAGGGAACATGTTGAGAGAGGGCCTGGTCTATGTGACGGGATTTGATGGTACAAGCCTTAACTATGGTAGTGTTGAACATAGTAATAATAAGCTCTACACCATGCCGAACTCAGAGAAAGCTAATGTTTCCAGAGGAATCATTAATTTTACTAAAAGCACGTCAGAAAAAAGTGTGAACTTAATTGATAATCGTCAGTCCATACCTGATAAGTATAAACTTGATTCTGTAGCCTTGACAGAATTTAGGTATGCAGATTTTAAGAGTGCTTGGTTTAGTGCGACCATAGCCAGTTTCGCAAATGATGATCCTGAAGGTTTACAAGGGTTGCGGAACTGGCTAGGTGGTATTGGTAGTAATTATCATGTTAGTCTGGCAAACCAGATTTTAAATGATGGCTCTTTGCGAAATACGTCGATATCTATGCTGCGATCTACATTATTACGTGTTTGGATTTTAAAAAGAGTTGCACTAAGGCATGGGAATATAATCAGTGCTACTTTTAGCAATACTATAGATAGAAGAAAATGGGAGGATATTTTTAAAAAATATTTATTGCGTGGCTTAGAAATTACTAATTAAACTCACAAAAGACACTGGGTTATTTATACCCAGTGTCTTTTAAACAATTAAAGGTAGAATGAAAAAATTGAATATTATTTTTAAAATGGCTTTATTTTTTTTTATAACCAATCTTTCTTTTGCCAATGGTAGTGGTGATCTTTCATACGTCTTTAATAATAATACTATGAAGCGGCAGCAAGCATCAAAAGGTGTTATTTCTGCTGTAGCTGATTATGAAAAGCATAATCCAAGCCCTAATACCTTGAGCTCAGATAGACTATCAGACTGTAAGTTAGAGGCCCGATACTTTGAACTGGGAGATGGAGACCAAACCAATGAGTGGTTAATCTCAACACCTCCGGAATGCTCGGTTCATGGAATCGCCACTCATTGGATAATCAGAAATATCAATGACAAGCTTTATGTATTAGTTAGCAGTAGGGGTAGAGGAGTATTAATTTCTGACATCAAAGATAATAGCTTTCCATCAGGAGGGCTGGAAATAATGTTTAGTATGTACGCACCTTTACCTGATGATATTAGCTCCGAGGTTATAAAAACAACAAAAATGAGATGCCTGCATTCTTTGGACTGGCTCATTTCCGAAACCCCCAAACCAAGTTTCAACAATGATATAGCCATGGTAGCTGTTGTTGACGACTCTATTGACCCATCAATTCATGGCTATGTAGGGCAATTGTCAGAAGATGCAGAAAAACACTCTCCATCAATAAAAAAACAGATGTTGGCGGATAAGCCCTTTCTATGCAGTGAGTATTATTGATGACTTGGGGTGACTACATAAGCGAGGATGCCGGGTAAGATGTGACCGTCGTGAATATTCTCTGCATGACTCACTACGCCGACAATTGAGAGCCTGATTTACAAGCTTGGTCTCCTGCTAAAAGCAAGCTCATGCGGCTTCACGAGCTAATTCAGGAAAATGCCAAAGGGCTTGAGCAGGAAGCTTGTTTGATAGGAAGCATTGAGTGATCATAGCGACTATTAACAAATCAATGCTGCCAATCTCGCGGATCAACCTTGTAATATGCCATTAACTCATCAAATAAAGCAGAATGCTGCTGTTTCATTTGTTCAGGCTTTTTCAAAGAAAGTCTCGGTCACTACCGCGAAAAACTCCGCAGGCTCGGTTGCACCATATTTATCAATCAAGGTGGGATCACCCTGATACACCGCTTGCTGCAAGCGATTAAATTCATCCGTAAATACCTTGGACCACTGCTCAGAACGCGATGCACTGCCCATAAAAGGCGCCCCATTGGTCGCTCCCGACTCATGGTCTAACTGATGGGCAAATTCATGAATGGCGACATTGGCACCATCGTGAAAGTTTTTATTGCCTTGTAACACATCCTGCCAAGACAATACGACCTTGCCATTACTCCACGACTCACCCAGCAGGCCACGATTACTATTCGTCGGTAAACCCGCTTCATCAAAGGTTTCCCGCTGTACCAAAAACGCACTTGGGTAGATCAAAATGTATTTTAGTGCAGCATACACGTCTGTCTCCCGATTCAGCACCAGCAAACAGGCCGAGGCCGCGACGGTTACTTTCACCTCGTCCGTGATTTCCTGTCCAGCACAACCAATAAAGGTTTTTTCATGGATAAACTGTTTAATGCGCCGTTTGAGTTGCATTTGTAAATCGGTCGGCATACGGCGATAAACAGGAAGATTGTGCATTAATGTCTTTCGCCATGTTGCAGGGAATGGCTCATCAATTGCGCGTGATAGCTTGTAACGTGGCCAAGCAAAAACAACAACCGCTCCTGCAATAATCAACAGCAATAAAATCAGGGAAGTATCTGGCATTTTCATTATCCGTGTCGCACGTTGTCCGTGCATGAGCCTAGATGATTCGGCCTGATTCGTGAATTTCAAGGTCATTGGTCGATTGCTTTTCGCGAGGCAATATCGGATAGTTTGGCTTCATCCGCCCGTCTCTTGAAAGGAATATGCCAATGGAAGCCTTCGGTGTCCTGAACTTCATGACCTATTTATTAGGAACAGTGTTGATTATTTTGCTCCCCGGCCCTAATTCGCTGTACGTATTGGCTTTGTCCGCCCAGAAAGGTGTAAAGATGGGCTGGCGGGGTGCATTTGGTATATTCCTTGGCGACTTTATTCTAATGTTGGCTACTGCTGCGGGGGCAGTGACACTACTGACCACCTACCCCATGTTATTTAGTATCCTCCAGTATATCGGAGCGGCTTATCTTGCCTATATCGGCGCAAAGTTAATCTGGTCAGCAATACAAACATGGCCGAAGCATCAAGACGTGCAAGCCGTAATGAATGAGGCCAGTGAGCAAAAGCTGGGCAAAGAAGCCCCTTTTCGCAAGGCGTTGCTAGTCAGTCTTTTAAACCCCAAAGCGATTTTATTTTTCCTATCATTCTTTATGCAATTTGTTGACCCAGCATACCCAAGTCCAGCCGTACCTTTTATGATTCTAGCGGTTACGTTACAAATCTGTAGTGCGGTTTATTTGACAACCCTAATCTATGCCGGAAATTATCTAGCTGAAGCCTTTCGCAAGCGCAAAAAACTAAGCGCCGTGTCAGCCGGAGGCACGGGGGCTGCATTTATGGGCTTTGCTGTTAAATTGGCCAGTGCATCCGCACTTAGCTGAGTAAAGCTATGCAGATTAAACCGCATCGTGTACACATAGCGAGCAAGTCATAATGCCGAACCATTTTCGATGGCATACCGACACCCGCCTACATTGGCCGTCACAATCGGCCACTCAGCATACTTTCGATAGCTTGCATGACAACACCGCTACGCCACATGAGATCATGTTGATTTCCGATGCTTGCAGCGTGACGTGCTTTACTGCGTTGCAATATGCGATCCAGCATCGTCGAGCGTTTTGTATCCACCCGCAAAATGCCTCATTTTCAGCGACAATACCGCCCCAAAAGGAAACTGATGGCTATTTTCAAACAATCAGTTCTGGCTCATCCGGAACTCCCAAGCGTATTCGACGCACGCAAGCCTCTTGGATCACAAGCTTTCAAATCAATACAACACAGGCACAAATAACGCCTGAAGACAGCTATGCCATATTGGGAAAGCTGTCGCACTCTACGCCGCTATACGCCACACTTGAAGCCGCTCATATCGGGGCAGATATTCATGTTTTAAGTGATTTAAGGCCAGACCACCAACGGCAGGCATTAAGCCATTTACAATCGACCATTTTATACGCCACGCCTACCCAATTGCGTTTGCTGTGTAAACAACGACATCATCATGTGCCCGAACGGTTTGCCGTGCGCCTGATTTTATCCGGTGGCGGTAAACTGGATGCCCATACCGCCGCTTTAGTTCATCAAACCTTTGTCGGCGCCACCGTGATTGAGTTTTACGGGGCGGCGGAAACCAGTTTTATCACCCTGAGCGACCACCATACGCCCATAGGTTCGGTGGGAAAGGCGTACCCCAAGGTACAAATACGCATTGATCCACCGGATACAGATGGCGACCTGGCAGGAAAAATTTGGGTTAAAAGCCCCTATTTATTCACTGATTATGCGGTTAGCAACAGCCTTGAGCCACCCAAATACGCCGCAACATGGCGTGATGGTTTTCTAAGTGTTGGTGAGTATGGCTATCAGGATAAACAAGGCTATTTATTTTTATCCGGCAGGCAGTCGCGGCGTATCAACATTGCCGATCAACTGGTGCATCCTGAGGAAATTGAGCTGCTATTGCTGGCAAATCCGGCTGTTGAGCAATGCGCTATCGTGCCTGTAACTGACACCCAGCGCGGCCAAGTGCTGATGGGGCTTGTGGTACTTAGTTGTGAAACAATGTCCGCGGATAATATTTGCCAAGAGTTATTGGCAACACTGCGCCAGCAACCTGGTAATCTGATCACACCTCGTAAGCTTTTCCCTGTGGAGTCACTGCCCAAGCTGGCCTCGGGCAAGGTGGACTTGGTGGCAGCGACTGAACTGGTACGCTCACTGTATGAAGCAACATAATTATATCATCGCCGCTAAACGCTCTGCCGTTGTCCCGCGTGACACACTGTTTGCTGATTTGGACATCCATGAGCTTGGCGCACCTGTCATTCAGGCATTGCTGGCAGATAACAACATTTCCCCTGCACGGATTGATGAACTCATTGTTGCCAATGCGCTCGGTGCTGGCGGTAATCCAGCGAGGCTCATTGGCTTGGCGGCGGGTTTGGCAGAACGTATCGGTGGACTCAGCATAGACCGGCAATGTTGTGGTGGATTGGATGCGCTGTTGGTGGGTAGCGATATGCTGAGTGCAGGACGCGCTTCGCTGGTCATTGCAGGAGGTGCTGAATCATACTCGCGTCGCCCCAAACGCTTACGTAAACTCACAACGAGTGATATGGGCAGTGAGCAATGGCAGGCTTATGAGCGGCCACCCTTTACCCCTTGGCCCACACGCGACCCTGATATGTCGGCCGCAGCGGAGGAAATTGCGCAACGGTATGACATTTGCTTTGAACAACAAAATGACTGGGCCGTAGCAAGTCACCAAAAGGCTTTGGCTGCCCACGAGCGGCTGCGCGCAGAGATTGTGTCAATTAAAGGCGTTTGCCACGATTCGTTTGCCCGTCGCTTAAAGCCCGCCGTGTGCAAGCGTTCCCCCAGAATCATTGGCAGTATTTCAGCGGCAAATACCGCTGTTGCGGCGGATGGTGCTGCCTTCTGTTTGCTGGCTGGAGCCGATATTGCAGAACAATACCCCAAACCCAAGTTACGGATTCTCTCCGGCTGTACCGTAGGTGCTGACCCTTTCCTGCCAGGCCTGGCACCTGTACCAGCGATTCGGGCAGCCTTGCGTGATGCTGGTATCAAGGCGGAGGACTTGCAATGTGCCGAAATTATGGAAGCGTACGCGGTACAAGCGATTGCCTGCATTCAACAAAGTGGCATCAAACCTGAGATTTGTAATTTAGGAGGTGGCGCACTATCGAGGGGACATCCGATTGGAGCATCCGGTGCGATTTTAATCAGCCGTCTTTTCACGGAATTACAGCATAATGGCGGTGGGATTGGCTTGGCGGCTATTGCGGCGGCTGGCGGGCTAGGAACGGCGCTTGTGGTGGAGTATCTGGAGTGACACAAGTACCTGAATATTGTGTGGTTTATCGCCGAGCCTGTAAATCTAAGTGTGCATCTGCCACTTATTAATTGCTGAGTTGGGCCAATGTTGGTAAATCACTTGTCATCAAAACCATAAAACATCGTGAAATTCTCCAGCGGCTCACGTTCTGTCACAACAGTATTGACCGGATGTTGAGTATCGGCATAGCCCAGTGCGATACCACACACCACCATTTCATTGTCTGGCAGTTGCAGATAATCGTGCGCGATGTCCGCATAATTAGCCAAAGCGCCAATGCCGGTACTGCTTAATCCCCGACTTTCTGCACTGGCAAACAGGCTCATAATGGCCATTCCCAAGTCCATAAAGCAGCCTTTCCCCATGCTTGGGTCAATGGTCACGACAATGCCAACCGGTGCGTCAAAAAAGCGGTAGTTCAATGCGAACTGTGCATTCCTTGCCGCCTTATCTTTACGTTCGATGCCAAGTGCCTGGTAAAGCGCCCGCCCTGCCCCAAACTGGCGCGCCCGCAGGTGCCTGGCCATTTTTTTGGGAAAGTAGGAATACTCAGCTACCGGTTCACGCTGTATATCGCTTGCCTGCACCAACTGCTCAACCAAGCCCGTTAACGCCTCACCAGTCAACACATGAAAACAACCCGGCTGTAAATTGCCACCACTGGGCGCACGTCGAGCAATTTTCAGCAGTACCTCCAGCGTTTCCCGAGCCACCGGATCGGGCAAATAAGCCCGAACCGATCGACGCCGATTTAATACTGTTTCTATTTCAGTCAGCTTCATGACGCGAAAAGACGCTATCTGGTCTGGCTTTAAACAGTGCCGCAGTTATCAAACCAGCCAATACCGCTTTGATGACATCACCGGGAATAAAGGCCGTCACTAGTTTGGCAGCACCCAGCATTGGCTTATCCAAGGTGTAAGCCATGCCAACAATACCGAAGATATACATGACAATGATGCAGCCAATCACCGATGCAATCGTGGCAACAACGGCTAAGGCAGGAGTTCTAACACGCTCAACAATCCAGCCGGTCACAAATGCTGAAATCGGCCAGCCAATCAGAAAGCCAACCGAAGGCGTTGCCAATAGCCCAATACCACCACGACCGCCGGATAATAATGGCAAGCCGATTAGGGTAAGACCCAAAAATAACAGTACAGCCAGTGCACCGCGCTTTGCTCCAAGAATCGTACCACACAGCATAACCCCCAAACTCTGTGCGGTAATGGGAACTCCAAAAGCCAATGTCAGTTTGGGAATCAGTCCCAGCGCCGCAATCAGTGCCGCAAAAAGTGCGATAAATACAACATTTCTTTCCATCTGCTCTACTATCCTCTGTCGTGTGTTATGAAAATTGTGCGTGATAAAAAATTCGGTTATGGCTTGGTTCGTGCGCCACCACGAGCTTTTAATGCTTCAGCCACCCGCTCAGCATCATCAATTGCCACGATGGTCAAGGGGAAAATCAACCGCCAGCTAGGGCGGGAGGTAGCTCGCAGTCGCCAAGCCTCTGTCAGCTTCGTTCCTTTTTCAATTAATATCGGCGTAAAGCGCACCACCAATGCAATCGCCATTTCAATTGGTCGAGTACTGATGCCTAATTTTCTGAGCGGCAACATGGCACGGTGAGCGAGCGCAATCAGGTCAGTTAGTCTGGATGTCATCGTCATTAAATTAGACAAGGCCACGATGGTGACCAGCCTCAGCACAATGCTTATGCCTTGCAAGGTGGTATCGGTAATGGCGTGCCAAATAAAAATAATGAGCGCCATTGGCCATAAAAACCAAATCCGCTTAAAACCTGTACTAAAAAAGCGTTTACCACCCACGAAATACAGGCCAACACAGACACATAAGGCAATGAGCTGCACCAGTAAATCATCACAAAGGAATAAGCCCAATGAGCTAATACAAACCGCCAGAAACTTCCAGCTCAGCGGAACACGATGCCAAGGCGTGCGAACCGGCGACTCAAAGGATAACATTCGTTTGCCCTAAGGTTTGCATGTGTTGCCTAAATACCGGAAAGACCTCAGAAGGGGTGCCATCCAGTTTGAGCTGGCCATTGTCAATCCACCAAATACGCTCATAGTCGCTCAATGTCTCAAGGTGATGACTAATGTGGATCAGCGTCGCATCCACATCCTGCAGATAGCGATTAAGCTGTAAGGTGGTGGGTATATCAAGCCCTGCATACGGCTCGTCCAGCACAATCAACTTGGGCTTCATCAGCAAAATAGCCATCAGGCAGACAAAGTGTCGCTGTCCTTGTGACAAAGTACTAATCGAACGCTGTAGCCAGTCTTGCATACCGAAGGTTTCCAGCAACGCCTTTACCTCGGCAATGGCCTGTGCTTTTTTCTGTCCCATTTGCTGCAAACCAAAGATCAACTCTTCTTCAACCGTTGGAAAAATGACCTGATGATCTGGATTCTGAAATAACATGCCCACCGTATGAATCGCTTGCTGGCGGTCGTTTGCCACATCAACACCGTTGATTGTCACCGTGCCACTACTGGGCTTTATCAAACCACATAATAAACGTGCAAGGGTTGACTTTCCTGAGCCATTTCTTCCGACTACACCGATCCTCCGCTCATTCGCCTCAAGCGTGAGTGATTTCAACAGTAGCGAGTCACCAGCAACGTAGCACACATCGAGAAATTGAATGATTGCGGTTGATGAAGGCTTAACCATTACGTCCAGATATTTTGTGTCGGGATTTTTGTGGTGGCGATAGTATCATAGCGTGCCAACATGCGCACGATTGGGTCACAAAAAATACTGAAAACACCCTGTCTGGTGTACCATGCATCGCCTGCTATAAAAGTTAACCAGCGGGTTGATTCTCATGTTATTAAATTTTCAAGCCATACTGCCGTTATTTCTGGTGATCATGCTGGGTTATGTCGCCAAACTAACCATCTTTGATAACAAGATGCTACCGGGGCTGAATCAGTTTGTTTACTTTTTAGCAGTGCCCGCCTTGCTGTTTAAGGCTGCCAGTGAAGCCCCTGTTGAAAGCTTAATTAATCCCAGCGCACTGGGCGCTTTTGTTGTGGGAGTCGTCGCAACGGCAGCAATTACCATTGTAGGGAGCCGCTTTTTGTTTAATGTGCGTGAGGCCGAGCAGTTAGTGTTGCGTGCCTTAAACGGTACATTTGCCAATTATGCGTACATGGGCATTCCACTGACCTTTGCGATATTGGGTGAGAAAGACCACGTCGCCACAATCAGTATTATTCTTGCGGGTAATCTCTTACTGATAGGTGGCGCCCAATTATTGTTGGAAACAATCCGGCAACAGGCGCTGGGAATCAAGCCAGTATTATCCATTTTGGATCGCGCGTTACTGCGTAACCCCATTTTTATTTCAACCATACTGGGATTTATTGTCTCAGCAAACCAAATAACCCTGCCAACCGCTATTCAACGTTCACTGGAGATGCTGGCACCTGCAGCAGTTCCTGTGGCTTTGTTTTGCTTAGGTGCCAGTTTGCAGTTCAGCAAAACAAACATTGTATTATCCGAGTTGGGCTGGATGATTCTGGTGAAGCTTTGTATTCATCCCGCACTCACACTCGCCGCATTTTGGATACTCGGTGTCAATGATCCCGTTTGGTTAATGGTCACGGTGTTGCTGACCTCCCTGCCCACCGGCGCCCTAGCGCATGTGGTGGCGCTTAAATATGATATTTTTGAAAAAGAAACCTCACAGATTGTGGTGGTGACCACGATATTTTCATTAATCAGCGTCACGATCTGGATGAGTTGGTTGCAATAATACTGTGCGATGGATGGCATCTATCTCTGGTAAGTCAATATAATCGAACGAAACTATCTCAAACACAAATAAGCAATGAAGCTATTTCAGTTACAACTTTTGAAAACAGTGCTTAACAACGGCCTGAATATCTCACGGGCTGCGGATCAACACTTTGTTGTGCAAAGTGCCGTCAGCCGACAACTGAGTTTGCTGGAAGCAGAGCTGGGAGTCCCCTTGTTTGAGCGCAAAGGCAAGCGCTTGTTAAGACCGACACCACTAAGTCTAGCCATTGTTCGGGAGGTGGATGCGATTGAATTATCACTGGAGAACATTCGTGCCATTAGCGATGACTTTCGGGATGGCCGTCAGGGGGATATTCGCATTGCAACCACCCACATGCAGGCGAAGTATTTCCTTCCGCCGGTATTAAATGAATTTCGGCAGCGTTATCCAAAAGTCAAAGTGCATTTTCTACAAGGCAATCCCCGCCAACTGGTTCAAATGCTCCATGACAATGACGCTGACATCGCTATTTGTACCGAAGAAATTGCTGATGATAAGGCGCTCACCAGCCATTTTTGCTACACATGGAACCATGTCCTGATTCTTCCAGAGGGGCATGAATTATGTGAAGGAGAGTTAAGCCTTGAGCGCATTGCCCAATACCCCATACTCACCTACGTGCTCGGCTTCACCGGACGCTCCAAAATCGAAACTGCCTTTAAAAAACAGAAACTCACCATTGATACCAGCTTTTCTGCAACGGATAGTGATGTCATAAAAAGCTATGTGAGACTGGGTTTTGGTGTTGGGATTATTTCTGGCATTGCACATATTCCAGAGGAATCTCAGGGCTTGGTAATGCGAGACCTTTCTGCATTTTTTCCAGAATCTATTACCCGCATTGCCTATATGAAAAATAAGCACCTTAAAAGCTATCTCATTGATATAGTGGATATTATGAAACAGAAGGGTCAACTAATCAGCTCCTGAAAGATAACCCATTAAGGCCATATCTCCTCCGTGTTTCTTACACTTCCCTACATGAGTACCGATTGGCTACCCTATCCCATTGTAAATCCCGGTAGAACCTGACGATCAAACTCATTATAAAATTATTTTTTGTGTCATCACATCAGGCTCACCGAGAACATAACCGATGTCCATGGAGTGGTGTATTGCCTAGCCTCATCGCGGATAGCATCATGGGGGAAATGCTAAAGGCCAAGCAATCTCGGGGCACGGTTAGCGCTGTTTTTAACCAAAATGCAAGTGGATTGGTCATGCTACAGCACAAAGCACTGTACCTGACAGGTGACGGCCGAATAATTATTATTTGAAGTAACTCAGCGACACGCAGTGAATAAGAAAGGAAGTCGAAATAAAACGCGTTTCGTAAAATCCTTTTTATCTACAACGTGTTTGTCATGTGTCGTGGCACAGCCTTAACGTTATCTGAATTTAGCTGCTCATCATCCCAGTTAGCGACAAAGTGAATGAAATCGGGGATAAGCTGTCATTCGATTAAAAATTAATCATCAGAAAGTGGTCAACCCACTAAACCACCTCGTGCTAAACTCTGCCCCCATGACAATAAAACACATCAACAGACCATGAAACAAGCTGGAACGACGCTCAGGCGGGTATTGGCAGCCCTGGTTGCTATCTCCTCTGTCCTGTTACTGCTGTTTATCTTCTTTGCCACCCGTAGTGTGCTTGACATCTGGGCGCGATTACAGGAGTTGCCTGCAGGCATTTTTTACACCTATATGGTGCTGATTGCCGCGTTTGTCTTAGGCGCTATCTGGTTGATCTGGCGGCTGCTTAAACCGGTCAAGGTGGCAACGCTGTCAGATAATGACAACATCAGTAAAGAAATCGTACTGGAGGATATTGAACACGCCGAAAAGCAAGGCATGGATACCGCGCAGCTTCGCCGTGAGCTGGAGGAGCTGGAAGCCAGAAAGGAAGCTGGCATTATTTATGTTGCATTGTTTGGCAATGTGAGCACCGGCAAGAGTTCTATCATTAAAAGCCTGCTGCCAGATGCAGATGTAGATATTCATGTGCGCGGTGGCTCGACTCAGGATATTGCCCGCTACACATGGACATCAAGCTCCGGTGATAAGCTGGTCTTGACTGATCTACCCGGCAGAAATGAAGCCGACGGTACATTGGATGCGATAGCGAATGATGAAGCAGTACGCGCACAACTGGTTATTTATGTCACTGACTCCGACCTTTCCCGAACCCAGTTTAATGACATTCAGGCATTGCAGAGCTTTGGCAAGCCGCTGATTGTGGCGCTGAATAAAAGTGACCGCTATAACGATGAAGAACGGCAGCTACTCTGGGATCGCTTTAACGAACGAATGCACGGTGAAACCACCTTGGTATTTGTTCAGTCTGGTGGCGAAGAAGAAGTGATTCGCATTGACAAAAACGGCATGGAGTCAGTCCATACCCGCCCCCGCAAACCTAAGATTGACGAGCTATCCGCGGCGCTTCAAGAAGAAATCGATACCCAAAGTGGTCTGTTGGACAATTTGCGCGATGCCTCGGTTTTCGTGCTGGTCAAGCAAAAGCTGGACTCGGAGAAAGTCGCATTCCGCCAGACAAAAGCCGCTGAGATTGTCAAAGGTTACACCCGCAAAGCTGTACTGGGTGCGATGGCCTCTGTCAGTCCCGGTGCCGACTTAGTGGTTCAGGGCTATCTGGGGACACGCATGGTCAAAGACTTATGCGAACTATACAACGCACCTGTTAAGCAACTGGACATCGATAAATTTTTAGACTTCAGCCAGGATCAGCTCAAGAAAAGCGTTCCACTGATATTGGCCGTTGCCGGTAATGGCTTAAAGGCATTTCCGGGCATTGGCACGGTTGCTGGAGGCTTGGTACACGCCGTTGCTTACGGAATGATTTTTGATGCACTGGGTAAATCAGTGACCAAGACGCTGGAACAACGTGGTCAACTGCGCGCAGCACCGGCTGCCCTGACTTTTAAGGAGATGTTGAGTGAAAATCTGGAATCACGTGCAAAGCTATTTGCCAAGCTGGTTTTCGAGCAACGACAAGACCAATCCTGACGGCGAACCCACAACAGACACGGCTACGCACGAACACTCACCGATCAGACACGGTGACAACCATCTGGATCTTGCCAAGGAAAGCCTGAGCCAGTTGCTTAATGATGAACGAGTACCTGCGTCCGTACGAAGTGGCCTGCAACATGAGTATCAACGCATCCGGCAAATGCTGGATAAACTGGAACAAGGTCAACTTCACATCGCCGTCTTTGGCCGCGTCAGCGTGGGTAAATCCTCGGTGCTGAATGCACTGATTGGTCACGAAGCCTTTAGCGTCAGCCTGCTACATGGGGAAACCAAAACCGCCGACATGGAGGCTTGGCAAGAAGTCGATGCCGGAGGCGTGTACCTGATTGATACCCCGGGAATTAATGAGATTGATGGTGAATCCCGCGAAGCCTTGGCACACGAAGTGGCCAATCGCGCAGATTTATTGCTGTTTGTGGTTGACAGCGACTTAACCGATGTTGAGTTAAAAGCATTACACACCGTAGCAGAAACCAAGCGCCCGATTATATTGGTGGTCAATAAGGCCGATCAGTACAACGACAAGCAAAAGCTGGAATTGCGTGCCATTATTCGTGACCGTGTTGGTGGCATTATCGCACCGGAAAATATCGTTTTTACTGCCGCCTCCCCCGGTATGCAAATTATTATCCGTGAAGATGAATTTGGGAATGAACACGAATCCACCCGCCAGCGTCCGGTGGATATTATTAATTTAAAAACACGCCTGTGGGATATTATCGAAGCCGAGGGAAAGACACTTTCTGCACTGAACGCTTCACTGTTTGCCGGAAACCTGAGCGAGCAAGTGGGTGAGCGTATGCTGGAAGTGCGTAAAGAAATTGGCGAACGCATCATTCACATCTATTGCATGGGTAAAGGTGTCGCCGTGGCATTAAACCCTATTCCAATTGCCGACTTAGTTGCCGCTGCCGCCATCGACGTCGGCATGATTATTCATTTATCACGTATATACGGGCTGCCCATGAGCAAAACAGAAGCCGGTGAGCTGATTAAAAGTATCGCAGCACAAATGGTCTTGCTTTACGGCTCATTCTGGGCGGTGAACCTTGCATCCTCGGCACTGAAAATATCAACCGTTGGCTTATCGACAGTACTCACTGGAGCGGCTCAGGGTGCAATTGCCTGGTACAGCACATTGGTGATTGGACGTGCCGCAGAAAACTATCTTGCTAAGGGAAAATCTTGGGGTGATAGCGGGCCAAAACTAGCCGTGGCGGAAATTCTCGATAGCCTCGACCGCGACTCAGTTATGAAAGAAGCCAAAGAAGAAATTATGATGTATTTAAAACAAGGTAAAAAATAACATGCAGCTTAACCGAAGCATCACAAATAAACTGGGACGTATTATTGGCGCAATCGTGGTGGCCGCATTGGTGGGTGGCTATAACTATCTGTTTAAAGATGATGGTGGCAGTAGTCTCAATACCAGCCAGTTCCCTGCTAAAGCCGATTCGGCCGCTACTCCGAATGTTGATAACCAGGCGGCGCTTTTAAAGAAAATCCGCTCGGCCAAGGAAGATGTCAACTCACAGTTCTGGATGACCACTGAAGCGACGGTGATTAAAAACCTCAAAGATGATACCAAAGGCAGTCAGCATCAAAAATTCCTTATCCGACTCGCGCCAGATGTGACCTTATTGGTTGCCCATAACATTGATTTAGCGCCGCGCGCGCCTGTGCAAAAAGGTGATGTTATCAAGATCAGAGGACGCTATGAGTGGAATCATCGTGGCGGTGTTTTGCACTGGACGCACCATGATCCCAAGGGTAGGGAACAAGGGGGTTATATTTATGCGGGTGGGAAGTTTTATAAGTAGTCATTCCTAAAAAACCTGCCTGACAAGATTAATGTGGTTTCTGGACAGAGTGGTATGGATGTTCGAAGGATTGTATGATACTGAGAAAACAACATTAAAATAAATCACACCACAAAATAATCACGGAGAACGTTCAATGGCTGAAAGTACCGATAAACTCAGAGATGTTTCCGAAACCATGCTGATTACCGTTTGGGCACGTGCAGTTGAAACCGAACGCAACGGTGGCTTGATTCAAGACCCTGCCGCGGTAGAAATACTCAAGCATATCGACTATGACTTTAGCGCGTTTAACAAAGTAACAATGAGCCAGGTCGGCTGTTGTATTCGTGCTAATGTGATGGATAGGCAGGCCCAAGCCTTTCTTGACCGACATCCCGATGCTGTGGTTATTCAATTGGGTGCTGGCTTGGATACACGTTATCATCGCCTGAATTGCCCGGATATTACGCATTGGTATGATTTGGATTTACCCGAAGCGATAGATATTCGCCGACAACTTTGCCCGACACATCCAAACAACACACTGCTGTCGATGTCGATGCTGGAAGAAGCGTGGATAGGCATGGTGTTGGCTCATAATAAACCCGTTCTGATTATTTGTGAGGGCGTATTGATGTATTGCGATGAGGCCGAGGTGCGAGCGTTTTTTGACATGCTGTGCCGACGCTTTGAGCGCACAACAATACTGTTTGATATGCTCGCATACATGGCAAAAGGCCAGTCCAAGCACCACGATGCCGTGAAAAGAACCAAACAAAAAGCTGAATTTAAGTGGTCATTGCTCAACAGCAAGGATATGGAGCGATGGAACGATAAGTTGCACATCACAGAAGAACATTATATGAGTGATTGCGACAGCAAACGCTTCCCGTTGTGGCTGCGCTTGCTTTATAAAACCCCGTGGGGATACAAGCGACTTAACCAACGACTACTTAGAGTGGATATCAATTAGTTGTAAAACTCCAGACCTGATCTGACGGTTACCGATTTTCAGAAGGTGTCAGATTAGGTCGGGGTTTATACAAATTAGTCGTAGTCGTTCAAACTTGATCTGCCGCTTTATACAGCTTCGGGAAATACTCACGCACCACATCACTGGACTGAGACCAGGTGTGGCAGGTGTTCAGTGCAAGTGCTGAGCTGTATTGGCGCATCTGCTCATCCATCATTGGCCATATCGCCTGAATTGCTGTCGTGGCAACGGGCTTTAAAAGCTCTAGCAGGTGGGTGCAACCTTTCGTTCCACCCAATAAATCCTTGGCCTTACGATGCCAGCCTGGCCCGAGGCGTGTCCCCTCAAGGCACTTAAAAGCCTCGGTAATTCGGGGGCACATCCCAAACGGTGTAGCATCCATCGACGCATGGATTTCGTGAATCAAGAACTGTTGATCGATAGTCATACGCAACGACAGATCGTGGTACGGCTCGCCCACTTCAAGGGTGCGCCCTTCTTCATTGGCTTCCACGAAGTAATGTTTAAAATCAACGACCTGACCATCGATATCCCATAAGCCATCCGCACGTCGATAAGCATCACACTTCACGCGCCGACTATGCAAATGCTCACGCTCAACAGGCTCTGGTAACGACATGATTCACACACCACCCTTTTATTTCTATGGCTTACATACCTAACATGCGTGCTCTCAGCCCCGCATTCACAGGCGTTTTAGATAGCCAGATCCCAAATAATGTCGCTTTAAAGGCTTTGGAACGAATTGTCTCAACCCGCTTGCCGTTGCGAATAATGTGTACGCCGCTGCCCGGCACATTCGTCAGCTCATAGACATCGCCTCTAGAAACACCTTTGTCAAATGAACTCATCAACTGATCAATTTCTTTTTTCAGTGGGGAGATATTGCCGTTCATTGCACGTCGAAAGCCCTGCAATGTTGTCGATTTCATCTTGTCAGGGGTGATCATGCTGGAGGTAATCGCCAGCCGGATACTCATTGGCTCATCTGCTTGTATAATGGCATCACCATCATTGCTCTTAGTCGTTAAATACAAGCCGCCAACGTAGATTGTCATTAAGAATTTTTTACGGACGCCCGCGCCATTCAACACCATAGTCTTGCCAGCATATTGAATCTGATCCGGCATATTAACACCGGCAATATTCGCGGCTGAAGCTTGCGTTGCGGTCAATGCCAACAGCAACCCTGCCACTAGTGCATAGATAGATTTCATATTCTCTCCTCGTAAGTTTCCAGATTGAGCATCCCAACAAGCGGCTGAAAGTCATACATATAAACAATCAGCCGCCGCTCTTACTCATGCCACCCGGTTAGCAACAAACCAGTCGCTAACAGGGTGATACATTTGCTAGATAGCGTTTAGTTCAGACGCTCAAACACCGTGGTAACACCCATTCCCATACCAATACACATGGTTGCCAAGCCCATTGTTGCATCTTGTTGCTCTAATACGTTCAGCAATGTTGTGGAAATACGCGTACCGGAACAGCCCAGCGGATGACCCAATGCAATCGCGCCACCTTTGATGTTGACATGATCTTCCATCCGGTCGAGCAACTTCAGGTTTTTCAACACCGCCAAGCCTTGCGCCGCGAACGCCTCATTCAGTTCAAAGTATTCAATATCGTCAATACTCAGCCCGGCACGTTTCAAGGCTTTCTTGGTCGCAGGCACTGGCCCGAATCCCATGATCGCAGGATCACAGCCCGCTACAGCCATACTCACAATTTTCGCGCGAGGCGTTAAACCCAGCTCTTTGGCTTTCGCAGCAGACATGACTAACATGCCCGACGCACCATCAGAAAAGCTCGATGAAGTACCTGCAGTGACGGTACCAACCTTCGGGATAAATGACGGTGGCAGTGTTGCCAGTGTCTCAACGGTGGTTTCAGGGCGAATAACCTCATCCGCTGTCACCATAATCTTGGAACCATCTGCCGCATGACCTTCAATCGGAATAATTTCATTATCCCAAAGGCCATCAACCGCAGCTTGTGCTGCACGCTGGTGAGAACGAGCACCGAACGCATCTTGCTGCTCGCGGGTAATGCCATTAATCTTACCCAGCATCTCCGCAGTCACACCCATCATCATACTGGCTTTTGCTGCATGCTTGGACATTTCTGCATTGACATCAACGCCGTGCATAATTGAGATATGGCCCATGTGTTCCACGCCACCCACAATAAACACGTCACCTTGACCGGCCATAATGGAGGTCGCAGCGATATGCAATGCCGACATCGAAGAACCACACAAACGATTAATCGACTGTCCCGATACTGAATGTGGCATCCCGGCCAGCAACAAGGCATTACGAGCGATATTGAAGCCCTGCTCTTTGGTCTGATTGACACAGCCCCAAATTACATCTTCAACCATCTCATCTTTAACGCCTTCGTTGCGGTTCAGCAGCGCACGAATTACCTCTGCTGACAACTTCTCGGCGCGTACATTGCGGAATGCACCATTTTTGGATTTGCCCATCGGCGTGCGTACGGCATCGACGATGACTACATCATTTGCATTTAAACTCATCGTTATATCCTCTTAGCCTGCTGCCGGAAAGTAGCTTTCGCCGTTTTCAGCCATGTTACGCATGGTCTCAGTCGGTACATACAACGGCCCCAGGTCCGCGTACTTATCCGCCATCTCACAGAACGCCTTCATGCCCATCTGATCCATATAATTCATCGCACCACCCAAGAATGGTGGGAAACCAATACCATAAATCAGACCAATATCCGCTTCCGCCGGAGATGCGACAATGCCTTCTTCCACGCAACGTACTGTTTCGATGCACAGCGGAATCATCATACGCTCAATGATCTCCTCATCCGTGAACTCACGCGCATCACCAAGCACATCACTCAATAGGCCGGGAACCGCCTCATCCGCCAATTTCTTAGGCTTGCCACGCTTGTCATTTTCATAACGGTAGAAGCCTTTCTGGTTCTTCTGACCAAAACGCTCCAGCTTAAACATGCGGTCAATCGCATTTTCATTGTCGTGTGACATACGATCAGGGAAACCTGCCGCCATAACGCCATCCGCATGATAAGCCGTATCAATACCTACCACATCTAACAAGTAAGCCGGCCCCATTGGCCATCCAAAACGCTCCATGACTTTGTCGATACGCACAAAGTCCGCACCAGACTCTAACAAGCCAGAGAAACCACCAAAGTATGGGAACAGCACACGGTTCACCAAAAAGCCCGGGCAGTCATTCACAACCACCGGCGTTTTACCCATCTTTTGTGCATAAGCCACAGTACGGGCAATCGTCTCCTCGGATGTCTTCTCACCACGGATAACTTCAACCAACGGCATTTTATGTACCGGATTGAAGAAGTGCATGCCACAGAAGGACTCAGGACGCTCCAAGGCTTTGGACAACTCGTTAATTGAAATCGTGGAAGTATTTGAAGTCAGCACCGCATCGGCAGAAATATGCTTTTCTACTTCCGCCAATACTGATTTTTTAACATTCACGTTCTCAACAACGGCTTCCACCACGATATCAGTACGATCAAAATCACCGTAACTAAGGGTTGGGGTAATTTTTGAAATCACCTGCGCCATTTGTGTCGCGTCAATGCGCTTACGTGTCAACTGGCCGTTCAATAGCTTAGTGGCCTCATTCAAACCCAATTGCAGCGCATCCTCATTAATGTCTTTCATTAGGATCGGCGTACCACGAGAAGCAGACTGATAAGCAACACCGCCTCCCATAATGCCCGCACCCAGCACTGCAGCCATTTTCACTGGTGCCGCTTCAGCGGTGTATTTCTTGGCAACACGCTTCACATGCTGGTCTTTATGGAACAAACCAACTAACGATGCCGTGACACTATTGGTCGCCAGCTTGGCAAAGCCTTTCGACTCAGCCAATAACGCCTTGTCACGCGTCATGGTGCAGCTTCTTTCCATGGTTTTCAGTGCCAGCATGGGGGCAGGATAGTGAGGCCCTGCTTTTGCACCGATCACACCGCGCGCACTTTCAAAAGCCATCATCTGTTCCATATTATTCAACAGAACCGGACTTTGCTTCTCAACACGACGCGCTTGGTAATCAAACACACCATCAATGCAGTCACTCAATAGGCGTAGTGCGGAATCACGCAGATCCTCAGGTGCCACAGCCGCATCCACTGCACCCACCGCCAATGCTTTTTCAGCCTTATTCTCAGTACCGCCACAAATCCATTCATTGGCATTGTCGATACCAATCAAGCGAGGCAAGCGAACGGTTCCACCCCAACCTGGGTAGATACCCAGCTTAACCTCCGGCAATGCAACCTTGGCACCACCTGTCGCCATCACGCGGTAGTCCGCAGTCAGCGTCAATTCAAAGCCACCACCAAAACAAGTCCCATTGATCGCTGCAACTGTCGGACACGGCAGGTCTTCAATGTCATTAAATAGTGCATTAATCTTGCCCAGATGCTCCGTGATAACCGACTCATCCGCATTAAACATGGACGAAAATTCGTTAATATCAGCACCCACAATAAATGTGTCTTTGGCACTGCTGATTAACACACCGCGAAGGTCGTCCTGTGCTTTTACCGCATCAACCGCTTCACGCAACTCGGCCAGCGTCGCCTGACCCAGTGTGTTGACTGCACTGTCTTTGTTGTCGAATACCAGCTCATAAAGGCCGGAACCGAGATTCTCTACCCGAATGGAGTTTCCTTCCATTACCATGATAATTCTCCGTGATTCAGTGAGGGATTAGGCAATCGGGAAAATATTTGCCAATTGTGTGGCTAACATCATATCGCCAGTCGCTTTAATGCGTCCCATCATAAATGCCTGCATACCATCCGTCTCGCCTGACATCACTTCCTTCAACGTCTCTTCATCCATAGACAAGGTCACACTCGGCTCGTCGTGCTCACCTTCAACAATTTCACAATTCCCATTACTGACGATCGCATGCCAATACTCACCATCAATATCGTACTGGAAGACTTCATCCACGCTCGACGCTGCATCGGCGTCGAATCGCTCACCCATTTGCTTAAAAATTTCGCTTATATTACTCATGACAATTCCTCAGTCTTAATTATTTTATTAAACACATAAACCCGAACTGCACGCCATACGCACAGTTCGGAAAATACCAACCCTCAACAGCATCAGAAGCTAAAAAACTCTGCTTCCAACGCCATTAAATTATCTGACCCTGAACTCATGGTTTCGACCAATGCGCGAGTCCTTGGCAACATACGCTCAAAATAGAAACGAGCCGTCTTCAACTTCGCTTGATAGAACTCCGGTTGATCAGCGCCATTATCCAGCTGCTCCTGCGCCGCCTTAGCCATACGCGCCCACAGGTACGCCAGTGTCACATAGCCAGAATACATCAGGTAATCCACCGATGCCGCACCGACCTCATCACGATTTGTCATGGCCTTCATACCAATTTTCATGGTCAGATTGCCCCACTCTGTATTCAGCTCAGCCAGAGGCTTAATAAACGGCTTCAGCGCCTTGTTACCAGACTCTGCCTTACAGAATTTGTGGATGACCTTCGTGAACTTACGCAGAGACTCACCCTTTGTCATTAGCACCTTACGACCCAATAGGTCTAATGCCTGAATCTGTGTCGTGCCTTCATACAGCATGGAAATACGACTGTCGCGCACATTCTGTTCCATACCCCACTCAGCAATATAACCATGACCACCGAATACCTGCAGGCCGTGGTTTGCAGCTTCAAAACCAAGCTCAGTCAAGAATGCTTTGGCAATCGGGGTCAACAACGCCAGCAATGTTTCGGCATCCTCGCGCGCTTCTTCATCTGGTGCGTGGGCTGCACTATCTACCATCAATGCCGTGTAATAACACAGTGCACGACCACCTTCCGCAATCGCCTTCTGTGTCAGCAATAACTTACGCACCTCAGGGTGAACAATAATCGGATCTGCTGGCCCTTCGGGATTCTTAGTACCGCTCAGTGAACGCATCTGCAAACGGTCTTTTGCATAAGCCAATGAGCCTTGGAAAGCCGTTTCTGCGTGTGTCAGACCCTGAATTGCTGTACCAATACGCGCCACGTTCATAAAGGTAAACATGCAGTTCAAACCACGGTTCGGCGGGCCAATCAAAAACCCTTTGGCACCATCAAAGTTTAGTACGCACGTTGCATTCGCATGAATACCCATCTTGTGCTCAATGGAGCCACAGGATACGCCATTACGCTCTGCGATATTACCCTCAGCATCAGGCAAGAACTTGGGCACGATAAACAGTGAAATACCCTTGGTGCCCTCCGGTGCGTCCGGCAGACGTGCCAGCACGATATGCACGATGTTCTCCGCCATGTCATGCTCGCCCGCAGAAATAAAGATCTTGGTGCCGGTCAGGCTGTAACTTCCGTCCTCATTTGGCTCTGCGCGTGTGCGCAACATCCCCAAGTCAGTACCGCAGTGGGACTCGGTCAGACACATTGTCCCCGTCCACTCACCACTGATTAACTTAGTCAGATAAGTCTGCTTCTGCTCGTCGGTTCCATGCGCTTCCAACGTAGCCATCGCGCCATGACTCAGGCCGGGATACATACTCCACGACCAGTTCGCCGTGCCAAGCATTTCATTCATCACGATACCCAAGGACTCCGGCAAGCCCTGACCGCCCCACTCTGGCTTATGCGACAACGAAGGCCAACCCGCCTCAACGAACTGCTGATAAGCTTCCTTAAATCCGTCTGGCGTCGTGACAACACCGTCATCAAACTGACAGCCCTGACGATCACCCGTTTGGTTCAATGGCGACAATACACGCTCTGAAAACTTGGCACCCTCGCCAATAATCGCCTCGACTACATCTTGTGTCACTTCTTCGAAGCCGGGTAATTGCTGATAATGCTGCTCGACATTAAACACATCGTTCAGTACGAACATCATCTCACGTTGGGGGGCTTTATATTCTGGCATTTTTGTTCACCTATATCATTGTCATTATGGGTAACATGATCTGTTATTTGCCAATATCGTCCAATGACAAAAGCCATCAAAATTAATAACAAACTTGATCAGCTTAACATTAAGCACCACGTTTGAATACATCAAAACACTGCCGTCTGGTAGCGTATCTAATGTGCTATTTGATGTATAACGCAGCTATCACAATGATATTCGCCACCACAGAAAAGCTTTTTTAGAACACGGTCTACACAAGCCACTGCCCAACCGTGTGTGAAAAACTACCCTCCCAAACGATGACATTATCGACCATCAATCTATCCTGAGCAATCAAACCTGGCACCCGAATCACATTGCCTGCCAGTGATATCATAAACGTTCATCAGCAACAGCTAATCAAGTATTTATCGATTACGTTTCAAAAGGAGGCCGAACAGGATGCAACGACTCAAACTCACCCGGCTTCTTTTGTACCTGTGCCGCCATACTCAGCATTAAGTCATTCGGCTGGAACATGCCGGATTGCCAAGTCGCCATGTATTGCAGGCTCTCGGCGACGCTGTGGTCACGCGCGTAATTTATCATGTGCTTGGTGCCCGCCACGGCCAATGGGGAATGGACAGCAATTTGCCTGGCAACATCCATCACCGCTTCCAACATCTGCTCCGTATCATCAAAGACCTGATTCACAAAGCCGGCATTCAACGCCTCACTTGCTTTCATCTTGCGCGACGTATAAGCAAGCTCACGCGCTAAACCGGGTGCAATCAAATTTGGCAAACGTTGCAGCGTTCCCAAGTCGGCGGTAATGCCCAGTGCGGTTTCTTTGACAGTGAAAAATGCATCGCTGGTGCAGTAACGGCTATCTGTTGCACAAACCAAGTCAACCGCGCCACCAATGCATCCACCCTGAATCGCAGAAAGTACCGGAATACGAATGGCTTCCAGCGTATTAAAACAGTCTTGTAATTGCAGCACCAAACGGCGGACATACTCACCCCGCCGCCCCGGCTCGCCACCGAACATATTGGGATCCGGTTTCTGAAATACCTCAAGATCCATCCCCGCACAGAAATGCTTTCCCGTGGAAGAAATCACCAAGGCTCTGGCCTCGCCACTTGCATCTATTTCTCTCAAGGCTCGCGGAAACTCTAGCCAAAATGCCTTGTTCATACTATTAAGCTGATCTGGCCGACTAAATTGCAAATGTGCAATATGGCTATCTATTTTGATAGCAAAACACTGATACGACACGGCATACTTCCTCCACAAGTTTCTCTGCTTGCTACGGTATAAGCTTATTCTGGTACTGTCAAACTTGGGCGGTGCCGTGTGTCTAGTTGCGTTTAATGGCGCTGCAAATTCTCCGAGTATTGCTTGCTCTGGCGATACTCCCCCGGCGTCATATTTGTCCAACGTTTAAACGAGCGGAAAAAGGCTGATGGCTCATCAAAGCCCATCAAGCCAGCAACATCCTTGATCGAAAGTTGCGGTGAGTTCATATATTCAATGGCCGACTGGCGACGGCAGTCGTCTTTAATCTTCTGATAACTCGTGCCCTCCTCCAGCAGACGGCGACGCAATGTGGAGACTGACATATTCAGTGTCTTTGCCACCTGATCAGCACTCGGCGGCGCAATGCTAAAATCACGCCCGATAAGCGCAACAATCTGCTCCCGAAGACTACTGTCTTCACTGTCAACCATCACCAATAACTGATAAGGCGCCGTTTTCAAAAATGCTTGCAGTGTTTTTTCATTTTGCACCACCGGATATTCCAGATAGCGTGCAGGAAACACGATCACATTATCATGCTGATCAAACTTCACATGAGAGCGGAAGCGTCCCCGCGTATTGGACAATGCTTGTGCTTTCGAGAATCTGAAATACGCTGCCTTTAGGGACACTCGCTCACCAATCAGCCAACTCATAAAATGATGCCACATCGACAATGAAGTAATAATGTCAGCAGGCGATTGATTATTCAAAAAATCCTCGGTCTCCTTGGCATCCATGCTATTTAATGCCGCGAATGAAACCTTTGCGTAACGACCACGCTGTATCAATAATGGCTTAATGCGCGCGCCCCGACAGATTTCGTGAAAATCACTGGCGCGGTCAATGGCTTCACCCAAGGTTCGACTGTGAATAATCGCCAAACACATCATGCGGAACGTACCATTAGGTACTTTCCCCACGCTAATCATTCCAAAGAATTCATCCTGCGCGATATACATAACCCGCTGATATAAAGCACTAAACAACTCGGCTGAGATCGGCTCCTCACCCTCAATGCTGTGATAATCAATCCCCACATAGCTCATTAGCTCGTGCAAGTCATAGCCCTGAGCTTCCACCTGAGATAATAAGTTCCGAACGTAACTTGCAGGTACCGTCGTGGTTTTCATTATCTTTTGATGCGCTTTGGTCGAATCACTTTGGCATCTTTGACCAAAATCACCATATTATTTTCATCACAATCCACCCGTTCAACAGCGCAGGTTGCCCCGGATACGACGCCTAGCTGATAGCTCAGCACAACCTTTTTATCCAACAGTTCTCGCTCCCGCTGACAAAACGCCGCATTTGCGACCTCAGTAAAGTTTTTACGACTCTCATCCCTCAGATCCAAAAAGCAAGCACCGTCCCCCAGCGAAAAGCCAATAATCGTACCAACTTTCAGGTCATTATTATCCACCGTTTCCGCATCGTGAATGGCATCTATATTTGTTTTAGGCACAAACCTTTGCACTGTATCTAATCTAGGTAGAGTGTCTAAATAGCTGTAAAGCTGGATGACCCGTGCATTCATCATCAGGTTTCTTAGCTCTAAAATCCGTAAGTGCTCCACGCTACCCGGCTCTATAGGGCCATGTGCTCGATCCATCCAGCGGTATTCCTGATCCCGATGGCGTGTCCAAAGGTGTTGAGCCTCCGTCATATTGGCACGTTGTGATGGCTTCATGCGCGTCATAACCAAGTCGAACGCGCGATTCATTTCCATATTTAGCGCACGCTCCAGTGCGTTATACGCGGCAATTTGTGCAGGGCGATTACCAGCGCGCTTCGCCACCGCGATTTCCATCGAACGCATTCGTTTATTGAAGCCGTCCATTTCGGAACTCGCAGCATAAGCGGTCAACACACTGCCAAACAATAATAGGGGAAAAATACTAACCACGAATAATCGACGCATAATAAACACTCTCTAAATACTCAGCTTGTAGACGCTATTCTCCCATAAAAATTCCACAGAAAAGGCACCGTAACGGATATCAACGGTGCCTTTTGTCCATAATTTGCTGTCGATTTTTCCACAGTGTAATTTGCAGAATAAACCTCAAAACAACATTTAAGTCGTAACTGGTTATTACTTATCCAGTGTCACATAACGAAGGTAAGGCTTGATGGTTGTGAAGCCCTGCGGGAATAGCTTGTTGGCTTCTTCATCCGAAACAGTCGGCGGGATAATAACATTATCGCCTTTTCGCCAGTTCACAGGAGTTGCGATAGTATTTGCCTCGCCCGTTTGAACAGCCTCCAGCGCCCGTAAAATCTCATCAAAGTTACGGCCTACACTCATTGGATAGGTCATGCTGAGCTTGATCTTCTTATCAGGGCCGATAATAAAAACAGTTCGCACAGTCGCATTCGTGGCCGCTGTACGCTCCTCAGAGGAACCCTCCTCATCCGCAGGAAGCATATTGTACAACTTGGATACATTTAAATCGGTATCAGCGATCATCGGGAAGTTCACTTCCGAGCCTTGAGTCTCCAGAATATCCTCTGCCCATGCTGCATGATTATCCACTGGGTCGATACTTAAACCGATTATTTTAGTATTTCGCGCATCAAACTCTGGCTTTAGCTTCGCGGCATAGCCCAGCTCTGTGGTACAAACTGGCGTAAAATCCTTGGGGTGAGAGAACAGAATTGCGTAGCTATCACCAATCCAATCGTGAAAGTTGATGGTACCTTCGGTGGTTTGAGCCGTAAAATTCGGGGCAATATCATTGATTCTAAGAGACATACTTTTCCTCAGTTGTGTATTTGTTTAAAGGTCGGCGCCCATTCTACAAAGAATTGCCTCGTGGAAAAGACTTATGTCTATGACGAATTGTCACGTTATTATCTTATTATTAGATATAAAATTTTTACCACATCTGTTTTTTAGGGACTGACTTGTATGCAGAAAGGCCGTTTCAGTACACACAAAAGCGCCGCTGAAACAACGGCGCTTTAAAAAACACAAGCCCCTTTTTGATTCACCAGAAAGGGGCTTAAGTGGTAGGTTTTACTGGCTACAGGTCGCTAGTTCGACGAAGTCATTATCCGTATTGACAGTAAATAACTTGGGAGGATACTGGGCAGCAACGGTATATGTGTCACTACCTTCCTGTTTTGCGTATTCCTTATGCCCTTTTGTGATAATAAGTAAACGGTCTTTGTTGTAAACGACCCGGCCAAAGCCCACCACAAACGCATGTATCTGATTAAGTGGGGTTGCGGGGGTGGTGGTGTGGTCTGTTTGTATAAGTAGATTCTGCAATGGCTTGAGAATATTTTCACGATATTCTACGTCAACATAGTCAATTCCGTTGTGAGAGAATAAGCCGTTAACCAATTGGGAAGGGGCCAGTCTAGGTGGTGAAACATCGATAAATGCACCCGTCTCTTCGTTAAGTCGGAAATGGTATAACGGCAGCCTCGTCCCATCATCTGAATATGCAGGTCCGCCAAGGAAGTAAGGTGTTAGTTCATTTCTCACCAGGTATATAGAGCTCATGTTATCCACAGGAGGATTGGTCAGGACACGCCTTGTTGTTCCGTCATGGGAATGGTAAGTGAGGCCAACCAGCTCAGGGTCAACGGGCTTGTGATCATGGCGCAATGACAAATAAGTCTCAGAATCCTCAATAACGCGATAGAGCAGTGTGTCCCCAAACACCCCAATGCCCGTGATATTCAGGTTGTCATCACCTGTTTCCAGCATGGTTTTGGTTTCACCATCA
>PDPG01000011.1 GCA_002747455.1 Pseudomonadota bacterium | reverse complement strand
ATGTTCGTAATTCTGACCGGTGTAGGGATCCTGCCCGCAGAGAAATGCTCTCCGCACACACCTTGAAGTAACGTGATAAGTACCAACCTGGCCATTCCGTACCAGGAATTTTCGTGCAATTGTCATGACATACTCCTTGTGATCAACTATTGCGAGTTTACGGTTGAAAGAAATATGTGAAAACCAAAAAGATGTAATTAACTATACTGCCAGGACTTAAAAAACGCCAGGGAAATTTTATAGATTTGGGTGTCCTATATATCGGAGAGAGGAGCGGGCTTGCCCCTTTGTAGAAGATGTGAACCCGAGGAATTGCATGCAAGTCAGGCGTGTCGCTGGCTCCAGCCTGAGTTTCTGGCTACTTTCCTGACAGCCGCCGCGATAAACATACGCCTGGTTGAAAAAAGCTCCACCCTGCCCTTGGTTCGGGTGATACCTGTGTAGAGCAATTCCCTCGTTAAAACCGGAGACTCGTGAATGGGTAAAACAAGCATAACCGAATCAAACTCAGAGCCCTGGGATTTGTGAATAGTCATGGCGAAAACCGTTTCGTGTTCAGGCAGAACGGAAGGCAGAAAGGAGCGCTCTTCACCATCGCTCAACGGCGGGAAGTAAACACGTTTGTGCCCTGCTGGATCGCTGCGAACAATGCCGATATCGCCGTTAAAAAGCTGGGCGGCATAGCTGTTCTGCAAGACCATGACGGGTCGGTTTTCATAAAAGGGCTCTGCCCTGTCAATCAGCTTGTTTTTCTCCAATATAGCTTCTATAGCTGAATTCAATTGGTTGACGCCGTAAGGACCCTTTTTTACACAGGCTAAAACGCGAAAGGCGGCAAGAGCACGCAATGCCTGCTGAGCGCTCTGTGCCGCGACCACCTGACTGAAGTTCGAGAGGATCAGGGGTTCCAGTTCCTTCAGCATCTGCCTGTGATCCCCGTTTTCATGCCAAATAACGGGAATATCGTCTTTTGAAGAAGCCTCACTGACCGCGAGTTCATAAGCCTCACCAGCCGAAGCACGGTCGCCCCGATTGATCAACCTGCTGATCCTGCCCACAGCACTCGCGTCGGGGAATCGGTAACTCTGCTGAAGCTGAACCAGACTTCGCCGCTTCTCTTTACAGGTTGGCAGCACCTCACCTGAAAACGAAACGTACTCATCTGCCAGTTCCTTTGAGAAGGTGTTTATTGCAGACGAATCGCATAAATCGCCAAAACACCGCCCTGCCTCCACCGACGCCAGCTGATCTTTATCTCCCAGCAGAATCAGGCGGGCGTCATCTCGAACGGCATCCAGCAATTTGGACATCAGCGGAACCGGTATCATGGAGCATTCATCCACAATCACCACATCATGGGGCAGGCGCTTTTCACGGTTGTATCTGAACTGAAGGGAGTGCTGCCTTGTTCCGAGCATGCGATGGATGGTAAGGCCTGTGTCTTCCGGAATCCTGCCAATTGCTTCCTCCATTTCAGGGATTTGCTCCAGCATCATTTTCTTGATGTGGACAACCGCCTCGCCCATGCGGGCGGCGGCCTTTCCCGTTGGAGCAGCCAGTGCTATTTTCAACGTTGGGTTCATCTCGTAGAGCATGCAGAGTATTTTGGCAAGCGTGGTGGTCTTGCCTGTTCCAGGGCCGCCGGAAATGATGGACAGGCGGTTTTTAACGGAATAGAAGGCCGCCACTTTCTGCCAGTTCAAGACACCTTTCGCTTGTTGAAACAAGCGGGAATCGTTCAAATGCCTGCTCACCACTTCGCGTTCAGCGGCATTCAGTTCCCGTGTGCCGCTGAAGTGATCCAGCCGGGCCATCATGTTTTCTTCATATTGAAAATAGCGATAGAGGTAGAGACTCCCGCCCGCCAGAACCAGCGGTTTCACCTCACCCTTTCTGACCTCTTCAGCTAAGGCGACACCGTCGCTCCGGGCAACCAAATCCAGGTCATTTTTCTGGAAGCCTATCCCCTTTGTTTCCAGAATCTGGCGTTCATTTTCCAGATCGGTCCGTGAAAGGCAGATGTGTCCCTGCTGAACCGCCCGGCTCAAGAGTGCCGCCGTCACAAAGAGCGCGTTTTCTAATTCTTCAGATACAGTTGACCCGGATTGCCTTGCCATGAATTCAGCAAAGTGAAGGTCAATACTCGAGAAGAGCTCCGTCGCTCTCATTTTCTCAAAAAGCGTCATTCTTGACCTCCCGTAAGCATCGCTGTCAGCTGTTCAACGGTTCTTCTGTGGGGACGATCCCTGAAAACACCTGTCTTACCCGCTCTCGACGGGTCAATACCTCTGAGGTAAAGATAAAAAACGCCGCCAAAGTGCCGATCGTAATCGTATTCTCGCAATCGCTGCTGAAGGTAGAGGTGCAATGCCACGGTGTAGACGTGGTACTGCAAAAGGTAGTGCCCCTTTATCATGCTCTGAAGGAGTTTACAGCCTGGGTCTTTCGCTTTAGCCTCCGTGAGCGAAGCATAGGGGAAAAGATAATCATCCAGCTGATTGCCCAGGTGGTTGGATTTCCAGTCGATGATGTAGAATTTGCCTTCGTATTCTAAAACCAGATCAATAAACCCCTTCATGAAGCCCGACACAGCCTTGAAATTCAGACCGGCTGCCACATCCCCCAAAACCGATTTCAGTTTGTTTTGCGTAAGACCGTTCACCTTGAAGTAGAACTCCAACTCTGATATTCGCCTGGCATGCGTCACTTTCGAGAGGGTGAACTCTTTATCGCCTATCATTAAAGGGCATTGCAGCACGCTTTTAATCATTTTCAGGCTGACATCCAGCATCCACTTTTCGGTAAAGCCCCTTTTAGACAGTTCATCTTTCGCGATTACCTGGTGTTCCTCTGCGGTGAAATCCACTTTTTCCAGAATATCATGCCACGCCAGACCCGTTTGCGCGCCTTTTTTAAATGAAAAGATGGTCTGATTGCTGTCCGGGTCTACGTTGACCTCTTCTTTTGTTTCTATTTCATCAATTCCCGGCTGCTCTTCCACTTCCTCTGTGGCACCGCGTATCAATCCCGAATAACTGGTGAACCTCCAACTCCAGGGTATGCTGCCTTGAAAACTCAAAGCTGCCAGAGGCACCTGTTCCTCCCACTCCAGACTCAACTTGTCTGACGTGAGCCCAGGCATGCTCAGCACTTCAATCAGACCGGGACAATTGAGCCGACACAAGTCCGCAAACAGCTTTTCAGGTTTTGTATCAGTGGAATAATCGCGGTGCAGCAGGTACGCCAGAGCCGACGACTCCATTCTGCTGATTTTGCCCCAGAAAATGTAACATCGACTGACCGCACGGGTAACGGCCACATACATCAAACGCAGAGCCTCCGATCTGTTTTCCAGGCTGGCCTGACCCAATTGCTCATCATTGAGAGACGATCTTCCCACAGCGATAGCCGCAACGGCCCGTTCGCCTTCTGTAACGTGAAACTTAACCGTTCCCTCTGTGCGCACGTTGGTATTGCTCCACAGAAAAGGGCAGAAAACAACGGGATACTCAAGACCCTTGCTCTTGTGGATGGTGGAGATCACAACCGCATCGCTGTCACTTTCCAGACGCAGTTCAAATTCCCTGGGCGTCTGGCCCTCTTCAGTGATCCGTTCCGAGAGATACTCCAGAGTGTTGGAAATACCCAGATCGTGAGCCTCGATGGCGTCTTTCAGGAGCTCTGCCAAATGCGTGATATTGGTCAGGACGCGCTCGCCATTGGGTTGCTGCAGTAAGTTCCTTTTAAGGCCGTACATAGTTAGCAGAGTGTGGAACATGGGGAAAAAACCGCGCTTTTGCCAGAGTTCAGAGAGTTCCGCGATTTTCACCTGCTCCCTCTCCCAGTCTTGTTCACTTAAAACCTCAAAGTCGTTCAGATTCCCGCCCAGAATGGATGTCATCCGCGCGGCCTTGAGTAAACCCGTGTTTCCGGGTTCCGAGACAGCCAGCAGCACCATCCTCAATTCTATGGCTTCAAAACTGGCAAAAACAGAGCTGTCGCCGCTCATGACGGCCTGAACGCCTCGCTCTGACAACATGTTCTTGATCATTCTGCCCTGTTTGTTCGTTTTAACCAAAACCGCTATATCACGCGCACGCAGCGGTGCTTCATCGATTTTGGCCTTTGTGCGCGGATCCAGCAGACGCACAATCTCTGAAACCGTGTGCCGAGCGAAAATCTTTTCAGCAGCCGGTTTCAACATGAGCTGCTTCCTGCCCCTGGCCAGGTGGTGAGCCTCTACTTCCGTGGAGGATTGATACCATATTTGAAGGGGCGCGCTGTGTTGACCGTTTTCAGTTAAGTCCACCGGACTCCTGCCACTCTTGACTTGTACCAACTCAATTTCCGGAATCAGAAAAGGGTTGCCCTTGGCACTGAACAGCTTGTTAACCGCGTCAACCAGCTTCTGTGTGGATCGGTAATTGGTATCCATCGAGTACTGTCTGCCTGTCTGCACGTATCCGCTGTTGACCACATCGCGGTAGGCGTAAATGTCGGCGCCTCTGAAACTGTAGATGGACTGCTTGGGATCGCCAATGAAAAACAAAATCGTTTGATCGTCATCAAATACTCTTTTAAATATCTCAAATTGAACGGGATCCGTGTCCTGCGATTCATCGATAAGGACGGCATGATAGCGCTTTTGGAGCGATGCTTTCAGTTCCGCGGCAAGCGGCCCGTTCAGAGCCCGGAAGATACGCTGAATCAGGTCGTCAAAAGACTGTACGCCCGCCCTTTCTTTTCTTTGCCCGGTTTCCACTCTGGACTTCAACAGGAAAAGCGCCTTGAGTTCGGGCACAAAGCTGGACAGATCTCGATAGGAGGCCAGCATCGAATCGATACATGTGAAAAATGGATGCTGGATATCAGCCGAAAACAGTTTCTCTGCATAGGAGAACTTCTTAAGTAAAGCCAGTTGAGTTGAACTTAAAGTGAACGCCAGCTCAGGATACCTGAAATACCGGTCAAGAGCTTCGTATTTATCATCTTTATAAGAGGACTTGCCCTTCAATGAGGAAGATTGTATCAGTTCTTGAATTTCATCGCGAGCCTGGCCCTCCCAAATCTGCCTAGCCTGATGGAAATGACCTTGAAAAGCACTGGCAACCCGCTGAAGTTCTTCCAGCTTTTCAGTTATGGATTCCTGACACTCAGGGATAACACGAGTCTTGGAATCGACGCCCCGGGCCAGCTCCTCCAATACCGGAAGATCCATTTTCGGCCAGATGAAGTTCAGCAGATCAGATGGCAGGGAATAGAAGTGTTTCCTGATAAAGTCAGCCGCCCATTCTCTGCGGAAGGGTGCATCGCTTTCAAGCAGTTCCGTGCCGAAAGTTGTCCCGCTTTCAAAGGCATTTTCGATCAAGACACGCTGGCAGAAACCGTGAATGGTAAAAATGGCCGCATCATCAAAGGATAAAAGAGCCATCTCTAAAAGCGACCTCGCCGTTTTCTCTTCCACCCTGTCGACGATCTTCCTTATTTCCCTATTCTCAATGGGAACACCCCTGCTGAATTGAAGCGCGTCTTTAATGAACTGCCGAATTCGACCTTTCAGCTCGTCCGCGGCCGCATTGGTAAAGGTAACCGCCAGTATTTTATCCAGCTCCAGTTCCTTTTCCAGGAGTAACCGCAAAAAGAGCAGGGCAATGGAGTATGTTTTGCCTGTGCCCGCGCTTGCCTCGATGAGGTTCCGGCCCGTTAGCAGGTGTCGATCGTCAATATCAAATTTTTTCATCTGGAACCACCTGAAAAGTTGAAGACCTTTTCAGCACAATCCTGGAAGTGCTGTGTACCCTCCGGTTGAGTAAAAATGCCGAAGTGTTTCATGCAGACATTGAAAGAAAAGTCCCGATTGTCGTAGTTCCTTTCATTCTGCCAGGCCTTTTCGGCCTTAAAAAGTGCCGATCGCTCGTTTTCCCTGGACAGGATGTTGACGTATTCGTAGGAAACAGAGGGCACAAAAGGCATGGGCTGCCTTTTGTAAACGAGATAGAGCCTTACAAGCTGCTGCATGGCTTTCTGCGCGTGATGAGAACCCATGGGCTGGAAGGTAAGAGGAGAACCGCTTTTGGCATAAAAAACCGAGTCGAACCTCTTTTCCAGACTGTTGATGAACAGATGCTTAAGCCAAAGCTCCAGTACATCCTTGCCCTTGATGGAGGAAGTGGGTCTGAACACAACGCGCCTGTAACCGTAAATATCATTGACACACCCGGACAAAACCACCGTTTTTTTGTCGATTTCCATTTCTAACTGACCTTCGATCCGGGTTTCAGGCACATTGGCAATTTCTGATTCCAGACGGCTCAGCATGTCTTTCACTTCAATAACCGCCTTATTGTACACCGCACGCCCGATATGGCCGTGCGGCAAACGCCCGGCAGCTTTCAAACTCTGAAACTGGATATGCTCGCTGTTTTCTCCCTTCTTCCAGGCATCCACATATTCAGACTGGGTGGCGTATTTTTCAAGAGCCTCCAGCTGAAAAGCTTCCTCATTGCTGAAATCGCCGTCAAAAGAGCGCAGAGTCAGGCCTTTCTCTTTGACAAGGAACGCCTTGACGGGGTTTTTAAAGAAGGCAACCAAAGACTGCAAATTAATCTGATCGCCGTGTTCCCATTGGGCTTCCGCACTGTAAGCTGCTTCACGGGTTTGCATGGGGTTCAGCAGACTCAGAGCGGCATCGACATCCTCCTGCGAGTAGCTGAAAAGGCCTGAACCCGCACGAAAGTACTTTTGGTTGTAGGCCGTTAAAGGGTGTTCCGTGATCAGATCCTTCACTCCGTAGCCGTGTTCCGCGTATTCCAGCAGTTCTGACACAACACTGGACGGCTGTTTCACGCCGTTGTCTACCATGCTTCGCCCGGTAAAACTGATGTAGAGACGCTCTCTGGCACTTAAAAGCGTTTCAAGGAAAAGGTAGCGATCCGATTGTTTCAGATCCCTGTCCAAAGGTTTTGTCTCGCCCTTCATGAGATTGAAACCGAGTTTGGTCTCCTTTCTTGGGAAATCGGTATCGTTCATTCCCAGCACACAAATAACGCGAAAGGGAATGGCCCGCATGGGGATCATGGAACAAAAAGTGATTCCGCCCGAAATGAAACCGAGTTTGGTCTTCTCTCTGTCCAGGTAACCGCAAAGCCAGGATCTGACAAGCTCAAGAGAGCATTTGGATTGATAACGGCTGGTATCGTAAAAGACCTGCAATTTTGAAACGGCGTTTTCCAGCCGTCTTATCTCGTGATCGTTGGCCATTTTCCTGTCGAAGAATTGCTTGAACAAGCTGTGCAGCCTGAGCTGCCAACCCGTTAAATCCACAGCCGTTCTGCATTGCCTGAAAGCTGCTTGAAGTGCGTCTATGAACTCGCACAGGTTCCCCAGAACGGCGGCCTCTCTGCCTTCAATGGCGGTATAGGGATAGATCCCGTCCACCGTCGTTTCTTCAGAAACGGCGTAACCCATCAGCATGCGCTCCAGACCGTGCTTCCAGGTGTTTTGCTCTTCCGCAGGCAGTCCCATTTGCTGCTTCTGCCCGCCGTCCAGGCCCCACCTGATCCCGGCTTCACTCACCCAGGTCCTGACTGTTTCCAGATCATCTTCAGACAGCTTGAACTTGGATCGTATAGCCGGAAACTCCAGCAGGGAGAGTATGGCCGATTTTTCAAACCGGCTCGAGAGAATGTCAAGCAATGAAAGGAATTGACTGGAACAGGAAGTGGATCTGGAGAAACGGGTGTCCGCAAATGCGTACTGAAGCCGGTGCTCCCGAAATCGATTGGAGAAGACCGCCTCGATGGTAGCGGCATATTCATTGATATCGGGTACCATCACCAGAATTTCATCCTGTTTGAGGTTGGCAACGCCCGATTTATCAAAACAGGAAAGCAGGTAATCGTAGAGCACTTCCACTTCACGCAACTGATTGTGAACACTGGCAATGGTTAACGAGGCGTCTTTTTCAACGGGAGGCGCATTCGCGTCCCGTTGTGGAGGTGAATCCTGAAACACATCCGACTGGATATGACCCAGCAAGGTAGCGGGAAAGTGTTCCCGGTTGAATTCGGACCGATCGTCAAAATCGAACTGGAAAACGGCTTGCAAAAAGTGCTTGCCCATCTGTCCCCACGAGTGCAGCAGTTCGTTGCCTGGCAATTGATGTGAATCCTCTTCACTCAGCCCTCGTTTCATGTTTCTTTTCTTCAGCCACGCCTGTTTCCTCTTGTGCGGACTCTCCTGCCAGAACCAGTTCGGACATGGATCAAAGAAAAAGAGATGAACCTCCATGACAGAGGAAAGCGCGTTGAGAATCTGCAAATGCAAGGGCAGCATTATGGACGTAAACAAACAGGAAACACGCGGATAGGGCGCCTGATCGCTTTTCTGAATGGCCTGCATAAGGTCACCATGCCGTTGAAGCGGGTGCTGAAAAGCGTTGTTCTCCACCAAACCGCGCCACAAGTAGCTCTGCCAGGACTCGTCTTCTGATAAAGGGTTGACTGACTGGCTCCACGAATCGATGATCTCCGGCCGGTAAACCAGATACTGGTCAAACAGATCGGCTATTTTTTCGGATAATTTGAAACGCTTCAAATTGTCGCCGCTGATATACCTGTTCAGTTTCTCTAAAGCGCCTTCACCCTGCTGCTGGTCTATCAGGTTGTATACGGACCATGTCAGGTTTTCGGCATCGAAGACGGATGCAGCGGGATACCCGCCCATGTACTTCTGGTAGATTCCATCTACAAACTCAACCGGGGTTTCAAACTTCAAGCCGCTGCATACACCGTTGCGCTTGCTGAACCGCCAGCGAAACCAGCGTTCCAGGCCTCTGGTCTGAACGAGAATCCTCTCTTCCTGCATGGGCGGCAGAGGTGCTTTGAGAATCATCTCTTCCAGAAAATCGGCCAATTTGCCTTGATCATTCCCTCTGTAAACATGTAAGCCCCGCATCAATCCTCCCGGCGTTATCCTTTCGCATTGAATAGAAACCAGTCTAATGAGGCTCGTGCCGGATGTAAAGGCTCATTGGAGATTATTTCGTGCTTGCCAGAATGGTAAATTACCTGTAATTGTGTTAAGCTTACAGTCATCCTACAAGGAGTGAAAAATGAGGTTTGCCTTTCTTACCGTCGTACTTGTCAGTTTCAATGCTTTACTGCATAGCCAGGAAATGTTGTATTACGCAGAAGAG
>PDPG01000023.1 GCA_002747455.1 Pseudomonadota bacterium | reverse complement strand
ACAAGTTATTTGGTCTCTCTTGTCAAAAAACTCCTACGACCTCTGCCGTAGAAAGTAGGCGCATTCTATAGCAATACATACGCCTGTCAATCTGTTTTTGGAGGTTATTTTTAAGGTCAAGTAGCCTTAAAAATTACACTTCACCAACGATCAAAGAGACAGATAAGCTATCTGTCTCCCGAACGAGCTGCGCATTATAGAGCTTAAAATCGTGTTGGCAAGGATTATTCAAAAGTTTTTTAAGCTTCGGGCTGACTTGGTGCGCTTAAACAACCTCACGCCAAGAGAAACCTGCATCTTGACAGGCAATAGAAACCCAATCCGACTCACAATCTGCCCCTCGACACAGGGCTGACTGGGCGTATTCCCTTCGGTTATTCTTCTCACTAATATGGCTGCCGATCAAGTGCTGAAGTTTAGACAGGTCAATTTTCTTCAAGATAGCTTCCGCTTGCAGGTTATCCAAATGTCCAAGACTCCCCGCAACACGCTGCTTCAATGCATAGGGGTAAGCCCCCGTCATCAGCATATCGTAGTCGTAATTACACTCCAACATCAGAGCATCTAATGACTCAAGGTTTTTCATCACATGAGGAGTGGATTGCCCAAGATCACTCAGTACAGCTAGGCGAAAGCTGCCATCACTAAAGACAAACTGACAAGGTTCTCTCGCATCGTGCGGAACGGGGAAAGCCTGCAGGTGAATGTCATCAATCGCCAATGATTCATGCGGATCAATGAAAAATGTATGGGCAAAATCTGTATCTCTACCTGCCTGGTAAGTGCCAACGGTTAGCCACACCGGCAACCTATACTTGCGCGACAGCCGCCCCACTCCATTGAGGTGATCGCCATGCTCATGTGTCACCAAAATTCCCGACAAGCTAGATGGCTCGCAACTCAACCCAAGCAGACGCTTTTCGGTTTCCTTAACTGAAAAACCACAGTCCAGCAGCAGCCTTGTGGAGCCAACCTCAATTAATGTCGCATTACCCTTACTACCACTACCTAATGACGCAAAGCGAATCATCAGGGAGCAGTGTACTCTTTACGCAAACGCGCCAACAATGGCTTGGCATCAGCAGCACTCAGGGTCTTTCCTGCATCACTGCGAATTACGATAAACCCAGATTTTCCTTCGGTTGTCACTACGACTTTATATCGCTTACCTTGATTGACTTTACCCATTGTTCGATTCAGGAATGCTCCAATCGGACTTCTTGAGTCAGATACCAACGAGCGATCACGTACATCAATGGTTCCAAGCTTCTGGTCGCGCTTGTTGACCGTCATCCCCATTGCCTTTAATGCATCAACAGAGTGCTTCCAAACCCGCTTATCACCGTCAACCTGTAGTGCTAACTCTCCGGCACGCGTCACAATGCGCACCTGACTCAAAGAAGGTGATGCCAAACTGCTATCAACCAGTGGCACAGCACTACTCACCACAGAGTCCTTTTGTGTAATTTTCTCTGAAACATCTACTAGGTATGTCTTGTTGTACTCCGGCGCCTCAAGCCCCTCAGGCATTTCGAGCACCTTCACAGGCTTGTAGTTACTGTAATCAACCAGATTTGTGACATCCGCAAATTTGGTGACAGAGGAGCAACCGGTCAGCAAACCGGCCGTCAGGCAAAGTGATAGATATTTCATGCGTGTAACCTAATTAATTCAATCAATCGTGATGCCCAGCTGAAGCATAGCCGCCGCCAAATCTGCCTGTAGGGACTCTTCAAGTGGTACTAATGGCAAACGAATCCCTTTCACGTCACCATAACCCATTTTGGCCATAGCCCACTTAACCGGAATGGGGTTGGAATCTTTAAATAAGGCTCGGTGCAGTGGTATTGCTCGCTTATCCAGCTCCAAAGCCTTGTCGCGATCCCCTGCCAGAGCAGCAGCACAAATATCATGCATTAACTGAGGCACCACATTTGCTGTTACGGAAATATTCCCCTTCCCCCCCAGCAAAATCAGCTCGACAGCAGTTGGGTCATCACCGCTATAAATATCTATACGATCAGAACAACGCTCAACCAATTCACACGCTCGTGTCAGATCCCCTGTGGCCTCTTTGATACCAACAATGTTGCTAATCCCTGCCAAGCGATCAACAGTATCTGGCAAAAGATCACTCACTGTACGACCCGGCACGTTATAAAGCACCTGAGGAATTGCCACACTCTCCGCCAATTTCTTAAAGTGCTGATACAAGCCTTCCTGATTTGGCTTGTTGTAATAAGGCACAACCAGCAAGGCTCCATCGGCACCGACTTCGTGAGCTGCCTTGGTTAGCTCCAATGCTTCAGCCGTGCTATTCGACCCCGTACCGGCGATAACAGGGATTTTTTTATCAACAATTTCAACCACACGCTTCACAACGTGCTGGTGCTCGCGGTGTGACAACGTCGTGGACTCTCCAGTGGTACCCACTGCAACAATTACATCCGTCTGGTTATCAAGGTGAAAACCAACCAACGCCTCCAGCGCCGCCTCATCCACCTGACCCGAAGCTGTCATCGGCGTAATCAGCGCGACCATACTTCCTTGAAACATTAAACTCTCCAACGTATTTGACTTTAGCAGTTACCAAACGATGCGCTAAGGCCTGCCATAAATGAGAGAAAGTCTAATAGTGACCTTATAGAAACACAAGATAAATAAAGGTATGTGGTATTAAGGGGCACAATCCGCTAACTTAACGGCAATCAAACTATCACGAGGAAACTGCCATGCCTGCTTTAGAAATAGGACAAGTTGTACCGGACTTTTCCGGCCCTGCCACCGGTGACACCACTTTCACACTTTCTGACCATCGTGGCAAATCCAACGTCATTATTTACTTCTATCCCAAGGACAGTACACCCGGCTGTACCACCGAAGGGCAAAATTTTCGGGATATGAAGGATGCTTTAGATGCACTGGATACTATTGTTGTCGGTGTGTCCAAAGACACCATGCGGCGGCATGAAAACTTCAAAGCGAAACAGGCGTTTAATTTTGAGCTGATTTCCGATGTTGATGAGGAAATATGCCAACTGTTTAATGTTATTCAGCTAAAGAAGCTATACGGGAAAGAGTATATGGGCATTGTTCGCAGTACCTTTCTGATTGATAAACAAGGGGTATTGCGTGAGCATTGGGATAAAGTAAAAGTAAAGGGCCACGCTGATGCGGTACTGGAAGCCGTCAAAGCCCTCTAAAATAAGTCCAAATAATGCCAGCAGGTATCGGACAAAGTACCGGCAAGCCACACAGTAATGGGCTTGCCGGTTCGTTAAAAAGATCGCCCGGATTAGTGAACGCTGTCGTTACCCGACAGCACTCGCTCGGAGAAGATACGTTCCAGATCAATTTTGTCCACACCATAATCGGCATTACAAAAATCGCAGGTAATTTCAATTTTCCCCTGCTTCTGCAATGTGGCTTCAACTTCTTCACGCCCCAGCCCGATCAGCATATTGTCCACTTTTTCTTGCGAACAACCGCATTCAAAGCTCAATGGCTCGGCTTCGTAGAGTCGTACGTTTTCTTCGTGAAATAAGCGACGCAATAGGGTTTCTACGTCCAGTGTCAGTAGCTCTTCAGACTGAGCTGTTTCCGCCAGCATCCGAGCACGATCCCAGCCATCTTCATCTTCGGCCGTTCCGGGAAGCCGCTGCACCATCAAGCCCGCAACGGATGACTCACCTACCGCCAGCTTTAAGAAAGTGCTTAGCTGCTCTGACTGCTCAAAGTAAGCTGTTAAGCACTCGGCCAGTGTTTGCCCTTGTAACGCCACAACACTCTGATAGCGCTCGCCTTTGCTTTCTCTGGGCTCAACGGTAATGACTAGGGTTGCCTCTTTGCCAAATAAGGCGGGTATGGTTGGCTCTACACCCACATCGCCAGACCAACGCGCCATGCCCCGCATTTTTCCTTCAGATGATGCCTGCACAACCAACATACTCAGCGGGTTGCCACCATTTACCTGGATGATCAATGTGCCATTGTACTTAATTGTTGCAGCCAACAGGGCGACGGCTGCAAAAGCCTCACCCAACATCTGACGAACAGGCGCTGGATAATCTGCACAATCCGTCAATGCCTGCCACGCACCATCCAACTGTACCCATTCACCACGAACATTCGCCTCATCAATCAAAAAACGATGTAGTTTATCCATAGACGTACTCAATCAGTGGACACATCAAGCGTCCAGCTTAGCCTTTAATAAGCGATTGACCTCTGCCGGATTCGCCTTCCCCTTGGAAGCTTTCATCACTTGCCCAACAAAGAAACCAAACAGCTTGTCCTTACCAGAGCGGTACTGCTCATACTGCCCCGGATTTGCCGCAATTACCTCGTCAATAATACGCTCAATGGCACCACTATCGGTAATCTGCTTCAGACCTTTGGCTTCGATAATCTCGTCAACATCACCTTCACCCTTCCACATTGCCTCAAAGACATCCTTGGCAATTTTTCCAGAGATCGTGTTATCCATGATGCGCTTGATCAAACTCGCCAGTTGTCCAGCAGAAACCGCAGACTCATTGACACTTATCTCAGCCTTATTCAGATGACTCGCCAACTCACCATTAACCCAGTTCGCAGATAGCTTCGGCTCACCCGTGGCGGCTGCAACGCTCTCAAAATAATCCGCCAGCTCACGATTCGTTGTCAACACAGCTGCATCGAACTCAGTTAATTGCAGCTCATCAATAAAACGCTGTTTTTTCTGCGCAGGCAACTCCGGCATTAACGCCTGAACATCATCGCGCATTTCCTGCGTAATCCGTACTGGCAACAAATCAGGATCAGGGAAGTAGCGATAATCATTCGCCTCTTCCTTAGAGCGCATTGAACGGGTTTCATCTTTATCAGGATCAAACAAGCGTGTTTCCTGAACCACCTCGCCACCGGATTCAATCAAATCAATCTGGCGCTCCACTTCAATATTGATCGCACGCTCAACGAACTTGAAAGAGTTGATATTTTTCAGCTCTGTGCGCGTACCAAAGGTTTTCTGACCTTTCGGACGCACCGATACATTGGCATCACAACGGAAAGAACCCTCCTGCATATTGCCATCACAAATTCCCAAATACTGCACCAGGGAATGAATCTTCTTCATATAAGCAACGGCTTCTTTGGCACTACTCATATCTGGCTCGGAAACAATTTCCAACAGTGGTGTGCCAGAACGGTTTAAGTCAATTCCCGTCTGCCCTGCAAAATCTTCGTGCAGCGACTTACCAGCATCTTGCTCCAAATGCGCCCGCGTTACACCAATACGCTTGGTCTCACCATTTTCCAGTTCAATATCCAAGTGCCCTAATCCCACAATCGGCTTATCAAATTGGCTGATTTGATACCCCTGTGGCAAGTCAGGATAGAAATAGTTTTTACGAGCAAACACAGAAACATCTGGAATTTCTGCCTCAATCGCCAAGCCAAACATCATGGCCTTGCGTACAGCTTCTTTATTCAGCACCGGCAGCACACCCGGCATGGCCAAATCAACCACGTTCGCCTGAGTATTTGGCTCGGCACCATAAGCCGTTGAAGAACCGGAGAATATTTTACTCACGGTCGAAAGCTGAGCATGGATTTCTAATCCAATGACTGTTTCCCATTCCATCGCCTTAACCTCCAAATCCTTCAGGGGATTGCTTATGCCAACCCGTTACCTGCTGGTATTGATGCGCCACATTCAGCAAGCGTGCCTCATCAAAATAATTTCCGATAATTTGCAAACCGACCGGCAAACCTGCGACTGGCTCAACGGGCACCGACATCGCGGGCAAACCGGCTAAGTTAACGGCTAAGGTGTAAATATCCGATAAATACATACTCACCGGATTATCCGATTTTTCGCCAAGTTTAAACGCAGTGGTCGGCGATACCGGCCCCATAATGACATCAACCTTCTCAAAGGCTTTTACAAAATCATCTTTAATTTTGCGGCGTACTTTCTGTGCTTTCAGATAATAGGCATCGTAGTAACCCGCCGACAGTGCGTAGGTTCCGATCATAATACGGCGCTTCACTTCTGAGCCAAAGCCCTCGGCACGCGAACGCTTGTACATATCGGTCAAATCTGCCGGATCATCACAGCGATGCCCGTAACGTACCCCATCAAAGCGCGACAGATTCGCTGAACACTCGGCAGGTGCAATCACGTAGTAAGATGGAATCGCCAGACCTGTATTTGGTAACTCAATTTCAATAATCTCGGCGCCCAGTGCTTTGTATTGATCCAGTGCCGCCTGGATGGACGCGGCGACTCCGGCATCCAAGCCTTCGCCAAAATATTCTTTGGGTACACCAATGCGCAAGCCAGATAGTGACTGGTCTAGGGTGGCAGTGTAATCATCCACAGCCACTTCGGATGAGGTGGAATCCTTTTCATCAAAGCCCGCCATTGCGCCCAATACCAAAGCACAATCCGCCGCATCCCTCGCAAACACACCGCCCTGATCCAAACTGGACGCATACGCCACCATACCGAAGCGTGATACGCGACCATACGTTGGCTTGATGCCAGTAATGCCGGTTAATGATGCTGGCTGGCGAATAGAGCCACCGGTATCTGTTCCGGTTGTCACAGGCGCTAAACGAGCGGCAACCGCTGCTGCACTCCCGCCAGATGAACCACCTGGTACACGCGCCGTATCCCAAGGGTTTTTAACCGGGCCATAAAAACTGGTTTCATTGGATGACCCCATCGCAAACTCATCCAGATTGGTTTTACCCAACATCGGCATACCGGCTTGCTGCAGTTTTTCTGTTACCGTAGCGTTGTAAGGTGCAATGAAATTGTCCAGCATTTTAGAACCGCAAGATGTTTTCACGCCATCCGTACAAAAGAGATCTTTGTGCGCCATTGGAATACCGGTCAGCGGGCCCGCGGTTCCGGCGGCAAGTTGTGCATCGGCCTCTGCCGCTTGCGCCAATGCTTGCGCTGCGGTAACGGTAATAAAACTGTTCAATACGCTATCGTACTGCTCGATACGATCCAGGAAGTGCTGGGTCAACTCAACACTGGTAAATTCACCCGCGCGCAGGCCTGCCGCAAGTTCAGTTAGGGACTTGTTATGCATGATTTAAATCACTCAAGAACTTTAGGGACGAGGTATAAACCGGATTCAACACTGGGGGCAATCGCCTGAAACTTTTCACGCTGATTGACTTCAGTTACCACATCCTCGCGTAAACGCTGCGTGGCATCCTGTGGATTGGCCATTGGCTCAATATCATCAACATCAGCTGCTTCCATCTGTGCCACGAGGTCGAGGATATTGGAAAGATTATTGGCGTATGGCTCGACATCCGCCTCATCAATGGCAAGGCGGGCCAAGTGTGAGATTTTTTTTACATCAGAGGCCGTCAAAGACATGACACCTGTACTCCAGAAAAATTAGCAAGCGCAGGAATTTACCACAATGAACCCTCGCAAGGAATCATCGGCATGTAATGACAGGCTTAATTTAACGATCAATCCGCGATATGCGATAAAACTTCAGCCGCAGGCGCAAAGTCACCGGCAATACTAACCTGCGCCATTAACAGCGATGCCAGTATGATGGTCATGAATATCCAGAACGATGTGCGTACCATAATAGACCCCCTATTTGGTGTAGCTACTTTTTGTATATCAAACAAACTCAGTGTAGGCACTTTAGAGCTGGATTGCCGCTTTTGGTGCCCTGAATTTCGTTACGGTTCAGTCATAATTTTCCCGGCGGGCGGCATAAATTTCGGGTACACTTCGCCACAAATCTTGAATCAAGGAATAGCCCGCATGAACATTCGCCAACTTCTTGAAACCCGTGTTGAGCAAGCCATGTTAGCCGCTGGTGTCGCAAAAGACTCGCCTGCGGTCATTAAGCCTTCTGGCCGCCCTGAATTTGGTGACTATCAAGCCAATGGCATAATGGGAGCGGCCAAGAAGCTAAAGATGAATCCTCGTCAACTCGCCAGCTCCGTATTGGAACAGCTTGATCTGGACGGGATTGCGGACACAGTGAAAATCGCTGGACCCGGCTTCATCAATATCCACCTTTCAGACGAATGGTTATCCACCCGTGCTGAACACACCCTGAAGGATGAGACATTAAACATAGAGCCCAGTGTTCCGGCACAAACGATTGTGATTGATTATTCTAGCCCAAACCTCGCAAAGGAAATGCACGTTGGTCATTTGCGCTCGACGATTTTGGGTGACGTGATGGCACGTACCCTGAAGTTTTTAGGTCACAAGGTTATTCCACAAAATCATGTGGGTGACTGGGGTACACAGTTTGGCATGTTACTGGCGCACATGAAAAGCCTGATGGATAACGCAGCAGGCGATGACACGCTATCCATGCAATTAGCCGATCTGGAAGTGTTCTACCGGGATGCCAAAAGTCGCTTCGATAATGAGGCCGGTTTTGCGGATATTGCGCGAGATTATGTGGTGAAACTGCAATCTGGGGATGAGGAATGCCACACATTATGGCAGCAATTTGTTGAAGTCTCGCTCAGCCATTGCGATGCAGTGTACGAGCGTTTGGGCGTATTACTCACCCGCGATGATCTAAAGCCGGAAAGTGCTTACAACGATGATCTGCCGCAAGTGGTTGAGGACTTGAAGAAAGCGGGCCTCATCACCGAAAACGAAGGTGCGCAGTGCGTCTTCCTTGAGGAATTCAAAGGGCGTGATGACAAAATTCTACCGGCCATTATTCAAAAATCGGACGGTGGTTATCTATACGCAACCTCTGATCTTGCCGCGCTACGTTATCGGCATAACGTTTTGCATGCGAATCGTATGCTTTACTGTGTGGATGCGCGCCAAAGCACTCACCTCGCCCAAGTGTATGCGATTGCCAAGAAGGCAGGCTTTGTTCCTGAGAGCACCTCATTGGAGCACATGGCATTTGGTACCATGATGGGGGCAAATGGTAAGCCGTTTGCGACACGCTCCGGCGGGACGGTGAAGCTGGTGGACTTACTGGAGGAAGCCGAGCAACGCGCATTTGCTTTGGTGAGCGAAAAGAACCCAACACTGGATGAAACATTGCGCCACGAAATCGCTAAGCTCGTGGGCATCGGTGCAGTTAAATATGCCGATTTGAGCAAAAATCGTACTTCGGATTACATTTTCAACTGGGACACCATGCTCAGCTTTGAAGGCAATACCGCGCCGTATTTACAATATGCACATGCACGTATTTGCAGTATTTTTGCCAAGGCCGGTGATGTGGATACAACGGCGAACATTGCCATTAAAGCACCTGCCGAGCATCAACTGGCATTAAGCCTGATGCGCTTCCCGGAAGCACTGGAAGTGGTTGAGCAAGATGCTACGCCAAACATGTTGTGTAATTACCTGTTTGACTTGGCGGGTAATTTTATGACGTTTTATGAGGCCTGCCCGATTTTAAAAGATGATGTGGCCGTGGAAGACAGAAATAGTCGTTTACAGTTGGCACGACTAACAGCGAACACCTTGAAAACGGGGCTGGGATTATTGGGGATTGAAGCGCCGGAGCGGATGTGATTGCTGGGCTTACGCTGCTCAAAACCTTCAAAGGCAGTATTAAAGAGGCTGGATGGATAGTGTTTTTTTAGGAACCATACTTTCAGCCAATTAAAAATAAAAGATACTAATAGCACCAGTTTTTGATCTTACAATAACCAACAGACCCGAGTACAATCTGCCGCTATTTTTCTCTGCAAGACTTTTCCTACAAACAGGCCTTTGTGCGAAGGCCTCATCTAGCTTATTGGGGTATTACCTTGTGACAAGGTTTTCATTACTTTATAAATATAATTTAATTTTAACTTCTCTGCTGTTTTTGACCTTTTTGGTTTTTAACTCGGATTACAGTTTTTCGTCTTTACTGCTGGCAGTATTGGGGGCAATTTCAAGCGCGGTGATTTTGTATATCATCTTGTACCTCATTCTGTTTTTATTTTCTTTTGTGGGGCGCTTCGGGCTGTATTTGACCGCATTTTGCTTTTTGTTTGTTCATGTGGCGCTGATTATAGATTTCTTTATCTACCGCTTATACAACTTCCACATAAATGCGATGGTGATAAATATCTTAACCAGCCCGAAAGCGCTTGATTCGATACAGCTTGGATTTCTTTCTTTTACAGGACTGGGGATTTTCATTTTTTCTTTATTGCTGTTGCAGTTGTTCTGGCTGAAGTCCCTACTGAATAAGGATATTGAAGAACTAAAAGTCAAAAACAAAAAATGGAACAAAGCAATTATCATCCCCTTATTTCTGGTAGTTATCACTGAAAAGGTAACTTATGGCTTTGCCTCATTATTTTCTAACACAGATATTTTGAATACCTTCCGGGTGATTCCCCTATATCAGCCACTCACCTTTAATCGGCTTGCATCAAAGTATTTTGGAATTCAAATGCAGAAGCAGGCAGAAAATTTTATTCCATCTGCTACTATTCTGGATTACCCGAAGCAGGCACTGGTTTCTAAAAAACCGTTAAACAAGCCCAATATTTTTATTATCGCCAGTGACGCTGTAAACGATGCTATCCTGCATGATGTCTCCCCGCCTAATATCGAAGCCTTCAAGAAGGACTCACTGGTTTTCACCAACCATTATAGCGGTGGTAATTCTACACGATTTGGTATTTTTTCCTTATTTTACGGATTAAACTCTACTTATTGGTTTCCCTTTTTATCTTCCCAAAAAGGGCCAGTCTTTTTTGGTTATTTAAAAAATAATGGCTATGAAATCAATATTGTTTCCAGCACCAATACTGACTGGCCAGAATTTAATAAAACGGCTTATATCAATATTTCCGATAATGTTTTTGACACCTTTGAAGGAAGTCCGTGGGAGAAGGACAAAAAGAGCTCACAAAAGGCACTGGATATTATTGAGAACATGGATACTAAAAAGCCGCAGTTTACCTTTTTGTTTATGGATGCACCACATGGATACTCTTTTCCCGAAACGCATCATCAGTATAAGGTCAGCAATACCAACATCAACTATCTGACCCTAAAAAAAGACAGCCCGGAACTAAAAGATATCATCAATAGCTATAAAAACTCACTGATCTACAATGATATGCTATTCGGAAAAATTATAGCAAAACTAAAGAAAAAGGGAGTGTATGATAACTCGATTATTATTTATACCAGTGACCACGGGCACGAGCTATTTCAATATGGTTTTTTCGGACATAACTCCGCTTTTTCGGAGTCACAAACGAAAGTCCCTTTTATCATGAAAATTCCAGAAATGGAGCCTGAAGTAATAAATAAAATGACCTCACATCTGGATTTTGTCCCTACCATATTGTCTTATATCGGCGTGCAGAATAAACCGAATGATTATTCAAACGGATACAATATGCTAGACAAAAACTTCAAAAGGAACAGTGTTTTTATCGCGAACTGGAATAATAATGCAATAAAAACCGATGAGTACACACACGTTTTCTCTAATTTACCCAATAAAATGTTCAAAAATGAAATAAGAAAAAACAGTGACTATACACATGCCGATGGTCAACACAAAATTGACGGTGCGCTCATCATGTCAACCATGAAGGAAAATAGTCATTTTTATAAATAAAACCAGAATAGTCATACCCTGGGGCAGCAAACGCAGCACTAGGGTATGGCAACAACTACTATAAAACACAGAATTATAAATTGGCTGACTTGGCAACGATCGCAAAATATCAAAGGAAATGAAAACAGCGAACATGAAGTTCCGTTTATTTTAAAAAATACGCATATATCGCGCATAAAAAAAGACTTGCATTCATAAAAACATGCAAGTCTTTGTTTTGTATGGTGGCTACACCGGGATTCGAACCTGGGACCCCATCATTATGAGTGATGTGCTCTAACCAACTGAGCTATGTAGCCTATGTGTCTTGAGGGTGCGAAATATAGCGATATCCCTATCTGCTGTCAACACTGTTTACACATTAAATCTAAAATGAACCACATCCCCCTCTTGCATGATGTAGTCCTTGCCCTCCAGACGCCACTTTCCAGCATCTTTTGCACCTGCTTCACCATTACAAGCAACAAAATCGTCATAAGACACCACTTCTGCACGAATAAAGCCACGTTCAAAGTCAGTGTGAATACGACCTGCCGCATTCGGTGCCGTCGCACCAACTTTCACCGTCCATGCACGCACTTCTTTCTCACCCGCAGTAAAGAAGGTCTGTAGATTTAACATGCTGTAGCCCGCACGGATGACACGGTTCAAGCCAGGCTCCTCTAACCCCAGGTCTGCTAAAAACTCAGCCTGATCTTCATCTTCCAGCTGCGCTAGCTCCTCTTCAAGAGACGCACAAACCACCACTAACTCCGCACCATCCTGATCTGCCAACGCTTTCACACGAGTCAACAACGGATTATTTTCAAACCCATCATCATTTACATTGGCAATAAACAACAACGGCTTAATGGTAATCAACTGCAGCTCGCGCACCAGCAAACGCTCATCATCTGTTAACTCGAAAGAACGCGCTGCTAGCCCCTCACCCAAGTGCTCATACAAGCGCTCAAACAGCGCTTTTTGTGCCACAGCTTCCTTGTTGCCAGAGCGGGTGTTTTTTGTCACACGAACAATCGCTTTTTCCACCGTATCAAGGTCTGCCAGTGCAAGCTCAGTGTTAATCGTTTCAATATCCGCAATGGGGTCAACCTTGCCATTTACATGAACGATGTCATCATTCTCAAAACAGCGAACAACCTGTGCAATCGCATCAGTCTCACGAATATGGGACAGGAACTTGTTTCCAAGCCCTTCTCCTTTAGAAGCGCCCTCAACCAGTCCCGCAATATCCACGAATTCCATTGTTGTCGGAATAATCCGTTCTTTAGGCTTTACAATATCGGCCAATACCTGCAGTCGCAGATCAGGCACTGGGACAATGCCAACATTCGGCTCTATCGTACAAAATGGATAGTTTTCCGCTTGAATACCAGCCTTGGTTAAGGCATTAAATAAGGTTGATTTGCCCACATTCGGCAGACCAACAATTCCACACTTAAAACCCATTTACGTTTACCTTAACTATTTTGTATGCAGTGAGTTCATCACTTTTTGCATATCACCCAGAACAATTCTTTCGACTTCATCGGCTGCAGCATCAATACTGCCTCTGATTTCAATACTGTCAGAAGCAGATGGACGGGAGAGCACATAGTCCGCCACCTTTTTAGCATCACCGGGGTGTCCAATACCAATGCGAAGCCGCCAATATTCCTTACCAATTTGTGCATGCAGATCGCGAAGACCATTGTGCCCTCCGTGCCCACCGCCACTTTTCAGGCGCACCATTCCGGGAAGAATATCAAGCTCATCATGAGCAACAAGGATTTCAGTTGGTGATATTTTGAAAAAAGACGACAGTTGCTTAACAGACAAGCCACTGCGATTCATGAATGTTGATGGTTTAAGCAGCCAAACAGTCGCTCCGGCAATATTAACCTTGCAGCACTCACCAGAAAAGCGACTTTCCGTTTTGAAAATACCATTGTAGCGACGAGCCACTTCGTCAACAAACCAAAACCCGGCGTTGTGCCGGGTTCCGTCGTACTTTGCACCAGGATTACCAAGACCAGCGATCAGTTTAATTGCTGAATCCGCCACGTGCTGGCACTTCCTATGTTAATTACTTAGTAACAGTTGCAATTGCCAAGTCATGGTCTTCACCATGAGCGAGCTGTACTGATTCAACACCCTCAGGCAACTTCAGATCTGAGATATGTACAGACTCACCCAGATTCAAGTCGAGTACATCCACTTCAACAAACTCAGGAATATCCTTTGGCAAGCAGTAGATTTCAAGATCCATCATGGCCTTCATAACCTTACCACCACTTTGCTTCACACCCGCACACGCTTCTTCATTTACAAAGTGTAGCTGAACAACAACCTTCACCTTCTCATTCGAGCTGATGCGCTGTAAGTCGGCATGTAACACAACCGGGCGAGCTGGGTGACGCTGCAGATCACGCAATAGTACCTTTTCGGTATTTCCATCAATATTCAGATTGATGATTGACGAGTAGAACTGCTCTTCCTGCAAATTACGCACCAACTGATTTTCTGCAAGACTGATGGAAACAGGCTCACCTTCTCCACCATAAACGATTGCAGGAATCTTACCAGTGCGACGTAGGCGGCGGCTCGCACCTTTGCCTTTATCAGTACGCAGTGTAGCGTCTAGTTTGTATGTATTAGCCATGGAATCTCCAAACAACTAAGTCGCCCAAACGGGCATTAATAGAACGATCATTACGTTCGCGACCAAACAGCAATGATCGGTAAAAATCAGACTTCGTGGAACAAGTCACTCACAGACTGATCTGTATTAATGTGCAGCATGGTATTTGCCAATACCTGCGCCACAGAAAGCTGGCGAATCTTATCACAATGCTGCGCCTGTACTGATAGTGGTATGGAATTACTCACGACCACCTCATCTAGCTGTGACTCGCTGATGTTATCAACCGCAGGGCCAGAAAAAACGGCGTGGGTAGCATAGGCGACCACTTTTTTCGCACCCTTGTCTTTGAGTGCCTGCGCTGCGTGGCATAATGTACCGGCTGTATCGACTAGGTCATCGATGAGTACACAGGTCTTACCACTAACATCACCAATAATGTTCATAACCGCCGAAACATTTGGTTCTGGACGACGCTTATCAATAATGGCCAGATCAACGTCACCCAGCGCCTTTGACAGCGCCCGCGCACGTACAACACCACCCACATCCGGCGATACAACAATCAGGTCATCGTATTGCTTACTCAAAATATCCTGACGCATCACACCTGATGCATAGATATTATCCACCGGCAAGTCAAAAAATCCCTGAATCTGGTCGGAGTGAAGGTCAATGGTGAGTACACGATCCACGTGACTCGTGGAGAGCATGTCGGCAACCAACTTCGCGGAGATGGGAACACGGCGTGAACGAACCCGGCGATCCTGACGCGCGTAACCGTAATACGGAATAACCGCAGTTATTCTTCCGGCCGATGCTCTATACAATGCATCCACCAAGATAAGGAGTTCCATGAGATTATCATTCGTCGGTGCGCAGGTTGATTGGACAACGAACACGTCCTGACCACGAACATTCTCAAGTACTTCAGCATGCACCTCACCATCACTAAAACGGCTCAACTGCAACCTACCTAGAGGAACGCCCACACAGTCAGATACCTCTTGTGCCAACATCGGATTCGCATTTCCTGCGAAAATCATCATCCTGTTCATCTCGGACATGATTACTCTCTTCCTAGAAAGACAAAAGTCTGCACGAAGCAGACTTTTAATCGGAATTGATGGCTGGGTCGGTAGGGATCGAACCTACGAATGCCGGGATCAAAACCCGGTGCCTTACCACTTGGCGACGACCCATCTGTTGAAACTTTCCCGACAATCTATCCGAGCCATTCAGCCGGTGTCTGCATCAGGAAAGATGCGCATTCTAAGGAGCTACCCCCATCTTGTCAACACTTCCTGATAAAAAAACTCAGACACCAAAGCGAACCACTCTAAACAAGTTATCGAGCATTAAATATCCATCAATATTTAATGCGTCCTCCAGCGTTTTGTCAGCACCCTAACCTTCACCTGATTCTGTGCACGGGAAATATTCACTTTTGATGGCATCGCAGCAAAATCACTACCTTGATAACCTAAATAATCAATGACCCAGCCCGACTGAATGATCTGTGTTGGCCGGCCTTTCCCATCCAGTGCTACTTTTCCGGCAGGATATTGAGGCGCCATAACACCACGAATCCAGTAAGGCATACCATTAACTGGCATCTTTACACGCATTTGCTGTTCCAGTAACCGCTCGGCATCCACGCCTGTATGTACTTTACCTTGGGATCGCATTACCGCTTTACCCGGACGCTGTTCTAATAAAGCAACAATAGTACCTGTCACCGGATTTCTAATTTGCAACGTGTATTCTTGCCTGTTTTTTTGCATCCAGCCTAAACCAAATGTCCAGGCATCTCCCCTGAAACGCAGCGCAGCTCGACCATTCATATCCCAAGATCGCATATTCGACATAACACGCTGCCGCGCCTGCCAAGGATCCGCCGGCTGAATTGGCTTGGGTTTTGTTACAATGGCGGTCGTTTTGGGCGTCACGGTCTGCACCGAGCAACCAGCCATTGATGCACTAATCACTGCAAGTGCGGCCAACATTTTGATTTGATTCATTGGATTTTCCTTCCGTGGTTATTGTTTACTCTATTTAATTAAATAACAAAGGCAGACCACACCAAATTATTTTTCCTGCATGGCCTGTAATCTTTCGTCATCAGGATACTGCTGGATCATCTTTGCCAGCAATGCCTTCGCTGCTTTTCGTTGTCCCTTAACGATCATGACCTCAATCAAATGGCTAGCGATCTCAGGGTCTTCAGACTGCTCATAAGCCTTGGATAATAATGCCATTGCTTCATCAATGCGACCCTGTTTGTACCTGAGCCACCCCAAACTGTCTATAATCGCTAGGTCGTCAGGGCGTAACTCATTGGCTTTGCTAATGTAGGCGGCTGCATCATCAATGCGCTCAGGAATATCCAGTAGTATAAAACCAAGCGCATTCAACGCGTCGGCATTAGCAGGCTCACGTTCAATCAACGCCACCAACAGCGCCTCAGCAGCCTTAATATCTCCGGCACTATGCGCAACAATCGCATACTGGTAGTTCATTCTACTATTATACGGGTCAATCTTGTAGGCACGCGCAAATGCAACTAATGCTCCCTTGTGGTCAAGGTACTTTGCCAGCAGCTCACCTTCCAGTCGCCAATATAAATATTTATGTTCAGGTGATGTCGCTGCCTCTCGCTGGCCTGTAAGCCACTCCTTAGCGACGTCGAGACTATATTGCTCAACTAGCAATTCAGAAATTCGTCGCTGTGCACTACTGAAGTATTGTCCTGGTGCAACCGCACGATACTCACGCAATGCCGCATCCATTTCGTTATGACCTTCATGGATTTCTGCTAAAAAATGGTGCGCTAAACTCTTGTAGGTAGCGTCACCTAGCAGCACTTTTGCATACTTACTCGCTTGGGCATACTGTCCTTGTGAAATATATAAAGCCACCAACGATTTCACCACTTCCAGATTATCAGGCGTATTTTTGTGAATGGCTTTTAACTGATCAATAGCTCCTTGGTGGTCATCGCTCAGCATTAACAAGCGCGCATACTCCAAACGGCTCACATCATCCACATGCGGCGATGTTGCCAAATGACTCATGATTGCCAGTGACTCTTTTTCATGTCCCTGTTGAAATAACGCTTTACTCCTAAACACATCGGCCTCAACCTGCTCCTGTGGTGTCAGTCCTGTTTTTAAGCCATCCACCAGACTCACTACCTGAGCATAATCTCTCTGACCCAGTGCGATACCTGCCAACCTCAATTTAGCCAGCGGCGTATCATTGTACGATTCAACATAGGTTTTGAACGCCTCAAACGCTTGTTTTTGATGAGATTCCAGTGAAATTAACGACACCAAAAAAGATAAACCATCACGACCATTTGCGGACACCAACTCATGAATACGGTGCAACTGCTTTGCAGCGGCATCAAACTGACTATCCCGCAACAGTAGTAGGGCCAAATATTGACGTGACTCAATCTCGTCCCCACCCAAAGACACCCATTGCCTGGCACTGGCAATGGCTTTATCCAGAAACTCAGTTTGTGCTGCCGTTTCAGTGGCTACACGCACAAGCTGCAAGTCGGTACTACCCGGCAGAACTTTTTCAAAGTGCAATGTAGCATTTTTATTATCACCATACTGACGGTACATTTCCGCCACAAGCGTGTGGTACATCGCCTGCTCACTGGATAAAACAGGTGACAGGGAGGGCACTGCGACCGGTGATAATGGAGCAGCCTTTGTGTCACTCACTAACAATGACTCAGCTCCATCACAGCCAGCTATTAAAGAGAAAATACCTGCCACTGTTAGTCGCAATAAGTCACGCACAGCCAATCGTTTTTGCATTAATGTCACTCTGGCATCCGGGGATTTGTTGTAGAATACCGAATATTTCTACCTCAAAGCTTTTGATAAAACCAGTTAGATTGAATGAACTGCCAAAAAAAGCTGCTAATTGGATACTGCGTTTCTACAAAGGCCGTGTCTCTTTTTGTGCTTATGAACTGGCATTATCGAAAGTCTACTTGTATTCCTCATACAGCTGACAGAGAATCTAGCCTCCTGAAAACTCGCACAAAGCACTTTTCTGTATGTCGATTGTTGTTATTGGAATAAACCATAAAACGGCACCTGTCTCAATCCGTGAGAAAGTTGCGTTTTCAGGACAAAAATTAGAAGACACGCTGCGCAAAAATTTACCACCCTTCGACGAGAAGCTGATTCTATCTACCTGTAATCGTACTGAAGTTTATGCCAGTGTGAACCATCAAGCTTCTGTCGACTCATTAAAAGCCTGGTACGCCCAACAACACGACATTGCCGGTCAGAGTATTGAGCCTTATATCTATCAGTTCTCTGATGCAGAGGCTGTGCGTCACGCCTTTCGCGTCGCCTGCGGCCTTGATTCTATGGTGTTGGGTGAGCCACAAATTCTTGGACAACTCAAATCTGCATTAAAAATAGCAAGCGAACACAATGCAACGGGCAGTAAACTCAACCGTCTGATGCAACATGCATTCTCCACGGCTAAAAAAGTGCGTACCGAAACTGAGATTGGCTCTAACCCTGTTTCTGTCGCCTACACTGCGGTCAACTTGGCTAAACAGATTTTTGGTGACTTAAAACGTCAAACAGCTTTATTAATCGGTGCCGGAGAAACCATTGAACTGGTGGGGCGACATCTACAAGGTGCCGGCATCAAGCAAATCATTATTGCAAATCGCAGTCTGGAAAATGCCCGCATATTAGGCGCAGGTTTAAACGCCAAAATCATTGGCTTGACCGATATCGGGGACAATTTGGAATTTGCGGACATTGTTATCTCATCCACCGCCTCCCCAATTCCGATCATTGGTAAGGGCAGCGTTGAAAAAGCACTCAGACGCAGAAAGCATCACCCTATTTTCATGGTGGATATTGCCGTTCCCAGAGATATTGAGGCAGAGGTCGGTGAACTCAACGATGTCTATTTGTACACTGTGGATGACCTGCAATCGGTTGTAGACCAGAATATTGATGCCCGCAGGCGAGCCGCCGACCTGGCAGAAACCATTATTATCCACGAGACTCAGGTTTTTCTATCCTGGCTGAATGCACGGGAACAATTGAAGCACGTCAAAAACTATCGTCGCCAGCTTGCCATTATCAAAGAAGAGACATTGCATAAAGCACTACAAAAACTCAAAAATGGTAAATCAGCCGAGGAAGCGTTACAATTTCTGGCCCATACGCTCACCAACAAAATAAGTCACATGCCCACTCAAGCATTGAACCATGCAGCCCATGCGGGGGATATGGAGACTATCGCAGCAGCGGGTAAATTGCTTGGGCTTAAAGACGACTCCCAAAAAACTGAAGAAGATAATACGTGAAACCATCTATTCTGAATAAACTTGAAAGCCTCAGCGAACGCCATGCTGAAATTGCGATGCTCCTATCAGAAAATGAAGTCATTGCAGACCAGGATCGGTTTCGCAAGCTATCCATGGAATACAGTCAACTAGAGCCGGTCGTAAAGGAACATCACCGCTATCTTCAGGCTACTGAAGATAAAGAAACAGCACTGGAAATGCTGGATGATCCTGAGATGAAAGAGCTGGCTCAGGAAGAACTTAAAGCGGCAGACCAGCAACTCGCGGAGTTGGAATCCAGTTTGCAACTGTTACTGCTTCCCAAAGATCCCCATGATGACAGCAATATATTCCTGGAAGTCCGTGCCGGTACAGGTGGGGACGAAGCGGCCATTTTTGCAGGTGATCTATTCCGCATGTATTCGCGTTATGCGGAAACCCGTGGTTGGCAAGTGGAAGTCATTAGTCAAAATGAAGGCGAACACGGTGGCTATAAAGAGGCTGTGTTGCGTATTATTGGTAACGGTGCCTATTCTCGCCTAAAATTTGAATCGGGCGCCCATCGGGTGCAACGCGTTCCCGAAACCGAATCCCAGGGGCGTGTTCATACCTCCGCCGCAACAGTAGCCATTATGCCAGAAATTGATGACATTGAAGCTCAGGAGATTAAGAGTTCGGACATTCGAGTGGATACATTCCGTGCCTCCGGCGCAGGTGGTCAACATGTTAATAAAACTGACTCGGCCATTCGCATTACCCATATACCGACAGGTACAGTTGTTGAGTGTCAGGATGAGCGTTCACAGCATAAGAATCGTGCCCGTGCCATGTCATTATTACAATCCAGAATTCTTGAGGCTGAGCGTCAGGCACAACACAATGAGCAAGCTGAAACACGACGCAATCTCGTGGGTAGTGGGGATCGCTCAGAGCGCATTCGCACTTACAACTTCCCCCAGAGTCGTGTCACGGATCATCGCATCAATCTGACCTTGTATAAGCTGGATGAAATCATGGCCGGTTCGCTGGATTCCATTATCGCACCACTTATCAGCGAATATCAGGCAGACCAACTGGCTGCGATGTCTGAATAATACATGAGGATTGACCAGGCGCTACGGTCAGCGACAAAAGTGCTTACCGGATATAGCGATAGTCCACGTTTAGACAGCGAAATCCTACTGAGCCATCTGTTAAACAAGCCCAGAAGCTATCTGTACGCATGGCCTGAAGTAGAGCTTGATTCAAGCCTCCTTGAAGCCTTTAATGCAGCCGTTGAGTTACGAAAAACCGAATACCCCATTGCCTATATCACTGGCTATCAGGAGTTTTGGTCATTGCAAATTGGCGTGACTGAAAATGTATTGATACCACGCGCCGATACCGAGCTATTGGTCGAAACTTCGCTCGCAAAACTTCAAGAAGTCGATACACCCAGCATTCTTGAGTTGGGCACTGGCTCTGGCGCGATTGCATTGGCACTGGCCAGTGAACGCCCAGACGCTAAAGTGCTAGCTGTTGATAACTCTTGTAGTGCGTTGGATGTGGCAAAGCACAACCAACAATCACTACACATCCATAACGTCCAATTTATGCTTTCTAACTGGTATGAATCCCTACCTAGAGCGCGTTATGACCTCATTGTAAGTAACCCACCCTATATTGACCCGGCAGATAAACACATGACTACAGGCATCCGCTTTGAGCCTCGGCAGGCATTGTGTGCTGACCATCAAGGTCTTGCGGATCTGGTGTACATCATTCATCATGCCCAAAATTACCTCAAGCCTGATGGCTGGATTTTACTGGAACATGGATTTGATCAAGGAAGCTTAGTCACCAAGCAACTCCAGCAAGCAGGCTTTCAACATGCCCACTGTCTCAAAGATTTAGCTGGAAATGACCGCATCAGCCTTGCCAAGCATATGCCGACACAATCAATTCCAACACTCTCTAGCCGTCGCAGCAACCGACCAGTCTGAGTCACCACTCCCTTTTGCCTGTTTTAGCCCAGTGTTCCAGAGCTGGAAACCTCCCGAACATGCGCTATCGTTATCTTGCCCCTTGCCCGTTACGGGTGTTGCTCGGATTTTATAGCCAACACAAGGGGTAGTATTGGTACCATCGCAACTGTTGATTATATTGTTTGAGCTATCCAGCCCCCAAACCTGTACAAAATACAGCCCACTTTCTGTGGTCAGCTTTTCAGAAGCAAAACCCAGCCCCCCTGCATCATTGAGCGCCTTTGCATAACTCAGGTGCTGCACATAGTAGCTTTCCTGAAGCTGAGCGATACGTAATATCTCTGTCTTCGCCTCTGTCCTTTTCGTTTCACGAACATACTTTGTATAAGAAGGAATTGCTATCGAACTTAAAATCCCGATCACCGCCACCGTAATCACTAACTCAATCAAGGAAAAACCTGTGTTCTTACTCATTCTTTACCACACCTTTGTTATGGTCTTGATATTTTTATTATTGCTGCCGATGCTTGGACTTAATTATTGAGCGTAGCATTTGTCGGGGGAACAATCTTCGCAACACCCAATCGGTGGTTCGCCTTTGCTCCGGTTCCACGTAAGCGAGACTCCGCATCAATTTGATATACCTGACAGGTTATGCCTCCCGCACTGGGTGAAGCGTTGGTAGATAACGCAACACCATGTACGGCAGGGCAAGGACTATAACCCAGATACGATACACGAGCCTTTGAAGATAATCTCCCACCACTCACTGCTTCAGTGGGTAAATCTGCACTTGGAACCGCCTTATTGCGTCCCGTGGCAATCGCTGCCTGCTGAATATAGTTAGTATTCGCTGTTTTACTCAGCGTTGATTCCACTCCCTGAAACACCAACATACTCGCCATACTATTTCCAGCAATCTGTGTGTTGCTCTTGGCTAATTTTAATGAGCTAACACTCAAAAGCATCAAAATCAATAAAATACCCAACGCCCAAATCAATACAACACCTTGTTGTTTTCTCAATAAAAACCGATTCATTCCCAACTCCTATAAAACATTGCGTAACAGCACGGTTGAGGTAAATACAGCTCTCAAATACTTATCATTTCTTGTCACTGTCGTATCCTCCGAAAGCTTATACGACCTTGACACCTTGGTCGTAGCCACAGGTTTTAGGGAACGTACCAAAACGGCAATATTGACACTAACAACGGCACTCCAGTTACTGACTGTATCAGCATTGACGTAACGGTCTGCAGTACCATCACTATTCATATCTTCCCCGTAGGTGAATTGAATATTTTCCACCCCTTCAGCCACTTCCTGTGCTGTATTGGTTCGTGAGCCTGCACACATCAGCACAGGCACACCATCCGCATTATTTTTTACCGAGAAGTAATTATAAATTCGAGAAGCTGTCGTAGCTGCCGATCCACCACCAACCCGACAGGGTACTGGAAGCACAGAAGCGGCACAATCTGTGTTTAAAGTACCATCACCCATATAAATCACGCCGATCGTATCCCCAAAGACACCGCTATTATTCTTCAACGCAGTAAAAAGAGATGGATTGACAACACTGTCCGAACCGTCACTACACACTGAGGTCGATACAGCGCCACGAATAAACATATCTTCAACAGGTGCGATAGAGGTTGAAGTGTAAGCGGTATGTTGTATGACGTCCGACAGCAACTGTAATACCGAGCGTCCATTATCCTGAAGTTGTGACAGCTCATTGGTCGTCAAGCTGGAACGCTTATTTCCAACATAGATGGAGGAAATACCCACCGTAATAAACAAACCAACAATCATTGCAACCAATAATTCCAACAATGAGAGACCTGCATGACGTTTCATCACTATCACCCTCATTTCCCAATCACCGTATTGATAAGCAACTCACGGGCAATCGTTGCATTTCCAGAACTTTCTCCTTCCCGTCCCAGTACCTGCTCGTCCCAGCCCAGCTTCAATACAACACCCGTACGACAATCCACTGGACAAGTGATGGTCAATACTGAATTACTCAAATCTCCGACAATGCCACCGGCTGCACCACCGACACTTCCACAGTAAGCCTTAAACAGATCGTATGCCGCCATTTGTTCAGAGTCACAGGTCACACTTGATTGACCACAATTTTCAGCTGGTGCATTTGCACAACTATAGGACGCACTGTTGAACACGTATTTTCCGGCAGATACACCAGCGGGATTACCCCGCATCCTTTCGAGAATTGACTGCATATGATGGGCCGCCTGATTTTTAGAAAATGACTGTTGATTACCCTTTAGACCAATCAACTGCATACCCGCCACACCTAGCAGGCCAATGGTCACGACCAAAACGGCAACGAGCACTTCAACCAAGCTGAAGCCCCGCTGTTTAGAGACTCTGGGCATATTAAACTTGCCTGTATTATTTTTATAATAAATGGCACTTCGACCGATTCATATAACATCGGTTACATACGATTCGCCTAAGATGATTGTAACGAGCATGGACTGCTGAATGAAGTACCACCGGTCAGAGAAAAAAACAACAGCTCAATTCACTCCCTTCATGTATTGAAGTTTTTTCCTTTACTTCAAAAGAGGTTGCAGCTTCAATCCGAGCAGAGTTAGAAAAAGTTGGTACACCAATTGGAGTGTGTGACACCCTCATCGCTGGGATTGCCACCAGCTATAATTCTACGTTAGTTACCCGTAACACAGAGGAATTCAAGAGAGCACACAGCCTGAAATAGAAGACTGGTTCTAATATGGAGAAGCGGGGATCAGCGACCTCCACAGCTCTACTCTGCTGGCTATTAAATACCTATAAACCAAAAAAGACTAAAAGTCATCGCGCAAAATCAATCAACTGCCCGGCCCGAACACCATCAACCAAGGCATTATTTCGCCAGGCTACTTGCCCATTCACAATAGTCGTATGCACCGAGGAGCGAAACTCACTGCCGTTATAAACAGTCCAGCCTGCCGATGAGATCACGTCTTCGTTACGCGCAATAAAAGAGCGATCAATATCAACCAATATCAGATCCGCCCAATAACCTTCTCTAATATAGCCCCGCTCACCTATTGAAAAACGATCAGCCACCGCGTGACTGGTTTTTTCTACAATTAGCTCCAAACTAAGAATCTGATCCTGAAAGTGCTCCAGAACAGCAGGCATCGCAAACTGCGCCTGAGGCAGACCAGAGGGGACATCCAAATAATCTTGTTCTTTGTCACGTCTAGCAATAGGAATATGCCCCGTACAAATATTATCAATATTCCCGTCCAATAAGCCTTGTATCAAAGCAGCACGATCAATATCAGTTTTTATTGCGGGGCAATACTTCAACTGCGTACCCTTTTTAGCACTATCCGTATCAGTAAAAACTAAAAACTGCGAACACACATCCGCACTCACATTAGAATATTCTGCTCGGTATTTTGCTAATAACTCCACCTCAGCATCACTGGATATATGGAGTAAATGTACGTTGGCTTGTGTATGCTTAGCCAAACGCAACACTTCATCGGCCGCGATGGAGCAAACTTCCTGATTACGGATTGAGCTGTGCAAATGGAAAGGGATCTTATCGCCATACACTTGACGATAACTTTCCTCATTACCCAAAATAAGTGGCGCACTTTCGGCATGCACCGCAACGATAATGGGTGAATTTTCCAATAAGGACTGAAGTACATCTGGCTCATCAAAACGATACTCATCCTGAAAATCCGCCATATCTGCGTATAAACCACAGCAAGCCTTCAGACTTAAACCGGACAAGTCTTCTACTTCATTCACCCGAACCGCTTGATAGTAGGAAAAGTTAGTCACTAACGTGTGACCCAATGCTTCCAGTTGCTTCTCGGAAAAATTCGTTTTTCTATGAGACTCCGTATGTAGATCAGGCAGCAATAAAACGCTTGTAACGCCTCCGACAACGGCTGCCTGACACTCTCTTGCCAAAATTTCGGGTTTCACCTCCTCTCCAACGATGCCAAATTGGGAGTCAATCATCCCTGGCAAAAGATAAAGCCCCGATGCGTCAATAAACTGATCAGAAGTGATCTGACTCAAATCAGAGTCAATACGGGCGATGCGACCATCACAAGCCAAAACATCCGCTTTTTGAATACGGCCCTCGTTAACTACCTGTGCGTTGCAGATTAGCAATGTACTCATAAGCAAGAGATTTCTTGGTAATTATTCAGGGTGCTTTTCTAATAATTCGAATGCGTATGGCCACGGGTTTTTTTCATCGGCGTTATTGCTAGAGTAGTCGAGCTGCTTCCATTGGTAGGCCATATAATCTGGAAAATGGGTGTCACCCTCCACCTTCAATGAAATATGTGTCAGGTAAAGACGGTCTGCAATCGGTAGCGCCTGTTCGTAGAGCTGTTGACCACCGATGATAAAAATTTCCGTCACATCTGGCCCCATGCTGTCCAAGGCCTCACACAGCCCTTGCATAACCTCACAGCCGTCAATGGATAACGACGTATCACGACTCAAAATAATATTGCGACGACCTGGCAATGGCCTGCCGATGGAGTCATACGTCTTCCGCCCCATAATGACAGGACAGCCCATTGTACTGTGTTTGAAATGAGCCAGATCCGCAGGTAAGTGCCAAGGCATCCCTCCACCGAGACCAATCACCCTGTCTTCAGCCATGGCCACGATCATTGAAATGATCATTTTACAACGCGTAACGCCGGACGTTTACCTGCAGGTGGCTTGGGGGGTTCAGGGTCAGGGTTGGAGTCAGGCTCAGAAGATTCGACCTCGGAATCTACCTCTTGTGACTCTGCCGCTTCGGCTGCTGGCAGTGCATCAAAGCCCATTCCCTCTCCATTTTCAGCGGCATAAATAGCTTTCACCGCTGAAATTGGTGCAAATACCGCCGATGGCTTTCCTGCAAAGCGCGCATCAAATGATAAACCATCGTTATCAATTAAAAATTGATTTGCTGCAGAAGGAGAAATATTCAGAATGATGCGCCCATCCTCAACATAATCCCAAGGTACATCAACATTTGGCTGGGTCGCATCAATCAAGACGTATGGTGTCAAACCATTATCAAGAATCCAGTCATGGATGGCTCTCATCAAGTAAGGGCTTCTTGAGGTCATCATGGCCGAATGGCTTTCTCTGACTCAGTCAGTGAAAGCTGGAACATCTCGCGTGAGAAAATACGATCCATATAGCGCATCAATGGCTTCACATCCGTGGCTGGTAAGTCGATACCATATTTTGGTAAACGCCATAATACAGGAGCAATCGTACAGTCCACCAAAGAGAACTCAGTACTCAGGAAGTAAGGCTTGATGGCAAACACATCAACAGCTGACAAAACACCTGAACGCAAAATACGACGCGCTTCATCTGCTTTGGCTGCATCATCACCTTCCATATCACGCAACAGGCTGTACCAGTCTTTTTCGATACGGTACAACGCAAGGCGTGAATGGGCGCGTGTCACCGGGTCAACTGGCATCAATGGAGGATGCGGGAAACGCTCATCAAGATACTCCATAATGACTCGTGCGTCATACAAGACCAAATCACGATCAATCAGAGTCGGTGCAGCATTATAGGGATTCAGTTCCGCCAAATCTTCAGGTTTATTGTCAGGGTCAATCTCAATAATATCGACTGTAATATCTTTTTCTGCCAATACAATCCTTACCCGATGACAATCTGCGCAATCCGGTAATGTAAACAATGTCATTGTGGAACGCCGACTGGAAACTGAACTCATTCGATCTCTCCAAAAACCAAAACAAGAGGCCACCTCGCTAATGCGGGGTGGCCTCGGAATATTACAGCAAAATGCGTTTAATGAATATCCTTCCAAAACTCTTTCTTCAGCAAATAGCTAAAAACAAAGAGCACAAGCAGGAACAACAACGTCAACACACCATAAAAAGTACGGTTTAACTGAGCAGGTTCACCCACATAAACCAAGAAATTGGTCAGGTCACGGGCTAGTTGATCATACTCAGCAACCGACATTTTGCCCGGCTCGACAAGCTTCAGTGTTTTAGTCACATGGCCATGCTCATCCTTATGCTCTTCTAATTGCTGCATACCTTGTAGCTCATACAACACGTGAGGCATACCCACATTGTCAAACACCAGGTTATTTACACCAAATGGGCGAGACTCATCGCGGTAGAAACCTTTCAGGTAGCTATACAACCAATCACCGCCAGCGCGCGAACGGGCAATGAGCGACAAGTCTGGTGGCGCTGTACCAAACCAGCGAGCCGCATCCTTGGCCGGAATGGCACTTTTCATCAGTGAGCCGGTTTTGCTCAGGTCATTGTTGTCATCCCGGGTGAAGATAATCGACTTAATCTCCCCTTCCTCAAGACCAATATCCTTTGCAACACGGTTATAGCGACTGAAATTTAAAGAATGGCAACCCATACAATAGTTTGCATAAAACTTTGCACCACGCGCCACGCTCATTTTGTTCTTAACATTAACCTGAGCATCCAATAACGGTACGCTGGAGCCAGAACTGAAGGCCGACGTTGACAACACACTCAACAAGGTTCCGGCCAGAAGTAATTTTAATGATTTTAAGTTCATCCTGTTACCCTCGTTGGCACTTCCTTCTCTTCATTAGCCTTAGACACAAACATCGGCAACAGCAGGGTTGTTGCAAGATAAGCCACCGGCAACAACATCATCTTCCAGAAGTAGTCTCGCTGAACCTCGGTATAACTTGGGTCTAATCGCATGTAATCCCACAACAATACGGGTACCAATAACAACACAAACCACAACAGGTACTTAGCCTTGTGCGGACGACTATGTACATAGGTTACCGCGAAGAATAAGAAATAAAGCTGTGTGCAACGCGTACCCAACTCACGGTAAATATCAGTAACGGCCAATACCCCTAATACACCCAGAATGATAAACACAACAGAGAACCACACCAAGTTGATCAGGTGAGCCTTGTTACGGTAACGAACTGACTTAATCGGGTTTTTATCAATCCAAGGCAACACGAACAGTACAGCAATCGCAGCAAACATTGCCAGCGTTCCATACCAAGGGTCAGGGATCGCACGCAGCACTGTGTAGAAAGGTGTGAAGTACCAAACCGGTGCAATATGCTCAGGCGTTTTCAGCGGGTTTGCAGGCTCAAAGTTCGGATACTCAAGGAAGTACCCACCGCCTTCCGGTATAAAGAAGATAATGAAGAAAAACACCATCAGGAACACAACCACACCGACAATATCCTTGACTGTGTAGTAGGGGTGAAAAGGAACACCATCCAGAGGAATTCCGTTCTCATCCTTCAGTTTCTTGATCTCAACACCATCAGGGTTATTAGAACCCACCGCATGTAACGCAACAATATGAACGAAAACCAGACCGACCAGAATCAGTGGTACGGCAATGACATGAAACGCAAAGAAACGGTTCAACGTCGGATCGGAAATAACGAAGTCACCACGAATCGTTGTGGACACCACTTCCCCAATGAATGGAATCGTGTTGAACAGATTAATAATTACCTGCGCTCCCCAGAATGACATCTGTCCCCAAGGCAGCATATACCCCATAAACGCTTCCGCCATCAGTGCCAGATAAATTAGCATACCGATTAACCAAACCAACTCACGCGGCCCTTTGAAGGAGCCATATATCAGCCCGCGGAACATGTGGAGGTAAACAACAATAAAGAACATCGATGCACCAGTGGAGTGCATATAGCGAATAAACCAGCCTCCCGGCACGTCACGCATGATGTACTCGACTGAGGCAAAAGCCAGCTCTGCATCTGGCTTATAATGCATTGTCAGGAATATACCGGTGACTATTTGTAGCACCAGCACTAACATCGCTAACGAACCGAAAAAATAAAAGAAATTAAAGTTCTTCGGCGCGTAATACTCTGCTAGATGCTCATTCCAGACTTTTGTCAATGGAAAGCGCGCATCCAGCCAATTCAATAAACCATTCATTAGGCAGCCCCTCCGCTTTCACCAACCAGAACCAGAGTATCCGTTTTATAGTAGTACGGTGGTACAACCATATTCGTGCCAGCTGGAGAACCCTTATACACACGCCCCGCAAGATCAAAACGAGACCCATGACATGGGCAGTAGAAGCCCCCCTTCCAGTCTGCACCCAAATCAGCCGGAGCCACTTCAGGACGGTATGTTGGTGAACACCCCAAATGTGTACAAACACCAACCATCACGAGATACTGATCCTTGCGGGAACGTGGAATATTCTGTGCATACTCAGGCTGCTGCGTTTCAACGGTAGAATCTGGATCCTTAAGCTTGGAATTCAAGCTTGGTAGGGCTTCGATCATCTCACTTGTGCGATTGACCACCCACACAGGCTTACCCCGCCAGATAACGCGAACCAAAGCGCCCGCTTCAATTTTTGAAACATCCACTTCTACAGGCGCACCCGCCGCAAGCGCGCGCGCACTTGGGGTCAGAGAACCAATGAAGGGGACTGCGATTGCGCCAACGCCGACGGCACCGACTGCTGAGGTAGCTCCGATAAGAAAGCGCCGACGCTTCTTATCTACTTCAGTATCTGCCATTATAAATCCACTCCCAGATCTTAGAAATTGTACCGTTAATGCCAAAACGGTTGGGGTCGCATAGACACGAGCACCCAAGCCAGGATCGTAGTAAATAACCTGACTTTAAATCGGGGTATGGTCGCGCAACTTGCTAGCAAGGTCAAGTCATAATGGGCAGCCACACTCCCTTTGAATCCTTTTCAATACTAATTATTCAAGCACCTGAATTTTTGCGACAACATCACCTTGGGCAGTATCTGTACCCCCTGAAAATTACTCCCAACAACAAGCTTTTCACCCCACCCCAAACAAGATTGAGAATTTAGCATATAGGCCCAAATATACTACTCACCCAAGCGCAGGTTTCGATCACCCACTCGTACCACATCCTCATCCTGATGCGTCACCAACAATACCGTCTTATTTGCTGCCTTGGCCGTTTCCCGTACCCAATCATTAGCAATAAAACGCGTTGCAGCATCCAGCTCCGCAAATGGCTCATCCAACAAAACAATCGGCTCTGGCCTGAGCAGGGTACGCAAAATGGCAATGCGTTGCCGCTGCCCACCGGACAACTTCAATGGTGACTTGTCTAACTGATCAGCAACCTCCAATACCGTGGCCGCTTGCCGGATTCGCTGCTCAGCATCATCCCCCAGCAAACCAAATTGCAGATTTTGCCAGACACTCAGGTGCTCAAACAGATTATGCTCCTGAAACAACATACTCACCGGACGTTGCGTCACTTTTAACGGCAAAATAGAGCGACCGTGCCAACGAACATCTCCCTCGCTGGCTTTTTCAAATCCAGCAATCACATTCAGCAAGGTGGTTTTACCAACGCCACTGCGTCCCTGAATCGTCAAAATCTCACCCGCTTCTACGGTGAAGTCATAACGCAACGAAACACCTTTCCACTGCACTTTTAGCTGATCAACTTCCAGCATGACGGCGACTCCGTTCGAAATAAAACACAATCAGGGCGCAGATACACAGCAAAATTGCCGACGCTAACGAAGCTTCCGCAATGCGATAGGTTCCAGCAAAACGGTAAATCAACCACGGCAATGTCATCCAATCTTCATCACCAAAAATCGAGAAAATGGCCACATCACCCATAGCAAACAGTAATATCAGTGAAAAGCTAAATAACAGTGTGCCTTTTAGCCAAGGCAGCTCAACACGAAGACGCGCCCAGCCTGTAAGCTTTAGCGAATCGGCTAAGCGTGAATATTGCTGATCAAACTGTAACACACGAGGCCGGAGATGCTGCGCGGCAAATGGCACGATGATCACCGCATTCAGCAGTACCACAAACAACATGCCCCAAGCATCCAGATCAATGCGACTGAGCAAATACACATACAAGCCCACAGACAACACCATCGCTGGGGCAAGTAATGTGTGCATCCCCAGCCACTCGTAGAGTAACTGCAACCGCCCCCGACCAGTGATTGCAGCCTGCCGCAAAGGAAGCAAACTGCCATAGGCCAGCAACAATGCAAGTGACGCACTCAGTACACCAATCAACAACGTGGTCACGGTGGGCAATAAGATGGATTGCCAATGAAACGCCTGCCAGTTCATCTCAGCAATACCGGGCGCTAGTGCCAACAACGGCATGAGCAAAATACACCAAACCAATGTGTACAATACGGCATTCGCAACATTGACTGGCAAACTGGCACGTGACAGCCATTGACGGTCAGTCGTTTCGGCAGACAACCAGTTCACCGAGCCCCACCGTGACACCATCAAATACAATAAGCCAGTAATAGCAAATTGCACCCATGCCAACGCCAGCGCTTCGGGAATGTTAAAGTCATACTTGAGCGACTGAAAAACGGCCACTTCCAGCGTAGTCGCCTGTGGACCGCCGCCCAGCGCCAACACCACTGCAAAGCTGTTAAAACATAACACCGCAATAAAACCAAACAAGCGCAGTAGCGTCGCCCGCAGACTTGCCCACTCCACCCAGCGTAGTCGCTGCCATGCGGTAAACTTCAACTGCATGGCCAACTTCCAACTGGTATCGGGAATATTATTCATTTGCTGGTATAACACCCGCACGGCAAATGGCATATTCAAATAAACATGGGCAATTAAAATGCCATGTAGACCGTACAGATTCCAATCTCCTGACAAGCCACTGGTTAGCAGGCCGGAACGCCCAAGTAAAACCACCAAGCCAGTAATCAGAACCAGGGTCGGCAGAATAAAACACAACAGACACAAGCTCAGAAAACCAGCGCGAAAAGGCAACCACGGGGAGTAATACAAAGCCCGCGCGATGGGCCACGCCAGCAGAACTGACAATAATGCACTCAAGCCAGCTTGCTTGAGAGAAAAACCAAGAATTGACCAGAAGTAGGAATCATGCAATAAGGACCAATCTGCACCTGCCTGCCCCTTGTCAGCACTAAAGCCAATCAAGCCATAGAAGGCGAGCGCGGTCAAAGACAGCAGCAGTATAAGACTGATTTTGCCAAGTAACTGCGTCATGAGCCGACCCGTATAAATCAAAACGCCGATTATAAAGTAAGCCACAGGAACATACTATGCAGTCAAATTGGCAACATGCCATCAACCAAGCGCTGGGTAAAAACTATCTATGGGAATGGTTTGCCAAAGGCAGCAGCAATACGCTGTATCGAGGTTGTGATGGTGAACACTGCATTGTGCTCAGAAAAAATGTTCCAGCAGAACGCACACCCGGTGTTGACCGGCAACGTGAAGCCCTATTATTGGAACTAATCAGCGGCCACGATTGGGCACCTCATATCATTAAAAACCACGTTGCAGATGCTTGGTGTGCTATGAAACTGTATCAAGCCATACCCAACAAACCCCAGCTGACGCCACGCCAACAAAAGCAACTTATTCAGGCCATTGGTCAACTGCAACAAATCACTACCACGCAATTAACAGATGAGCAAATCACACAATTAACCATGGACTATGACGCACTCTGGGAGAATGTTTACCGTCCGCAAGCCCAAGCTAAGAATGACCAAACTGCACTTCGCTGGATTCATGACATCAAGCAAGGCTTCGATAAGCTTCCCCCGACCACAGCTTGTCTGGTCCACCACGACTTACACATAGGCAATCTGGCACAGCAAAACGCCCCCCCAACCGTCACCAACGACACACAATCAAACACACTGACTATTCTGGACTGGGAATATGGTGGCCTTGGCAATCCTTGGTTGGATGCCGCATCACTATTGAGTGACTGTAAAATCTCTCCTGCTGCAATTGCCACACTTCCGGCCTTTCAGCAACACACAGCAGCCGAATTTCACGACGGACTAAAACAAGCCATGCACATTAAAGAACGACTCACCAAGCTTTGGTGTTGGGCACGCGGCAATACCTAAGGTCGCTCGCCAATCGTCCCAAAATCCTCATCCCGCATCGCTACTAATACAGACTCACCGTTGGCGCCTACCCGAAACTCGCCGTATTTGGCTGCTTCATACAGCTTCGCTTTTCCTTCCTGAAAGAAAAACGCATTCGTGGCAAATTTCACAAGCCGCCCGCGCTGGCGATACTCCATTCTGACTTCATTGTCACCCAATGCCGTACCATCATCAATGCGTACAAAGTGACCAATGCCCCGCTCATCCAGCGCCAAAACTAGGTGACCATTACTGGCACTCGCCGCTTGCATATCTGCTTGCGCAGCAGAGGCCACGGCAAAATTCAGTGCCATATAATCCCCTTGCATTAAGGAACGCGGATCTACGGGAGCCAGTTCCAGCAGTACCGCCCGGCCTTGAGTAAGCAGTTGCTCTTTTTTATAAATGCCATAATTCACCAGCAGCAAAATACCAAGCCCCAGTAACACAACCCAATGCTTACGCATGCGCAGCCCCCTTAGCCCGGTAGTAGCGCAAGACTTGGCGCACAACCAATAGAGCCAAACCACTAAACAGCAACATCACTGACTTTTGTAGTAAGCTCAAGTCTAACAGGTAGTAAAACTGAGAAATAAACACCACTGAGGCCACCAACCCAAGTCCAGTTAGGATGGTGTTACCAGACGAAAAACCCAGTAATACAACCATCAGACCAACCGTAATCCCCGGCTCATAAACGCCGATGCCAGCTACCAATGCCGCCAGTATCAATGCGGCGACCCCAATACCACTACCTACCGCAATCGCATCACGTTTTAATAGTGTCAGTAACAAAGCTAACAACACCAAACCCAAGCTGCAAGAAGCCAGCAATTCACCAGATGTGCCACCCAATGCTGGCGTATCCAGAGTACGTAGCCATAGGAAACTATCACTCCAAAAGTGACTTTGCGCCACTAAATGCAACAGGCTGACGATAACCATTGAATATCCTAGTGTCCGCAGCATTTCGCCATGCTTCACCCAACGAAACTCCTGCAACCACAGCCAGCAAGCGCCTGCCGGTAGCGCCACCAAAACCAACGAGTACAAACCATACTGATTGCAAAGAAAGACAACCGCGCCCATCCCAACCAGTGCCGACCACATTCGGTGTAAATAATTTGGAATAATCAAGAATAAGACACACTGCACAGTGGCCAACACCACGGCCAGCCAACGAAATTGAGCGAGCCAGTCATCGGATTCCCAAAGCAGATCAAATCCATCCAGTGCACTGTAAACCAGCAAGCCCTGCCCGGCCAGACTGAGTGCAAAGGCAAACTGTCTGGTAAAGTCATTTTGATACGCACTGCGATAAATAATAACCGAGACCAGACAAATCCCAACACCCAGTAAACCAACTGCGGCGACCGAATCCACAAACACCAGCAAACCACTAAACAAGGCACCTAATAAAAATATTGCCCCTATCCAGCCAGCGACACCCAACATGAGCCGGATATACCACGGCACATCGTCATCTTGGATGACTTCTGGTACTTCGCCAGTGACCAGTCCATTGTCCGATAATGTTTGCCACAAGTGGGCGTGAGAGGCGACTGTCATGTTTGTGCCTCCCGAACCACGCCACGCAACCAGAAGCCTCCCAGTGCGGATAATGCGATCACTGAAAAACTCATCAACAACAAGCCACTGGCATCCCATTCAACATAAAGCAAGTGCCGCCCTAATACCGTATTGATAACAGCAACCACCGATAACACGCCAATGGCCAGTACATAAACATCCAGCTCAATATGACGATACCAATAATAGGCACAAGCCACCCACAGCAACCACAGCGATGGCCCCACTAATGATCCCCAAGTCACTTCGCCAAGGATATTAAAAATTGCCAACGCAGTAATCAGGCCACCACTGGCGGTTGCCAATAAACGTATTATCCAACGCGCACTACGCTGTGAGGACTGATGATTACCAGTCACCATCCACTCCCAAATCACCAACGCTATGGTATTGATCATAAACAACACCCATAACACCTGCTCAACACCAATGAGCAGTCCCCAAAATCTGTTAAACACATTGAAATAAAGGGCAATGGCAAGGTTCAGTAGCAACAAGCAAAGCATCCACAACGCAGCAAAACGGGTCACCAAAGCCCACGGCAAGATTAATACACACCACCTTGCAAACAACTCATAGCCATCGGCACCCGTTTGGTAGGTTTGCCCGACCAGCGCCAGCAGCACTCCGACCAAAACAGCCGCCACCATTAACGCAACCTTGCCAAAAATGCGTTCCAAGCCAAGCCACCAGACGGCTAGCAATGCCAGTAATAACAAGCCTTCCACAATGGCAAAACGGGTCAAGCGTCCGAGGCCATCCCAGTTATAGGCAAAGAAAAACACCACACCGCAGGCAATAAACAGCGCACCAAGCCACAACAATAAGGTGTCCAAAAATCCCCACCAATCATCCGCCGAGGGAGTCACCCCACTCAGTCGCATCGCCTCTGGCAAGTGGCTAGCATCAATTTGTGACTGCTCCGCCCACGCCAGCAAGATCAACCGCTTGCTTTTTTTCATTATTATCTGCCCACTATTATCTGTCCGTTTAGCCTATTCGTAACTGTGCTCGGGGCCAGGAAATGTACCGGCTTTCACCTGTGTGTGATATAACGCAATGGCATCCTGAATACTGCCATTTGTATCTGTTAGAAAGTTCTTAACAAATTTTGCTGGACGACCGGGCCACAAGCCCATCATGTCATGCCATACCATAATCTGCGCATCTGTCTTGGCTCCCGCGCCAATACCAATCACCGGAATAGCTAACTCTTTCGTAATGCGCTCGCCCAGCTCCTCTGGAATGCACTCCAGCAACAAAATACTGGCGCCAGCCGCCTGCAATGTCAGTGCCTCATTAATCATCAACTGTGCAGCATCCGGGTCACGCCCCTGTACTGAATATCCCCCTAGGTGATTCACCGATTGCGGGGTTAGCCCCATATGAGCGCATACCGGAATGCCACGCTCCGATAACAGACGGGTCGATTCAGCCAGCCACGCACCTCCTTCTAATTTGACAAGATGTGCCCCTTCACTCATTAAAACCGCTGCATTTTTCAGTGTGACATCTTCCGAGTAGTAACTCATAAACGGCATATCTGCCATAATCAAGCTACCCACATTGCCACGGCGTACACAACGAATGTGGTAGGCAATATCGTCAATCGTCACGGGTAAGCTGCTATCATGCCCCTGAATGACCATCCCCAGCGAATCACCCACCAGGATGACCTCAACCCCCGCATGGCTCACGGCATAGGCCGAGCAATAATCATAAGCCGTCATACAACTAAATCTTTCACCATTAGCCTTTAACTTTGCCAATGTTTTGATGGTGACGCTCTGTGGTGCATTATGTACTGACATGACATTCTCCAAATACGCAACAAGGGCCGATCATAACAAATCAGGCACGATAACGTAGCACCGTCTGAATTATTTGTGACGAAGCCCCAAGATCAAACCAAGCCCCGCCATAGCTGCTGATGAAAGGTTGGCTGTGATAAAGTGCTTCAAACCGCCTAAATGCGGAGAAATCCACGCAATCAGCGCATTATAGCGGCCTTCAAAGCCCCCCCAATTCACATCAATCATGCCGTTGTACTGCAATACAAACAGCACCAACAACAATATGCCAACCACAAAAAACAAGATTTTGAGAAAAGTGCGAACGGCAAAGCCAACCGTAAAGCCAACAAAAAAGCTAAAACCCATATAGGCAGCTAATGCCAGCCAATTCCCCGCCTCAATAGACTGCTGTGGATCCATTATTATCCTTATTAAAAATCATTCAGATTCTAGTGTGTTGCGTTACAATCCGCCCTTTTAACCATTGGCAACCACGTTTTGACACACTCCCCCAGACGCTACTGCGTCGCCCCAATGCTTGACTGGACAGACCGTCACGAGCGTTATTTTCTACGCCTTCTCTCCAAACATGCTTGGCTGTACACCGAGATGGTGACAACAGGTGCCCTCATACATGGAGATTATGAGCGATACCTAAAGTTTAATCACCAAGAACACCCAGTTGCACTACAATTAGGCGGAAGTGATCCGCGCGATATGGTCATGTGTGCCAAAATGGCTGAAGACTTTGGCTACGATGAGGTGAATATCAACGTCGGTTGCCCCAGTGATCGGGTGCAGCGTGGCGCTTTTGGTGCCTGCTTAATGGCCGAGCCCGAACTCATTGCGACATGCGTCGCGGCAATGCAAGAGGCCGTTTCAATTCCGGTCACCGTGAAGAACCGTATTGGTATTGATGATCAGAACGAGGCGGTCAGTCTACGGCAGTTTATCAGTACCGTTGCTGAAGCTGGCTGTAAAACCTTCGTTATCCACGCTCGCAAAGCATGGCTGAAGGGTTTGAGTCCCAAGCAAAACCGCGACATACCGCCACTGAATTACGACTTGGTTTACCAGATCAAGCAGGAGTCTCCGGAACTGGAAATCATTATCAACGGCGGCATTAACACGCTGGAGGAATGCACACAGCACCTGCAGTCGGTGGATGGCGTGATGGTCGGACGGGAGGCTTATCACAACCCCTATCACTTGGTTGATGTCGATGCGACCCTATATAATGATACGCATCCTAAAGTGACGCGATTGTGGGTCTTGGATCAGTATATCGCTTACATAGAAGCACGCCTTAGCGAGGGAGTGCCTCTGAAACATATGACACGCCACATCCTCGGATTATTTCAGGGGGTGACAGGCGCAAAAGCCTGGCGCAGACATATCAGTGAACAGGCTTACAAGCCCGACGCTGGTATTGATGTACTGCGACATGCCGCGAGTTATATCAAGGAATCGGAGTAACGCTTATGTTATTTACAAACAACCGACTGACCATGCGACTTGGCCACTACCTTGGGCATAACAACCACAATGTACTAGATGAACCAGAACCCATACTTGATATAAGCGGCTGCTATGCATTACTGGGGGAAAGCGACCATGCTGAACACAACGCCGAGTTGCCCTTCTCTGAAGACTTACCACAAACGCTCAACCGCGTGATCACCCGCTACGAAAAACAGAGTGGCACCTGGCTGGAGCCTGAGCAAGTCGCATTGGCAGCGATTCAATACGAGGCACAGCAGCAAGCCGCCCTGATACGACACCAGCTTGCCACACAGCTCCACCAAGAAAGCAAACTCCACTGCACCAGTAAAACCTCTTACCTGCGCCTTGCATTATTGGCTCAGGCATTGAATCTCAAGCACATTAGCACCGAACACCCCACGCCTGCGACGACCAATCCCCCCTGCTGTAGGCGCTCGCTGAATGTGCTGCTGGACGATATCAGCATGTCGGAGATCGAAGCCATCGGGCGTGAGCTACGGGAACATTGCACCGCAGAACTCACACAAACAGGCAGCAACCCCAAGGCACTGCAAACCTGCTGGCACTTAATCATGCGCTACACCAACAGCGAAGCCCGCCTGCGTTTAAAGTGTATGCCGATTGAGATGATGCGGGATGTGTTTGAAGCACAGCACAAAACACAATTTGGCTTTGCGTTGCAGGATGAACCAATTCTTATTGATGCACTGGAAATTGATGTGAGCGTCCGCTCCCCCTGCCTACCCGACATGCCCAATGAAAATCCCTATATTGAACAAATTATGGCGCAGTGGAAGGCCGACCCCAGTGAGAAAAATAGCTGGTTGCGCGTCAGCAGCGGCAAGGCTACATCTGCCGCACGACCAAACTTTTTAAGCTGCCCGATATTAAAAGAAATACTGGCTGATCACATCAAAGCGCCAGATGAATCCAGCGTTTCAATTTTTTTAATCAAAAAACTTAAAAAAGAGGTTGACGTATCAGCGGTTCATAACTAACATACGCCGCTCAAACGATTCCTCAGTAGCTCAGTCGGTAGAGCAGTTGACTGTTAATCAATTGGTCGCAAGTTCGAGTCTTGCCTGAGGAGCCACATTCTGAAAGCCCGTTGAAAGTGATCTACGGGCTTTTTTTATTTCCACGATTTCATCACACCTTAGCCACATGGCTCTAGCCGAACAGCTAGGGGGGCATTCGCCTAGCGCAACCACCCTGTTACCCACGCATTGGCTGAGTGAGCCACACTATCCGCGAACGCTTCCATCATATCCAACAACTGACCACCCAGGTAATACCCGTTACCCTGCTCATGTAGCACCCAGTACAGCAAGTAATACATTACAAGCGGTGCCAGCAATGCTAATGGCGCAAATAAGATCCAGTAAAAACTCACCGTTAGATATTTTGCTAAATCATGCTGTATTTGCTTTTCCTCCCAGCTTTGCACCGCCCACATGCTCCATTGGGCAGGGAACCAGAGCAACACCGCCCAACTGACCAAAAACAAATGTATGGCGGTAGGTAACAGTGTTGATAACAAAATAACATACACCCACCTGTTTTCAGCAGCGAATGGGTCATCATGCATGTGCTGAAAAATGACTGATAAATCAAAAATCGTGACGCCACCCAGTGCCAACGATGCACCGTTTAATGCAGCAATCGCTCCCACCATTACAAGGCAGATCAATAGCAAAAATAACACTGCCATTAACCAATCCAGCAGTGCCCATAGCAATGCCGCCGCGCCGTGGTGCTTATGATCAGCAATGGCATATAACAGGCTACGAGTTACACCAAGCGATAACCAGTCCAGTGGGGCATTGAGCAAGGGGAATAAACCTAAAAATAACAGGGGGGATAGTGCGGCTATTTTAATGTCTGCCTGGAGTGCTGACCACAGCAAGATCACAATGACCAGCACCAGATAAAACGCAGTATACAACACCCAAAAAACCACTAGCTGCCAATGGCATCGTATCTTGTCATATAACCATTCGATGGCGAAAGCGAAAGCGAAAGCGAAAGCGAAAGCGACAGCGAAAGTGAAAGCGAAAGCGCCAACGAAAGCGCCAACGAAAGCGCCAACGAAAGCGGCAGCGCCAGCGACAGCGACAGCGACAGCGCCAGCGCCAGCGCCAGCGCCAGCGCCAGCAGGGCAATCGCTTGAAACTTAGCAAGGAAATTAGGCATAAAGGAGTTTTTTTGGAATCCTCCCTATGTCAAAGTCTCTGAACAAGCTACTGGAATGT
>PDPG01000030.1 GCA_002747455.1 Pseudomonadota bacterium | reverse complement strand
CACGAGCAGTTGCCAGCGACTCTACAATAGTTATTTTGTAAAGTAAAACAAATTGCCTTGTGGAGAAACAGATGCAGAAAGTTACGCTAATACCTTGATAGTTGAGTTATATTTACCATGCTTGTGGTCGTTTTCTGTTCTCAATCAGCCCATGTAGCGTTTATGCCTTTGGTTACTAAACTCCATATGCAAAAGTGAAATTTACGCAGCGAGTAGGGGCTGCCACATTAGTCAAATCGCCATCGCATAAAAACTTCATCTGAGCTATGATTAAGGCAATTATAAAAATGACAGGGTTCAATCATGACAAATCTAAACTGCCCTAGCTGTGGTGGCGCCATTGAGGGGGTCTCACCACATATCCGTAGCATCGACTGTCACTACTGTGGCGCGTGGATTCGTTTGAGCAATCAACTTTGGCAAGCTGAAGCCGGTCAGGAAACACCGCTGGGCGCTCCCAGTTTTTTTCGCGTTGGCATGCGTGGTGATGCCCCCGACGGCACTTGGCTGATGGTGCGTGGCCGCATTCGCTTTCAATATGGCATGGGCACCTGGGATGAGTGGTGGCTTGAGAATAGTCACGGTGATGGTTTTTGGGTGGAAGAAGATGACGGCGTGTACTATCAACATGCGCCGGGTGAGGAAATCACGCTGGACGCAAGCAGCTCTGCGGGTGTTGGTCAGATGCTACCCTTGCCCAACGGCCCTAACTTATTCATTACTGAAAAATTCGATGCCACTATTATTGGTCGCGAAGGTATGTTGCCCAACGAACCTGAAGCCAGCAGTGTCATTACCTATATTGACGGTGTGGCAGATGGTGATGAGTACTCACTGGAAATTGACGGTGACTGTGCCTATGTCTCGCAATCAGAAATCTTTCCCGTCCATGATATTCGCTGGGATCAGGCATGAAAGCCTTTGAGCCGGTTCGGGTAGAAAACTGCAAAAACTGCGGTTTCCCCATGCGTCAGTACAACCCAAACTCCATAGTAATGGTGTGCGAATCTTGTGGTACACGCACGGGCGAAGACAAACAGCCTCCCACTTACAAGCCCGAAATCCCTCATAATCCTTTGTTTAAGCTGCATGCCTTGTTTGAAATACGAGGCACCACCTGGCAAGTCGTTGGCTGCCAAAGTTACAGCGGCTTTACGGAAGAGTGGGATGACGAAGACGATCTCTGGGAAGAAACGCCGTGGAGCTACCATACATGGTGGGTAATTAATGAGCTGCGCGAATTAGCGTGGATTGTGCAGGATCAAACCGGCTATCACTGGTCGCGTAAAAGCAAGATTAGCGGTGGCATTCCCAAAGGCGATACTCGCTATGAAGTCGGTCACTGGACATTGTTATCCGCGGTGGGTGAATTTTCCTACCGTCCAGCGGAGAATGAGCAGGTACTGACTTACGAAAGAGGCAACAAAAGTCTGGAAATTCTGTTGGATGAGCAAGGGAATCATAAAGAAATCGAAGCATTTGAGGCAGTTGAAATTGATCCCACTGAGTTGCTGGCCGGTTTCGGAAAAACCGATGTTCTTGCCGCACTCGAACGGGCAAGGCTGGCAACCCGTGCTGCCCTTTTGACAATTGTCTGCTTAATTGTTGGCTTTTTGGGAATGCACTTTTTTGAAAAGACGCTCCTTGTTATTCCAACCACCCAGATCACGCCCCATTCGCTCAAACAACCCGTTCAGCTTGGCGACTTTTCACTGAATAGAAAAAGTCTACTGGAATTCTCTGTTAGTGCTTCTTTTGGCAGGCGCGACGGGGCATTGAATGCCGAGCTTGTCATTACCGATAAAAATCGGGCGACAGTGGCAGAAGTCCCGATTTCGTTTTGGCGTGAGAGTGGTTACGATAGCGACGGCTCGTGGACTGAAAGTCAGCACCAAGATGCGCCCAGAATCGTTTTACCGAGCGGCGATCAGTACCAGGTTACCCTCCTGCCAGAAACACTCAGCAAGTGGCCACAGGTCGCTGTTAGTGGCAAGATTACCAAAAATGTGGTCTCGCTCATGCCAGTTGTTGTTGGCGGTATCTGTGCCTTGTTGCTGGTCTTTTTCTTAAACCGACTGCGTCGTAAGCGCATTCGTGAAGAAACGGGGGTTTGATATGAGTAAACTGACCCTGATCATTGTTTTAATTTTTTGTGGCGCACTGGTCATCCTGCCACTTTGGGCATCGTGGAAAGGCATGGGCGAAGCCTCGATCACCCGCGAGCGAGATAGCAGCGGATCTATTCGCTATGTTGGCTCACGCAGTTGGTCGGGCGGCGGACCATCCGCTGGGAAATAGACACAAACACTCAATAATAAATTTTCATTTTGGAGAATCATCCATGAACTCACGCATTTTGGCACTTAGCCTGATCTTATTAAGCACACCGGCAATCGCTGCAGACACGTCTTTGGCGGGCTTACTCAGTGGCGTTATTGCCACTGTTTTGTATTCATTGATTGGCATCGTCATGGCAACCATCGGTTTTAAGGTCGTTGACTTACTAACGCCCGGTAATTTGGCGGAAGAAGTCGCGCATAAAGGCAATCGAGCCTTGGCTATTCTGGCCGGTAGTATGATTTTAGGTGTGTGCATTATTATCGCAAGTGCAGTCATTGGCTAAGTCCGATACAATGAGCGGCCAACAAAGCCGCCACACACAGCCAAATGAGTTGGCTGACAGTGCCGAATTTCCCAGTATCGCCGATCAGCGCCTGCTGCTGTTTTCGATATTTATTATCGCTGGTTGCAGCCTGATCTATGAGCTACTGATCAGTAGCCTATCGACCTATCTGCTTGGCTCAGGGGTGGTGCACTATTCCATTACCATTGGACTATTTTTGTTCTTTATGGGTGTGGGGGCGTGGCTGGCACAATTCATTAAGCAAGACCTGCTGGGCGCTTTTGTGCGCGTGGAAATTCTGCTCGGTCTGATTGGCGGACTGTCGGCGTTGCTGCTTTATGCAGCCTATGCCTGGACACAATATTATTACCCTGCCATGCTGATGGTCATTGCCACTATCAGTATTCTGGTTGGCATGGAAATCCCGTTACTCACACGAGTCATTGAGCAAGGCCGAGGTATTCGCCAAGGGCTCAGTGAAGTGTTAGCGACGGATTATGTTGGTGCATTACTGGCCTCATTGCTGTTTCCGTTTATTCTGCTGCCGTATCTGGGTCACTTACTAACAGCCTTTGCCATTGGCGCAGTCAACTTACTGATAGCATTGGTGGTGGTTTGGCAATTTCGGAAACAACTGAAAAGGCCCAAACTACACATCATATCGAGCATAATCTCGGTTGTGGCTTTACTGGTGATCAGTCAGTTTTCGACGATTTTTACCGGCTTACTGGAACGCAGCTTGTACCAAGACCCAGTGATTCACAGCGTGCAGTCACCCTACCAAAAAGTTGTGGTCACTGAACGTGGACACGACTTGCGCTTATTCCTGAATGGCAGTTTGCAGTTTTCCAGCATCGACGAATACCGTTATCACGAGCCGCTCGTACACATGCCTGCCAGCCACAGCCGCAACTTGGAGCGGGCATTAATTATTGGTGGCGGTGATGGTCTGGCCGCAAGGGAATTGCTGCGCTACGATAGCATCAAGCAAATTGCGCTGGTGGATTTAGACCCTGCCGTGACCCACTTGGGGCGAGATTTAGATAAGCTAAAAACACTCAATGAACATGCGCTGACTGACCCTAGGGTCACCGTTTACAACACTGATGCCTGGGGTTGGTTGGCAGAAGATGGTGACTTGTTCGATGTAGTAATTATCGACCTACCCGACCCAGATACTGCCGATATTGCGCGGCTCTACACGGTGGAGTTTTACCGGAAGGTTGCGCGAAGACTGAGTGTTGGTGGTGTGATAATCACTCAGGCATCCAGCCCTTGGGTGCAACGTAACGCTTTTTGGTGCATTGCTGGAACGCTTAGTGCGGTGTTTAACTCAGTGCAAGCCGTTTACAGCCAAGTGCCATCATTCGGGCCGTGGGGTTATATCATGGCATCCAATATGCCGCTTCATAAACAACGCCCATTGCCGGCTGAAAACCGCTACCTTACCGAAGAAAACTGGCGGTTTGTGCTAATGCATCCGAATGATTTGCCTCCCTTGGAGCTACCTGCTAACCACCTGCAAACACTGAAACTGATGCAGTATTATCGAGAGGGTTATCAGGCATTGCAGTCAGGTGATACATCAGCAAACTAACCAGTATGTGAAAGCAGTCATCTCTGAACTGGATAGCCAAAGTGTTGTAAAAACTCACAACGCATAATGCGAATAATTTTCATTTTTATAAATACAATAATAAGGCTATACTCCGTTCCGCTCCCATCTGTCGTCCATGACTGTGGTGGCAAAAACAAGCTTTAAACTGATTTTGATAAACGTTGGTACCCTTATGATGCCTGTTATTACCCGTTTTTTTATGACCTTCGGATTGCTTCTGTTTACTTCTGCAAGTTTGTTGTTAAGCGCTCCGGCAACAGCAGATGACGCTCCTACTACTCCCCCTGCTGGTCAGCGCATTATTTCCATTGGTGGCTCTGTAACGGAAATTATTTACGCACTGGGGCAGGAAAAGCGTCTGGTTGCTCGTGATACCACCTCGGTTTATCCCGCAGCAGCAAATCAACTACCCAACGTGGGTTATATGCGTCGCCTGTCACCGGAGGGCGTATTATCCGTCACACCGGACATGATTATTGCAGAAGCCGGAAGTGGTCCTCAGGAGACTATTGACGTTATCAAGGAAGCCTCAATCCGCTTTATTGAAATTCCCGATGGCTTTGATCGGGATGCGGTAACAGCCAAAATACAGGCCGTCGCGGAGGCATTGGGGGTAGCAAAGGAAGGCACTGAACTGGCTGACAAGGTGGACGCAAAGCTGGCCGCAGCTGAAAAGGAAGCAGCCGCACATGAGGGTGAGCCGAAGCGGGTACTATTTATCCTATCGACCCGTGGCGGGCGAGTGATGGCATCCGGCACAAATACCGCCGCAGATGGCATTATCCGTATGGCTGGTGCTGTAAATGCTGTGGGTGACTTCAAAGGTTACAAGCCAGTGACTAATGAAGCCATTATTGCCGCCGCACCAGATGTCATTTTGATGATGTCACGCAGAGGTGGTCAGAGCGACAGCCATAGCAAAGCAAATGATGAGCTGTTTAAAATGCCAGTGCTTGCTTCCACACCTGCGGCAAAAACCCAAAGCGTCGTCCGCATTGATGGACTGCTGTTACTAGGCTTTGGCCCACGCACAGCCGATGCAGTTAAAACACTCAACGAAGCACTGTACGGCAAAGCCAAGAGCGAAACTGACCCTAAAACAGAGACCGAAACCAGCACTGAGACAGAGACCGCCGCTCAATGAGCACTGAAGCACTCTCACAGCCGACTGTAGGACAAAGCACACGACAAGCACCAAGAGTTGCAGGCGACCGGCAGCATCGCGCACGCTATACGCTGATAATACTGTTGGCACTGTTGGTGGTGGTAAGCCTGACCAGCTTGACCGTGGGAGCATCTGACACGTCGTTGTGGAATACGCTGCTCAAACTGGTCAGTGGTGACGCCATCAGCACGCGAGAGCAGGTTATTTTATTCGACATTCGCGCCCCCCGTACGGCTATGGGCATTTTAGTCGGTGCGTCACTGGCTGTTTCCGGTGCGGTGATGCAGGGCTTATTCCGTAACCCGCTCGCTGATCCGGGGCTGGTCGGGGTGGGTGCTGGCGCAGGTCTGGGGGCAATCTCAGCGATTGTCTTGGGCACAATGCTACCGGCTAGCGTCACTGCATTGATGGGGAATTACCTGGTGCCGTTTGCTGCGTTTTGTGGTGGCTGGATTACAACCTTGGTGCTGTACCGAATTTCTACTCGTCATGGACGCACCTCGGTGGCCGTCATGTTGCTGGCAGGTATCGCGTTGGGTGCATTGGCTGGCGCACTCTCTGGCATTTTGGTGTATTTGGCAGACGACTCCCAGTTGCGTGACCTGACATTCTGGGGACTAGGCTCGCTGGCTGGCGCGACATGGATAAAACTCTTGGCAGCTGCGCCACTGATTATTCTGGCACTGCTGGTCACGCCCTTTCTGGCACGCAGCTTAAATGCCCTGGCCTTGGGCGAGGCAGCGGCATCACATTTGGGTGTTCCAGTGCAGCGTATGAAGAACATCGCCATTATGATGGTCGCCGCTGCAACCGGTGCGGCCGTAGCCGTGTCTGGTGGGATTGGCTTTATCGGTATTGTAGTGCCACATTTATTGCGCCTGGCCATTGGGCCGGATCACCGCTACTTACTCCCCAACGCTGCCTTACTTGGCGCTAGTCTATTGTTGGTGGCGGATATGATTAGCCGCACCATTGTTGCGCCAGCGGAATTGCCGATTGGCATTATCACCGCCACACTGGGCGGGCCATTCTTCCTGTATATTTTGCTACGTAATCGTGGCGTGTTGGATATGTAAGCCGGTTATGATTAAAGCAGAAAATATTGTCGTTAAATTCGGTCGCAATGAGATTTTGCATGGCATTGATTTCAGTGCTCAGGCAGGTCAGTTTACCGCTATTGTTGGGCCGAATGGTTCTGGTAAAACCACATTAATGAGCACCATGACCGGCGACATTGATTACTCCGGCAGCATCACGCTGGATGGTCAGCGGATTGCAGAGATGAAACCTTGGGAACTTGCCAGTCGTCGTGGTGTGCTACCTCAGTCTACCCGACTAGCCTTTCCGTTTACCGTACTGGAAGTGGTACGTTTAGGCTTGCACACAGGCATTCAGGCCGAACGCAGCGACCTTCCCACGCAGGCATTGCAATCTGTGGGCTTGTCAGGCTTTGAAGGCCGATTTTACCAAGAGCTGTCAGGTGGCGAACAACAACGAGTACAACTGGCCAGAGTGCTGGTGCAAGTTTGGGAGCCAGTAGTGAATGGTCAACCCTGCTGGTTATTCCTGGATGAGCCAGTGTCCAGCCTGGATATTGGGCATCAGCTTGATGTGATGCAGATTGCCAAGCGTTACGCCAGTGCAGGTGGTGGCGTGATTGCTGTTATGCACGACCTGAACCTGACGGCGATGTATGCAGATAGCGTGGCCTTGGTTCATCGGGGTAATCTGGTGTATCAGGATACACCACAGGCCGTATTGACGAATGAGCGTTTATCCGCAGCGTATGATTGCCAGTTACGGGTGAACACCGCACCAACAGGGGACGTTCCTTTCATACTGCCACAGGCCGCCAGCGGCTAAACCAGAAGGGGTTGGCTGACGATAACGGTGGATTGCGGATCCAATCGCCATGCGCTGAGCTTGCGAACTGCCGATCGTGCCAAAACCCAGTTATTCAGAAGCCGCATATAGCTGTGCGTACAAGCCATCTTGAGCAATTAACGCCTCATGTTGGCCATCTTCGATCACCTGTCCATTCTCAAACACCAGCGCCCTATCCGCTTGCCTAACGGCACTTAGCCTGTGCGCAATAATCAGCGTGGTGCGGCCTTGCAGAAACGCTCCCATTGCCTGATGCAATTTGGCCTCGGTATCCGTATCCAGCGCGGAAGTTGCCTCGTCCAATATCACTACTTTCGGGTTGCGCAGAATCATTCGAGCAATGGCTAAACGCTGCTTTTGCCCGCCGGACAGCCTGACGCCCTGCCATCCCAGTACACTTGCCAAGCCCTGTGGCATCTCCGTCACTAACTCACGCAACTGGGCAATCTCCAACGCCTGCCAGATTGCCTCATCACTGATATTGCGCCCTAGCGTCAGGTTCATGCGTAAGCTGTCGTTTAATATCATCGGCTGTTGCAGTACGATTGCTACATTTTCGCGCACAGTGTTATAGCCGATTTCATTCACCGGGATGCCATCAAAGCGAATCACACCCTGATTTGCCTCGTACAAACCCAGCAGAACCTGTGCCACTGTCGTCTTGCCCGCACCACTGGCACCGACTAATGCGACTTTCTCACCCGCTTTGATGTGTAAATTGGTATGTGACAAAATTTGCTCATCATCACGGTAAGCAAAACTCACATCTTCCAGAGTAATCGATACGGTCGGCCTGCCCTCGAAAGGATTTTGCTGTGGCGGGAAGTTCGTTTCCTCAGCCAATTCATGCAAACTGTTCAAACGCCCTATCGCTGCATTGGCTGCATGGTAGCTGTATTGAATAGCGAGAATCTCCTGCACGGGTGACATCATGAACCACAAATAACCAAAAATCGCCATCATCTGGCCGATTGACAGATCCGAAAACACCACCATCAACATCGCCACCGCACGGAACATTTCAAAGCCAATGATAAACACCAGAAATGACAGGCGATTAGCTGCATCACTTTTCCAGCTAAAAGCAGCAGAATGATCACGCACATTCTTCGCCAGATCACGCACCTGCCCAAAAAACTGCCTGGATTGATTGGTTGCCCGTAGCTCGTGAATGGCATCCAGCGTTTCCGTCAGGGCTTGCTGGAATATTTCAACAGCAGAGTTTTCCTTGCGCTTTAAGTGCTTCACCCGCCGCCCTAGCACCGTCGTGAAATAAATCACAATGGGATTGAGTATCAGAACAAACAACGCCAACGGCCAGTGCATCAGCAACAGAACAATAGATACCCCTACCAGACTTAATGCAGCAATTAGCGTTCGGCTAATCGAAACACCCAAAAACATATCAATGCTGTTAATGTCGGTGACAAAGCGCGAACTGACCGAGCCACTGCCAAGGACTTCATATTCAGACAGGGATACCCGATCCATTTTATCCAGCAACCACTGACGAATTTGGTAGCTAATGTCTTTGGCAATAAGGGTAAATTGGTGCGTATTCCAAACGCCGAATAGCGTCGAAATAATCCGCAGCAGCATGGTCAGCACAGCGACCGAAATAATACTCAGGGCAGCGCCGTGCCAGCTTTCGGGGAAAATATGATTGATTGCACTGACAATGTGGCCGGGGTGATTCAGCAACACCTCATCAACCAGCAATGGCAACAACAAGGGAACGGGTACCAACGCCAATGTCGCCAGAATAGCGATGACATTCGCTTTAATCAGCGTCGCTTTATTTTTTAGCAGCTCATTGAACAGGTGGTTCCAGCTTAGTTTTTGCATTTGTGTCTCTTGCTTCGTTGCTATTTAGGCTTGTTCTCAAAAGGTGCAATATAACACCTGTGGGGCTTGAGTGTGCTTGCCACAGGGATGATAAATTATTCATGGTATATTTTTAAGCCATGATCGTGGCATTGATCACTATGAAGAAGGCAAGCAAAGGACAAACAGGGAAAGTATTTCCGTGCAGAGCAAGTTGGGTTATTTTTTGAAATGACTTAACAATTCTTCAACGCACAATTTACCAAAATTATTAGCCGCTTGTGGGCTTGCTCCTGTGATGAGTTTTCGGTCTATATGGCAAATCTTATCGGCTTTTTTGTTGACAAAGCTGACACCTAGTTTTTGTAATTTCTCACCAAATTTCCAGGGCATGTGTCCCGGCATATAGCCAATCATCGGGC
>PDPG01000022.1 GCA_002747455.1 Pseudomonadota bacterium | reverse complement strand
CTTGCAGGATGATATGGAAAAAGACATGGGAGATGGTTTTAAATTTGGCCGCATCCAGCCGATTGCCTTCTCACAATTAGTACCCGACTTACAGGAAACGGAAATCGGACAGGACACATCCCGTAAAATCTGGGAGGCATTACGGGCTAATGGCTATATCACTGCGGAAGGGGATATTACTGATAAGTTCAATCCGAAGCAGAAGGGTTTCAGTCTGGAACTACCCGAAGAACTGGAACCTCTGGCAGCGGGAATTACTGAAGAAATGAAGCGTTACCTGTTCAGTGGCCGTGTGGTGAATGCACGGGATAAAGTGACCGTGACCTACACCAAGCGGGTGGAAATGAACCCGGATTTTAAGGCGTTGTGGGATAAAATCAGCCAGAAAACCCGTTATCAGGTGAAATTTGCAAACACCGATTTGATTAGCCGTGCCCTGGAAAATATAGCTGAGATACCTGAAATCAAACCATTGTCACTCACGGTCGGTAAACAGGAAGTCAATATTAGTGCTGCCGGTGTTGAAGCGGGTAGAACTTTGCAAATCGCCCGTGATCAGACCGTTCTTACCCATAACACTTTGCCGGATATTCTGGCTTTCCTGCAACGGGAAACGGACTTAACCCGTGGTACATTGGTAGACATTCTCAGGCAATGCGGTCGTTTGAAAGAATTTCGCTTAAATCCACAGGCATTTATGACCGAAGTTGCCAAACAGGTCAAACGTGCCTTGAATGAGTTGATTATTACCGATATTCAATATGAACGCATTGAGGGCCAGCGTTATGAGATGCGATTATTTGAACAGGGCGACGTGGAAAAATACCTGAGCCGTCTTTATCAGGTGAGGCACCAGTCCGAAGGAGAAGGCAGTAGCCAGACAACCCGGACACCTTATGATTATATTGAGTTTGATTCTGGTACCGAACGTAAGATTGCCCAGGCATTGGATGACGATGAAAATGTGCGCTTTTTCTGTAAATTACCGGGCTGGTTTAAGGTACCGACTCCATTGGGCAACTACAACCCGGATTGGGCCATTGTCACCGAGGATGAAGGTAAGCTCTATCTGGTGCGTGAAAGCAAAAGTACCCATGATAACGAAAAGCGTCGTAAATCCGAGAATCTTAAAATTAAATGTGGCAAAGCACACTTCGATGAGCTGGGTGTGGATTTCAAGGTCGTTGTCAATGCCAAAGAAGCAGTAGCCGGGCATTGGGAGGAGGTATTACTGTGAATCTGGATAATGTTGTCGGACAGTCTTTTAAAGGTGTTACTCTGGAGACCTGCCGGGATGTAAAAGTCACCCGGCCACGGGTCAGGCCAGTTGATCAATTTCCGAATGATGTCCGTGTTGAGTTCCCGCGTAAGTTGCGTGAACTCTTTCCTGTTGGCACAAAGTATAAGGCCACTGTAAAGGTATGCCAGAAACACAATAAGGATGGTAGTAAGAAAGGCGGGCCTTACTTGCGGGCAAGTGATATTGCTTTGATCCCGGAAAGTGTGCCGGATGAAGGGCTGGTTGCCCAAGTAAAGAAAGGTAGTATTAGTGGCTTGGCATATAAATACGTTTGGGATGAGATGTTCTAGAGGCGGTACTAATCAATTTACACCTGACCCCTATATCTCCTGCATATGTGCAAAGCACGTCCTCACGCTTTCAGAAACTAGATGAGGTCGAAAAAACTCATCAGTGTCAGTACAGGGGAAAGTGATAGCAGAAATATCCAAAATATCAATGACATACACCCTTCATCACACAGCTGACCATGGCTCAATCCAACCAAATAAATACCACGCACAATGCCGTCAATGTTGCCATAACAATGTTAAACAATTTAATAATACGTGGCTGCGTTAAGAAGCGACGAATATATTGACCAAACCCTGCCCACAGCATAATCGACGGCGTGCCCATAATCATGTAGATAACGGTAATCATCAATACAGACCACCAGTAATTCGCACCCATTAATGAAAAGCTGGCATTGGCGGAAATAACCATAATCCATGCCTTGGGGTTGACATATTGAAAGGCAACGGCCTGAAGAAATGAGAAGGGCTTAGCATCTTGTGGGTGGTGACTGATATTGGAGAAGGACAACAATTTGTACGCCAGCCAGAGTAGGTAGGCACTACCGACAACACGGAGGGTTTGTTGTAGCACCGGAAACTGGGTAAATAATGCCCCAAGTCCCAACCCCACTGATATATTCAGGCACATCATTCCAGCAATAATGCCTGCGATGTGTGGCAGAGTGCGCTTAAAGCCAAAATTTGCGCCCGAAGCGGTGAGCATAATATTGTTAGGGCCAGGTGTAACTGAGGTAACAAAAGCAAAGGTGGTTACGGCCAGTAGCAGTTCTATTGAAATCATGGAGTTGCCTATGTATTGCAGGTTCTATACTTCACCGGTTTATTGTATGATTGTACTCATTACAATTCTAAATACACATCATAGATAATGATGATAATTTATTTTGTAATTACCCTGGAATGAAGTCAATAAAAGTATTGTATCTATGACAATGTGGCAGCCCGACCTAAATGGTTATCAGCAAGCGATGTATAAATCTATTGCAGACGAAATTGAAAAGGCTATTGCAAACGGTGTGCTGAAGGCTGGTGAGAAGTTGCCGACGCATCGGGCGCTGGCGGATCAGTTGGGTGTGACGGTGGGAACGGTCACGCGGGGTTATATCGAAGCGGAAAAGCGTGGCGTGGTACATGCGCGGGTGGGAAGTGGTACATTTATCCGTTCGGTGGATGACAAGCCTGACGGCTTTGCGATATTGGCGCGCGAGCAACGTCAGCGAATTGATTTTAGTTTGAATGTGCCGATTCTGATAGATAGCGGCCGCCTGTTGCAAAAGAGCCTGCGTGAAGTGGCGGATGATGTGGCGAATCTGGACTTGATTGGTTATCAGCCAGAAAAAGGGGCATTGCATCAGCGTCAATGGGCGGTACAGTGGCTACAGAAACAGGGCGTGGAAACTGAGCCGGAGAATATTGTCATTACTTGCGGTGGGCAGCATGGGATTACCTTGGCGATTGCGGCAACTGTGCGTCCTGGCGAGCAGCTACTTTGCGAAGGACTCACTTATCCGGGGCTTACAGCAGTTGCCGCTCAACTGGGTATTAAAGTGACGGGAGTGGAGCAGGATGAACATGGCATGATTCCTGCGTCACTGGAGAGACATTGCCAGTCAGGTAACTTCAGAGCCTTGTATTGCACTCCAGTTGCCCAAAATCCAACCAATTCATGTATGACGGAAGCTCGTCAGCGCGAAATTGTGGCTATTGCTGAGCGTTATCATTTGTGGATTATTGAGGATGCCATTTCTGCATATTATTGTGATGTTAAGCCGCCAAGTTTTTACCAGTTAAATCCTGATCATTGCCTGTATATTCAGAGCCATTCCAAAATGTTGGCGGGTGGCTTGCGTGTGGGTTATCTGGTTACGCCCCCACGACTGGGTTTACAGGTGTCATCGGCGATTCGCTCACACTGCTGGTTTACGTCACCAATAACGGTGGAAGTTGCACAGCGTTGGATTTCAGGTAGTGAATTTTCCCGAATCGAACAGCGGGTGCGGCGAGAGTTGCAACGCCGTACTGATGCCGCCAAACGTATTCTGGATGGTTACCAGTGCCATATACTTGATGGCAGTTTCCACTGTTGGTTAATCTTGCCGGAGCCGTGGCGTGCATCTGACTTTGAGGCACGACTGCTGGAAAAAGGGGTGGCGGTATTATCGTCTGAACCATTTGCCGTTGGTCGATTCCCAGCGCCACAGGCGATTCGCATCTGTTTGAGTTCAGCCGCTTGTTTTGCAGAAGTGGAACAGGGTTTGACGATTATTCGCGAGGAGCTGGATAGTGGATTAAGTAGCCACTTATATGTTTTTTAATGTGTTTTACCAACGAAAAAAGCCGCGACCATTACCAAGCCGCGGCTTTTTCATTTTAGCCGTTTTAGAAAACGGAAAAATTTAGGCTTTTACAGAGTCAGTCACCAGCTTCTGTACTTCTGAAGCATATTCTTCGCTGATCTTGGCCACTTTCTTGCTGTCTTCCATCATGTTTTCCATGACTTCTTTAGCCACTTCGCCTTGTTTTGCAAAGTAAGCCTTGGCTGCTTCTGCATCTTTTATTTCAATCGCTTCCTTAGTATTAGCGATTGTCATGGCACTGTACTTGGTCAGTAACTCAGTATTCAGAGCAATCAGCTCTTCAGCTTTTTTGATCGCCAAGGAAGTCATTGCCTTAGAAGGTGCCATTGCTTTTTCAAAATCAAATGGTTGTGTCATTGTATCAATCTCAATCAAAATTTAAGGAGGAGGAATCTGTATGATAGATTTATTGCTGCACTGCAACATGAGATGAATACTAACAAGTCAAATGTTGCAGTGCAACATAATTTTTTATTAAAAAGTTTTACAATCGATAATTGGCCAGATAGAGTTGGCTTTTGCCTGTTAATTTTACAAAGGGAGGAGTGATGTTTTTCAAGAGCAATGACCGAACGTCTGTCGTACAGTGGGCGGCTGTGGGGGTATTGATGCTTGCCGGAGCCGTGGCGCAAGCAAAAAGTTCTGTTTGGAAAGTGGAGAAGGATGGCCAGCATATTTATCTCGGCGGTACGGTTCATGTGCTGAGTAAGGACGATTACCCACTCCCCAGGGAGTACGAGCGGGCATATCAGCAATCAAAGTCCGTTTTTTTCGAGGTAGATTTTGCAAGGATGCAAGATCCGGCGGTGATGCAATCGATCCTGTCAGTGTTAAAGGCAAAAGACGGTGAAACCCTGGATAAGGTGTTAAAGCCAGAGACCATGAAAGCATTGAAAGCCTTTATGGAAAAGCGAGGATTGCCAATGGCGGTGATTAACGATACTACGCCTGCAGGTGCAAGTCTGGTTCTGATGTCGATGGAGTTAATGCTGATGGGCATGACCGATGCGGGTGTCGATGCGTTCTTTGATGCGAAGGCGCGACGAGACAATAAAACGCTCGGTAAAATGGAAACGGTTGAGGAGCAAATGGCGTTTTTCGCCAAAATGGATGAGGGTGATGCTGATGAGTTGATTTTATATACCCTGCGTGATTTGGATAACATGCCGAAAATAATGGCGGATTTAAAAAATACTTGGCGTTCGGGAGATCGTGCTGAATATCGCAGGCTTCTGCTGGGGCCGTGGATTAGGGACTATCCGCAGGCTTACCAGTCTTTATTGGTTGAACGTAACAAAAACTGGTTGCCTAAAATTGAGGCGCTGTTTGAGACCCCAGAGGTTGAACTGGTATTGGTTGGGGCGCTGCACATGGTGGGTAAGGATGGTCTGTTGCAGCAACTAGAGCGAAAGGGCTATAACGTCGAGCCGTTTGCCGCAGTGGCGAATGAGGGCGAGTAACGGACTCCTAAAACCGATGTTTCAGTTACCGCCTCTTAATTCTCTGCGCGTGTTGGAGTCCGTTGCCCGTAACCTAAGTTTCAGTAAAGCGGCTGATGAGCTGTTTGTGACCAAAGCGGCTGTCAGCCACCAGATCAAGGCGCTTGAGGAGTACCTGGGCATACAGTTATTTGAGCGCAAGAGTCGCTCTATTGAATTGACCGAAGCGACAGAGTTAGCTTTACCAATGCTCAGGGAAGGCTTTAATAATCTTGCCGAAGCAGTGAAGCTTATGCAGCAGCATGACCAACATGCCAGTGTGAATGTGTGTATGGCGCCCTCTTTCGCTGCAAAATGGTTAATGCCCAGATTGCAATCATTTTCAGGGGCACATCCTGAAATTGATATGCAAATTATTGGCGATGACACGCTAATTGGTAATCGCGCTGAATCTGGCCGCATCGACGAATGGTTTTGTCGGGATGATATTGATGTCGTTATTCGGTTTGGTTCGGGAGATTATCCGGGGTTTTTGGTCGATAAACTGTTTGATGTGTCTGCCGTGCCGTTATGCAGTCCCAAATTGCTGGCGGAGGGAGAGTATCCACTAAGAGAGCCAGATGATCTCAGGCATCACACCCTACTCCATGATGACACCGGCTATAAGGGTCGGCCAAGCTGGGCTAAATGGCTGGAGTTGGCAGGCGTACACGGCATTGATGCCAAGCGCGGCTTGCACTTTAATCATGTGTTGCTGGTGTTGGCTGGCGCGGTGGATGAGCAGGGAATTGGTTTGAGCATGGAGCCACTGGCACAGCATGATATTGATGCCGGTCGCCTGTGTATTCCCTTCGATCTCAAAATGCCCCTGGAGTCTTCGTATTACATCATCCGGCGTAAAAAGGAAATGCAAAGTGAAGCGGTGGAAGCCTTTGTATCGTGGATGCTAGAGGAAGCTCGCACCGGAGTGGCTGAGCCAGACTAAGCTGCACGATGGGTTGCCAACGATTTGGTCAGGTTTTGAGTTGGTTCAGCCGTCAGTGTCATACGACTATTTCCTTTTAAACATAATAGCTTAGCGCCAAGCCAATAAATACGGTCATACCGAAGCGGTTGTTATTCAGGAATGCCTGAAAGCACAATTTCCGGTCACGATCACGGATTAGATATTGCTGGTAAACGAAGAATACGGATGCAATTGCCAAGCCCAGAAAATAGATGCCACTCAAGCCTTGCAGATAGCCAATCAGTGCCAACAGAAACAGCACCGTTAGTTGCATTAGACCAACCGCCGCCTTGTCGTAATCACCAAATAAAATGGCGGTTGATTTGAGTCCAAGCTTTAAATCATCCTCCCTGTCGGCCATGCCATACATGGTGTCGTAGGCTGTTGTCCAGATAATGGTTGTCAGGAAAATCAGCCAGTTCGTGAGGTCTGGCAGGGCATTGTTTAATGCGCTGTAAGCCATTGGCACCGCCCAGGCAAAGGCAACGCCCAAATGCACCTGTGGCAGCATGTGTACCCGCTTCATAAAAGGGTAAGTGGCTGCTAGTAGAAGTGCAACAACGGACAGTTTAATGGTTAAGGTATTGAGTTGAAGCACCAGCAACAGCGCGACAAGAGATAGCACAATAAAAACACCGATGGCCTCTTTGGGCTGAATCAAGCCGCTGGCTAATGGTCGGTCTTCGGTGCGTGCGACATGACCATCAATATCCTTGTCGGCAAAGTCATTGATGGCGCAACCCGCCGAGCGCATGACAAATACACCTAGCAGGAAAATAATGAGAATCTTGATGTCAGGAACGCCACTGGCAGCCGTCCATAATGCCCAGAGTGTCGGCCACATTAATAGATAGCTGCCAATGGGTCGGTCGAAACGGATGAGCTTCAAATAGTGTGGAAATTGTTGGCGTAAGTTGATCATTGGGTCGCTGCTAACACTGTGGTCAAAGGGGAATTATATCGTTGCAGACATGCGGAGGCGAGTGTGAGACCATGCGGCGATTATGTTTACCCATGTATAAGGTTTGTCATGCAGCAGTCATTGGAAACGATCAGTGATTTTTTAACAATGAGCGGTTTTCAGTACCGTATTTTTGATATGGGACGAAAAATTCAACGTATTTCGAATCAGACTTTTGCCTCAATTGAGGGACAGCAAACCCCATACCCTTTTCCATTTCAGCAAAAAGCCTGGTTGGCCTTTTTGTTGTGGGATGAGTCGCAACAGCATGAGCCGGTCATTTGGTTTTTGAGTTTTCCGATTGATGAAATGGGCTTATTGAAGCTGGAATCACGTGACGCATTTATCAGAGACTTGCTGGAAAATGTCGGTGAAAACATGCAGGCGCATCTAGCAGGTGGGGTGGGTCAGGATTCGCTGAAGGAAAGTCCGTTTTCATTTAAGCCTAGAGAAGATCGTTTGGCCATGTTTCACGCCTTGGCAACAGTGGCACTGAAACGGCCAGCATCGCAACATTATCAACACACTCGTGATTTTCTGTCGGGAAAGTTGGGATTTGACCAGTGGCAATTTCTGGGGGTGCAAGGTATTGCTGATGTGGTGTCCCGCCTGCAACAGGATAATAATGCTGAATGCTTAGCAAAAGCGTTGCCTCACCTGCCAGATGCGCCGTTGGATGCCTTTATGCAATACCTGGAGCATGTCACGTATTCGGGGCAACTGAGTGCGGCGGTATCAGCACGTTTGCAGCGTGAAATGTGTTCCGAGTCGCCACAGGCAGCGCTGTTGGCCTCACTGATTCGGGCACTTTCGGGTAGTGAAGTAAGTGCTGGTCGGATGGCGGTACTTGCAGAAATCCTTGACTCTCACCATGCAGAAAATGTGGAGGTACTGGCGGCAATTTCGGGTCGCTGCTGGAATGATCTGCTGGATGAGTCGTTAATGTATAAATTTTTGGAAGCCGCTGCATTACAAGAGCAGAATGTTTTTAATACGCTGTTGGTAGATCTGCTGACATTGCCGGAAATGCGAACAAAAGTTTTGATGGGGCTGCGTAGGCCTGAACGCTCTGCGGAATTGAGTCGGCGCATTGGTGGTTTTATGGGAGGTGTTATTGGTGGCTAATGGCCTGTTATTTTGATTTTTGTGGCGTAGTTTTACTTTTTATTCGCAGTTCACATCATTGCAACTTGGTAATGTTTGGCTAAAAGGTTAGTATGAGAACGGGTCGGCAAGTCGGGTGCGGCATTGTCGGGCTTACAAATATAAGAAAGGCTATTACATAGATAAACTGAGGAGAATTGTCTTATGAAAAATTATCGGTACAGCGTTTTGGCTGTGTCTGCTTCTCTGGCGTGCGCTTCGGGAACCGCAATGGCTGCGGGTTTTGGGGTCACTGTCCAGAGTGCATCCGGCGGCGGTAGCTCTGCAACGGGCCATGCAATGGCAGAAGACGCGTCGGCAATGTGGTATAACCCGGCGCTACTATCTTCGGTCGAAGGTAAGCAAGTCAACGGTGGTGTGGCGATTATTGATGCCGAGCTAAAGGTAACGAATACGGGCAGTACCACCCCCGATATTAGTGGGCGGTTTATCCCGATTGTGGGTGATAATCAGGGGGAGCCGGGCGGCTTTTCTGCCACACCAAGCATCTATTATAAGCAAGATATTAGCACGAATAAGGCGTTCGGCTTGGGTATTAACATTCCTTTCGGGGTATCAACGAAGTACGACGCGGATAGCTTTGCTCGTTATGAGGCGACAGAATCTCGCCTGAAAACAGTCAATGTGAATCCGGCAATGTCTTGGCAGATCAATGATAAATGGGCACTCGGCGCGGGTTTGAATGTTCAATATGGACATGCTTTATTGTCCAAGGCGGTGGACTCTGGCTTGGCGTGCCGTAAAGTGTTGGCACAGGGACCAGACGCAACACAGCGTGCAGAATTGGCAGCCGCACAGGCAGCGGCAGCTGCCACCGCAGCGGGGCATAGCGCAGAGGCGGTAAGGAGTATTGCAGCAGCGGCAGGTAGTTTGACGGCATTAAGATTTGCAAATAAGGCTTGTACTGATGCCGGTATGGGAAACCTGACCGATGCGGCTAATGATAGTGAAATGAAGGTGGAGGCACTTGGTTTTGCTTTTGGCGCAAACGTTGGTGCGGTTTACAAGCCAAATGCTGCGACGACTATTTCGGTAGGCTATCGTTCCACCACTAAGTACAAGCTTGAGGGAGACGGCGATTTTACCCACAAGGCGTTGGCGAATCTGGATAACCTGGCTCCGGGCACTTTAAGAGCAGCCGGTTTAGTAGATCAGGATGCAACGGCAGATTTGGATTTGCCAGCGTCGGCTTCGTTAGCCTTTGCGAGAAAACTCACTGATAAATTGACACTACACGGGGACGTGACCTGGACACAGTGGTCATCAGTACCTGAAATTCGTATTGTTTTCCCTGATACCAAGTTGTCTGATTCGGTGACTAGCCTGGAATGGGAGGATACCGTTCGTTATGGCGTGGGCATGACATACAAAATGAATGAAAAGACGACGTTGCGTGCTGGTATGGCGATGGATCCAACGCCAACACCCGGCCCACAACACCGGACTCCACGTGCGCCGCGTTCGGATACTGCTTGGTTCTCCGTGGGTATGTCTCACCGGATAAACAAGAAGTTAAGTCTTGATGCAAGCTTCTCTTATCTACACCCCGAAAAGGCAACCATTAACTACACAGCACCCGGTGCAAAGGATGGTGATCCAGATGGCTACTTTACACGGGCGGATGTTGATTCAGATGCGTTTGCCGCGGCACTTTCGGTTAGCTACCGCTTTTGATCGGAGAAGAAAATAATGTTTAAGAAAATTAAAATACTATCGTTAATGGTCTGTGGTTCGTTGTTGCTGGCAGCGTGCCATGATGACAATGAGCAGTTGACTATGGGCGCGCCAAAGCAGGTATCTAATGTTACTTCGGCTATATACGGTGTAATGCGCGGGGCGGGGAAGCCAGATGACAAAAAAACTGACTCTGAAAAGGCTGCAAATAAGTTGTTCACTTCGTTTGGAGCGCCTGAGATCGGTAGCGAAAAGTGTCAGGTTAAAGTCTACCGGATGAGCTACGACACGATTGGCGGTGCTGGAGAAAAAGCGACATCAAGCGGTGTATTTATGTTGCCGTATGGGGACGACCCGGCTTGTAATGGCTCGCTGCCAGTGATGCTATATGCCCACGGAACAACGGTTGATAAGGGTTATGACCTGTCCCGGTTTATCATTGACTCGGGAAATGCAGCATCTAAAGAGGCAGTGTTGCTGCTGGCGGCCTATGCTGCCAACGGCTATGCGGTGATCGCCCCGAACTATGCAGGGTATGCCGATTCTTCGCTGGGTTATCACCCCTATGTAGATGAAAAGCAGCAGTCCACTGAAATGATTGATGCCCTGGAGCATGCCCGAAACTATGCAGGTATGTTAGGTGCTGAGCTATCCCCTAAGCTGTTTATTTCAGGCTTGTCACAGGGTGGTTATGTGGCAATGGCGACACACAAGGCGTTGGAGGCCAAAGGTGAGACGGTAACAGCGTCATTGCCAATATCAGGGCCATACGCAATGCTGGACTTTGTTGACACCATTTTTGCGGGCTATGTTAACGCTGGTGCGACAGTTTTTGCACCGATGATTTTGACCTCATTGCAGAAGTCGGATGGCATCTATAACGATGCCAGTGAGGTTTATGACGCAAAGTATGCAGGGATTGCTGAAAACTTCCTACCAAAGTTAAGAGCAGAAGGTTCTGACAGCGTTGATCGGTCTGCGTTACCTGGTTCTGCAGTGTTTGGTGGTGAGCCACCCACAGATGCTAATCTGTTCAATAAGTTAGGCTTTGCGGACGATCACCTGCTGTCTGATGCATTCAGGCAAGCCTATTTGAGTGATGTTATGAACAATAGGGATACGCCCGTTTATAAGGTTCGTTCACTGATTGCAAAGCGCGATCTTCGTAACTGGCAGCCCGGTGCGCCAATGATGCTGTGTGGGGTAGCCTCTGATCCGGTGGTTTACTACCTGAATACCGAGGCAATGGTGGAATACTGGGCGGGAAATCCGTATGTATCCAGTGTGGATATGACTGAGCAAATGGCGGGTGTTCCCGTTATTGAGCTTCATCAGGCAACGGGGGCATTCTGTACTGGCGCGGCATTAAAATATTTTGCCAAGGTTATGTAACTCACAACAACGTTTTTCTTCGTAACATGCGGGACTGCCTAAAAACAGTCCCGTTTTCACATCAAATTTCCCTCTACCCTCATTTCCGTTTACTATCCCCATTTTGTATTCTTGAGCCGTTTCTGCACCATGACCGATACCAGTAATCATCGCCCACTTCGTAGTTTTGTGCTTCGCCAGGGCCGCCTGACCAATGGGCAAAAACACGCCTTAGCGCATCAATGGCCTAAGTTTGGTATTGAATTTTCGGAAGACCTGCTCAATTTCCCGGAAACCTTTGGCCGTGAGGCCCCCGTCACACTGGAGATCGGTTTTGGCAATGGTGACTCTCTGGCACAAATGGCAGCGGCAGCGCCTGAGCGGGATTTTATTGGCATTGAAGTGCATCGGCCGGGTGTGGGGCATGTGTTACACCTGGTTGGTGAGCATGAGTTAAGCAATGTGCGTGTCGTGAATCACGATGCGGTGGAAGTGATGAATCGCATGATTCCAGATGGTTCACTGGATCGGGTGCAGATTTATTTCCCTGACCCCTGGCACAAGGCGCGACACAATAAACGCAGAATTATAAAGCCGGAATTTGTTGCGCTGTTGGCGACCAAGTTACAGAAAGGTGGCGTATTGCACCTTGCGACCGACTGGGAAGATTATGCCATTCAAATGCTGGAAGTGATGACGGCGGCAGCGGATTACAAGAATCAGTCCGCTACTGGCACCTATGCTGAGCGGCCAGATTATCGTCCCTTAACCAAATTTGAAAACCGTGGCATTAAATTGGGACATGAAGTGTGGGACTTACTGTTTGAACGCATTTAAGCGCTACCGAATGATTTGCCTTCTATATAATGACAGAAAAGGTTGATGATCTGCCACACAAGGAAGAAGTGTTTCCCATAAGTTTGAAACACTGACAGAACTTGTAAGCTCAGTAATGTAAATATTTGTTAATTTTTTGTTCATCAAGGCTTGCTATATTGTCCCTCAAAATTTCTATCTGGGCGTTCTGTTCTGACTGTTCTCTCGGAGTCTAAATAATAAATGGGGAAAATATGTCAGCCTTTATCTCAAGAGCGTTGCTTGCTCTCACGCTATTGGGAGCCTCACTCCCAGTATTCGCACTACCCACCTTAGGTTTAGGGCCATTCGGCTCTGGGGTACAGGATGGTTCTGCGCCATTTAATGTCGATGGTAACTGTGCTTCCGCCACCGTCCTGGCAAATCCGGGGGATGACTGTGGTGATAGTAATAATCAGGTGCGGAGTCAGGATACCGTAATCTATAACTGGTCTGTAACCGCCAATAACTATACGCCGGGTCAGCCTGCTCTCAAGAATGTCGTTTTTGAGCAAGTGCTCAAGTCATCAGCCAATGCAGCGGTTACCTTCGATGGCATACCTGCAAGGTGTAAGGAAAAAGACGGTGGTGGCACCAATCCGCCCTCCAGCATTAGCACCGAAAGTAATGGCGACATTAAGTTGGTGTGTAACCTGGGTGAGTTTGATGAGGGTGAACAGTTGTCCTTTACTTCTGCGGTCAAAGTGCTGGGGGAGTCGTGGAATGGTTCAAGCTATACCAGCTCGCAGCGGGTTTATTCCAATGCAGACGATGGTACGCCTAATGCGACCACGGCAAGCTTTGCTGATATTGGCCCGACGCTTATTTCCTCGCGCCCAACTGTCGATCTCAGTAGTGGCGCGTTTCGCGGTTATTATACTTATGGTTCCAGAGATGTAGGGCAGGGGGTTGAGAGCGGCTACTACACTTGGGTCCATCTGCGGACATCGACAAACCGCCGTACAGGTAATGAAGCGCTTAGTCAACCTTTCGAATTCCTTTTGGATGTGTCTGCAACCAAGGACTCGGAAGATGGCCCGGATTATAGTACGTCTGGCTTTGAATACTATATGGTTAAGTGCAGGCCCAATCCCTATTTTTGGCAGGATCAAGTCTATGGTAATGAAAGCAAGGGGGTGAATGAGCCGATTGATAAAAAAGTAATAGACTCAGGGATCTGTAGTGAAAGTCGAACCGATCCAGACAATCCTGCCTCTCCTTATAAAATCACGATTAGTGGTGCAGATTTATCCGGTAGTCGCTTCCCCAAGCAGGCCGGTGGTGGGGTTGACCTGTCTGCTGGCCCTTATTATTTCACCAATGCCGTGGCGTTGTTTTTTATCCCAATGCGAGTTATTGATATGGCCGACGGGGTCATCAATGGTGATGGTGATATTTTCATTAAAGGTACCTTGAAAAACTTCGACCCGCTTGGCATGTCGGGTACTTCGAATTTCAATGCCGGGAAAGAGCCGGGGTATAACGGGCAACCCATGCCGGGCGGTGTTATTAGCAATAATATCGCGCCACCTTATCACTACCGCTTAATACCCAAAGGTAGCTTTGGTGACTATGCGCTTAAAAGTGTTCCAGACGAAGGGGATGGATATACCCCCTTCGTTGGAGGAGACTCTCATTCGGGACAAGGTGTACTAGCACCCGGACAGTCCTATCCAAATATGTTGCATTTTGGTAATGGCGGTGCCGTTGATTTAACCGATCCCAGGGGCTGTGTGGCTTTTGATAATACCACACAAAAATTAACCGATCGTGGCAACACTGGGGCAACGGCTGGCACCTATGCCTATGTGGGTAGCCGTAGCAAGGCTGGTTTCGACCACACAAACTATATTGTGGAATATGGCCATGCGGATTATACGGGTGATGATCCGTTATCCGGTGGCTATGATAACCAAACAGGTCTTTATGAGGGGAATTGGGATAGGCAACGGGCGGTGCGCTGTGATGATGACGTAACAGACTGGAAAACCGACCCTAATCAGGTGGGCAATGGCATTGATGATGTCAATCTGGTGCGGGTCAGGCTAAAAGATAGTGTGGCAAACACCGCCGCACTGACAAGCTCGCAGTACATCCGTCTTATGGTACCACTGCAAATACGTGAACAGTTTTATACCGGCCCACATGCGGGACAGGTGATACCGGCGGGAACGGTTGGGGCTGGCTTTGGTAGTGTGCGAAGTGATCAATGGATAAGCAACTGGACGACAAGAAGTTATAAAGCATCACCGCAAAATGGTTCTATAGATGGCGACCGAGTCATTATCTCTCGATCGACCGCTAGACTGGATTCCGAGTCACTCGCACCGAAGGCGGCGCCAGACTCCACCACCACGACGCTTGCCGGGGGGCAGATTGTCTGGAAGCTTACCACGTCCATACAAAGTTCGTTGCCAACGCCTCCACTAGAAAGTGGGGTACGGATTATTAATGAACTGCCGCCGGAGGTGTCTTATAACTCAAGCTGTACCGCAAACTATACCGATGCCAATGGCAATGTGATTGGTACGCCGCCCGACCTGGTACAAAGTAATACCGACCGTCATGGTAACGCCAAAACAGGCTATACCCGTCTGATTTGGAATCTTGGATCGGTGTATGCCAACACGCCTATTGCACCGCGGGTTATCTGTACGGACAGTGATCCGCTGGCATCGAATGGCACGCCGGTAGTGAACTATGCTGAAATCAGGGGGGACTCGTTAGCAAGTCCACTACCAAACCGCAGTGATGAGCATACAATTACACTGGAGCAGATTGGCTCGATTCGGGTGTCCAAGGAAGTGGATACGACTCTGGATAATGTGAATGAAGATCAAAAGTACACATTGTCCTGGGCAAACTTTGCGTCATCCTTTGCCATTGAACCACCTACCATCATCGATGTATTTCCACATAATGGCGATGGTAATGGAGGGAGTCCGAGAGACCCTAAGTCAAAATTCTCTGGGGCGCTTCGGTTGACTGGCGCACCCACCACAACCTGGCTAGGTGGCGGAACGGATGGTGCGCCATTGGGCACCTGGTACTACACCACAGATGCTCCGGCAACCATTAATTATGACCCGGACAATAATACTAGTAACTGGGTGACCGAGGCAGCCCTGGGCGGTGACTTTAGTCAGGTAACGGCGATCAAGTTTGTGTCGGCCCACAAACTGGAACAAGACGGTGACCCGCATCAGGGCATGAAAGCGACCTATACGTTGCAGGCCGGTGATCGTGCCAATCCTCAATCGGCGGCGGCGAATCAACCAGGTGACTCCTATACCAACCTGTTTACCTTGGACACGCCATCATTACCTGCGGCTCAGTTTTTGAAGTCAAATGCCACCACGGTTGAAGTGGCCAGCTACTATGTGGGTGACATGGTATTTGCCGATGTCAATGGTGATCTGAAATACACCGAGGGCGTGGATGTGCCTGCACCGGATGGCGTAACCGTGCAGTTACATAAAGCCTCCGATAACAGTCTGGTTGACAGCACGGTAACGGGCCTTGAAGGGCGTGGCCGTTATCTGTTTAAAGACGTGGGTGGTGGAGATTTTTATGTAACAATTCCGGCCAGTCAGTTTGCCAGCAATGCGGTGCTGAAATACTGGAATAGTCTGGTGACCGCCGCGGGGAACGACGATGACGTGAATGAAGATAATGATCAGGATGGTTACAGGACTGCAGCGGTTTCCGCATCGGGGGTGCGCACGCATGTGTTCACCCTATCGGCGATTCCACCGGCGCCCGGTGAAGCACCGAGGGGTAATGAGCCATTAGGTGATAATATTGCGGGGCTAACTATCCCCAGAGGCGACGACTTTACCAACCTCAGTATTGATATTGCGCTGAAACCAGCCCTGGACTTTGGTGATGCACCGGATAGTTATGGTGGTGCGGGGCACATGCAGGCACTTACGCCATTGGTGTATCTGGGGGTGATTTCGCCGGATACTGAATTGTCACCACAGAATCAGGCCAATGGGGGCGCCGATGGCACCGGCGATAATAACGCGAGCAAGCGCGATGAAGATGGCGTGAAGTTTATTGATCCGGTCAATACAACGGATACGCAGTTACGCACGCATGTCTCGGCAGTCAACAAAAGCAATCAGGCTGCCACGCTGATGGTTTGGGTGGACTTCAACCAGAACGGCACCTTTGATGCCGGGGAAGCGCGCTCGCGCGCCATCTCTGCCGGTTTTAACGGTATCGTGCAACTGGAGTGGCTTGATCTGCCAGCCGGTACTATTCAGTCTGGCCAGCTTTGGCTGCGGGCACGCATCTCGACCGATAGTAATCTGACTGCGGATAATGCCTCCGGTGCACTGTTTGATGGTGAGGTTGAGGACTATGTGGTGATGGTTGATGGGGGTGTCAATGTGTCCGGTCGGGTGTTTATCGACAGCAACAGCAGTGGCATCAGCGATGCCGGTGAACCAGGCATTGCCCGTCATACCGTGGTGTTATACGACACGGCGAACGGCACCTGCCAAAGTGCCTACACCGACGCGAATGGTCGTTATGCTTTTCGTGCCGTAGCCGCAGGGGACTATCAGGTGTATCAGGCGCAGGGTGAAACCGTCCCGGTGCCTCGCCAGTGTGACCCTGCACGGTTGAAGAACCCGTCAGGCTATGCCTCCACTTCTCCGGATGCGCTATCCTTTACGGTTGGCACGACTGACATTACCGGCAAGGATTTTGCCGAAAACAAAGGGCCGGTGTTTGAGCCAGATCATCGAAGCGACATATTACCGGGCAATGTGGTGTTCTATTCACACACTTTTAGCACCCCCACATCCGGCAGCGTACGTTTTACTACGTCGCCTGATCTGGCTACTACGTCGGGATGGAGCCATCTGACCTACCGCGATACAAACTGTGACGGTGTCTTGAACGGAACGGAAGCGAACACCCCGATTGAAGGCATGAACTTTGGGGTGAATGCAGGTAGTCGTTTCTGTATTGTCAATAAGGTCTATGCCCCGGCTGATCGTCCTCATGGTGATCAGTATCCGATCACAACAACGGCAGCGTTCACCGCAACGGGTGCAACAAGCGCCGTTAATCTGCCGGTGCAGGATGTGACAACCGTGGGTGGCAAGCTGAACCCTACAACGCCGGTGACACCGGAGGTAGGCAGTTCACGGCTGGTATTGAGAAAGACCGTGCAAAACACCACACAGAACACGCCTGAAACAGAAACGCTCAATCAGGCAAGACCGGGGGATTTTCTGACGTACCGTATCTATTATCGTAACGCAGGCACCGGCCCAATTACCGATCTGGAAATTGATGACGCGATACCTGATTACACAGGTTATGTGACCAACAGTGCCCGTTGTGCTAATCAGCCGGCTGGTCTTAACTGTGTGCCGAATGTGGCCCTGCCGGATTTAAAGTGGCTATTTACTGGCACTTTATCAGGCGGCGCTAAAGGGGCGGTGAGTTATGAAGTGATGGTTGATCAGTGATGCGTTAGGCACATCATGTATCAAACTAAAGAACCCACCACTGCGGTGGGTTTTTGTTAATTTTTTGTTCATCAAGACTTGCTATATTGGCGTCCAAATTTCTATCTGGGCGTTCTGTTCTGGCTGTTCTCCCAGAGTCTAATAAAAAATGGGGAAAATATGTCAGCTTTCATATCAAGGGCGTTACTCGCTCTCATACTACTGGGAGCCTCGCTCCCTGTATTTGCACTACCCACCTTAGGTTTAGGCCCATTCGGTCCTGGAGTACAGGATGGTTCTGCACCATTTAATGCCGATGGCAATTGTGCTTCCGATACCGCCCTGGCAAATCCGGGGGATGACTGTGGTGAGAAGAATAACCAGGTACGGACCCAGGATACCGTGATCTATAACTGGTCTGTAACCGCCGGCAACTATACGCCGGGTCAGCCTTCTCTCAAGAATGTTATTTTTGAGCAAGTGCTCAAGCCATCAGCGAATGCAGTGGTTACTTTCGATAAAATACCTATAAGGTGTACAGAAGAGGCTGGGGGTGGTACCAATCCGGTATCCAGTATTACTACCGAAAGCAATGGCGACATTAAGTTGGTGTGTAACCTGGGGGAGTTTAATGAAGGTGAACAGTTGTCCTTTCCTTCTGTGGTCAAAGTGCTGGGGGAGTCCTGGAACGGCTCAAGCTATACCAGCTCACAGCGGGTATATTCCAATGCTGATGATGGGACACCTAATGCGGTTACGGCAAGCTTTGCTGATATTGGCCCGACGCTCATTTCCTCACGCCCGAGTGTTGATCTCAGTAGTGGCGTATTTCGTGGCTATTACTTATATGGTGCCAGAGATGTGGGGCAGGGGGTCGAGAATGGTTACTATACTTGGGTTAATCTGCGGACATCGACAAACCGTCGCACGGGCAACGAAGCGCTTAGTCAACCGTTCGAGTTCCTTTTGGATGTGTCTGCAACCAAGGGCGCTGAAAACGGCCCGGACTATAGTGTATCCGGCTTTGAATATTACATGGTTAGCTGTTCCCCTAACCCCTATTTTTGGCACGATCAGGTCTATGGTAGTGAAAGTAAGGGGTCGGGTGATCCGATTGATAAAAAAGTAATAGACTCAGGAACTTGCAGTACCAGCCGAACTGACCCCGCTAATCCTGCCTCTCCTTATAAAATAACGATTAGCGGTGCGGACTTATCTGGTAGTCGCTTCCCTACGCAAGCCGGTGGTGGCATTGACCTGTCCGCGGGTCCTTATTATTACACTAATACCGTGGCACGGTTTTTTATCCCGATGCGAGTCATTGATATGGCCGATGGGGTTATCAATGGTAGTGGTGAGATTTTTATCAAAGGTACCTTGAAAAACTTTGATCCGTTAGGCATGTCGGGTACAGAAAACTTCAATGCTGGAAAAGAACCGGGCTATAACGGGCAGCCCATGCCAGGCGGTAGTATTAGTAATAATATCGCGCCACCTTATAGCTACCGCTTAATACCCAAAGGTAATTTTGGCGATTATGCATTTAAAAGCAATAGAGATACGGGGGCAGGCTACAGTTTCTTCATTCCAGGAAACTCTCATTCAGGGCAGGGTGTGTTAGCACCTGGGCAGTCCTATCCACATACACTACATTTTGGTAATGGTGGTGCGGTTGATTTAACCAATCCTAGAACCTGTGTAGCCTTTGACAATACCACACAAAAATTAACAGATCGTGGCAATACCGGCGGGACTACCGGAACCTATGCCTATGTGGGCAGCTATGCTAGTAGTGGTTTTGATTATACAAATTATATTGTGGAGTATGGTCATGCGGACTATACGGGCGATGATCCGCTGTCCGGTGGTTATAACAACCAAACGGGTCTTTATGAGGGGCACTGGGATAAGCAGAGGGCAGTGCACTGTGACGATGATGTAACAGACTGGAAAACTGACCCTACTCAGGTGGGCAATGGCATTGATGATGTTAACCTGGTACGAGCCAGGCTAAAAGACAGTGTGGTAAACACCGCCGCACTGACCAGCGCACAATACATCCGTTTTGTCGTACCGCTGCAAATACGTGAACAGTTTTATACTGGCCCACACGCGGGCGATGCGATACCGTCTGGAACGGTTGGGGCAGGCTTTGGTAGTGCGCGAAGTGATCAATGGGCAAGCAACTGGACGACAAGAAGGTATAAAGCGTCACCGCAAAATGGTTATACTGACGGTGACCGAGTCATTATCTCCAGATCGACCAGTAGACTGGATTCCGAGTCCCTCACACCACTGGCGGCACCTGGCTCCACCACCACGACGCTTGCCGGTAGACAAATTGTCTGGAAGCTTACTGCAGCCATACAGAGTATGATGCAAGAACCTCCACAAGAAAGTGGGGTGCAGATTATTAATGAACTACCGCCAGAGGTGTCTTATAACCAAAACTGTACTGCGAACTACACCGATGCCAGTGGTAATGTGATTGGTACGCCGCCCGATCTGGTGCAAAACAATACGGGCCGTAATGGTAATGCAAAGCCCGGTTACACCCGTCTGATCTGGAACCTTGGATCGGTATTTGCGAATGATGCGATTACACCACGGATTATCTGTACGGATAGTGATCCGCTGGCGCCCAATGGTACGCCGGTGGTGAACTATGCAGAAATCAGGGGGGACTCGTTAGCAGACCCATTACCAGCCCGCAGTGATGAGCATACGATCACGTTGGAGCAAATTGGCTCGATTCAGGTGTCCAAGGAAGTGGATACAACCTTGGATAATACGAATGAAAATCAAAAGTACACATTGTCCTGGGCAAACTTTGCCCCATCTTTTGCCATTGACCCGCCGACTATTATCGACGTTTTTTCGTATAACGGGGACGATAACGGGAGCAATGCAAGGTCACCCAAGTCAAAATTCTCTGGTGTACTCAGGCTGACCGGTGCACCTACCACGACCTGGCTAGGTGGCGAAACAGACGGTGCGCCATTGGGCACCTGGTACTACACCACGGATGCTCCGGCAACCATTAATTATGACCCGGACAATAACAATAGTAACTGGGTGACCGAGGCAGCCCTGGGCGGTGACTTTAGTCAGGTAACAGCGATTAAGTTTGTATCGGCGTACCCATTGGAAAAAGATGGTGATCCGCATCAGGGCATGAAAGCGACCTATACGTTGCAAGCCGGTGATAGTGCTAATCCATTATCTACTGCGGCGAATCAGCCGGGTGATGCCTACACCAACCTGTTTACCTTGGACACGCCATCATTACCCGCGGCTCAGTTTTTGAAGTCAAATGCCACCACGGTCGAAGTGGCCAGCTACTATGTGGGTGATCTGGTGTTTGCCGATGTGGATGGCGACCTGAAATACACCGAGGGCGTGGATGTGCCTGTGCCGGATGGCGTCACTGTTCAGTTACATAAAGCCTCCGATAACAGCCTGGTTGACAGCACCGTGACGGGCATAGAAGGGCGTGGCCGTTATTTGTTTAAAGACGTGGGTGGCGGGGACTTCTATGTAACAATTCCGGCCAGTCAGTTTGCCAGCAATGCGGTGCTGAAATACTGGAACAGTCTGGTCACTACCGCAGGGAGTGACGATGACGTGAATGAAGATGATGATCAGGATGGTTACAGGACTGCAGCCGTTTCCGCATCGGGTGTGCGTACGCATGTTTTCACCTTATCAGCGACCGCTCCATTGCCGGGTGAATCCCCTAAGGGGAATGAGCCGTTAGGCGATAATGTGGCAGGGCTAACTATCCCTCGAGGCGACGACTTTACCAACCTCAGCATTGATATTGCGTTGAAACCGGCCCTGGACTTTGGTGATGCACCGGATAGCTACGGAGGTGCGGGTCACGCGCAGCCGCTTACACCACAAGTGTATCTAGGGGTGATCTCACCAGATACTGAGCTGTCACCACAGAATCAGGCCAATGGGGGAACCGATGGCACTGGTGATAATAACGCGAGCAAGCGCGATGAAGATGGCGTGAAGTTTATTGATCCGGTCAATACAACGGATACGCAGTTACGCACGCAGGTCTCGGCGGTGAATAAAAGCAACCAGGCTGCCACGCTGATAGTTTGGGTTGACTTCAACCAAAACGGCACCTTTGATTCCGGTGAAGCACGCTCGCGTGCCATCCCTGCCGGTTTTAACAGTGTCGTACAACTCGAGTGGCTGAATCTGCCGGCTGGTACCATTAAGCCCGGCCAGCTCTGGGTACGGGCGCGCATCTCAACCGATAGTTATCTGACCGCAGACAATGCCTCTGGTGCACTGTTTGATGGTGAGGTTGAGGACTATGTGGTGATGGTTGATGGGGGTGTCAATGTGTCGGGTCGAGTATTTATCGACAGTAACAGCAGTGGCACCAGTGATGCCGGTGAACCAGGCATTGCCCGTCATACCGTGGTGTTATATGACACGGTGAACGGCACCTGCCAAAGTACCTACACCGACGCGAATGGTCATTATGCCTTTCGTGCCGTGGCCGCAGGGGACTATCAGGTGTATCAGGCGCAGGGTGAAACCGTCCCCGTGCCTCGCCAGTGCAACCCTGCGCAACCGAAGAACCCGTCAGGCTATGCCTCCACTTCGCCGGATGCGTTATCCTTCACGGTTGGCACGACTGACATTACCGGCAAGGATTTTGCTGAAAGCAAGGGGCCGGTGTTTGAGCCTGATCACCGAAGTGACGTATTACCGGGCAATGTGGTGTTCTATCCACACACCTTTAGTACCCCGACATCGGGTAGCGTACGCTTTACCACGTCACCTGACCTGACGGATGCTGCACCGGGATGGAGCCATCTGACCTACCGCGACACAAACTGTGATGGTGTATTAAACGGTACCGAAGCAAACACCCCGATTGAAGGCATAAACTTTGGGGTGAATGCAGGTAGTCGTTTCTGTATTGTCAATAAGGTCTATGCACCGGCTGATCGTCCTCATGGTGATCAGTATCCAATCACAACCACGGCAGCATTTACCGCAACAGGTGCAACAAGCGCTGTGGCTTTGCAGGTACATGATGTGACCACTGTGGGTGGCAAGGTAAGTCCTGCAACATCGGTGACGCTGGAGGTGGGAAGCTCACGGTTGGTGCTGAGAAAGACCGTGCAAAACAAAACACAGAATACGGCTGAAACAGAAACACTCAACCAGGCAAGGCCGGGTGATTTTCTGACGTACCGTATCTACTATCGTAATACAGGCACTGGCCCAATTACCGATCTGGAAATTGATGACACGATACCGGATTACACCGGTTATGTGACCAACAGTGCCCGTTGTGATAATCAGCCGGCCGGCCTTAACTGTATGCCGGAGGTAGATGTGCCGGATTTAAGGTGGCTATTTAGTGGCACCTTACCAGGTGGCGCTAAAGGCGCGGTGAGTTATGAGGTAATGGTTGATCAGGGCACTTTACCAGGCGCTGTGAATGACAACGATGTCGATTCGTACACGACAGATGATTTACAGTGAGTGTAACTTATTGATTCTTTAGTATCATAAGTCAAACAAGGAACCCACCATTTACGGTGGGTTTTTTATTAAATAGCACGCTATTGTGGATTTCTCCAAGTGGAAAAACGTTTGTAGCATTTTTCTGGATTGTCATTGGTGAATTATGTCGTTAGATTGCACTCATAATACTAAACAGATTGGAGAGTCAAACGGGTGGCAATTTTAAATTCAGTGGTTAGTGGTGTCACCGAGCGCATTGTGAAGCGCAGCGAACGGTCACGCGCTCTGTACCTACGCCGAATGCAGGAAGCGCTCAAACACAGCGGTCGCCAGAGTCTTGGTTGTACGAATTTGGCGCATGGTTTGGCGGCGGCACCGGAAGGTGACAAGATTTTGTTAAAGCAGGAGCGCCCGCCAAATCTGGGCATTGTAACGGCTTACAATGATATGTTGTCGGCACATTCACCCTATGCGCGTTATCCGGCACTGATCAAACAAGCGGCACGTCACAACCATGCAGTGGCTCAGGTAGCAGGGGCAACGCCCGCCATGTGCGATGGCGTGACGCAGGGCGAGCCGGGGATGGAGTTGTCGCTATTCAGTCGTGATTTGATTGCGATGAGTACGGTAGTGGCGTTATCGCATAATATATTTGATGGCGCGATGTACTTGGGCATATGCGACAAAATTGTACCGGGTTTGCTGATTGGGGCACTGCGCTTTGGTTATCTGCCAGCAATATTTATCCCATCCGGCCCAATGGACAGCGGCATTAGTAATAGCGACAAGGCCAGGGTACGCCAGCGTTATGCTGAGGGTAAGGCAAGCCGCGACGAGCTATTGGAGTCAGAGTTGGCGGCCTACCATAGTGAAGGCACTTGTACGTTTTATGGCACGGCCAACAGCAACCAAATGCTCATGGAAATCATGGGCCTGCATGTTCCGGGGGCGGCGTTTGTTCCACCCTACGGTGACTTGCGTGACGCTTTGACCCGTGAGGCCGTCAGTAAATTATTGGCGATGACCAAAGGCGCAGGTGATTACAAGCCCTTGATGGATGTGCTTGACGAGCGAACCATTGTAAATGGCATGATTGGCTTAATGGCAACAGGTGGGTCAACTAATCATACCATTCATCTGGTGGCAATGGCGCGCGCGGCGGGCATTCAAATTGATTGGAATGACTTTAATGATCTCTCTGAAGTGATTCCTATGCTGGCTAGAGTTTATCCAAATGGTCAGGCCGATATTAATCAATTCCATGCAGTGGGTGGTGTGGGGTCAGTGATTCGTGAACTACTCTCGGCAGGTTTACTACATGAAGATGTGGAGACAGTGAGTGGTACAGGGTTATCGGCTTATGCGCAAGAACCTTATTTGCAGGATGGTGTGCTGACGTGGCGTGACTCGCCATTAGCTGGCAACTCGGAAATTTTGGCAACCGTTGAGCAGCCATTCAGTGACAAGGGTGGCATTAAATTAATGTCCGGCAATCTGGGGCGAGCGGTAACCAAGGTGTCCGCAGTTGATCCGGCCAATTGGCTGATCGAAGCACCGTGTCGCCTGTTTGACTCTCAGGAAGCAGTGCAGGCTGCATTTAAAGCGGGAGAGTTAGATCGTGATGTAGTGGTTGTGGTGCGTTTTCAGGGGCCGAAAGCCAATGGAATGCCGGAACTGCATAAACTGATGCCTGTGCTGGGCGTACTTCAGGACCGTGGTTATCGTGTCGCCTTGGTGACAGACGGGCGCTTGTCCGGTGCATCCGGCAAAGTGCCAACGGTAATCCACATGACGCCGGAGTGCATCAAGGGTGCAGGTTTATCCCTACTGCGCGATGGTGACAGGGTGCGCGTTGATTGTACAACGGGGGCGGTCAATGCCTTGGTTGATGATGAGGTCTGGAATCGTCGGCAGCCGCAGATCACACACACGACCGCGAGTCACTTTGGTATGGGGCGTGAACTGTTTGCTGCATTTCGCAACAATGTGGGGGATGCTGAGCGAGGGGCTTGTTCGTTTGATGCGGAATTTTAGTGGGCAGATTGGGTGTTTTAAGCAATGAATGACACAATAAAGGAAATGTAATGGTTAAAAATGATGTATTCGCGGCACTGGGGAATAATCCAGTTATCCCTGTCCTGGTGGTGGAAAATGTGGATCATGCCGTGCCAATGGCGAAAGCCCTGGTCGCAGGCGGCCTGACTGCGTTGGAGGTCACATTGCGTACAGCTTCGGCGTTGCAAGTAGTGAAGCGTATTGCCAATGACGTGCCTGAAGTAATTATCGGTGTGGGAACGGTGGTACGCGCAGAGCAGTTTGAGCAAGTGAAAAAAGTGGGTGCTCAATTTGTCGTGAGTCCGGGCTGTACGGAAACACTGGCAAAAGCCGCGCAGGATGCTGACATGCCATTTTTGCCGGGTGCTGTCACGGCATCGGAAATCATTGCGGCAATGGAACTGGGAATTAGCGACCTGAAATTCTTTCCAGCGGGTACATCCGGTGGTGCAGCGGCCTTGAAAAGCTTTTCTAGCGTATTTCCTGATGTACGTTTTTGCCCAACAGGCGGGGTGAAGGCGGTAAATATGGCAGATTATTTATCCCTGCCAAATGTTGCTGCTGTGGGGGGGAGTTGGCTGGTTAATTCCGAACTGTTGAATAGTGGCAACTGGAGCGAAATTACCCGCTTAGCCAGCAGTGCCAAGGCACAGGCAGAGGGAATTTTAGCCACGCCACCTACTCACCGCTGATACGTTGGTTGCCCAATATGCTAGCCCGATTCGTCGTGTATAAGCCACAGTGACGATACAGGAAAAAGCCGCCCGGAATTATTGCGTAACTCCCCTTATAACATTGTCGAACTATCACTATTCACACTTATAGAGAAATCACCATGTTGGATGCTTGGCAGCAGCGCATAATTGCGATCAGATCAAATCGTTTGTTTGAATTTCTTGCGGTAAGCGTCATTATGCTTTCCGCATTACTCATTGGCGCGCACACCTACACCGATACGGGACAGCCTACCCACGGCAGTATGCTGCTTTCGGTGCTGGATATCTTTGTCACCTTGTTTTTTCTGGTGGAGATTTTAATCCGCTTCTTCGCAGAGCAGGATAAGAAAGAGTTTTTCAAAAGTGGCTGGAATGTCTTTGATACGCTCATCGTTGCGATCAGTTTGATCCCCATTGATAATTCAGAAATGGCGGTGCTAGGTCGCTTGATTCGTATATTCCGGGTGTTACGGATGGTATCGATCATCCCTGAATTGCGTATCTTGCTGAACTCATTACTCAAAGCGTTGCCACAATTGGCTTACGTCATCATGTTGATGTTCATCATTTTCTATATCTATGCAGCCATTGGTAGCACCTTGTTTGAGACGGTTAACCCTGAACTGTGGAGAAACATCAGTATCGCCATGCTGACATTGTTTCGGGTAATGACCTTCGAGGACTGGACGGATGTGATGTACGAGACCATGAACCATGAGAATGGCTCGCCCTATAGCTGGATTTATTATTTAAGTTTTATCTTTTTCACCACCTTTGCTTTTCTGAATATGATCATTGGCATTGTGGTTAATGTGATGGAAGAGGAGCGGCAGAAAGCGTATGAAGCCGATCACCCTGATGAGCCGGATTTAACAGAACTGCGAGCGGAAATTCGGGAGTTGAAGCAGCTTATACTGGAGTCCAGGCAGTCATCATAACGATATTGCCGTTATCCTTTCGGGCAGCAATCGTGCCCGATTTCCTGCATGAGTGTGTAGCTGCTTACTGATTCATCATGTCTTGAGGCAGTGAGTCGGCACACACTTTGCTGTATTAAGAATCAAGGGATACCGGTAAGCAATTCCCTGGGTGAGCGGCGGTGAGTGTCTACTTTTCCAAGCCAAATCGCAGTGCGCCAGGTTCTGGAAACAGGCGAGTGAGTACACCGGTTTTACACAGTCTTTCATGTTCTGCAACTGCGGCCTCCTTGCCCAAAACCACATAGGCGAATAAACCTGCTTCCGCCACATCGCATTGATAAATAGCTTGCAAACGGATCTTTAACCCCGCCATTTTTTGTGGAATCAGCTTGCGTTGTTGCCGTTGCCAATCAACATCGGCTAATGCCAAGCGCCCTGCCCAGCGTGCCGGATGACTCACTGCCCAATCGTCTTGTCGCTTAGTCAATCCTTGCAGAATATCATCAGTTGCCCAGACAAAACCTAGCCGGATACCCGCCAAGCCAAAGAATTTGCCAATGGAGCGCAATACGATCAGGCCTTCACTGGGCTTTCGGGTAATCAAACTGCCTTCCGGGGTCAAGTCCATGAATGCTTCATCGACCACTAGCCAGCCATCGCGTTGTTGTAGTTGATGATGCCATCGGTGTAATTGCTCTGGTAAATAGCGGTGGGCGGTGGGGTTGGTTGGGTTGACTAATACCAGCACATCCAGTGATGACAGTTGGTCATCAATGTCGTCGTGGTGAAGTGAAACGATCTCGTGACCGGCTGCCTGCCATGCTTGTTGGTGGCTATGATAGGCTGGCTGGATAATGCCGACGCGACTCTTTTGGCGTAGTTTGGGGAGGCACTGAATGGCCTCTTGTGAGCCTGAAACCGGCAGCAAGGCGGCGCTGCCATAGTAAGCGGCAGCGGCTAATTCCAGTCCATCATTTACTTCTGGTAGTCTTTGCCAAACCTTTGTGGGGACTTCAGGGAGCGGATAACTCACTGGATTAATGCCGGTTGAGAGGTCAAGCCAATTTTCCAAAGGGATATGGTAGCGTTCGCTGGCGCGTTTCAGTTGTCCGCCGTGTTGATGAGTGGGGTGCATGATGTTCCTGTTAAAAGGTGCCAAAGAGGGCGAGCGTAAGTGCAATCACGATCCAAAGATACACGCTGCGATCAACTAGGGTGAGTGCACGGCTTAAGTCTTCGGGAGTGGGGGGATGGCCGATACCCAGTGCAGGGCGTTGTTTGATTGTCCCGTGATAGACGGCATTGCCACCTAAGCTTAAATTCAATGCTCCAGCACCGGCCGCCATCACGATCCCCGCATTGGGGCTGTACCATTGGCCGGACTGTGCTGCCCACGACTGCATGGCATTTTTGAAGTTGCCGACAAGGGCATAACTCAAGGCGCAGAGGCGGGCGGGCATCAGGTTCAATACGTCATCCACACGTGCGGCAAACTTGCCGAACTGTTCAAACTGTGAATTGCGGTATCCCCACATTGCATCCAGCGTGTTGCTCAGACGGTATAACACCACCAGCGGCGCGCCACCAATAGCTAGCCAGAATAGCGGCGCAAAAATCGCATCACTGCCATTTTCCAGTACGGATTCAATCCCACCACGACTGATTTCGGAGATGGTTAATTGGGAGGTGTCACGGCTGACAATCCAACTGAGTTTATAACGTGCTTCTTCCAGATCGTTGGCTAATAGTGCCCGCTCCACCCATCGTCCGTGTTGTCTGAGGCTCTGCCAGCCAACAGCCAGATAACCACAGAGAATACTCATCCACCAGCCGCCTAGGGCGTTATCAATCAACCAGACCAGCAATACCACAGGTATTACAGCCAAACACCAGGCCACCGCACCTTTGCCAAGCCTTGCCGTGCCTTGGTTAAGTTTTAGCTCCAGATAATCCGCCATGACACCAAAGCCTACCAGCGGATGAAAGCGTTTGGGTTCACCCAGTAAGCGGTCAGCGAGTAACGATAATGGAAGCGTTAGCAGAGAGAGCATAACGGATGGCACGACGAATAAAGCGGGTGAGGTTATCAGCAGCAGGGACAGGAATCACCTGTTTTGATTATTTTTGGGTATAAAGTTGGAGGTGAAAAACGGGCAACATTTCTGTTAGCCCGTTTCGGCGGTTTGTCTGCGAGTCAGGTGCAAATCTCCATCCAGCCAAACCGCAGTGATGAAAAATGATGATTACAAGGTTAGTTGTAAAGTGTAGGCGCACCCAGCTTAGTGTGAATGTCGTTACATACTTGCTCAGACAGCTTTAGACCCTGACGGAGACTATCCAGGTAAACCGCTTCTTCTTTTGTATCCAGAGTAATGGCCATTAGAGACATCAGGTAAACCTGCTGCTCAAGACCTGCGGGTACGCTGGCAACCAGACCATTAATATCCATCGGTGCTGCCAGTTCATTGCGTACAAACTCCGCTTCCTCTGCAGATACATCGCCCAAATGTTCAGTGATCTTTGCCTGCTCATCGTCACTCAACTCGCCATCAGCTTTTGTTGCACTAATCATGGCACGAAGCAGAATTTCTGCATTTTTCTCGTCTTGTTGAGAAACCTGCTCAGGCTCTTTACCTGCCAAAGCATCGTTAAACATTTTGCCAAAGTCACGCTGACCACCCTGAGCCGGTGCAGTTGCTCCACCCAGTTGACTTAACAAGCCACCCAGGCCGCCAGTGCTGGCTGCGGCGCCCTGACCACTTAAACCGGCAATCAGATCACCAATGCCACCACCAGAACCACCTTGCTGACCGCCACCCAACACGCTACCCAGTAACCCGCCAAGGCCACCGCCCGACTGCGCATTGCCACCACCTGTTAATTGCCCCAGCAGGCTGCCCAGACCGCCTTGTGAGTTGTTGCCACCCATCAGGCCGCCCAACATTCCGCCAAGTCCACCACCTGCATTGCTGCTGTTGCCGCCGTTTAGCACCTTGCCAACGCCTTTTGCCATGATGACGCCCATAGCAACCTTGCCTAGTGTTTTCATTAAACTCATTTTGATATGTCTCCAAAGTATAGAAATTATGTGATTATTGTTTGGCCGCAAGATAATAGCAGCAAAGCGATTGATAAATTGCTATTTTTCTAAGATTTTCTGTTTCTCAGGCTTTAGTAGAGATTGCAACAGAAGGGTTCAAAGACGCTATTTTAATAATCCGGCGGTATCGTTTCTTGTCAGAGGTTGTTGCCTCCATAGATAATGTGGCCTTTAAACATTCACAACTACATCCATCATGAAAAAAACGGGAATTATGATCTGCGGCCACGGGAGTCGCTCAAAGGTTGCGGGCGATGAGTTCGGCTTACTGGCTAAGGGGTTAAAGGCGCGCTATCCGCAGCTTCCTGTTGAATATGGCTTTCTGGAATACTCGGCACCGAATATCCACATGGGGCTAAATCGCATGGTGGCGCAGGGGGTGGAGGAAATTTATGCCGTGCCCGGTATGTTGTTTGCGGCGACGCATGTAAAAAATGACATTCCTTCGGTGTTGACCACTTTTCAGAACAAGCACAATGGCTTGACGATCCATTATGGCCGTGAACTGGGCTTGCATCCGCTGATGATCAAGGCATTTGAGGCGCGTATATTAGAAGCCTTGGGTATGCAGGAAGTACCAGAGCCAGGTGCGTTGTATGACACGATGCTGGTGGTGGTCGGGCGTGGTACCTCGGATACGCTGGCGAATGCAGAGGCGGCAAAAATGGCGCGCGTTGTTGCTGAGGACCTCGGCTTTGGCTGGACAGAAACCGTTTATTCCGGTGTGACCTTCCCGTCAGTGGGGCGTGGTTTGGAAATGGCCCTGAAACTGGGGTACAAAAAAATAGTGGTTGCACCTTATTTTTTATTCTCCGGTCGCCTGATTGACCGCATTCATAACTACGTGGCGCACGTTGCAGAGCAAAACCCCGATGTGACGTTGATGATGGCGCACTACTTGAGTGATCAGACGCATGTTATTGATACATTCGTGGCGCGGATCGAAGAATGTATGACGGGTGAGATTGTAGATAATCACGACCTGATGCGGTCATTCCATGAACGGCTGGCCAGTGGTGAGGTGGATATTCATCACCATCATGCCGAGTTTCAGCCAGGGGATGAGGAAAGTCATGATCATCACCATGATTACGACCACAGCCACTCTCACGTACATACTCACGATCACAGTCACGCACATAGCCACGGCCATACCCATGCAGCTAGTGCAGATAAAAACAAGAGCGCATCCAGTGCCGAGGAACACACTCGTGCACATGGGCATTCGCACGGAATTTACAAGCATATTGCACACCCGCATGGCCCGCGCACGATGGTGGATGATAATTTGTGTTATTGCTTTATGAGCCAGTTGCCGGAAGCTGTGATTGAGGAGGAGCGGAGAATACGCAAAGAGAAGGGGATTAAACCAGCGCGCGACAAGCCACCACATTGATGGCTCAGGCTACTCTTTACGAGGCGGGGGCGGCTTTGGAAACACCTGAATCGCCCCGCTTCATTGGGTAATGGCTCGAAAGACGAGGCAAGGCTTGTCTGCAATACGGAGCAACAGACATTGTTATTTTGGAAATAGCGCCTGCTGAATCCGCTCGAAAACTGCAAATTCCCGCCGACTAAAGCTGTGACTGGCGAGCATCCGATTGAGCACTTGCATCAGCTTTAGCTCAATCTCAGGATACTCTGAAATTTTTTCCTTCAGCACATCCAGATAAACTTCGAAGTCACTGTCAAAGCGGGATGCTTCTTCGTGTAACTTACTCACCTGTTCATCGCTCAGACCAAAGTCCTGCCTAAAGAAATCGGCAAATCGTTGTTTTTCCTTACTGGTCTCGATTTCATCAGCGGTAATGGTGTGGTAAATCACCACCGCAAACGCACGTTGCAGCGTTGTGTCTTCTCTATCAAGGTGCTCAAGGGTTCCGAGGTGATCAAACCATGCTCTGAGTTTGGACGGCATTATTGACTCCGTATTATTCGTGTGATGGCGACACTAGCAAATTTTGGTGTGCGGCATTTTGACCTAAATCAGAAGCAGAATCAGTGAGGGTAATCATAGTGAATGTTGCCTCCCTTCACTATTTTCACCCTGTTCAACTTGTCCGAAGCCCACATAATGAACCGGGATCTAAGCGATATCCTGTTACCCAGCCTTTTTCTTGCCTCGGTATAAAATGGATATTCCTGCACGTTGTTCAGCTCAGGGGATACGCCATTAAAAAAGTGCTTGGCACTGTTCACGTAGAAATACATTTCCGCATTGTGATTGCCCATTTTTTTGACGTAACGGTTACTAATTTTCAGCCCTGCCTTATCCACTGCATCAAAGACGATAGCAAGCTGCGGTATCTTGTTAAAGCTATCCCGTAAAAAGGATTGAATGGCCGCTTCCTTAAAGTAGTGAAATAAGCCTGAAGCCACAAATAGTGTTGGTAAACGACTGTCAATGTCATTGATCCATTGGGTATCTAAAAAAGAACTGGCGATACAAGTGTCCTTGTCGGTTTCTGGCAAAATCTGTTGCCGCATGGCAATCACGTCGGGCAAGTCCAGTTCATAAAAATGCGCTGTCTTTGTGTCGATACGATAGGCAGAGGTATCCAGTCCAGCGCCTAAATTCACAATGTTACCGTTAGGGTATTTCTTGATAAAAGCACGTACTTCGTTGTCCAGCAGAAAATAGCGCGTTGCACTGGCAAGGTAATAATACTCCGTGTCATTGATCTGCATACTGTGCTTTGGAATTAAGGGCTCTAATTTCAAGGATTGCTCGTCATAAAAGAAATCTGGGTAGCGCCTGGATACATAAATTCGCCCTAACAGTGGGATGTACAGCGTGTCTTCCACTGAATTGAAATGGCTTGGTTTTTTGTTGTTCACCGTGCGCTTACCTCTATATTAAAAGAGGGAGTAATGCCCTGTTTTAGTATGCTATTTATCTGAATTACGGGGTAATTCTTCCAAGTTGAAACGCTGTTGCTCCAAGACCTTATTGATCTGCTGTTCGCTCAGTCCGGCTTGCTCCAATGATTCCTTTAGTTGCTCAACTCCTTTTAAAAATGCTTGCTTGGCTTGAACCACGCTATCAATGATAAATTGGGCATCTAAATCGCTTTCCAGGCGGTAAAACTTCACGTTGGAAACACAACGGTGAAACCAGTCGAACTTAGCCGTTACTTCCTGAATGGCGATTGTCCCATGTGCTTCACTAACCCCTTCATGGCCTAGGTAAACACTACCCTGAATATTATCAAAGCCATGCTTATAGAGGATATTTTTTATGTCTATATAGGCATTATTCCAACTATTACTGTGATAGTTGTCTTTTAGACAATTTGTGTCCATGTCGAAAGTGATTAAGTATCTGCTCATTGCTTTCAGTCAGTTAGCATTGATAGCTTTTTTACCACGGGCAATGCCTTCCAAAAGGTAGGCCGACCATGCTCTATGGCTAGAACCGATCCCTTTGACTTGTGTAAATCCGCCAAAATTTTTTGTCGCTTAATGCTTCAGTGTTGTAACAAATTTAGCCCCACGACAGTGATATTATTATGTCACTGTTGTGGGTGGCAAGCCCTGCATCTGTTAACAATATAGAGGCTTGGGAGACTGTGTTAATCAAATGATAAAGATTCTCATTATTATTTATTACATGTAGTCTGCGTACTACATTGTAGTTATCGGCAAAAATGTGAAGGTTAACGTTGTTTATGGCTCTACAGTGCCTGATTCGGTACACGCCGGACATCATATTCCTATTAATGAAACTTACCTGCAAGAAGGGGCTGTTTGTAACTCGTTATCAGTTGAGCACTGAGGGAAGAATATGCAGGTTGACATCTTCAGGGCGAAGGAGCGAACTCAGATAGCATCAGCCGTATGGTGTCGGCAGGTGGCAGTATTACCAATATTGCAATATTTATCGGTGATGCCGACGGAAGTAAGGGCTTTTGGGGATGTGATGGTTTAAAACTCAACGATGAAGGGGAAATTTCTTCCACGCCTGCATTACTGGCTCGCAATCACAATTCACAGTTATCGCACGAGGCATCAATCGGCATGATTAGTGAAAAAAGTCGCCTACTTTATGGCTTCAAGTATGGGTGAAGATAAGGCCAGAAGTGTGTTGGCTAAAATCTGTTATCCACCGTTGTTGTCAGCTACACTGTTCAGACTATTTTTGATCAGCAGGTATTCTTATGACAACGGTTCGCCTTACTCTCCAACAAATCCATGACTTGAGCTATGACGCGCTGCGAAAATGTGGTGCCAGTGAGCTGCAAGCTGGGGTGGTGGCGCAGGAGCTTATGGATGCTGAGGCAGAGGGCATTCGCAATGTTGGCTTGGGCTACATTCACCTTTATTTAAATCATTTACGTTGCGGCAAGGTTATTGGTGATGCTGTGCCGGAGATTGTTCGTGAATCTGCGGCGGCCACGCTTGTTAATGCCAATCATGGCTTTTGTCACACTGCATACATGCACGTCGAGGAGCGCCTGATCGAAACAGCCAAGGCACAGGGCATTGGCATGATGGCGATTCATCACTCTTACTCCGCAGGCGTTTTGGGTTGGTTTGTGCGCCGACTGGCACAGCGCGGTTTAGTCTCACTGATGTTTGCCAACTCCTCCAAAGCCGTTGCTGCACATGGCGGAAAAGTGCCATTTTTTGGAACGAATCCTTTTGCCTTCGGTTCACCGCGGCAGGATGATGCACCTGTTGTTATCGATATGGCAACGGCTTCGACGGCTCGCGTCAACATTGTAAGAGCAGCCAATGAGGGGCGCTCCATCGAGCCGGGTCATGCCATTGACGCGCAGGGCAATCCAACCACTGATCCCGCAGCCGCCTTGAAAGGCGCACAGCTTCCGGTTGGCGGGCCAAAGGGCTTCGGGCTGGGCTTGATTGTGGACTTGATGGGTGGTGCATTGACGGGGAGTAACTGCTCGTATGAAGCCTCAATGTTCAGCACGAGTGAGGGTGGCCCGCCAAATGTTGGACAAAGTATCATCGCTTTCAACCCTGATTTTTACAGCGATGATTATCTCGCACATCTGGAAACCATGTTCACCGCGATGACTGAAGATAATGACGTGCGGATTCCGGGGGCACGTCGTCATTCCCTGCGTGAAAAGCACGAAGCGGAAGGTGTGGAAGTACCACAAGCATTACTGGATAAAATTGCGGAACTGAGTGCGTAATGGTGCAGGGATTTGTCTTATTACAATGCTTATTCACATTAAATAACGATAAAGGGGGCACATGTGGCATTACAAAAATTTGAATTAGAATACGATGACTATATCGAGCTGAATAACCTGTTGAAAGCCACCGGTTGGGTGGATAGCGGTGGCTTGGCTAAAAGCCTGATCGGTGAAGGTCAAGTGAAAGTTGGCGGACAGGTTGAGTTGCGTAAGCGCTGTAAAATCTATCGGGGCATGGTGGTGGAGTTTATGGGGGAGCAGGTAGAGGTGGTTTAGTCTCAAAGCCTGTATGGTGCTGTTCATCTTGCGCTCATGGTTTTGAAAATAGAATCGTACTCCCCCACCACCGTAAAATTACCAGAGTTTAAACTGGGCAATCTAATGAATAAAAATAATATGAAATCCTTTACTATGTGGCTGTTTAGCTTGGCTTTTCTGTCCCTGATTCGTACCGCTTATGCGGAAGATATTGAGATTTTCCAGGCGGAGATACCGCCATCAAAACCAAACATCCTGATGGTACTTGATCAGTCCGGCAGTATGAAGAAAGAAGTTTCTGGCCGCACTGAAACCCGTTCCGATGCTTTGCGCAGAGCATTTAATGGCATAATGTCGGACAGTGATTTTGTTGGTGTGAGAGTCGGCTTGATGGGCTTTGGTAACGGACATGGCAGGCCGTTTGCACATGGTGTTTCCTTTCCTGTTTCCAATATTGATGACTTGGCTACCCCCATTATGCTGTCAAACGTGCTGCCTTATGATCCGGCTGATACGAGTAGCGTTGGTTATTTCTCGCTCTCCGATGACGTGCTGCCCGATCCGTTACCGAATGAAAAAGTGCGTGAATTTCTGCCGCGCATACTAGGTAGTTGGTACCCTTATGGAAACACACCATTGGTGGATGCCCTGTATGAGGCAGCCCTTTACTTCCGTGGAGAAAGACCGAAATGGGGCTTGGCAACACCAGAGCAAAACCATGCGGCACATCCGTCAACTTACCGTGGCGCTCCCGAAGGTACGGTGAACCAGAGTGTAACCGGTGGCAAGGTTATTTGTGAGACACCGGATGCGGATTGTGGCACTAATTGCGTGCCGGTTACTCAGCAGGGTTTATGTGAAATCGGCACAACCAGTTGTGGCCTGGGTACGAATTGTACGACATCGACGGAAACCTGGAGTATGGCGTGTACGCTGGGTAGTGAGGCGGATTGTTTGGCTTCGAATCCGCGCTTTACCAGTTGTCGTGATACAAGTTCCACTAATTGTTCTTCCGGCACTGAGGCAGAAGCAGCAGCATGTTCGACGAATCGCACGTTCATTTGTCAGTTTCCACAGGTGGCTACACGTTGTGATTATCAAAAATACAGCTGTGATGAAGTGCAGGTGGATGTCAACTTGAATACTGACATTGTTTACGAGTCACCTATTACTGATAAGTGTGAAGACAATGCCATTGTTTTGTTGTCCGATGGTAAGCCTTATGTGCCCGATCGGACTGCTTTTGCTCAAACGATGGTTGATGTAAAAGCGCTGACAGGCTCTACAACGGATTGTGTGGATCCCGGTGATGGTCGCTGTGGTGTGGAAATTGCCAAATTCTTGTCTACAGTTGATCAAAGCGATATTGTGAGTGGGGAAAATCTCATCAATACCTACACGATTGGCTTTGACATGGGTGCGGGGTCAGAGGCAGAAAGGTTCCTTAAGAGTGTGGCGCAAGCAGGTGGTGGGCAATTCTTCCATGCTGCAGATGCTGAGGCACTGACAGCAGTGTTTAAGCACATCATTGAGGATGTGTCGAAAACAGCAAGAAGTTATTCGGCACCAACCTATACTGTCGATCAGAAATCTTTACTGTCTCATAGTAATAGTGTTTATATCCCTATGTTCGAAAACTCAGACTCACCCAGTTGGGCAGGGAATCTGAAAAAATTCAAACTGAACAGTGATGGTCAGATTATTGATAAAAATAATGCGGTTGCAGTGAATACCCTCGGTGTTTTAAATGCTAATGCTGTGGATTTTTGGGAAGAGTCGAGCGCCCCAACACCTGGTACTGGCGATACCGAAGGAAGAAACCCTGTGACTTCGGGCGGAGTGGCCAGCCATATCAACCCGGATAGCCGCAAGATACTGACTGATAACGGTTCTGACTTGGTGGCTTTGGATGCCTCATCCGTTAGCAAGGCAGCACTAGCCGGTGATGCAACATCGGGTGCAACTATCTCTGATACTGAATACACCGCAATGTTGAGGTTCATCAAAGGTTACAACGCAGATGGTACTACGCGGCATCATTTGGGCGATATTTTGCATGGCAAACCGCTGGTGGTTTCCTATGGCAGTAAAGAGGTAATTTTTGTTGGTACGAATGAAGGTTTTGTACACGCGATTAATGCTGGTGATGCAAGCAGCACTGGCGGTGGCGACGAGCTATTTGCCTATATGCCTTCTGAGTTGTTATCTAATATTTCTGCTCAATACAGAAACAAACCGCTCAGTGGCTCGGTGAAACATATCTATGGTGTTGATGGTGAGATGACTGTTTGGTTGGATGACAAAAACAAAAATGGTCAGGTTGACGCAGGAGATGGTGAGAAAGCCTACCTTTACTTCGGGCTGCGTCGTGGTGGTAATGCTTATTATGCTCTGGATATTACCAATCCTGAAAGCCCAGCACTAATGTGGCGGATTAATAATGACACGGCTGGTTTTGGGCGGCTTGCTCAAAGTTGGTCCAGGCTTACACCAGCAAAGCTACGCTATAAAGCTTCAGTTGCCGGAGATGCCAAGTATGAAGGTGTGCTGGTATTCGGCGGTGGCTATGATGCGTCTGTTTATGACCAGGAAGACCCCGCCGATAGAGCTGCAGGTGCCGCCAAGGGTAATGGTGTCTATGTAGTCAACGCTAAAACTGGCGCACTGATTTGGTCGCATGTTGGTGGTGATTTGAAGCACTCCGTTGCAGGCAATATTCGTTTGTTAGACTTGGATCGTAATGGTTCCATTGATCGACTGTACTTTGGCGACCTTGGTGGCAACGTCTGGCGTGCTGATTTGAATATGGATGATATTGATGACGATGAAAGCCTAAATGACGTGAAGAATGACGCACGGATTTATAAGCTGGCCAGTCTTGGTGGTGGTACAAATAGCCGGATGTTTTTCTATGAGCCAGATGTCTCTTTGTTTAAGCACAAAGGGCAACTGGTGACATTGATTGCTATTGGCAGTGGCTATCGTTCCCACCCCCAAAATACCAGTATTCAGGATCGCTTTTATGTGTTGCAGGATGAGAATGCCGTTCATACCCCAGAAACACCACCGGCGGCGCTGACACATAGTGACTTGGTGTCCCGGACAGCGTTGGCAGGGGCAGACTTTATGCCAGATCACAAAGGTTGGTATTTGGACTTGGCTAACGGCTCTGGAGAAAAATCTTTGTCATCGCCATTGATCTTTATGAATAAGGTGATGTTTACGACCTTCGGCCCTTCATCGACACCAACTAGCACGGGAGGGGAGGATAGTTGTACGTATAAGAGCAGTAACGTTGGTCGCGCGTATGTACTAGATTTGGTTAAGGCCAAGGCAGTGGTTGACCTGGATGATGATGACAATGTGACAGACAGTGATATTTCTACCGTTATTGGGGTAGGGGATATTCCTGATTCACCCAAATTGGTCTTTAATGAACCATCAAACTGTAGTAAAACCGGCTGTGATCAATTCGTGGATGTGCGTGTTGGTAGGATGCAGAAGCCGTTGATTAATCGTAACACCAAGGACGGGAACATCAACTTGGGTGATCTATTGCCCAAGGTATTTTGGTTAGATGCAGGGCAGTAAACTGCGTAATTTATAATCCACACTAAAGCAGCCGTCCCGCGCATAAGTATTTTTATGCGCGGGACGCTCGGTTACGCAGAACCACTCATGGCTTCGCAGCCACTCCTAATGTTACTTACCCGTTAGCTTATCCATAAACCCGGCAGCAGCAGTCATTACAACGGACGCACCTGACACACCCCAGCCACCATCAACCGGCAGCACTACGCCTGAAACGTAAGAACCCGCATCCGAACATAAGAAACCAGCAGCCTTGGCAATATCGTCTGTATTTCCGAAACGCTTGATTGGTACAGACTTCACCACCGCATCGCGGATTTGCTCGGTAGGAGCTAAGCGTGCCATACCTTCAGTACCTTCAATCGGGCCTGGCGAAATTGAGTTGACCCGCACACCTTCGGGGCCCCACTCCAGAGACAAGGATTTAGTCACCATATCCACGCCTGCCTTAGCGGCACAAACAGGAGCCTGATGACTCATTGCATTGAATGCCTGAGGTGCTGAAATGTTCACTATGCTGGCACCTGGCTTTTTCAGGTGGGGATAGCTTGCACGCATCACATGGAATGTACCCATCAGGTCAATATCAACCATTGACTTAATTGCATTCGGAGAAAGATCCAGCAACCGTGCGGGAATGTTACCTGCTGCGCCTGAGATCAAATTGTCGATATCCCCGCCGAAGAATGCGCTGGCGGCTTCAAAGCCTGCTTCAACCGCATCGTAGTCACGCACGTCAAAGGCGACACCCGCAGCTTCCGCGCCAAGCGCCTGAAGTCCGGCAACGGCCTTATCTACTTTTTTCTGACTGCGTGAGGCAACCATCACCTTAGCACCCCATCGGGCAAAGCCCTGAGCGATACCGTAGTTAATGCCACTGGTTCCGCCGACAACAAAGACATTTTGACCCGAAAAATCAAATGACATACTCATAATTAGATACTCCTAGAAATGGTGTTTTGGCACTTAGGCCATAAGTTTCAGTTCCTCAATCAGTGGCTTGTCTTCATTCGCCATGATATCGAAAATATGTTTGTGCAAACGTCGCTTATGCTCACCAAAAATGCCACGCGCTTTATGGAAAGTGGCCGCAAATTCCATTGCTTGATCCAGCGTGGATGCCGCATCAGCACAGGCGCTATTGATAACATGATGTGCTTCAAGCTCAGTCGCTGTCGCGCGTCTGCCAGTGAGCTTCAGATCATTCAAAAGATAATGGGGCATCGCTTTTTTAACGAATGCAATCATGCTGGGCATGAATGGAATGGAGATATCCACTTCCGGGAAGCAGAAGTAGCCGCGATCGGCACGCATAAACCGGAAGTCACAGGCACAAGCCAGCATCGCGCCGTTACCGAAGGCATGACCGTTGATCGCTGCAATTACTGGAAAAGGGGCTGACAGTAGCCGTGAAAAAACATCATTCATGCAGTACATAAACGCTTTGATGTCGGCCTGACGACCTTCCCTCAGAGCGGCACTCAGAAAGTTTAAATCGACTCCCTGACTCCAGTTTTTCTCGTCACTTGAGGTAATGACCATTGCCTTAATGCTGCGATCTGCTTCTGCCTGGTCAAGCGCTGCAAGCATCGCCTGAGCGAATGCCAGATCCTGACGATTCTCGCCGTTGTTCAGCGTCACTAGCGCGATCTTGCCACGCGTTTCATAGTCGATGATTGCCATTTTAGTCCCTCGTTTTCATTGTTATCTTGATAAAGCTTTAGGGGTCAAACTCGCCCCGATTGTACCATCGTGGCCATTGTGTTGCTAAGGAGAGGTTTGCGCCCGAACTGTCAAGCGTTATGGTGAGCGTTTTTGCAGCATCCACCGCTTCATTGCTACGTGTATTTCGCTATAATCCGGAAAAATTATCAGAGATGGCAGACCCATGAATACAGAACAGGCATTAAAAGCGCGTAGTGAATCCAAATGTGAGCTATGCGGTACGGACAGTGATTTATCGGTTTATGAAGTGGCACCTCACTCGCAAGGGCACGTGGATGACTCGGTGTTGATGTGCGATATCTGTCGTGGCCAGATCGAGCACCCTGAGACGGTGGATGTGCACCACTGGCGTTGCCTGAATGAGAGTATGTGGAGCCAGGAAGCAGCGGTGCAGGTGGTGTCTTGGCGGATGTTAAAACGCCTCAGTGCGACCGAGGCTTGGGCGCAGGACGCGCTGGATATGATGTATCTGGATGAGGAGACTCAGGCTTGGGCAGCAGCCACGGGTGAGGGTGACAACGAAGAAGATAGTGTGCGCCATGTGGACTGTAATGGTGCCTTATTGGAAACCGGCGATACCGTTACGTTGACAAAGGACTTGAATGTAAAAGGTACCAGCTTTGTGGCCAAGCGTGGCACGGCGGTGCGTGGTATTGCCTTGGTTCAGGATAACCCTGAGCACATTGAAGGCAGAGTCAATGGAACCCGGATTGTTATCCTGACCAAGTTTGTTAAGAAGGCTGGTTAGCTTTTTTCTATTGATGTCGGACTCTCGGCAGGCCTCAGTTACAAATCCGTAGGCTGGGTCTGCTAGAGGTTGCACGTGGCGTTACCTTTCCCTGTCAGACCGGCCCAGCGGGTCTTTATAAATAAAATAAACAAAGATTTTCCAAAAAAATTCACTACCCCCCGTAAAGAATTTGCCTGTCATTCGTCTGTAGTTATAAGGCCATTGGAAATGGCTGAATGATTAGAAACGATAGAATCCCAGGAGAATAAAATGTTCATTTCCACTCAAAAACATAAACCCACCCTCTCTTTGACCACTTTACTCACAGCCGGGCTGTTACTGACAGCTTTTACCCACTCACAGGCTGATATTTATGTCC
>PDPG01000021.1 GCA_002747455.1 Pseudomonadota bacterium | reverse complement strand
TGACATGAACCTGTAAATATTAGAGAGGATAATAAAAATATATTATGTGTTGCTTGCATCATTAGCCTTTAAATGTACCAAATGTGGAAGGTTCGTCTTTTGGGTACTCCCCGCTGTAGGTAAAGATATAGCTCCATTTTTTCTCCAAAGAGAGTAGTCATTTGTTCCTTCATCCTTACTAGAACCATACATAATACCGCCCAAAATGGTTCCAAGTCCTTTGTGAAGAAGAGCTTCGTGATCTGGATGAATTTGTATGACATTACCCTCTGTTTTATGGCCGAATTAATCCATATGGTTTGTTCCCGTTGGATTTGAGCAAGCGATTAGGCATTGAGACTGTCACTGGCTAATTGCCCCTGGTGACACGAACGTTGGTTTTGGGCCTAATAAGAAAATACTAATGTTCTTATTGGTATACTCCCTATATTTATAGGGTTATTTTATGGGATAATCATCACTCAATGAAGAAGTGAGTGTGTACCCCATGCCAATCTATGATCACACTGAGACTGTACATCCTTCTGGGTTCAGAGGTTTCCGTGTGACCCGCTACTTTGCCAGTGAGAAGAAAAACCGGCAACGTTGGTTTGGCATTAAAGGTCAAGAAATCGCAGCAGTGCGAAAAGAAGCAGAAGCCCTGTTGTCAGAGTGGGAATTTGAAGCCAGTCTGGAAAAGAGCCAGCGCGACCGCCTCAAGGTTGAGCGACCTCAGAACTCTGCTTATGTGACGGGCGTTTCTGGGATCAAAATGAAATTTGTGCGCCATATTAAACGCCGTCAGTCACGGGCGAAAAAGGCCAAACCCGGCCGGAAGAAAATCTACACATCGGTCATTTACACCCCCTACTTTGTTGTATCCGGCAGTGTTGAAGGCAAGAAGTATATTCGCAAATTTAACATTAAGACGCTTGGTTTTGATCTGGCTTGGTTGAAAGCTGTGACTTACCTTGCCGAAACCAAGCAGATTAAGCAATACGATCATCTGCTTGCCAAAAAGCCACCTATCGAGCAGTTTAGATTAATTATGGATTGGCAGAACCGGCAGGGTTATGAGATTCAGGAGCACCGTTTGCCGGATGAATTGTTAGAAGCCGAAAAAAAGGTCAGCAATGAGGACAGCACTCACTTAATGGAAAAAAATTTAAGAATGATGCACTCCAATCTTTGATAAGTGAACCATTTACTCAATCCACTCGGTCGTCTCATCTTTTTCCATAAATTTCTGCCAAACCCAGCTATCGGGTAGTAACTCCCCTGTCATCACGTACTCAAGATACTTCGCATTACGGGTGATAATTTGCAGATTGCGGTGGGCTTTTTGAGTGCCACACATCAAGAAGCGGTCTCCACGATGGACCAGGCGGTTGCTTTCAGGGAGAATGACATTCCCCTCACCGCGCTTTAAGAACAGCATAATGGCTTCAATATTTTTTTCGCGATGATCAGGATGTCGCAGTAAGTCACCGACAACAATCTGGCATTTATCCAACCGTTCGTAAAGTGCCGGTGTTTCTTCGATGTTCACTTCAAATTCCCATAATTCAGGAAATTCATCACCGACCACCGCGATCATGCGGCTGGCGAGCAAGTTTGCACGCTCATTCTTAAAGCGGGCGACAATTCGCAGAAAGTCCCCCAGAAGTGGGGTACGAATCAGGGCAAAAATCTTGTCAGAAATAAGATTTCCGCGTTGCATGACCACATCCAGGTTAGCGGCTTCAAAAATAGGCCGGTTTTTTTCCTCGTTTTGATTGGCGACGCGGAAGATACTTGGATTGAGCTCATGAGCGGTCATTAATACAGATAGGTTATCAGGGTCATTACCTGTGCTGGCAATAATGCCCACAGCATCATCAATACCCGCTTTTTTTAATGTGGCTGCTTCCGTTGGGCGACCAATAATGGTGCCAGCGGGCAAGTCACGGAGGTGACGATCTGGCTCTACTACGCATAGCTGCTCACCAATATCGTCAAGGAATTGGTAGACTGAACGCCCAAAGTTACCAAAGCCACAAATAATCCAACGCCCGTTTTTTGGTAAATAAATTTCATCCGCTCGACGATGACGAGGGCCAGTGGTCCATTCATAAATCAGGTGCAACCCGGGTGAATGAATGGCCAGCGCTAATCGGGATGCAAAGGTTTCAAACGGGTTAATCACCTCATTCGCGCCAAAAGAAAGGATGTTTGCCTCTGCTTCCTTGGTATCCGCACGGGCAATCAAACGTACATGCTTGTTTAACAACTGAGCCACGATTGCAATGGTCAGATTGACACGGTCATTATTTGCCAGCGAGATAATCCCGGAACATCGTGGGTGGTTGATGCCTGCAAGCTCCAGTACTTGCGCGTCAGAAGCATCGGCCCTTAGCCATAAGGGTGAAATCGCCAGGTCATTTACTTCGAGTTCATTGATTGGCCCCTCCTCTGGGTCCAATACCACGGACAGAATCCCATCATTTGCCAAATCCTCAACCAGCTTACGCCCAGTCTCCCCGTAGCCACAGATCAAATAAAACGGCTGGCGAATCCGGTTGACACTGCGTCTAAAGCCACTTAATTTCATTTGTTGGCGAAAAGCCGGGTCTTGAAATGCGCTTAATAGGGAGCCTATTCCGTACAACCAACTAATAACCGTTGCATACAGGCAAATTAGTGTCCAATAACGCTGCCATTGGGTAAAAGCATAAGGAATTTCGCCAAAGCCAATGGTCGTGCCCATGAAGCTGACGAAGTAAAAGGCCTCAAAAAAGGACATGTAGTAAGGCGTTTCACTGCCATCATCACCTGGTATCAGCACGTAGCCCAGCATGGAGACAGCATACACCACGATCAATGTAATAAGCGGTGTTCTAAGTCGCCGGAGTAGCAGATAAACGAGGTTTGGCATAGCTAAGGGGAATCAGCTTAACGGCGCAGATTGACTGTTTCAGAAACTAACAAAATGACTGAAATGACATTGGCCAGCAGCGCTCCTCCACTGAGTGAAACAATCGTTGAGACGCTATGTTCAGTCATTTCAAAACTCCCAACCGGTGAGTGAACTCCCCAGACAATCGCTGCGCAGATGAGCTGCAAATCAGCGACCAGACTGGTGGCTAAAAAGACCGAGCCGATATGGGTGCGGTCACCAAACTTGAGAACAGTTGCAATCAAGCTCACGACAATTGCGGCAAATAATTCGTAAACGTTGTGGTGTTCTATATTCGAGAAATCACCTAAAAAGAATCCGAAATTTAGCGTTAGCGCGAGTACGATGAAAAATGCAAAAAAAACCTTTTCAGTTCTCATTGTTCACTCCGGTTTGGCAAAGGTCAGGTGCGCGGTAGGGTGACGCCAGTTTGTCCCTGATATTTTCCACCGCGATCTAAATAAGAGGTTTCGCATACCTCATCGGACTCAAGGAACAACATTTGTGCGACACCCTCATTGGCATAAATCTTTGCGGGCAATGTTGTGGTATTGGAAAACTCCAGAGTCACATGCCCTTCCCACTCCGGTTCTAGCGGTGTGACATTTACAATGATCCCACAACGCGCATAGGTGGATTTGCCCAAACAAATTGTCAATACACTGCGAGGAATGCGGAAATACTCAACCGTCCGGGCCAAAGCGAAAGAGTTAGGCGGAATAATGCAGACATCCGATTGAACATCAACAAAACTGTTCTCATCAAATGCCTTTGGGTCTACCACGGCAGAATTAATGTTTGTAAATATCTTGAATTCATCCGCACAGCGCACATCGTAGCCATAGCTTGATGTGCCATAAGAAATAATGCGTTGGTCATTTACAGTGCGAACTTGCGATTCAGCATATGGCTCAATCATACCATGCTGTTGCGACATCTCGCGTATCCAGCGATCTGCTTTGATACTCATAAATCAGGGTCTCAAATTCGTCGTGCCTGAGCGTTTAAATGGAATCTTGAACCACGGTAAATGCACCGATCCCATGAGTGCGTATTGTATTGTGCCCTGTCGTAACAAGCTTGGCAACATGGAGGCCATATTAACAAAACTCAGACTCAGAGGCACGGATACTTGTTGGCTCTGACGTGCGGGAATTGTCATTGACTGCTCACGATTACCACTGGCAACGTCCACATCATTTAAGCGCAAGCGATAGTCAAAGCCAGAAAGCGGCAAAGGAAAGGTGTTTGGGTTGCTAACCTTTAATGTGAAATCGGCCTGTCCACCCCGCCAGTTAAGACCTTTTAGTTGGACATTTTGTACTGACACTTGTGGTGGCTCGGCAATGCCCTTGATTCCCGCGCCCGAACTACAGGCGGTGATAAAAAACAGGCTGCTAATAAGGATAAGTATTGATGTTATTTTATTCATTCGTGGAATGGTAAACCAAAAAGGTCGCACAATAAATACGAGCAGCCCTTAACTTTTAAGTATTTTGAATCACAATATTCGGGAATTTTGCACTGTAATCTTTAGCTTTTTCAGCCAGTTGCGCCGACATTTTGCGGGCAATATCACGATAGATCATGCTAATTTTCCCATCAGGATCGGTCACCACAGATGGATGCCCACTATCGGCATGCTCCCGAATACGAATATCCAGTGGTAACGAGCCAAGGAGATTGACATCGTATTCATCTGACATCCTCTCCCCTCCTCCTTGTCCAAAAATAGGTTCAGCGTGACCACATTGACTGCAAATATGCATGCTCATATTTTCAACGATACCCAGTACAGGCACTTTGACCTTCCTAAACATTTCCAGCCCTTTACGGGCATCCAGTAAGGCAATGTCTTGAGGCGTGGTGACAATAATGGCGCCACTTACGGGAATCTTTTGGGATAGAGTTAGCTGCGTATCGCCAGTTCCCGGCGGCAAGTCAACAATTAAGTAATCCAACTTCCCCCAGTTTGTATCTTTTAATAGCTGTTCAAGAGCCTGGGTAACCATCGGGCCTCGCCAAATCATGGGCGTGCCTTCGTCGATAAGAAAACCAATGGACATCGCTTTTACATGGTAATTTTGCATTGGCTCCAAGGTGTTACCGTCAAGCGATTCTGGTTTTCCAGAAATACCCAGCATACGTGGCTGACTTGGGCCGTAAATATCGGCATCCAGAATACCCACCTGAGCGCCGTCATTAGCTAATGCCAGTGCGAGGTTTACCGAGGTAGTGGATTTACCAACCCCGCCTTTGCCAGAGGCAATCGCAATAATATTTTTAATGCCCTCAATTCGCTTCAGGGTTTTCTGTACAGCGTGTGCAGCAACCTGCTGTTCCACCGTTACGTCAGTCTCAGTAACCCCCGTTATTCCCGATAAAGCTACTTCAATATCGTGCTTTAATTCTTCGCGATAGTTTCCCGCTGGATAGCCAAGCTCCACCCTCACCGATACTTTATTGCCTTCAATATCAATGGCTTTAACAGCTTTGTTAGTAACAATATCCTTTTCAAGATAACGATCCTTCACGGCTTTAAGTTGTGCTTCGATAATTGCGACTGAAAGCTCTGCCATGGTGATATCTCCGTCAGGTTAGGCAAGATTGTCGTGAGTCTACACCAAGCGAAGGTGGACAAAAACATGCGGCATAAAAAAAGCCACCCATACTACTTGGTGGCTTTTTTTATAACAAACACTCAGAAAGTACTGATCTAACTCAGCGACTCCTTCAAATAATTATCACCGCGCTCGACCGATAACATCGGTGCCCTTTGGTATCTGAAAATAGAAAGTGCCGCCACTAATCGGAACATTATGCTGCATATTTAAGTTTAGCTCGGTGCGTTGTCCCAGTTGATCGTGCATCACCATGCGCTTGAGCTGGCCTCTCGCATCCAGACCCATTTCGATAAATTTGAAATCGCGATTCGCGGCCTTTGGAACCAACTTAAACCAGTCCTGCCCACCCTTTGATGGCAGTTGCTTAATGTGAAAACGGAAGCCCGGGGGATCTCTTCTGGTTAAGACCGCTGCGGGTGTTGCGGTCACGGCTGCGGATACCGGCTTAATTGTCACCTGCTCCAGTTCTTCATCGTAGACCCAGACATTTCTGCCATCGCTAACAATTTCTTGAGGCTCAGGTCTCATATATACCCAACGGAACCGTCCGGGACGGCTCAGGTACAACAAACCACTACTGTTTTGAATAACAGCACCTCTCTTGTCATAAACGCGCTGGGTGAAACTCCCCTTCAGGCTGTTTACTTTTGTAAAGAAAGCATCCAAACGCTGACGAGCCGGACTATCCGCCGCCATTGCCTGTGCGCCCATTCCTAATACCAGCAGTGTTGTTACTATTGTTTTTTTCATTCATTACCTCAGTCTTTAACAGGTGGTGGTGCCAGTACTTCGCGCGTTCCATTGGACTGCACTTCACTCACAACACCGGCTTTCTCCATATCCTCAATCATTGAGGCCGCGCGGTTGTACCCAATCTTCAAACGACGTTGCAGGTACGATATCGAGGCGCGCCGTGATTCCGTCACAATAGCAACACCCTGATCATACAGCTCATCCCCTTCTGTATCGGCCAAAGGCTCCAGTCCAGGAATTGCAGCACTCACCCCGCCGGTGTCCTGTAGGACATCGTCCAGATATTCGGGTTCCCCATTCTCTTTGAGAAACTCAACGACTTCCTCAACTTCTTCATCACTGACAAATGCCCCGTGAACACGCTGTGGCAAACCGGTTCCCGGTGGCAGATACAGCATGTCACCGTTACCCAGTAATTGTTCTGCCCCGCCCTGATCCAAGATGGTTCGAGAATCCACTTTAGTAGATACCTGAAAAGCAATGCGGGAAGGAATATTGGCTTTGATTAAGCCAGTAATTACATCAACAGAGGGACGTTGTGTTGCCAAAACCAAGTGAATGCCCGATGCACGTGCTTTTTGCGCCAGTCTCGCAATCAATTCCTCAACCTTCTTGCCAACAACCATGATCATGTCGGCAAACTCATCAATGACAACCACAATGTATGGATAGGGCTTTAAAATATTTGGCCGGGTATCAATATGCTGTGTTGGATCAAAACTGGGGTCGGTAATCGGCTCACCACGGTCGATAGCCTCCTGAACTTTCTGGTTATAGCCAGCAATGTTCCGTACCTTCATATAAGACATTGCGGCATACCGCTTTTCCATCTCCCCAACACACCAACGAAGGGCATTTGCGGCATCCTTCATGTCGGTCACAACCGATGTCAACAGATGCGGAATCCCCTCGTAGATACTCAACTCCAGCATCTTGGGATCAATCAGGATCAGCTTGACTTTTTCAGGTGAAGATTTGTATAGCAAGCTTAAAATCATGACATTCACCGCCACCGATTTACCGGAGCCTGTGGTGCCTGCGACCAAAACGTGTGGCATCTTGGATAAGTCGGCAATGGCTGGATTACCCGCAATCGTTTTCCCCATCGCCAGAGTCAACGGTGCCTTAGATTGCTGGTAAACCGGCGCATTTAAAATCTCACTGATAGCGACCAATTCGCGTGTGTCATTCGGTATTTCCAAGCCAATCGTGGTTTTGCCCGGAATTACCTCAACAATACGAATACTTTGTACACGCATGCTCCGCGCAATATCCTTGGCCAAGCCTGAAATGCGGCTCACCTTGGTTCCGGGAGGTAATGCCAACTCGAAGCGAGTCACGACTGGTCCCGGATAGCGATCCACGACTTCAACCCCGTGAATGCCATAATCCGATAAGGTGGTTTGGATATCCTGTGCCAGCTTATCAAGCTGCTGGTCGGAGAACTTGCCCTGGTTCTGTGGAGCGGGCTGTAAAATTTCCAGTGGCGGCAATAAACCGAGTTGCTCACTTTTCGGCTTGGTCAAGCGTGTTTTTTTGTTGCCTGATGATGATGTACGAGCTGTCTTCTTAGTGGATTTAGCCTTCGCTGCGCCTGGTAAAACCACTGGGTTCAGACCATCATCTGCTTCTTCGTCCTGATGATGCACCTCAGACTTGCCGATGATATCCAAGGGGGCACTCAACACTTCTTTATTTTCCCGTGGTACATCCACTACTTCACGAATGGTCGGGATAGCATCTTCGTGATGAGGCTCATCCTCTGCTTCATCATCAATGGTGGAAACAGATTCTTTCACACGCTCCTTGCGGTTCAACAAGTTACCTGCACTAGCGGCTACCGCAGTATACCAAGGTGTTTTGGATTCACCAGAGTCCTCGGCATCATTGTCACCAATAGTCTGCTTTGCCGCTTTTTTTGTACTGGCCTTTTGGGTCTTATCAACAGTGGCACTACCTTGCTTTGGCTTGCTGGACCCTATGCTCAACTTCGGCATGGAAAGCCGTGGCTTTTTAGGTTTCGCTGCTGCACTTTGCCCAGTCGCTGTAGCTGCATTCTCCGCTCTTTCTCCCAGCAACTTTTCAAAGCCCCAAAGCACCCACTCACCTACTTTTTCAATGACATTTAACCAGGAAATATCTAAAAGCAGTGTTAAGCCAGCAAGGAAGCCACAAAGTAATGCAACCGTTGAGCCAAAATCTCCTAGCACAGCCACAAATGCCTTGGCCACCATCAAACCCAACAGCCCACCTGCCTTAAACGTCAGGTTGCTATCTGGCCAGAGTAAGGTCACCAAGCCACACCCGCATAAGAGTGCAAGAAAAACACCCAATACTGTCAGCCATGTGTTCAACCCGCCACTATTTGGCAGTGGCCTGAACAGGAAAAAACCAAGGTACAGCAACGAAATGGGGATTAAGTAAGCAAGGTTACCAAAAAAGCCAATGAGAATACTCGACAAATAAGCCCCTGCGGGACCTGCTTTATTTTGGATAATGCCATTACTATCGAAGTGGATAAAGCTTGGATCATTGGGATTGAAGGACACCAGAGCCAACAAGATGACTGCACTTAGACAAGAGAAAAATAAGATACTGACCTGCTGTAGGCTAGTCAGTTTTTGATCATTGAGTTTACTTTTTATTCCATTACCCGCCAAAACCTACTCCATGAAGTTCTTTTTATTGCCCGTTTTAAGAAGTGCTAATTTTGTTCGCCCGGTTTGTCGTTTTAGATTCCAAACTATTGTGCATCTATATCGGACTGAGGATTATAAAGCCTTAGCCAAAGAAAAAGAATAATTATTCTGGCTAAGCTTTACCTTGAAGCCTCCTTTACATAGCATATGCCGGACTCATAAACAGGACATTGGATCACACTCATGCCAGATACAAGACATTGCCGATTACTTATTTTAGGTTCAGGGCCAGCAGGTTATACCGCAGCCGTCTATGCCGCGCGGGCAAATCTCAATCCAGTATTGATTACCGGTATGGAGCAAGGTGGCCAATTAACCACTACGACAGATGTTGATAACTGGCCCGGTGATAACGAAGGCGTACAAGGCCCGGAGCTGATGGAGCGGATGCGTAAACATGCCGAGCGTTTCAACACGGAGCTGATTATTGACCAAATTACCCAGGTTGATTTCAGTACCCGCCCTCTGAAATTACAAGGAGATAGCGGCAGTTATAGCTGTGATGCTTTAATCATTGCGACTGGCGCATCGGCGATGTATTTGGGCTTGGAGTCAGAGGAGGCCTTTAAAGGCCGTGGGGTATCTGCCTGTGCCACTTGTGATGGATTTTTTTACCGCAATCAGCGTGTTGCTGTCATTGGTGGGGGTAATACTGCCGTTGAGGAAGCCCTGTATCTGTCTAATATCGCCTCTGAAGTCTTTTTGGTACACCGCCGTGACTCGCTGAAGTCTGAAAAAATTCTTCAGGATCAAATTTTTGAGAAGGCTGAGAACGGCAATATCACCATCCTTTGGGATCATACGCTGGAAGAGGTATTGGGTGACAATGCTGGCGTAACCGGTATGCGAATCAAACACACAAAAACGGATGAAATGCAGGATATTGATGTGCATGGCGTGTTTATTGCGATCGGCCACAAGCCAAATACTGGAATCTTTGATGGTCAGCTAGAGATGAGTGGCGGTTATATCCGTGTGCAAAGTGGCACGGTGGGTAATGCAACTGCGACCAGTGTGCCGGGTGTTTTTGCAGCGGGTGATGTGATGGATCACATTTACCGCCAGGCGATTACTTCCGCAGGTACCGGCTGTATGGCTGCGTTGGACGCTGAAAAATACTTGGATGCACTTAATAAGTCGAAGTAATAAATACCGCTAAATGCCTAATCCTAATACTGAAATAGTTTATCTTGACCCTTACGCCAAATATGAGCCCTTCCCACCGCCTGAAATGGCGTGGGAAGAGCCTAATGGCTTCATCGCAGTGGGTGGTGATCTGTCACCCTCACGTCTAATTAATGCTTATCGGTCCGGTATTTTTCCTTGGTATAACGAAGGTGAGCCTATCTGCTGGTGGAATCCTGATCCACGTTCTGTACTGTTTCCAGAAGATATTCGTATTACTCGAAGCCTGAGAAAAAGTATTAGAAATAAGGGTTACTCTATCGTTTTTGATAAAAATTTTAGAGAGGTTATAAGAGCATGTGCAGACACCAGAGCTTACAGTGACGGAACATGGATTTCAGAAGACATGCAATATGCCTACTGCCGTTTACATGAAATAGGCGTTGCTCATTCTGTGGAAGTTTATAACCGTAACGATAAGTTGGTTGGAGGCCTGTATGGCGTGAGCAGCGGTGCGGTGTTTAGTGGAGAGTCGATGTTCAGCACCGAACGTGATACATCAAAAATTGCATTCGTGGCACTCGCTTGGTATGCCCAACAGCAAGGCTACCGCATCATTGATTGTCAGATTGAGAACAATCACCTGCTGAGTTTAGGAGCAGTGAATATCCCAAGGAAAGAGTACTTAAACATTCTGAAGTCCACACCCGCTCCGCTGCATGCAGATTGGGTGTTTGACCCCTCAGTCGATTTGTCACGCTGGCATCCGCAACAAACCGACTGAGCAATAACTGGCTAGCCGCCTTTCTTGTGTTCAGCCAGATCCAGCCACGTGCTGACCACCGTATCAGGATTCAGTGAGACGCTGCTAATTCCCTGATCCATCAGCCATTCAGCAAGATCGGCGTGGTCAGATGGCCCTTGTCCGCAGATACCAATATATTTCCCTTGCTTGTTACATGCTTCAATCGCCAGTTTTAGCATGGCTTTAACCGCTGGATCACGTTCATCGAAGCTGTTCGCAACCAAGGCAGAGTCACGATCCAGCCCCAGAGTCAATTGCGTCATATCGTTGGAGCCAATCGAGAAGCCATCGAAGTACTCAAGGAATTCTTCTGCCAGAATCGCATTAGATGGTAATTCGCACATCATAATGTGACGTAAGCCATTCTCGCCACGACCCAAGCCATTTTCCGCTAACAACTGAGTGACCGACTGCGCCTCATCCAGTGTGCGAACAAACGGAACCATGACCTCTACATTATCAAAGCCCATATCGTTGCGAACACGCTTAATGGCTTCACACTCCATATCGAAACAAGAGCGGAACTCAGGGTCAATGTAACGGGAAGCACCACGGAAACCAAGCATTGGATTCTCTTCATCCGGCTCATAATGCTCACCGGCAATCAGATTGGCATATTCGTTTGATTTAAAATCAGACATGCGCAAGATGACTGGTTTTGGGTAGAAAGCCGCAGCAATGCTTGAAACACCCTCAACAATTTTCTGAATAAAAAACTCTCTTGGTGAAGCATAGGCATCTGTGCGCTTACGGATAATGGCCTGCAAATTCTCTGGCTGCTTATCCAGTTCAAGCAAAGCACGAGGATGAATACCAATCATATTGTTGATGATAAATTCCATGCGTGCCAGACCGACACCGTGGTTAGGTTCTTGACAGAAGTCAAAAGCACGATCGGGATTTCCCACATTCATCATGACCTTGACGGGCAGCTCAGGCATATCCTTCAGTTCAGTGCGCGTCACCTCAAATGGAATCAAGCCAGGGTAGATATAACCCGTATCCCCTTCCGCGCAGGAAACTGTCACATCTTTGCCATCTTCAATGATTTCAGTTGCGTTACCACAACCTACTACCGCCGGCACACCTAACTCCCGTGCGATGATTGCTGCGTGGCAGGTACGACCGCCACGATTAGTCACGATCGCCGATGCCCGCTTCATGATAGGCTCCCAATCGGGGTCTGTCATATCAGTCACCAACACATCACCCGGTTGAATATGATCCATGTCATCAATGCTCATGATGATTTTGGCAGTACCGGAGCCGATGCGAGAACCAATTGAACGCCCCTCCACAATGGCCGATTTTTTTTCTTTTAATTCATAGCGTTCCATTACATTTCCAGATTGACTCTGAACAGTCTCTGGTCGTGCTTGAACGATGTACAATTCACCATCCACACCATCAAGTGCCCACTCAATATCCATAGGGCGCTTATAGTGTTGTTCAATAATCACCGCCTGACGTGCCAGCGCCTCCACCTGCTCATCATTAATACAATAGCGGCGACTTCGCTCTGCATCCACATCAATAACCTTGACGGGCTCATCACCGGCTTCGTCATAAACCATTTCGATTAGCTTGCTTCCCAGAGTACGGCGCAGTACAGCGGGCTTACCTGCGGCCAGCGTGTCTTTATAGACATAAAATTCATCTGGATTAACTGCACCCTGTACTACCATTTCTCCCAAGCCGTAGCTACCTGTGATTAAGGCAACCTTGTCAAAACCTGACTCTGTATCGAGTGAGAACATGACACCACTGGCACCAATATCCGAGCGCACCATTTTCTGGATACCGGCTGACAATGATACCAGTCCATGATCAAAACCCTGGTGGACGCGGTAAGCAATGGCTCGATCCGTAAACAAGGATGCGAACACACGGCGAATGGCAACTTTGATGTCCGCCAAGCCGTGTATATTCAGGAAGGTTTCCTGCTGACCGGCGAAGGAAGCATCGGGTAAATCCTCAGCCGTGGCCGACGAACGCACAGCCCAAGTGACATCTTTGCCATATTCTTCTTCTAACTTGGCATAGGCTTCATCAATTGCTGCCTCAAAAGCTGGCTGTAGCGGAATATTCATGATCCACTCGCGAATTTGTGCCCCTGCCTTACTTAGCTCCAAAATGTTATCAACATCCAGCTCATCCAGAATGGCATTGATCCGGTCATTCAAACCGTCATGCTTCAGAAACTCCTGATAAGCCTCCGACGTGGTTGCAAAGCCACCCGGAACTTTCACCCCAAGCTTGGTTAAATTCTGAATCATTTCACCGAGTGAGGCATTTTTTCCGCCTACATGGTCAATGTCGTGAATGCCTAATTGATTTAGCCAAATAATGTATTTTTTCATGGTATACCTTTGATGTACCTTGTAATGACTGGGATATGGCTCAGGGGTGGATATATCAACCCCGGTGGCTTAGAGTAAATTGCACACTTTAATTAATCAACATCCTTAAAGCGGCGGTAAATCTTGACTATTTGCGTCGCTAATTCTTCAACTGATTGTGAGGTTACGTCCAATGGGGAAAGTCCGTGACGATCATACATATCCATCGCCATTTTAATCTCGGATGCACACACCGGCATGGAGGCATAACGACTGTTAGGACGGCGTTTTTCACGGATATGGTGCAAGCGTTGCGGACTAATCGTGGTAACAATTAATTTTTCTTTATACTTCAGGATTTCTTTCGGGAATTGATGGCGGTCAAAGTCATCACTGGTCAGCGGATAATTTGCCGCCTTGATGCCATACTTTAGGGCCAGATACAGACAAGTCGGGGTTTTGCCAGAGCGGGAGACACCCACCATGATAATATCTGCTTCATCAAGCCCCTTGAGCACCATGGCATCATCATGTGCCAGCGTGTAATTCACCGCATCAATTCGCGCATCGTACTGGCGCTCATTCACCAGACTGTGCATCAACCCCGACTCGCGCTTGGGCGGCACGCCGAGATTCGCGGAAATCTTGTCCAGATAATTGTCAAATACCTCGTAATAATTTGCATTAGCAGTAGACAGTATCTTGTTGATTTCCTTGTTAGCCATTGTCGCAAATACCAACGGCTTGGTCACTTGTGATTCAGCCACTTCATTGATACAAGCCACTAACTTCTCTGCTTTTTCAATGGTATCTATAAATGGATGATAGCGTTTATTAAAGTTACACTGAGGAAACTGTGACAGAAGACTACTGCCTAGCTCATCCGCTGTAATACCGGTACCTTCCGACACAAAAAATACATCACAATCCATTGTACAAGCTCGCTAACTATCTGGTTGAGGCGATTGTAGCACAACAATTATATTGTTCTATTGATTCCGGAGGAGGAAATCCATGACAACAACATCTGCCACGTTTACCGATTTGGGGGATGGTATCATCCACATTGATGCCGAATACATGAGTCCAGGGGTTGCGTCTGTCTACCTCATCATCGAAGGTAATGAGTGTGCCATTATTGAAACCGCGACCTGTCACACCGCACCGATCATCTTGTCCGTGCTTAATGAATATGGTCTTGATGAACAGGCCGTTCGTTATATCATCCCGACGCATGTGCATTTAGATCACGCAGGCGGAGCCGGAACACTCATGGAGCTGTGCCCAAAGGCAAGTTTTGTGGTACATCCTTTAGGTGCGCGTCACATGATTGATCCCACCAAGCTAATTGCTGGCGCGACTGCGGTTTATGGTGAGGAGACCTTTAAAAGACTATACGGGGAATTAAAACCTATTGATAAAGCACGGGTTATTGAAGCACCTGATAATACTGAATTGACTCTGGCCGGTCGTACCCTGCGCTTTTACGATACTCCTGGACATGCCCGCCACCACTTTTGCATCCATGATTTACGGAGCAATACTATCTTTTCCGGTGACACCTTTGGCATCAGCTACCCTGCCCTAAGCACACCGTCTGGCCCTTTACTCTTTGCCACAACGACTCCTGTGCAATTTGATCCTGACGCACTGCACGCCAGCATTAATCGCTTGTTATCCTTAAAGCCTCATGCGTTTAACTTGACGCATTTTGGTCGAATTACGCCAACCGATGATGTTGTAGCACAACTGAGGCATAGTATTGATCGCTATCTGGAAATTGCAGAGAAACACCGTCAGCTTGCTGAGAATCGTGCTGAGACTATTCATCAGGAAATTACCGCCTACTTATTGGGCGAGTATCGCCGTTTGGGCGGCACTGAACCGGATGATAAGGTTAAAAAGCTGGTCGCCCTGGATAGTCAATTAAATGCTCAGGGGGTGGACTTTTGGCTATCAAAGCAAGGCTAAAAGCTTATTTTATCACCATGATCAAGGGTTGATTGTCTGATAATCAATAGTTATCTGCATGATGTTTAATCAATTGCGAACTTGCCAAGGTAACTGCCGTCTTAATGAGTGAGCGGTACAGGATGTGCCGCCTCTTTAACATAACCCCGAATAGACGGAGATAATAAGATGTTTAAGTCCTTGTCATTACTCAGCATGGGTGCTGCCGTGTTATTGGGCAGTGCGCAGTCATACGGACATGTGATATGTGTGCCTGATAATCCCCAGATTATTCAGGTTCACACGCATCAGGAATCCTACGTTGTTCCAAGAATCTCGGTGAATCACCAGAATAATCAAAAGTTCCTGCAAGAGCAGCGCGCCAGACAACAAAAAGCATTAGAGAACCAGCGCCGCATAAACCAGCAGCGCCGCGCTGAAGCGAAAAGACGGCAGCAGGCTGCGGAAGCAAGAAAAGCACAGATCATTCGACAGCAGCAGTTGGCCGCACAACAGGCGCGGGCTGCCAGACAGCGTGCAGCACAGCAGGCCGCAGCGGCGGCTCGGCAGGCTCGACAACAACAGGCCAACACTGTATCGGTAGTTTACCAGCAATCAACATACATTCAGCCGCCAGCCGTGGTATGCGTTGTGTGCGTTCCCGACTAATTTCAGGTCGCCAGATTATTCTCAGGTCATGTCCTTTGGTGGGTGTGCATCCTGATGCTAAAAATAGTGGATACTGATTAATAATAAAAAATATTTATTACAATAATAAATTACATGGCATTATTTCGATAATGCCTTTTTTGTGTGCCAATAAATCAAATAGTTAAATACCAGACAATATAAGATATTTATCAATAAAAATGATTTATTAGTAAACAATATCACCTATACTCAGTTTCATATTTCTTCAAAAATATCAGACTCAGCGAGAGGTACGTTCCATTGAAAAACAACAAAATATATCAATATATGTTTGCATCAATATTCATATTCTTGCCAGTATCCTGTATGGCGGAGAGTGATGAAGGTCAAGACATTACTGCTGGGCGTATCAATGCTGTTCAATCACAACAGGCAAAATCCATTAGTCAAGGGGTGAAACTTGGTAAGCTGACACCCAAAGAGCTCAAAAAGCTCACTCAGGAGCAAGATGAAATCAGTATGCTTGAGGAAACAATGCGTGCCAACGGCTCATTGAACACGCAAGAATTGCGGGAGCTATTCAAGCGACTGGAGCGATCAAGAAAGCATATTAATCAACTATTACGCAATAGTATCAGCACTTGTGGGGAGTCAGAGCAATTGGAGGGCGATGATAATTCTGCAAAATCAGCTACTCACTGACCAGTTAGTCCCATGCTGTAATTTTCAACAATATGACATCTGTAGTAAAACAAGTGCCGCCATTAACAAGAGTTAATATATACACGCGCTGCGATGCGCCATATAATCCCGCCGTGTCCGACAATGCACGCGGATATAATCAATCTAACCAGCAATTTGGCGCGGGGAATAACCATGCAACTATACCGGAAGGGCGTTGAAACACTTAATAAATTCATGGAATTAGGAATGACAGTTTCTGAGCTAGGTCTTGCCTCCGCCCAAACCATTTTTTATCGGAATGCTTTTATGCAGCAAGGTGCGGCAACACCTCGTTGGCAAGAGCAAGAAGCCCAGACCATGATGTTTGAAAAAATTGCTGCTGCTCAGGAGGGTAATCAAGCTCTCTGGAAGGGTTGGATGAATATAAATCACTCCGTTGTCAGGGCTTGGCAAGATGGGCTGCATCACCTAAATGATCTTAATGTCGCCGTGACATCTGCCGATTTACAGTCCGCCCAATCTCAGTGGATAAAATTTACAGAGGATTGTGTGTCGGAGAATTTCAGGTTGAGCAATGAGATTCTGGAAACCTTGGAGAAAAGTATTCAACCTGCTTGTCATTCTGCCGCAGAAAATGCGGAGCGTTTATCAGTCAAATACTTAGGTTGATTCTGGAACGGAATACCCGATCTGATTGGGTATGAAATTGGATCTATCGGTATTCAAAAAAACGATTTGTTAACATACGCGTTGCTACAAGATGCATAAATGTCGAAATGTCGATACAATCGAGTCTTATCGTGTCGCTCCCATTCGCACCAGGAACATCTAGGTAATGAAAACTTTATATGCTGCTGCATTAATCTTAATGTCATTCCATGTATCAGCCGCTCCAAATACCCATCTCACTGAGTTTGTCAAAATATTTAATGACTTCTGTTTTAATTACAAACACAACCCGAGAGGTGCGGTCAACGCTCTGGAAAGTCGTGGACTAAAAAGAAACCCGCAGTTTCAGGATGCCTATGAGATTCTTATTGATGGCATTGATTACGCTGTCACTCCACAGCAATTAGACTGTACGGCGGATGTGCTGGTTGGTAATCGCACAAATGTCTTGTTTAGTAGAAATGAGATCAACAAACGCCTGAAAACAGCGTTTAACCTGACGGAAAGAAGGACACGATACTTTGACGATGTTGCGCTAAATAATAAAAATACCCGAATCAGACAGACAGACTACATAGGAAAAGACGGCTTCAAATACCGCCTACTCTACCCCGAAACGAATCAGAACAGCTATTACATGACCTTTACCATCGACTGGTAAGCAGCAACAGCAAACACACTCTCAGGCCGGATTATCAATATCAATAAACGTATGCCGGATAGCTAGCGCTTCAGCCAAATAATCACCCAATGCAGGCGCACCATAACGCTCTGTGGCATGATGACCTGCCGCAAAATAATGAATACCATTCTCTCTGGCTTCGTGGGTAGTTTGTTCAGAAATCTCACCACTGATAAACGCATCTACACCCAAAGCGATGGCTTGGTGGATATACGATTGCGCGCCGCCACTACACCACGCGATGGTTTTAACAGGGTGCTCACCTGCCACAATCACTGTCGGAGTACGTGTTAATTTTTGCTGAATTTGCTGAGTGAGTTCATCAACACTTAGTGCTGTTTCAAAATAACCATAATTTCCCACACCTTCGGTGTTCATGGTACCTTCGCAGGTTATCCCCAAGCGTTTCGCTAACTGTGCATTATTACCCAGCTCGGGATGTGCATCTAAAGGCAGATGATAGGCCAACAAACTAATATCATGCTCAAGCAATGCTTTGATACGTTGCTTTTTCATCCCCACAATTCGCGGATCTTCACCCCGCCAAAACCAGCCATGATGAACCAGAATGGCATCTGCCTGTGCCTCAATAGCGGCATTAATCAGTGCCTGACTGGCTGTCACCCCGGAAACAAGGTGCGCAACCTCCGGCTTGCCCTCCAGCTGTAAACCATTCGGTGCGTAGTCCTTAAAACGGCTGGTGTCTAATACACGATCCGCCGTATCAATCAATGCCTTTAGTGCAACCATCTCAATCCTTTATGCGGTATTCGGCTGAACGGGCATGAGCCACCAAGCCCTCACCACGCGCTAACACTGAGGCCGTTTTCCCTAAATGTGAAGCTGCGTCCGCAGAACAAGCAATTAAAGACGAGCGTTTTTGAAAATCATATACACCTAGCGGTGATGAAAAACGTGCGGTGCGTGATGTGGGCAGTACATGATTTGGGCCAGCACAGTAGTCACCCAGCGACTCGGATGTGTAACGCCCAATAAAGATGGCTCCCGCATGATGAATTTGTGAGGATACCGCCATCGCATCGGCAATCGATAATTCCAAATGCTCCGGCGCAATATAGTTCGCAACCTCTATCGCACTATCCATATCGTTTGCCACGATAATCATGCCACGGCTTTCCAACGAGGCACGAATAATCTCAGCACGTGGCATTTCCTGAATCTGTCGGTCGATGCTTTGCTGCAATTTTTCGGCAAATTCGGCATCCGTTGTCAATAAAATGGCTTGGGCATTTTCATCATGCTCAGCCTGCGAGAACAAGTCCATCGCTATCCAGTCGGGATTGGTCTGACCATCACACATCACCAAAATTTCGGATGGGCCGGCAATCATGTCGATACCCACGGTACCAAACACCATACGTTTTGCCGTGGCCACGAAAATATTCCCTGGGCCGACAATCTTATCCACCTGTGGTACCGTTTCAGTGCCATAGGCTAAAGCCGCCACCGCTTGCGCACCACCAATCGTAAAAACACGATCAACGCCTGCAACTGCCGCAGCGGCCAACACCAGCTCGTTGACTTCACCATCTGGTGTTGGCACAACCATCACCAATTCTTTAACACCGGCGACTTTTGCAGGTAGTGCATTCATCAACACAGAGGAAGGATAAGCCGCTTTCCCGCCGGGGACGTACAAACCAACCCGATCTAATGGGGTAACTTGCTGTCCCAAAACCGTACCGTCTGCCTCTGTAAACTGCCAAGACTCCAGTTTTTGCTGTTCGGCATAATGACGAATACGTGATGCGGCAAGGTGTAGTGCTTCCCGTTGCTCGGCGGGGATATTATCCAGCGCTTGCTGTAAACGCGCTTGACCAATCTCCAGCTCGCTCATGGACTTCGTTTGCATACGATCAAACTGATTGGTGTACTCAATCAATGCACTATCACCGCGCGCACGAACCGCCGCCAAAATTTGGTTAACCGTGTTAAAAACCTGCTGATCGGATACCGTTTCCCACTCCAGCATCTGTTTTAACTCAGGCCAGAATGTATCGTCCTGAGTGTGTAAGCGTTTTATATCCATTCCTGTGTCACCTCACGACGCTTGCGTACTGCTGCTGCCAATCGGCGCAATACTTTATCGGTATCATCCCAACCAATACACGCATCGGTAATACTTTGACCATAAGTTAGGGTACTCTTATCAACCCCCTCTCCTTTCTGATTGCCAGCCACCAAGTGACTCTCAATCATCACACCACTAATCTCATAACTTCCACTACTGATTTGATTAGCGATATTAGCGGCCACTTTCAATTGATTATTATGATTTTTACGGCTGTTCGCGTGACTAAAGTCCACCATTAAAGAGGGCGATAAACCCGATTTGCGTAGCTCATTTGACGCCTCCTCAATGCTCACCGAGTCATAATTAGGGCGCAGTCCACCCCGTAAAATAACGTGACAATCTTCATTTCCGGAAGTCGTGAAAATCGCCGAATGACCCTGCTTGGTCACTGATAGAAAATGGTGCGGATTCGCTGCTGCCTTAATCGCATTAATGGCAATATCGACATTACCATAAGTACCGTTTTTAAAGCCGATCGGGCAAGAGCTACCGGAAGCCAATTCACGGTGTCCCTGGCTTTCAGTGGTACGTGCGCCAATCGCGCCCCAGCTAATTAAGTCAGCCACATATTGCGGTGAGATCAGATCAAGAAACTCAGTGGCTGCTGGCATTCCCTTTTCAGAGAGTTCCACCAACAGGCGACGCGCTACACGCAAGCCCTTGTTAATATTAAACTCGCCGGAAATGTCAGGGTCATTAATCAACCCCTTCCAGCCAACACTGGTGCGCGGCTTTTCAAAATACACCCGCATAATAATTTGCAGGTCATCCTTGAGTTCATCCTTTAATCGCAGCAAACGGTCAGCATATTCGTGTGCGGCTTGCGTGTCGTGAATGGAACAAGGCCCCACCACAACCAATAAACGATCATCTTTCCCCTTGATAATACGATGTGCTTCCTGACGCGCCTGAAATACCGTGTCTGCCGCCTTATCGGTAACGGGGAGTTCTTGCATAATTTTAGCCGGAGAAGTCACCTCTTCCATGTCAGTGATACGCAAGTCATCCGTATTGTGTGTCATAAATTCTGTCCTATTAACTCGTGGTCACTGCCCCTGCAACCTGATCGAGTATCTGTTGTAATGCTGCATGTTTCATTTTCATTGAGGCTTTGTTTACAACCATGCGCGAGCTAATGTCCGCCATGTGTTCCTGCGGTACTAAGCCATTGGCACGCAAGGTATTTCCAGTATCGACGACATCGACAATAATGTCTGCCAAGCCTACAATCGGCGCCAGCTCCATTGAACCATACAGCTTGATAATTTCAATTTGCCGCCCCTGACCTGCAAAATAGCGGCGAGCACAATTTACAAATTTAGTTGCCACTTTAAGCTGTCCGGCAGGCAGTGCCACATCTTTTAAGCCCGCCGTCATTAATTTGCATCGGGCGATCTTTAAATCCAGCATTTCATAAAGACCATCGCCACCGTGCTCCATCAATACATCCTTGCCAACCACTCCCACATCCGCAGCACCATGTTGAACATAAGTTGGCACATCGGTCGCCCGAATAATCACCAGTTTCACGTGCTCAAGTGTGGTATCCAGAATCAGCTTACGGCTGGTTTCAGGGTCATCCAGCGCCTCAATACCTGCCGCTTTTAGCAGTGGCATGGTTTCTTTAAATATACGCCCCTTGGAAAGTGCAATGGTTATCGTATCTGTCATGGTATTATCCAGCCTTGTCGCTTAAATGCGCGTAATCCGCGCGCCCAGCGCAGTGAGTTTTTGCTCAATACACTCGTAGCCACGATCCGTATGGTAAATGCGATCGACAATCGTAACCCCATCTGCCGCCAAGCCTGCCAAGATCAATGAGGCGGATGCGCGAAGGTCAGTGGCCATCACTGGCGCACCTTTTAAGCTTGGCATGCCTGCGACAATAGCCGTGTGCCCTTCTAAGCGAATATTTGCCCCCATGCGCATTAATTCAGCAACATGCATCATACGATTTTCAAATATATTTTCAACGATCACCCCGATACCCTGTGAGACGGTGTTCATGGCCATGAACTGCGCCTGCATGTCGGTCGGGAAGCCCGGATGCTCCTCAGTTTGAATATCCACAGCTTTCAGTTTGCGGCCACGCATATCCAGCTCAATCCAGTTATCGCCAGTATCCACTTTCGCCCCCGCTTCGCGGAACTTACCGAGCGTCGCTTTTAACGTATCAGGTGCGGCATGCAAACAACGCACTCGACCGCCGGTAATGGCTGCGGCAGCCAGATAGGTGCCGGTCTCTATGCGATCAGGCAAAACAGCATATTCGACACCTTTCAAGGAATCGACACCTTCAATCTTAATCGTATTAGTGCCCGCGCCTTCAATTTTTGCCCCCATCGCAATCAGGCAGTCTGCCAGATCAACCACTTCAGGTTCCAGTGCGGCATTGTTTAATACGGTTGTCCCTTCAGCCAATACTGCGGCCATTAGTAAGTTTTCAGTACCTGTCACCGTGACTTTATTCATGGTGAATTCCGCACCTTTCAGGCGATCACATTCTGCACGAATATAGCCTTCTTCCACCGTAATGGTCGCTCCCATCGCCTCAAGGCCAGACAGATGAATATCAACCGGACGTGAACCAATGGCACAGCCACCTGGTAGAGATACTTCAGCTTTACCGTAACGTGCTAATAATGGGCCTAGTACCAGGATAGAAGCTCGCATGGTTCTGACAAGATCGTAAGGCGCAACCTGACTATTAAGCGTATCAGTATTTGTCGAGAAGTTATTGTCATCATCGACCACCACGGTGACACCCATACCTTCTATGAGCGCCCCCATTGTTCTTACGTCTTTGAGGCGGGGTACATTGCGAATAACCATTGGCCCATCTGCCAGCAGTGTGGCGGCTTGTAAGGGCAATACGGCATTTTTAGCACCGGAAATAATCACATCGCCTTCCAGTGCTACCCCACCTTCAATCTGAAACTTCTGCATTTAGCCTAATCCCGCAGTAAAAAACAAAGGCGAATCATAACCAAATTAACCTTGAATAACACCCCGCTATTGGCCTCGTGAGGCTTTATTTATTGCTTTTCCAACGGCTGCCAGACACCATGTACCAGGCCCTCAAGCGGCTGATAACGGGTTTTATAGTTCATTTTGCGGCAGTCTTTAATCCAGTAGCCGGGGTACACATAATCCAACCCCAGTTGTTTGGCGTAATCAATTTGCCACAGCAATGCAAAAACTCCCAAACCCCGCTTGCTGCCTTTTTCAGGATCAAAGAAGGTATAGACAGCGGATAGCCCTGATGCCAACTTATCAATAGTGGCAACAGCAATCAGCTCCTCCGCATCATGAAACTCAACAAACAGGGTGTCACACCAATGAGCTGTTAAGAAATCTTCTACGCCATCGACCTCAGTATCCTTATGACGACTCTGCACATAACGTGCATACATTCCAGCATAAGCAGGCTTGAAACCATTGGCATTAACGATGACTTGCAAATCCTGATTTTGCTTTGCATTACGACGCTGACTACGATCCGGCTTAAACTCATTCACCGCAATTCGCGTGGTAATACAGCCGTTACAGCTCTCACAATATGGCCGATAAACCTGATTACCACTGCGACGAAAGCCGGATTTAATCAAATAATCATACACCAGCATTGTCATCGCGAGGTCGGGGTCTACCACAGCATTTCTGGCCACCTGACCGGGGAGGTATGAACAGGCATGCATCGCTGTTGGATAAATTTTGAGAGGCTTAGAAAAATTCATAGGGTGAATTGTACCTTAATTTGACACTAATTTGGGGCAGCCAGAGCATCTCAGGCTTAGCCGTAGCTTAATAAGGTCACTTCAGAACCGCAATCGCCGTCAGACCAGATGCAGGCTAACCAACCTGCATCCGATAGAGGGAATACATTGTGTTTAATAACGGGACACGACCCCGGCTTGACAGTTCGATTGAGGGGTATCTCCTTGCTCCATTAACTGTCGAAGCGGCGTGGTTTTGATATTGCCACGTAAACCGATCCATAGCTCAGTGATCTGGTTTTTCCGGCCACAGCGAAGTGCCACCTTTGAGGCAGCCTGCTCCCCCACGGATGATGCCAAAGCCTTACGGATAGATGACAAGGTAACAGACTGGCCTTTATTTTGCGTCAGCCATTCATCCACCGCCGTGGCATTGACTTGCTGAGTTAAGTGTATGGAGTCTACGTAATATTGCTCCGCTGTCTGACTGTAGCACGTGCCATGTTTAACCCATTCATGTCGCTGAAGGAAGGAAAGATGACCGGGCATCGCCTTACTCAGTGCTCTTCTGGTCGTTGCGCTTAACGTCAGTGGTTTTAATAAACCCCAGTGACTACGACGATCAATGCTGCGGTCTGTCTCACTAACGCCACAATAAGTATTGTTTCTCGGCTGGGGCCACAACCCATGTAACGATAAATGCCTTGCGGAGTAAGAGGTACTACTCGCACGTTGACATTCCCGCTTACTAGCATGCGTCAAACAAAAGCCAGGCTGCCAGCTCAGTGCCAATAAATACGTTTTACCCGAAGCATGGGGAGTTTCCGGGGTGGGTTGTGTTGCACCGACTAAGCGACCACAACCCACCGCAACCCAGTTGTTTTGTGAACGACTCTCCGCAACAATAATCCGGTAATGGCTCGGCGATGGTTTGTTCTTGGCAACTACCCGATACTTACGGCCAACCACTAAATCCACCGGATTGGTTTTCTTACGAATAGAGCTATACGCCTTACACTGTTGGGTGACGATAAAGCCTCCCTTCAGCTTTTCGCTTGCCCATGCGGGGAGGCCAAATAAAAGAACATACCCCGCGATGAATATAAGCAGTGTTTTTTTGTTCATAAAGCCCCCAAAATTCTTAAAATAGCACGGTAAATGACGTAACTGAGATTATCGACTTAAATCGTGCGGTGGTTCAAGCTTCCTCAGTGTTGCAAGCACTTCCATGAGTGTTGAATAAGAGACCAGTGGTCACTCCGCTTATCCAGCACTTATTTACAAATGGAGCCGCCCATACTTACTATATCAAACGCTGGCATTAGCCAGTGCTGGTAAAATAGTCATTTAAAATAATAACCCCACAATTTGGACACCCTAACCATGAAAAAAATAACAAAAATTGGTTTAGCCACAGCTTTATTCCCTTTATTCACTGCACTGCCTGCACACGCAGCCCTGTTTGATAACGTAGGTGGTGATGGCAATTTATTCGAAGATGTCTTCTTTGGTGGAGCGTTCGGTCAATCGGAGGCCGATGGTGTTTGCAATGGAGCCTCAGAGTGCTCCGATGATGACACGTCATGGAAGATTTACGGTGGCTATAAAATTACTGACATGATTGATGCTGAAGTGGGCTACCACAATATCGGCGACATCAGCCACACTAAAGGTGGAAGCGTTCAAACTTCTGAAATTTCCGCCTTTTCTGTCAATGCTGTTGGTACTTATGACATCAATGATAGCGTACAGGCATTAGGTAAAGTTGGTGCGGCAAGATGGTCCTCCGATAATTCTGATGGTGATGAGTCTGGTTTCTCAATGACCTACGGCTTTGGTGCAAAAGTTAGCATGAATGAAAGCATGAAAATCCGTGCTGAATGGGAAAACATCAGTGATGTTAAGACAGCCGGTGGGCATGAAGGCGATGTCAGCACAATGAGTCTTGGTATCGAGATGGATACTCTGTAAAGGCCACATGATTGACGTGAACCAAGGCAGCTTTCGGGCTGCCTTTTTCGTATTTGAGCAATGCAATACGCTGTCATTTCTAGTACATTAGCCGTTTTAAAAATCCTCAGGCATTCACATGGCTCGTCAGACAGACCGTATCTCCCCTTCTATTCTGTCCGCTGATTTCGCTCGCTTAGGCGAAGAGGTTGACAATGTATTACGCTCCGGTGCGGACATGATCCATTTCGATGTGATGGATAACCACTACGTCCCTAATCTCACCATTGGCCCATTGGTCTGTGAGGCACTACGCAAGCATGGCGTCACCGCCGACATCGACGTACACCTCATGGTCAAGCCGGTTGACCGGATTATCCCTGACTTTGCCAAGGCAGGCGCATCGTACATCACCTTCCATCCAGAGGCATCCGAGCACATCGACCGCAGTTTACAACTGATTCGTAGCCTGGGCTGTAAGTCCGGCTTGGTGTTTAACCCTGCCACGCCGCTGGATGTACTGGATTATGTTATGGATAAAGTTGATATGATTCTGCTGATGTCGGTTAATCCGGGGTTTGGGGGCCAGCAATTCATTCCCGGAACACTTAAAAAACTACAGCAAGTCCGCAAGCGTATTGATGATTCAGGACTGGATATTCGCCTAGAAATCGACGGGGGGGTTAAAGCGAGTAATATCGCAGAAATTAAAGCGGCGGGTGCGGATACATTTGTTGCAGGTTCAGCAATTTTTGGTGCCGCTAACGACAATGACCCGAATGTCTACGACTCCATTTGCCAGTCTTTTAGAGAGCAACTGGCTACGGTATAAGCCGCCAAATCTTTCAGCGTGACAACATTAATCGGAAAAGTTAGACTCATGCCTAATCTATTTGGGACTTTTATTATGTTATTAGACCTATACAAACACTGGCGATGGTGAAGCTCCCTTAAACACGGTTTTTTCATCCACATTTTGTAGTGAGTACAGGTTTAAAGTCATGTTAAAAGAAACGTTTCAGGCTTGCGTTGCGCAAGGCTATCAGCGAATCCCGCTTGTCCGTGAAGTGCTGGCGGACTTGGATACTCCCCTCAGCACTTATCTAAAACTCGCCAATGCACCATACAGCTATTTGTTTGAGTCCGTGCAGGGCGGCGAAAAATGGGGTCGTTATTCGATCATCGGCTTGCCTTGCCGTGAAACCATTCATATTCATGGAAACACCGTTGAAATTCGGATTGATAATAACGTCACCGAACGCTTGGATGTTGATGACCCTTTAGCCTGGATTGAACACAAGCAAAACGCCTGCAAAACCCCAGATGTACCGGAGCTTCCCCGTTTTACTGGCGGACTGGTGGGGTATTTTGGTTATGAAACCATTGGCTACATTGAGCCAAAACTGGCCCGCCTAAAACAAGCAGACCCTATCGGCACACCGGATATTTTGCTTATGGTATCCGATGAGGTCGTGGTATTTGATAATTTAAGTGGCAAGCTGTATCTAGTCGTCCATGCCGATGCCGACGGTTATGACATTGCACAGGCTCGCTTACAAGCATTACATGAGCAATTACGCGAGCCACTAAGCTATCCGCTTGACAGCACAGCCACCATCCAGAATATTACGGAAGCCGATTTTACTTCTGAGTTCGGCGAGGCGGCTTATAAAGCTGCCGTTTGCAAAGGGCGTGAATACATCTGTGATGGCGACATTATGCAAGTGGTGTTATCGCAACGCCTGAGCATACCGTTTAAAGCAAGTGCACTGGATTTATACCGCAGCCTACGCAGCTTAAACCCTTCTCCATATATGTATTTCCTGCAACTGGATAGTTTTCAGATCGTCGGTTCATCGCCGGAAATTCTGGTGCATCTTGAGGCTAACGAAGTCACAGTTAGACCCATTGCAGGTACCCGTAAGCGGGGTAGTGATGAAGCACAAGATCTCCAGCTTGAACAGGACTTACTGGCCGACCCCAAAGAGCTTGCCGAACATCTCATGCTTATCGACCTTGGGCGCAATGATGCCGGACGAGTCAGTGAAGTTGGCAGCGTGACACTGACAGAAAAAATGTGCGTAGAACGCTATTCACACGTCATGCACATTGTCTCCAATGTTCGCGGTGAACTAAAAAAAGGCATGAGCGCAATGGATGTACTACGCGCCACCTTCCCCGCAGGTACGGTCAGCGGTGCGCCAAAGATTCGCGCCATGGAAATCATCGCCGAACTGGAGCCAACAAAACGTGGCGTGTACTCTGGTGCTGTGGGTTATTTATCATGGAGCGGCAATATGGATACTGCTATTGCCATTCGCACTGCGGTGATTAAAGATGAAACCCTATATATTCAAGCAGGCGCTGGCGTGGTTTACGACTCGGTTCCACAATCTGAATGGGATGAAACCATGAACAAGGCGCGTGCCATTGTCAGTGCCGTTGCTCAGGTCAATAATGGCCTGGACAATATCAAGCGGGTAAAACCAATATGATACTCATGATTGATAACTATGATTCCTTCACCTACAACCTTGTGCAATACCTTGGCGAGTTGGGTGCAGAGGTGGAAGTCCATCGTAATGATCAAATTAGTATTAACGATATTTACGCGATGGCGCCTGAGCGGATCATGCTGTCACCAGGCCCGTGTACGCCTTCCGAGGCAGGGGTTTCCCTGGAAACCATCCGAACCTTTGCGGGGAAACTCCCCTTACTAGGTGTGTGCTTGGGGCATCAGGCCATTGGTCAAGCGTTTGGGGGGAAGATTGTCCGTGCTGCCGAAATTATGCATGGTAAAACCTCCCCTATTTACCACAACAACCTTGGCGTTTTTTCAGGACTGAAAAATCCGTTCACAGCCACGCGCTATCATTCACTGGTGATTGAGAAAGAAAGCATTCCAGATTGCCTGGAGATTACCGCATGGACTGAAAAGGAGGATGGCTCTCTGGATGAAATCATGGGCATCCGGCATAAAACACTGGATATCGAAGGTGTGCAGTTCCATCCTGAGTCTATTTTAAGCGAACATGGTCATGACATGCTACGTAACTTTCTAAACGCCGAGCCACGCTAATGACTAGCCAGTATAAAGCAGCCAGTTTTTTAAAACGCCTTGGTGCAATGTTTTACGACCTCATGTTGGTGGTGTCATTTGTGATTGTTGTCGGTTTTTTCAGTATGGCGGCAATGAGTAGTCTATTGGGCATTGAGAGTGTGGCTGCCGGCAGTCTGGTCGCCAAGTTTTTCTTTGTGTATCTGGTCTTTCTTAGTTTTGTGTTTTACGGCTGGTTCTGGACACATGGTGGTCAAACATTAGGAATGCGGGCATGGAAACTCAAACTGCTGGCCGAAGATGGCGGGCGTATTAGCTGGTTACAAGCTTTCTTTCGTTTTTGCTACGCCCTACTCAGCTGGCTTCCATTGGGTCTCGGCTTTCTTTGGGTACTCATTGATAAAAACAACAAGGCGTGGCATGACAAAACCTCACATACCTTTATTGTTGACCTATCATAATGCAAACACCTGAACAACAACCAGCCATCAGCCTATTTCAGACCTTGTTTCTGGCCTTTTTGACGCTGGTGATTTACGTCTTTTTACAAGGTTCATTATTACAGTACTTTGCAGCAGAGCGATTAAGTGAGTTCGCCACTCAAGCCGAGCTGCAAACTACTGTGCAATCACTACTATATGATGCCCGTGTTCTTAGCTATGTCGAAATTGTCAGCGGCACATTCGCCACTCTGTTCGTCATTTTAGTGGTTCACCTGAAAAACTTATCGCCAACTCAGTACCTTGGCATTGCGCCCTTTCGTTCTCGAGACTTGATAAACTGGCTGGTGGTTTTGATCGCCTTTACGTTGTTGCTGGCACTGGTGTCATGGCTGATTTCCCATAATCAAACTGACTTTATGCAGCGTATTTGGGACAGTGCCGATAATGTGCCGCTCTTACTCATTGGAGTTGTGGTCTTTGCCCCCATTTTTGAAGAGACCTTGTTCCGTGGCTTTATCTTTAGTGGTATCCGGCAAAGTTATTTAGGTACGGGCCCCGCCATTGCGTTCAGTGCTGCATCTTGGGCGATGATTCACACACAATACGGCGCTTTTGATATTTTCAGCATTTTTATTCTAGGCATCATCCTGTCAATGGCACGCATCGCTAGTGGCTCTCTGCTGGTGCCCATTATTTTGCATGGGGTGTTCAACCTTTTTGCGATTTTTGAAATGGCACTATTCTCATAAAGCATGGCACAATAAACCACACTAATAACACTCTCTAATGGAAGTTTTATGAACTACTCAACGATTAGTAATCTTCCCGCGACTCAGGCCGAAGGTGACTGCTTAATTTTAGCGATTTACCAAGACAAGCAACTCTCGGCGGCTGCCAGTGAAGTGGATCAAGCAACGCAGGGGGCTATTACCGCATGTTTGGCGTTTGGTGACTTTACGGGCAAGGCTGGGGAAACACAGTTGCTATACCAAAACACCGGCGTCAAGACCCCGCGTATTCTGCTGGTCGGTGCGGGTGATCAAGCCTGTTTTGATGGCTTCGCTTTAAATAAAGCCAGCAAGTCAGCACTCAAGGCTTTAAGCAATCAGTCTATTGCCTCCCTGATTAGCTATCTTGGCGATGATTTGGCAGATCAGGCTCACACCGCGATTATTCAAAGCGTTTTGGGCGCAGCCGATAGCCAATACAAGTTCACGGCACATAAATCTGACAGCCAATCAGAAGGTGCTGATCAGACATTAACACTCGCATTTAGTGGCTCAGTAGATGGACTGGACGATGCACTGAATACCGCCAAAGCCTTAGCCAAAGGCTGCGAATTATCGCGTAACTTATCCAATCAACCCGGCAATGTCTGTAACCCTACCTACCTTGCTGAAACCGCCACAGGTATGGCAGATGACTACGATGCCTTGAGTGTCGAGATACTGGAAGAAGCAGATATGGAAAAATTGGGCATGGGCTCATTCTTATCTGTCAGCCGAGGTAGTGATCAGCCCGGTAAAATGGTTATTTTACAATACCAAGGGGCGGCTGAGGATCAGGCTCCCATTGCACTGGTGGGCAAAGGCGTGACGTTTGATAGCGGCGGTATTTCTCTGAAGCCCGGCGCTAGTATGGATGAGATGAAGTTTGACATGAGCGGCGCGGCTAGTGTACTGGGTACGGTCAAGGCTTGTGCCGAGATGAAGCTGCCAATCAACCTGGTTGGTGTACTGGCTGCGGCGGAAAATATGCCAAGTGCTCACGCCACCCGTCCCGGTGACATTGTTAAATCGATGTCCGGCAAAACCATTGAAATTCTCAACACCGATGCCGAGGGACGCTTGGTGCTGTGTGATGCACTGACCTACGTCGGAAAGTACAAACCACGCTTGGTCATTGATATCGCTACCTTAACTGGCGCATGTATTGTTGCTTTGGGCCATGAAATCTGCGCCCTGCTCTCCAACGATCAGGCGCTGGCCGATGACATTCTGGCTGCAGGAAGAACCATTGGTGATCAAGCATGGCAGCTACCCATGAATGACACCTACCAGAGCTTACTAAAAAGCGCACATGCGGATATCGGTAATATCGGTGGCAAGTCTGCCGGAACCATCACTGCCGCCTGTTTCCTTGCTCACTTTACCAATGACTATCGCTGGGCTCACCTTGATATTGCAGGCACAGCATGGCAAGGCAAAGAGGCCACTGGCCGCCCAGTGCCGTTGTTGACGCAATTTTTGATTGATCAGGCTCAATGACGGAAATCAGTTTTTACGTCGGTAAAAATGACACATTGCGCGACAGGCTGTTACTTGCCTGTCGCGTGACCCAAAAAGCCTATGACAAAGGCTACCATGTTCATATTCATACTGACTCGTACCGCACTTCGCGCCAGTTGGATGATTTGCTCTGGACATGGTCCCCCACCAGCTTCATCCCACACGCCTTGACCGATCATGCTGACCAAGAACGGGTAACAATCGCACACGATTTTGAACCGATTGAGCACTGCGATTATCTGGTGAACCTCTCCAACGAAACACCTAAATTTTTTTCTCGCTTCAAGCGAATGGGAGAAATTCTTGATCAAACCCCAGATATTTTAACCAGTAGTCGCAAAAGATACGCCTATTATCGAGATAGAGGGTATAATCTCAGGTACTATCAACTCTAAGGAAGCTCAGAGATGTCGTTCCCCCCGTCGAAATCATCTGGTTATATTCCTGTTGTGTCAGACTTGGTCAGGCCAGGAAACCCCCAGCTCAAAAAACAGTCAGGCTCGTCAGATAATCACAGTTACATCAATGCACTAAATGATCGGATTGAGGAGCTTGAGTCCGCAATTGGTCAAGATGCCATCGGCTCGCAAAGCCGTGCTTACGCAATTCGGCAGGAAGCCAGCCGTTGCAACATACCGCCCGCCAAAAAAATCAAAGGCGGTAAAACACCACGAGAGGACGACTTCAAGGCACTCTCCTAAGCCTGATAATGCTTTCATTACCACTAAGTCCTTGTAGGGTGTTGCAAGAGTGCATGAGACAGTCAAGATTGGCATGTGAATAAGCACTGCCGTTGACGACTGATTCGGGCTATAATCCGCCCCTTTCAGAATCACTATCAGACTGTACTCGCATGGATAAAACGTATAACCCACAGGACATTGAGCAACGCTGGTACCAGCACTGGGAAGATCAAGGCTATTTTAGGCCAGCGGGCAAAGGCAACCCGTACTGCATTATGATTCCGCCACCAAATGTGACGGGAACTTTGCACATGGGCCATGCATTTCAGGACACCATTATGGACTCGCTGATTCGTTATCACCGTATGAAGGGTGATAATACGCTTTGGCAGCCCGGTACTGACCATGCGGGTATCGCGACGCAAATGGTGGTGGAGCGCCAGCTCAATGCCGCTGGACAAACTCGCCATGATTTAGGTCGTGATGACTTTGTTAAGCGGGTCTGGGAGTGGAAAGAAGAATCCGGTGGCACTATCACCCAGCAGTTGCGTCGCCTAGGTGCATCGCCGGACTGGTCACGCGAACGCTTCACCATGGACGATGGCCTATCCGAAGCGGTTGGGCAGGTGTTTGAACGCCTCTATGATGAAGGACTGATCTACCGCGGCAAACGTTTGGTCAACTGGGATACCGTGCTTCACACAGCGCTGTCAGACCTTGAGGTGCTGAACGAAGAAGAAAATGGCCACATGTGGCACTTTCGCTATCCTCTGGCCGATGATCATGGCAATGCCACGGATGAATACCTGATTGTCGCAACGACCCGTCCCGAAACCATGCTGGGCGACACGGGAGTTGCGGTGCACCCTGAGGATACCCGCTATCAACATCTAATCGGCAAGTTTATTAAGTTGCCATTGGTGGGACGTTTGATCCCTATTGTCGGCGATGAATATGCAGACCCTGAAAAAGGAACCGGTTGCGTAAAAATCACTCCGGCCCATGACTTCAATGACTATGAAGTGGGTAAACGTCACGATCTGGAAATGATCAATATATTTACCGATGATGCTGCGATCAATGATGATTGCCCGGCAGCTTATCGAGGCCTGGATCGTTTTGAGGCGCGTAAAGTCATCGTAGCGGATCTGGACAATTTAGGACTACTGGATGATGTCAAAGACCATAGCCTGATGGTGCCGCGTGGTGATCGCTCTGGCACAGTGGTTGAGCCTTACCTCACTGATCAGTGGTATGTAAAAATTGAGCCCCTCGCCAAGCCTGCCATCGAGGCGGTAGAAACTGGTCGCATCAAATTTGTCCCCGACAACTACAAAAACATGTATTACAGCTGGATGAATGATATTCAGGATTGGTGCATTTCCCGTCAACTGTGGTGGGGACACCGAATTCCAGCTTGGTATGATGAATCTGGAAAGGTGTATGTTGGCAAAACCGCTGACATAGTACGCGACAAATATAAGCTGCCTGCAGACACGCCCCTCAAGCAAGATGACGATGTATTGGATACCTGGTTTTCCTCTGCCCTCTGGCCATTTTCCACCTTGGGCTGGCCTGAACAGACTGACGCACTGAAAACATGGTATCCCACCAATGTGCTCGTCACCGGCTTCGATATTATTTTCTTCTGGGTTGCCAGAATGATTATGTTTGGCCTCAAGTTTATGGATGGCGAGGTGCCATTTAAGGAAGTGTATATTCATGGCTTGGTGCGGGATGCTCAAGGGCAAAAAATGTCTAAGTCCAAAGGTAATGTCATTGATCCACTGGATGTCATTCAAGGCATCAGCTTGCCGGAGCTACTGGAAAAACGCACCAGCAACTTGATGCAGGCACACACCAAAGACAGCATTGCGAAGGCAACAAAACGTCAGTTCCCAGAGGGTATCCCCGCCTTTGGTACCGATGCCCTGCGTTTTACCTTTGCGGCACTGGCTTCCACTGGGCGTGATGTGCGTTTTGATTTGCAGCGCATCGAAGGCTACCGCAATTTCTGTAATAAACTGTGGAATGCTGCACGTTATGTGCTGATGCAGACTGAAGACAAGGATATTGGCCTGAACAATCCGCATCGTGAGTGCTCACAAGCAGACCGCTGGATTATTTCGCGCTTGCAAACCACCACCGCAGAGGTGACTGAGCATTACGAAAAATACCGCTTCGATCTAGCTGCCAAAGCCTTGTACGAATTTACATGGCATGAGTATTGCGACTGGTATCTGGAGCTATCCAAGCCGGTACTGTTTGCAGATGATGTCAGTGAAGCCGCCAAGCATGGCACCCGTTACACATTGGTCAGCGTATTCGAGTCGATTCTTCGCTTATTACACCCGATCATGCCGTATATTACGGAAGAAATCTGGCAATCCATTAAGCCATTGTTAGCCATCGAAGCCGATACCATTATGTTACAGCCTTATCCTGAAGCAGATGATGCACTGATCAACCCCGCTGCTCAGCAAGGTATGGCGTGGGCTCAACAATTTATCATTGGTATTCGTAAGATTCGCTCCGAAATGAACATTAAGCCAGGCAAGGCGCTGCCCGTCCTACTAAACAACTGGTCCGATGCGGATAAGCAGCAGTTTAGCCAATATGAGCGGGAAATCTTATCATTGGCTAAGGTTGAGTCAGTTGAGTGGTTAAGTAGTGACTCCGATGCCCCAGAGTCTGCCACGTCGCTGGTGGGCGACATGCAAATTCTGATCCCTCTGGCTGGCCTGATTGATAAAGACGCCGAAACCGCTCGCCTGACACGCGAAATTGAAAAGATCAACAAGCAACTTCAAGGCGTACTGGGGCGTTTGAACAATCCGGCATTCACCGACAAGGCCCCGGAACACATCGTTGCTCAGGTGCGCAAACAAGCCGACGAGCAACAGGCCGCTCTGGATCAATTACAGCAGCAGTTGGCTAAAATCGAAGCAATGTAAGAAGTAAGCGCTTGGTAGGACGCAGACTTAATGCTGCGTCCTCAGCCCACCACGTGTTTTCAGGTAATTCGCCATTTTTTCCTTTCGCTGCGAAATCGCCATATCCAATGCTGTCAAACCTTCAGCTGACTTAGCATTGACTCTAGCGCCTTTTGCAATCAAAAGTTTAGCCATATTCAAATGACCACTACGCGCGGCAATATGCAGTAACGTCCAGCGATTACTCTGCGCGATATTGGGGTCAACGCCAACCGCCATACAGGATTTGACAAAGGCCAGATTACCCGCTGCGGCTTCACGGTGAATTTTACCGCCAATAACACAGTTATCCGTAATCGCCTTAATTCTTGCCAATTTTTTTTGCTTAACCGCACGAATCCGCTCACGTTCACTCAACCCAGCCTGCTCCGAAGTGGTCGCCACGCCTTCCGTTGCTGCGCCAGTATTGGCCTGCTCCGAATCTGGCCTTGCGTGGGCCGTGTTGACTTCTGATGTATTGGGCTGCTGCTCATGCTGTGATTGATTATGCTGAGTCTGTTGCTCGTCTTGCGATTGATGACGCGCCTGTTGTTGCTGTCGCCGTTCTGTTGCCTGTCGTTCTTCTTTCTTTTTTGCTTCTGCCGCTGCTCGTCGCTCCGCGGCTGCTTTTGCCTGAGCTTCGCGCCGGTTCACTAATGCCTCAACCGTCAGCAATTCCTGGTTTAAATTTGCCTGTGCTGTTTCACGCGCTTGGCGTGTTGCTTCAGAGACTTCCTGGCGACCATTCGCGTCAGCTTCACGCTCACCCTGCCTATGTGTCATCTGCTCTTGTTGACTGGCAAGAAACTCCTGCTGACCGGCATTTACTGCCTGATTGATCACATTGCTTAAGGCCGCAATATCTACGGCATCAGCGCCCGCATTTGCTGGTGTTGTACCGTCTGACTGAGCACGTGATGGTTCTTGCTCAGTCGGTTGCGTTGGCTGCTTTGACCCAGCCTTAGCCTTACCAGCCGTATCGGAATCAGTGCCACCTTTAACCACCTGCTGAGCGGCTCCCGCGTGTACCGCTGTTGATGTTGCACCCTCAGATGATGCCCCTTCAGCATTAACTGGAATCACCACTGCCTTTTCTGTCGGAGACTGCGCTGTTAAAGAAGGTGCTGCCACCTGCTTCGGTTCATTTCTATTCATCACAGTGTAGGCAACTGCCACAGAGCCAAGCAACAAGCCCCCCAGCCACATTACTAAGCCCTTCTTGCTTTTGGGTGCCCCGCCCTCCTGACGAATCGAGGTGATAATCGGCTCTTTAACAAGCTCTCCCGCAGCTTCAACAGACTGTGTATTGGCCGCAGGCTTTAGTGGCACAATAGCTGGCGTAACCTCTTGCGCCGCTGTCAGCTTGCTAATCAACTCACGGCAAGAGCTGTAACGATTTATCGGATTACGCTCCAAGGCTGTCGCTAACACCTCAGACACCGCACTTAACTCAGGACGATGCTTACTCAGTGGTTCAGGAACTTGAGTCGCCACATTCATGCGATACTCATCACCGCTACCACTTCCACCAAATGGTGCTTGACCTGCCAGCGCCTCATAAATCAAGGTTGCTAATAAGTATTGATCATAGTTTGGCGTGTAGTGACTCTTTAGATATTCAGGGGCTAGATAATTATCAATATCCAACGCATCAACGGCACTTTTAAATTTACCCATGCGCTGCAATGTAAGTTCAGTAATAAAGTCGCCGAGAATTAACTGTTGAGCACCAAGATAAATACTCTCTGGCCGAATATTTCCATGCATATAATCAGCTTCGTGTATTTCATCTAAACTCACGGCCAATGGCGTTGCCCAATCAAGTACCGTATCTAATGATGACGTTTGTGAAGATGCCTTATTGTGCCGTAAAACAGTCGCTAACGGCTGATGACTGATATATTGCAAAACAGCATAAGGGCGAGACTCATAAACACCATTATCCAGCACCTTCGCTACATTATTGATCCGTAAACCGGTGAGGCTATGACACGCATCTTTGAAGACATCTGCAAAACCCGGCAGAGTCAATAACGCCATACGCGGAAAGGATAAAATAACCAATCGGTTACTTTGGGAAGTATCTTCGGCGAGGTAACAACAGTTGGTCGTGTTGCCCTTGAGTTTTTTTTGTATTTGATATTGGTGGTCAATAACCGTTCCAGATACGATGACTTGCTGCATACTCTGTCCTTGATACGCATAAACACGAGATGAGATTACCATATATTAATCAAAGATCTGCAAACGGTAATCCAAAAAACAATTAATTGTTGCTAGTATCCCCGAGCGATGAGCCAATCTCAAAATTTATTATTTCTATCGGCTTTATGAATGCTTCGATAAATGTGCGAAATATATCCACTAAAAGCAAGTTAATATCGCAACCGGGTATTAAATAATACCCTATAAACTTGCTTAATTACATACTTACTAAATAGTGATGAGTCTGTATAAAACAATTTGGCTATTATCCGCATCTTTTGGGTGAACAAACTGAAATTGTTATTGTCGTATCCTGCAATAACAAAAACAACACGAGTGATTACATAATGGGGAAACTAGGACTTTTCGGAGCCCGTCATTTAGTGTCAAGAACTGGTATCGGTGCCGAGTGGGAGACCGTCCAGCACTACAAAAATCTAAGTAAACGGGATGCCATTGTCCACACCATACGGTCAGTGGACTACAAAACGCCGCGTGAGCCACGCACTTCGTCTTGGGCTAAGACACTCAGCAATCGCAACTCAATGGCACGCCAGCGCAATATGCAGCGCATGGCGAAAAATGAAGGTCAGGCGATTCAAAAATGGTGGGCTAACCATTTGCTAACCACTAAAACGCCGTTTCTGGAGCGAATGACGTTGTTTTGGCACAACCACTTTCCCTCCAGCATTAAGCAGACCAAACAGCCCAGCGCATTGCTGGAGCAAAACCACACCTTACGTCGTCATGCCGTGGGGAATTATGGCAATCTGCTATTTGCCATCTCCAAAGATCCAGCCATGTTGATTTATCTGGATGGCTACAAGAATGTTAAAGGTGACCCGAACGAGAACTTTGCTCGTGAGCTGTTAGAGCTGTTTACCTTGGGCGGCACTCAATATTATTCCGAGCGTGACATCAAGGAAGCCGCCAGAGCCTTTACTGGCTGGAGCATTGATGACCACAGTGGTAAATTTCGCTATCGGGCAGATTTGCACGACAACGGCGTTAAGACCTTCATGGGCAAGCGCGGTAATTTTACCGGCGATGACATCTTAAAAATTCTCTTGAAACACCCGCGCACGGCAGAGACCATTGCTGAAAAAATGTGGTCTGAATTTATCAACACCTCTCGCCCGAATCCGGGTTATACACGTCAATGGGCACAGCAGTTTCGCAACGCCAACTATGATATTAAAACGCTATTGATGGCAGTGCTGAGCAGTGATCCGTTTTGGCATCCGTCAAATATGGGTGGCTTGATAAAGTCCCCGGTAGAGCTGGCCGTCGGCACAATGCGGATGTTGCCTTATCGCCTGCGTAAAAACGACTTGCCACACAATTTAGCCCTCATGGGGCAATCACTGTTCGCTCACCCCAGCGTGAAGGGTTGGGATGGCGGCGAGAGCTGGATCAGCACGCAATCACTAATGCGCCGCACTGGGCTGTTGACCAACCTGACGCGGGGGAATTTGCGCAAGGCAAATGACGCGCGATTGATGCGGTACATGCCAAAGTGTAGCGATGAAGAACTTATCACCTGGCTGCTGCCGGTTAATCCGATTACGCCACTACCAACCGAACCGGGGCGACAGCGCTTGGTTCGCGCACTGGTATTAGACCCTGCTTATCAGGTTAATTAACAGCCGAGGAACAGATAATGGATCGCCGTGATTTTTTAAAATATTCGAGCTTGATTTCAGCGGCTGGTTTTATGCCAGGCATTGCTTTTTCCGCCAATGGTCGGCCGCCTCAAAAGATTGTCGTACTGGTTGAACTCAAAGGTGGTAATGATGGCTTTAATACGCTAGTGCCTTATCGTGATGAAGCCTACAGACGCCTGCGTCCCAGCATTCGCATTGATGAACGAAAAGTGCTGACATTAGGTCAGGGCAATATGGGTATGCACCCTCACATGAAAGGACTGATTAAACTGTGGAACCAAGGCGATATGGCCTGGATTCAGGGGATTGGTTATCCGCAGGGTGTATTGTCACATTTTCGCTCAATGGACATCGTGACGTCAGGCTCAAACGCAAATCAAACCATCGAAGATGGCTGGCTAACGCATGTATTACCCAAAGTGAAACAAGGTCTACATGGCATTTCTGTAAGTCGTGATGGCAGCAGCTTAGGCCCACTGCATAGCGCAAAACTCAACAGCGTCAGCATGCAAAGTCCCCGCATGTTTGTTAAGCAGTCAAAAGCAATTCAGAAAATAACCCCCGTCAATTCCACGCCGGCCTTGGCACACCTAACCCAAACACAGCACCAACTGTATGAGGTAGGGCTGCAGCTTCGGGAAAAAATGGCACGCAGCTTACACGGCCAAAAGCGTGTACGAAGTAAAGGTGTGCTGGGCCACAGCCTGGAATCTGTTGCCCAGATGATTATCGCTGGTATTGATGCGCCGGTTTATAAAGTAACGCAAACGGGTTTTGATACGCACTCAAATCAGGTTGGCCGACACAATAATGTTCTGTATCAGCTTGATCACGCACTTTCCCGCTTTGCCAGCACCATGAAACAAAATGGCTTGTGGGATCATATAGTGGTTGTGACGTATTCCGAATTTGGCCGCCGTGCTGCGGAAAATCGTGGCGGTGGTACTGATCACGGCACAGCCTCTGCCCAGTTTGTGCTCGGTGGCGGTATTCGTGGTGGCTTATTCGGCCAACACCCTAATCTGACGCGTCTGGATAGTAACGGCAATGTTGCCTACACCACAGACTTCCGCCGAGTTTACGCAACATTAGCACAACGCATTTGGCGGCAGGGGAATCATCCCTGGCAAGGTCACAAGCCTATTGGCTTCATCTAACACGCTGTACCCCCCAAAGTGCCGTCAATTGACGGCATTTTTTTCGGTTAATGAGGTGGATAGATAGGCTATAATCCGCCCTTTGCCATCATCCAGCCTCAGACTATGAATCCAGACTTGCAGCGACTCCAGCCCTACCCGTTTGAAAAAATTGCAAAACTCAAACAAGGCGTTCAAGCAAACACCGAACTCACCCCGCTATCGCTCTCTATTGGCGAGCCCCAGCATCCGACTCCGGCCATTATTCTGGATAGCTTGCAAGATAACCTGACGCAAATTGCACAATACCCCGCCACCAAAGGGACCACTGAGTTAAGAGAAGCCATTGCCCACTGGCTGATTCAGCGTTTCCAGCTCCCGCAGCATGGCATTGACCCTGACACACAAATCCTGCCCGTCAACGGTACCCGTGAAGCCTTGTTTGCCATTACACAATGTCTGATTGAGCGCAAAGCCGATGCCAAGGTGCTGATGCCGAATCCGTTTTATCAGATTTATGAAGGTGCGGCCTTGTTGGCAGGCGCAACTCCCGTGTATCTGCCCTGCCTTGAAGAAAATAATTTTCTGCCCGATTTGGATGCGGTGGATGAGGCCACCTGGGCACAATGCCAATTATTCTTTATGTGCTCTCCGGGTAATCCTACAGGGGCCGTTACGCCGGTCAGTGACATCAAAAAATTACTGGCACTTGCTGAAAAATATGACTTTATTATTGCCGCCGATGAATGTTATTCCGAAATTTATCTGGATGAATCCAATCCGCCGCCGGGCCTACTGCAAGTAGCAGCCAGTATGGGAAATACTGACTTCAAACGCTGCGTGGTGTTTCATAGCTTGTCAAAACGCTCCAATGCACCAGGGCTGCGTTCCGGCTTTGTCGCAGGGGATGCCGCGATTATGCAAGCCTTCCTGCTATATCGCACTTATCACGGCTGCGCGATGCCACCGCACACCCAAACCGCCAGTACAGTTGCGTGGGGGGATGAAGTGCATGTCGCCACCAACCGCCGCCTGTATCGGGAAAAGTTTGCGGCTGTGCTGGCGATACTCTCACCTGTAATGGATATTCCAACACCACAGGCCAGTTTCTACCTATGGCCTAAAACGCCTATTGATGATGTTAGCTTCACGCGCGACATTTACCAGCAGCAAAACCTGAACGTGATACCGGGGAGTTATTTCTCACGCAAGGTAGATGGCATTAATCCGGGAGCGAACCGCGTCCGTCTGGCGCTGGTCGCTGAGCCAGAGCAATGCATTCAAGCTGCAAAGCGAATCAGGCAGTTTATTGAATCACTGTAGTGCGACCCACCTTATCCACCGCTACACAAAAGCACCATTGACGGATCAGCCCACTGAGCCAGCGCAATCGCCCAGTTCAGCAGCAATGTACCCAATGCACCACCATTGGCTGTCAGCAGCCACCACAACGATGCGAGCAAGACCAGCGGCATAAGGAAAAAGCCGATGACCGGCGTGAAGGTCAGATACGCGCCCATGTACTGAAGGTTTTGTGAATACAACGGCTGTTTCTCTACCCAAATTTGACCGCTCCAGCCGGGGCAATGATAAAATGGCGGAAGATTTTAACACTATCCTGTTGGAGTTAACGACAATGAACGACAAAACACGACAGGCTCAAGAGCCTACTATTGCAGAATTTCGTCATAAGGCGGAAATGCCTTTATTGATACTGGGCTATGTGTTAACAGCCTTGGTCACTATCGGCTGCTTAATTGTTATCGCTACTGATGGTGAGCTTAAAGATTGGTCAACGGGAATATTACTGGGATTGCTCACTCCGATTGCAGGGCTTTTTGTCCTTCGCTTTATGTATTATCAAAAAGTCAGTAATGGTATTGAAATGACCAAAAATCAATTCCCCGAGCTGTATGAGATGTATCGGGAATTGGCGATAACGATGGGGTTTGATGAAAATCCTGACAGCAAAAACGCCATTCCGCCACTGTATTTGCTCAATGGTAACGGGGTAATGAATGCCTTTGCGGCTAAATGTGCCTTGTATGAAAAATATGTA
>PDPG01000063.1 GCA_002747455.1 Pseudomonadota bacterium | reverse complement strand
TTCTACCAAACCTCATTACGCAGCTATGATCATGCGATTACCGATAAAACAACAGAGTTGCGACCGGGCAAGGGTTCAAAAAAGAATACAGAGGATATTGGGGCCTTGCTGGGTGAATTTATTTGTTTTACCAATCAATACTGGTTTGCGGATGTCACCAATCAAATGCAGGGAAAGGCTATTTTTGACCGACAGCTTGAAGGTCTGAATGTTGATCAACACTTTACCCAGTTGCAGGATGAAATAGATCGCACGAACGCTTATCTTCATGCGGAGTTTGAGCAGCGTCAGAATGAGAAAGCCGATAATCTCAACAAATTTGCTATTTTGATTGCCGGAATCGCATTGTTGCCTGTGTTTAATGATATTTTCAAAGCTGAGTCATCAATGTGGACTAGTTTGGCCATGAAGTTAGGAGAATCAGCGATACCAGATACATGTAGTACATTTACACCTATTCGGTGTGGTATTGCGGTATCGCTGCTGCTGGCGGTGCCCGTTATATTTCTGGTTCTCTTACCCCTGCTTGGCAGAGCCTTTACTTGGCGAAAAAAGTAAAAAATCAAACAAACCTAATCAGCATTGTTAGTTATTTATGCTAGGCTGCTGGTCTGATTTTGAATGAATCAGGGAGAGGGTGAGTTGATTATTAATTAGCAGGTCATTGTTTTTTAAGAAGTTGATGAGCCTGTTCTGGTTTTTGCCGGAGTTGTGAGAAGTGTTTGGTAAGTGTTTTGTTTTTCAAATACTTAGGATGGAAGGTTGACTATTTGGGTTAAATTTTAGTCACCAATCCTTTTAAATCAATAGCTTAGGCTGTACGAGGGTTTGTTTTTTTGGTTGAAATATAAGCATATTTTGCGAATGCCATTGGAGGTTCACCAAATTACCTTGTAACTGTTTGATTTTAAAGATTGTAAAAAGTATGCTTTTGCAGGAGGTGTTAGCCGTTAAGGTACACTACTGACTGATAAAGTGGTCAGGGGCTAGACGAAATAGGCGTTTTATAATAGGGTGTGGCCAGTTATCCGGTATTTTTCCGGCTTGGTCGGTTTTAATTTCCCCGTTATAGGCTGCCTATATGTCATCAGGTTCTCACTTTATTTTGCTGGAAGGTGTCAATGTGCTGGATCACATGTACGACACCGATCAGCTCAGCGTTATTCGTGGTACAAGCGCGTTATTCAAATCCGCAATTACCGATACTGAGAAAGAATTTTCAGATAGTGATAATCGCCCTGAGGGTATCTTGTCTGCGGTATCGACGGGGGCATCTTCCGGTTTATTTCTGCTAACAGAAGGCCGGCCAGAAAAAATGCTGGCGGCAATTTCCACATACTTATCTCAGCATCAATACTACCGTCATCTGACATTTCAGTTACAGTCCTGCGAGGCTTCATCACTGAAACAAGCGCAACAGCGTTTGTGGGGGCAGTTGCGTATTGCCCAGCTTCAGGATTTTACCCTTATGCCGGACTGGGAAGGAACTGAGCCGGATGATGCGCTTGGAGAGGGCGTTTGTGAGCTGGAAGGACGGCGCATTGCGAGTCAGGGACGGTCGAGTAAGGTTCAGGGAGATCGTGAAAAATCGCTTTCCGCCTCGGTTTATTCCCGTTTGATATATGGTCGGGATCAACGAGAGGCTTTTTACGAGCGGGAATTATCCAATCAGCCAGAAGTCTGGTCATCATTAATGAGTGCGTTACATGCTCAGCCAGCTAGCTGCTTTGCATCAGATTTTAATGAACTGTGTACTGATACCGAGCAGAAATATCCACAATCACTGCAAAACAAAATGGCAGTGATCTATCTGGATGGTAATCACTTTGGTAAACGTCAGGGTGAATTTGTTGATGAATTTATCAAAAACAACAGTGCAGCCGATGATTTGGCATTGGAAATTAAAGCACAACAAGCATTTGATTCAGCCATTAAAAAGCTGCGCGCCAGGTTTCTGGCAGGTGAAATCAAACGACATTTAGAGGCACAAGCCAACGGAGGCGTTATTCCCCTGGAAACCCTGATGTGGGGTGGAGATGAGATGCTGCTGGTGATGCCTGCATGGGAAGGCTTTGACTTTCTACAACGCTTTTTTGCCTTTGACTGGAATCTCTCAACTTATTTGGACTCGTCCGATAAAGAATTACCAGCATTAACCCATGCGGCGGGTATCGTATTTTGTCAGGCTAATAAGCCTATCCGTATTATCCAGAAACTAGCCCATGATCTGGCCGAGAGAGTGAAGGACAGTGACGGTGGGCGTGAGAACGATGCGTGGGATTATCTGGTGCTGGAATCAGTGGACTACCCGACCGATGACGATATGTCGGAGTATTTCAACACCCGTTACACCACAGCAATCGCAGACGGCCGTGAAAAAAAATTACCCGCAATTCGTGACTGGGAAACAACGGTGCGTGAGAAGCTATTAGAGGCCAAGCGTAAGGGCTACTTAACCACCAGCCAGCTATATTTATTAGCCGATACGATATTGAAAGACAGTGAAGCAACTGATGCGCCAGAGGTGACAGTGTCGGCAAAGTGGTCAGAGATTACCAGCGACAAGGAAGATATTGCGCAAAACGCAAGCCCTCAGATTAAGGCAGAGCGACGCATGTATCAGGTCAGCGAAAACAAAGCTTGGCTAAAGAATAGCCTGCCAGCATTGGCAAAGTCCTTATTTGATTATGATTTTGATGACGCAAAAAAACGGGTGTGGTTTTGGTTTCACCTTATTGAACTGTGGGATTATCAGGTCATCATGGAGGAGGAAAAATGAGGCAATATGTAACACAGTCGTATGACCTTAAACTAACCTTCGCGCCGCCTTTTTTATCTCAGGCCGCAGGCACGTTAGCGTTTGGTTCGGATGTCGCCATGCAGCGTTATCACGGGCAACCGGCGCTTAATGGCAGCTTGATTCGCGGGAATATCCGCGCAGCGTTGGATAACTTTGTCTTGGTGCTTGGTGAAAAAGACTCCAAGAGAAATAGGCTGATTAAGTTCACCGAAACATGGTTTGGTAGGTCACCAAAAAGTGAGTCTGGCGACGATAAAATGGGTGATCAGCGGTCACGCATCCGCTTTGATTTGTTTTGGTTGTTGCAAAGTGATGTACCAAAGTCTGGTCGGCGCAATCGTATTCAGATTGAGGCATCGGGAAAGGTAAAAGACGGCGCGTTGCAGTTTATTGAAGACTGCTTTCCGGTGGGAAGTGGTGATGTCGTTTTTCATGGAAAAATCAAGGTACAGCTAAGCGGGAATGTCGAAAAGCAGAAAGAAGAAAAAGCTGATCTGAAGCGGTATTTATCAATGGCGTTGGAAAGTATCTCAGCGATGGGAAGCCTGAAGGGTATTGGCTTTGGGGAACTGAAAGGACACTCACTAACCGAGTCCTCGCCAACAGGCCCAGCCTCTCAGGAAGCCTCAACCGATGCTCCGTTGCTAAGTGATACGCTCAAAGGTAACGAAACCCGCATTGGTTTTCGTTTCAGGCCAGACAGGCCCTTTTGTGTGGGCAAACCCAAGACCCCGGACAGTAACCGCATTGTCTCCGATGATGTCATTGGCGGGCATGTTATAAAAGGTGTGATGGCGAACACATGTGGGGATGATAAAGCGTCTGGGTGGCGGGATTTATTGTGCTTTGACCAGTTGCACATATCGCACGCAGTACCTGTGAAGGAGGCGTTATCGGACGATGGCGAACGTCACTTCCTGCCTGTGAACCCCGCTTTGCCACTGAGTCTGGCGTTCGTAGCGGTATCATCTTCCAATGAGGATGAACCCGAACTATGGGATTTTGCAAACAGTGAAGACGCATTTGCAAAAGAGCTGGATGGTTTACATGGTGCGCCACGCTTTCAGCCGGACTGGAAAAGTAAGCATTGGGAAAAAGCGACACAGCAAAATAATGTTTGTCACAAAAAGCCGGAACGCTTGGTGTTGGTACGCACGGGGATTGATCACCAACGAGGTGTTTCCAGCGAGAGCCAGTTATTTAGCATGGAATGTGTCGATCCAGCGGGCTTTCACTGGCAGGGTGAAATAGGTTTGGAGCATGTTCCAGAGAACCAGCGCAGCGAGGTACTCAAGCACTTGCAGGATCTCTTTGCACAAGGCCTGGATAACATTGGCAAAACCGGCGCATCAATGACAGAGATTGAGCTATTCCCCGTGACAGGATCAGCCTTGCCTGAGCCGTTGGATGTAGGGGACAGGGTGATTGTTACTTTAGAAACAGAAGCCCGCCTGATTGCCTCTGGCTTTGAACGAAGCGGTGAGCGGCCGTCTTTGAAAGAACTGTACAAACAATACTGGCAACGTGTTTCATCCGGTGGGCTTGAGTTAGTGACGTTCTACGCGCAGCAGTATCGGGAAGGTGGTGTGTGGTATCACTCTGTTTACCAAAAGGGGCAGGCGTATTGCCCTGAGTGGTTGAGCAAAGCCGGAAGCGTGTTTGTGCTGATGGTTAATAAGAAGGAAGGCGCGGACTTATTGAATCAATGGCTTTGTAATGGCCTGCCGTTTGCACGGTCTGACCGTGATGCGCAATCGAATCTGCCTGATTGGAGAATCACGCCATATCTACCAGAACACGGGTTTGGAAAGATCTCGCTAAAGCTTGCTAAGGAGGAGCGAAATGGCTCGTAACAGGAACGGTCGTAAGCAGAAGAACTCCGGCAAGCAGCCTAGATACACTCGTAAGGGGTCGCCAGCAATGTCGTCGCTGTCGGCAAAGGATGAGCTTTTTCGTCGGGTGATGATTAAAGGGACGCTCACGCTCAACAGTGAATTACATATTGGCTCTGGTCTGCCCGCAGAGAAAGATACTCAAAACAAAGATCAGGAGCAGGAGAACAGTCAGGAAAAAGACGGGAACGACACCTGCGTCAACGAGGTTCAGCGCGACGCAACAGGGAAGCCTTTTTTACCGGGTTCAGGCTTGCGGGGCGCGTTAGCTGCCCAGTTAGATGAACAAACGCCTGACGGATTGCACCGCCGCCTTTTTGGTCTGGCGCGTCAGCCAGCGACAGAAGACAAAAAAGAGTCGAAAGAGGATCAGGGCGGTATGGGCTTGTTGCGGGTTTATGACGCGCTTTTAATGGGTCAGGTGAAAACTGACCGGCGCACCCGTACCCGTATTGAGCCAGTCAGTGGAACAGCGATGCAACATCATCTTGCTACGCTGAATTTAGTGCCCGAAGGTACTCAATTTAAGCTGCGGGTAATGCTGGAACACAGTGGGGGTAAAGAGTCAGCAATTACCAGCAAAGAGCTGGAGTGTGTACTGACACTGCTGGAAGGCTTGAGCCAGCAAAGGCTGGGTTCTGGTAAGAGTATCGGGCAAGGGCAGGTGACTTGGCGGTGTGAGGATGTGCAGGTCATTACTGAAAAAGGCTACCGTGAATGGATTCTTTCACGCTTAGAGCAAGATAACAGTGCGGATAGTCATAGCTCTGAAACGTCACTAGAGTCTTACAAAGAGGACTATACGGCAGCAGGCAACACCAGTTGCGACGGGCTAAAGCCGCTCAAATGGGAGCGTAAGGCATTTTCACTGAAGCCCGACGGGCCGATATTGATTAATGACCCTGAGGCTCTGAGAGACCGTAAGGAGGGTGATCCGCATGTTACGTTTATGACCCGCTCAGAACGTAGTGCTGTGATACCGGGGTCAACGCTCAAAGGTTGGTTCAGAGCGCAGTCAAGGCGCATCCTGCTAACTCTGCTGCAAGATAAAGAAATGGCGCAAGCCGAGCGGGTGGCACGGGCTGATGAGCTACTTAATAAAATGTTTGGTAGTACCAATAGTGGTATGGGATGCCTGCGCTTTGAAGATGCGTTTGCGCCGTTCAAGAAAGAAACAGATGAACACCTGCAAATGTTTAATGCTATAGACCGTTTTACCGGCGGTGTAAAAGAATCGGCCTTGTTTAGTGCGAAAGGCTTATGGACGAACGAGTCATTTTATAGCGGTATTAGCTATCAGCCATACGTTTTAGAATCAGAAGCTTGGATGAAGTTACTGTTGCTATACGTCTGGCAGGATGCCAAGGAAGGTGACCTAGTCTTAGGTTGGGGTAAGTCAAAAGGCTACGGGCGGCTGACTCTGAAGGCGGTTAATACAGGATGGTTGGAAAAACCGGGTAGCGAGGAGCTTGAGCAATGGCAAGACGCATTGCTTAAAGCGCTTGAGCCAGTAACGGAGAGGGTTTGATGATGAATGATAAATTTTACAATCCTTATCAGTTTATTCCGGTTGATACCAAAAAAGCCAAGGCTCTGACTCACTACCCTACAAAGGAAGACGTTGAGAGGGCTTGCGGGCTAGATAGGCCGGATAACCACTTTGTTCGCCATGACTATTGGCACAAAGATGGATTCTCAGGAAAAATCCGCTGCACCTTGCGGCTTGATAGTCCGTTGGTTATTGGAGCAATGCAAATGCAAGGGGATAAGCAAACGGGCGAGTCGGGGCGAGTCCCGCCTTACCAGATTCCCCTACACAACGAGGGGAAGTATGTTGGAACGCAATATGCAATTCCCGGCAGTAGCTTGAGGGGAATGGTTAGCAGCGTTGCCGAGACGATTAGCCAGTCAAGCCTGCGGGTGCTGGAATCAAAAGGCGAGGGGGATTATTCTGTACGCAAGCCGGTTGGCGATCCGCTGAAAAAGCTGGGCATGTTGCTTAAAGAAGATGACAAATACTTTATCTACCCGTTGATGGATACTGCTAACCCTGCCGGATACAAGCGTATTCCCCGAAAGAATACGTTGGTGACATCAAACCAATGCTACCAACACTCACGACCTGCGGAGCCTGTCTACCATGAGGGAGAGCGGGGGATTCTCTACATTCGGGGCAAAGTGACGAAGGAAAGTAATAAAAGCAAGGAGTTCTGGATTCCCTGGAGGGATAAGATTCTTGATAAGAGTGAGCAACGACTCGTTCCCGACAAGGTTTTAGAGGGCTTTAACCGTGTTTTGAAAGCACGGTTCGCAGAGCAAAAAAAGGAAAAAGCCGATACCGCACTCTTGTGGCCAAAAGGCTATGCAGAGGATGGGCGAATACCCGCTAAAGACCCCATTCCAGAGGATCATTTTCTGGTATTGTCCGGTGACTTGCTCTATTACAAGGAAGAAGAGGGAAAAATTTCAGAACTGAGCTACTCAGCGATTTGGCGTAAGATTATCTCGGATGATGTTAATACCGCCTTTGAAAATGCAGCAGGAAAAAATGCACTGCCTTGGCACACGGGGCGGGATCAATTAACACCGGCTGAGGCCATTTTTGGTGTAGTAGAAGATGAACCTGACACGTTAAGTGGCGCGCGCAATTTAGCCTCCCGCGTTCGCTTTAGTGACGCAACCTCCACAAAGCCGATTGAGCTAGAGCCGGAAATTACTCTGAAAATCCTTAACTCACCCAAGCCGCCATCGCCTGCTATGTACTTTAGTGCGGAGGGTGGGAAATATATTGCAAAAGAAAATTTAAACTTGAAGAAGCACAAACCCAACGGGCGTAAAGTGTATATCCCGCATGTTCAGAAAGGCCAACATTGGAAACATAATGAAGCGGTTGCTGATGACCGGAATCACATGCGCCTACGTTGCCAGCCCATTAGTGTGGGGGCGTGTTTTGAGTTTGATGTGTATTTTGAAAACCTGTCAAAGGCAGAGTTGGGGCTGTTACGAACCGCCTTACAGCCAGCGGGTGAGGATGCAGAATTTCTTCACCGTTTGGGCTTAGGCAAACCTTACGGCCTGGGACACGTCGTGATCGACCGTGCTGAGGTGAGTCTGATTGACCGACAGTCACGTTACACGTTGCAGCGTTTTTCTCAGGACTCGGTTTACCAGCCATGTCAGGATGAGCCGGACGTGAGCCTAGTTGATGAGGACTTTGCGTTACCCGCACTCCTTGCAGTGGCTGACCCGTCCAGTTACGAGGATCTTCCCGTGTGTTACCCCTATGATCGTGCCAGTAATAAGAACCCTCACCAGTCACCACACAATGAGGTAGATGGTTTTCAGTGGTTTATGGAGAATGACCGGAAAGGTGGTCGCAAAGACTTTCTACATACGACGAAAAAACAACCGTATGTCATGCAGCCACTTTCCAGCACCTCAACACGAAATAAAGGCTAATGCACACCTACCTCACCTGCTTCGACATTCAAGACAACCGTTCCCGCCGCTATATCGCCCGCGAACTGGAGCGGTACGGGTTGCGGGTGCAAAAATCCGTATTTGAGATTACGGTGACTAACGACAAGGCACTGTTAAGGTTGAAAAAACGCTTACAACAATGGACGGAGGATGGTGACGATATTCGTTTTTATCACCTCTGTCTGGCTTGTCGCAAGGTGTCGCATACGGTTGATAATCAGCGGGTCGCGCATTTCCCGAAGGCGGTGGTGTTGTGAGTCTGGTGCCGAGCGGGGCGGCTGCGTTGCCGATTGAGTCACTGTTGCCGCTGCGGGTGTTGACGATTACGCTGGAGTTTACCGCTGCTGCGAGTCCGCGTTTTTTCCATCAGCCTGCCCTTACCGCCTTTCTGCGTTTTCTGGTGGGTTCACCCGATGATTATGACCAGCTGATTCGGATTGATGCGCCGGAAAGTGGTCTTGTTAAGTTCCGGCGCGGTGATCATTATCGCTTTGTGCTGGTGGGGCTGGCGGGCAGTGATGCCTTGCTGGATAGCTTATTGGCGCAACTGGCAAGACTGCCGCACAGTGCTTCGAAAAGCAGCGCCAACGGGGATCAGCAGGCTCAGAAGTTGCCGTTTCGGGATAATCTGAAGCTGGTGAGTGTGGTAGATTTTTTTACCCGGCAGGAGATTCATGCGCTGCACGAAGCCTGTGGCTATGACCTCGATACCTTGCAGCGGGAGGCGGAATTGTGGGCGCAGCAGACCGCTGTACGCTGGCAGTGGTTGTCTCCGGCGCGGTTGTTAAAAGCGAAGGCGCAGCGAGGACAGCAGAAGGGTGAGGCGCGTTTTGTGCATGATGCCGCTGATTTGTCAGCCGGTTTGTTGCTGGCGCGTTTGTATAGCAGTATCAGCGCCCTGATTCGTGAGCGGGAGGGGCTTGAGCGCCTGCCTGCGGCGACTGTGCCGGAGGCCGACATCTGTCATCAACATGCCTTCTGGCTGGAGGCCGGTTATGCGGATGCAACGGGGCGTCATCAGGTGATGGGCGGGCTGGCCGGGGTGGTGGGTCTGCAATTTGCCGAGCCGTTGTCGGCTGCCTGGTGGTCATTGCTGATTCTGGGGCAGTATCTGGGAATAGGTCAGCGTACCACTTTTGGCTGGGGGCGTTATACGCTGATCAGTGCCGAGGGCGGTTTCAGTTACCGCGCGGAATATGCGCTCAATTCATTGCTGTTACAGGCGAAAGACGAAGAAAACCTGTTGCGAGCCTGGCGGCATGTGATCACCGGGCGTGATGTACCGGAAGACCTGATTGCTGAGGATGAGGGCATTGTCAGCGACTGGCGCGACGATGAGGAGCCGGACGAAACCGACGCACCACTGGAACGCTTGCAGGAAGACCTGGATAAAATGCTGTTCGGGCGTTATCAGGCACCGGCACTGCGGGGCTATCTGATTCCGAAGTCGGACGGCGGGGTGCGGCCACTGGCGATTCCGCCGCTGTATGACCGCGTATTGCAACGCGCCTTGCAGCAGGTGTTGACACCGGCCTTTGAGCAGTTGATGTACAGCCAGAGTCACGGTTATCGTCCGGGGCGTTCACGGATGACAGCGGGCAGGGTGATTCAGCAAGCCTGGCGCGAGGGTTATCAGTGGGTGTATGAAGGCGATGTGCGTGATTTTTTTGACAGCGTACAATGGCAGACCCTGCGCGAGCGGCTGGAGGCGTTTTATCTGCATGATCCGGTGATTGATATGATTCTGAACTGGATGGCGGCACCGGTGCAATACCGTGATGCCCTGCTGGAGCGGCATCAGGGGCTGCCGCAGGGTTCGCCGTTGAGTCCGCTGCTGGCGAATCTGATTCTGGATGATTTTGACCGCGACATGCAGGCACAGGGTTTCCACCTGATCCGCTTTGCCGATGATTTTGTGGTGTTGTGTAAAGACCCGAAAGCCGCTCGACGGGCGCAACAGGCCGCCCGTGCCTCATTGCAGGAACACGGGCTGGATATACACCCGGACAAGGAGCGCGTGGCCGGGATGGATGATGGCTTTCGTTATCTGGGTTATCTATTTGTCAAGGATATGGCGCTGGACATCAGCGGTCAGGCGCGTCCGGCAGCCAGTGACGCTCAGGCCGTATCGGAGCATTCCTGGATGGCCGAGCTGGGGCGGCGCGAGGCAGAACACGCCCACAGTGCCAAACGGCTGGCGGCCATTGTGGACAAGTTACAGCGGCAACAGGCGATTTTTTGTGGAGAGCGGGAAAACAGTGGT
>PDPG01000020.1 GCA_002747455.1 Pseudomonadota bacterium | reverse complement strand
CAAGCTTGAAGGTCAAACGGAAAAAAGCGGCGTGGTCGGTCGATTTCCTTGAGAAACTATTGCGGCAAGATGTATGAATCTTTCAAGCGATTGCCCTGACCCTGCATCCCGCTATACTATCCAAAATGAAAAAAATATGAGGATATACTATGCCAATCTCCCCTTTGATGCTGGATCTTGAGGGAACCGTATTAACCGCCGAAGAAAAAGAATTGCTACAGCATCCCTACTGTGGTGGCATAATTTTCTTTTCCCGTAACTTTGAAAGTATGGAGCAGTTACAGGTGTTGATTCGTGCGGTGCGCACTGCAGCACCGGAGGACTTTCTGATCTCGGTTGACCATGAAGGTGGTCGTGTGCAGCGTTTTCGTGAGGGCTTTACCCACCTACCGGCATTAGCCAAGTTGTATGAGCAAAGCGAGGATGAACTCGCTGCATTACGGGCAGCACATCATCATGCATGGCTGATGTCGTCGGAACTGCGATCAATGGGGATTGATTTTAGTTTTGCACCCGTGCTGGATTTGAATTATGGCATTAGTGAAGTGATTGGTGATCGTGCCTTTCATGCCAAAGCCGAGATCGTCGGTAAAATGGCAGTGGCTTATGTTGAGGGCATGCATGAGGCGGGTATGGCGGCAACCGGCAAACACTTTCCGGGGCATGGGGCGATTGTGGCAGACTCACACACGGAAATCCCTGTTGATGAGCGGAGTCTGGAGGCTTTAAGTGCCGCAGACATGCAACCGTTCGCACAGCTGATTCGTGAAGGCCTGGATGCGATTATGCCAGCTCATGTGATTTATCCTGAGGTTGATTCACAGCCTGCGGGCTTTTCCCAGGTGTGGTTACAGCAAATTTTGCGTCAGCAACTTGGCTTTGATGGAGTCATCTTTAGTGATGATTTAAATATGGAAGGTGCATCACTTGCCGGTAATTATGCACAGCGGGCTGAGGTTGCCATTGGTGCCGGGTGCGATATGGTTCTGCTATGTAACAATCGGGCGGGTGTGATTCAGGTAATGGATGAGGCAAACATCAATCTGAAAAGTGAGCAAAGTCAGCGCAGTATGCAGCGTTTGGAACGAATGAAAGGTCGCCAGTATATGAACCGAAGTGCCTTGCTGGATACACAGCGATGGTGTGAAATTGAAGCTGAAATGCGTGCATTTGTCTGAGGTGATTATGAAGAATTATACGCATACCGTCAGAGAAGAGCTGAAAAGCATTGTGATTTTTGTGGCATTAATTTGGATTGTGTTTGCAGCGGATATTTTTTTGCCGCTGGAGAGGTTGGGGCTGATTCCCCGTGATACAGGTGGCTTAGTGGGGATTGTCACCATGACATTCTTGCATAGTGACTTGGCGCATCTGATGTCCAATATCGTACCACTTATTGTCATGTTGGCATTGCTGGCGGGTTCCCGTGCAAATAGCCTAATGATTGTGGGATTGATCATAGTCATCGGTGGTGCTTTGCTATGGTTATTCGGACGCAGTAATACCTTACACATCGGTGCCAGCTTGCTGGTGTTTGGCTTGGCGACATTTTTGATTGTCTCTGGTTTTCTGGAAAAACGCATAGTGCCTATGATCATCTCGGTATTTGTGTTGGTGACTTACGGCGGTGTGCTGATTACGGGAATCGCCCCGTGGCAGGAAGGTGTGTCGTGGGATGGTCATTTGTTTGGTGGAATTGGCGGGGCGATTACCGCATGGTTATTGTTGGGTCGTGGTTTACACAAGGTGTTACCCTGAACTTTTAGCCTGCCTGTCTTGACTAAGCTGCCGATTAACAAGGCAGAACAAGATAATGGTTTGATCTTTTCAGCTTATAGCCAGATACTTGAGCCACTATATAGAAATAACACGTTAAAGGACGCGATATGAAACGCACATTGCTGCTGATGGCAACAAACTTTGCAGTTGTAATTGTTTTGGGAATTCTCTGGAATGTTCTGGATAGCCTGTTCGGCATCAGTCAGTCGCTACGGGAGATGGGGCTACCAGCAGAATTTGGCTATATCGCGTTAATGTCTTTAGTGATGGGCTTTGCCGGTGCATTCATGAGTCTGGCGATGTCCAAAAGTGCTGCCAAACGGAGTATGGGTGTTCGTGTGATTGGACAGCCTGCCAATCAAGAGGAGCGCTGGTTACTCAATGTTGTGGCGCGTCAGGCGGAAAAAGTTGGCATTGATATGCCGGAAGTGGGGATTTTTGAAAGCCCCGAAGTCAATGCTTTTGCAACGGGTGCGAGAAAAAATGCTGCACTGGTCGCGGTGAGCCGTGGCCTGTTGAATACCATGTCGGCTGATGAAGCTGAGGCTGTTATGGGGCATGAGATGGCTCACGTCGCAAACGGTGATATGGTGACTCAGACATTGCTACAGGGCGTGATGAATACTTTTGTGTTCTTCTTCTCACGAGTGGTAGCTACCTTAGTTAGTTCGTTATTGTCTGGAAGAAATGGCGAGAGTCATCGTGGTAATTCGTACGGTATGGTGTACTACATGGCATCTATGGTGGCGCAGATTGCATTTGGTTTTCTGGCGAATATCATTGTGATGTGGTTCTCGCGTTATCGTGAGTATCAGGCAGACAAAGGTGGGGCTGATTTGGCTGGTCGTCAGAAGATGATTGCAGCGTTAAAAGCACTACAGCGCGGCGGTCGTTCGCAGGATTTGCCGGGTGAGCTGGCAGCTTTTGGTATTGCCGGTGGTTTTGCTGGTGGCCTCAAAGAACTATTTGCCACCCATCCACCATTGGAAAAACGTATTGCAGCATTGGAAAATATGCGCTGACGGTGGCTTGTATACGCTAATGCAGCTTGAATTCAAGGGTCGCGGTTGCGGCCTTTGTTGTTTCTGGGGATAATCACGGCTCATTTTGTCCGGGGGAATTTTGTGTATCAATTAGCGCGTCAATTACTGTTCAAACTACCGGCAGAAACCTCGCATAACTTAGCTTTAAAGGGGCTAAAGCTGGCGGATAAACTTCACATGGTGTCTCCTTTTGTGGCTAAAAGCCAGGCTACGCCGGTCGAAGTCATGGGGTTAACCTTTCCCAACCAAGTCGGCTTAGCGGCTGGTCTTGATAAAAATGGCGACTATTTGGAGGCGTTGGCAGCATTAGGTTTTGGTTTTGTTGAAATTGGTACCGTTACACCGAAACCGCAACCGGGCAACCCCATGCCAAGATTATTCCGCTTGCCGGAAGCACAGGGCATTATCAATAGAATGGGCTTTAATAATCAAGGTGTTGACCATCTTGTCAGTAATGTGAAGGCGGTGAGAGCCAATGGCTTTGCTGGTATTATCGGCATTAATATCGGGAAGAATGCGGCGACTCCGGTCGAAAATGCCTTGGATGATTATTTGATTTGCCTGCGCAAAGCGTATGAGCACGCGTCGTATATCACCATTAACATTTCTTCGCCTAATACGCCGGGTTTGCGTTCATTGCAATATGGTGAAGAACTCAACGCTTTGCTGGCAGCATTAAAATCAGAGCAGCAAATGCTGAGCGAGGCAACAGGGCGTTATGTTCCATTGGCGGTTAAAGTCGCTCCTGATTTAACAAGCGAAGAAATCGCTGGCATTGCTGCATGCCTTTTGGATAACGACATTGATGCCTTGATCGCAACGAATACCACCTTATCTCGTGATGCAGTACGAGGGATGCAGCATGGTGATGAAGCAGGGGGATTAAGTGGCGCACCTGTTACTCAAAAGTCAACCGAGGTCATTGCTGGGTTTGCGCAGCAGTTACAAGGAAAAATACCGATTATTGGTGTGGGTGGCATTTTTAGTGCGGCAGATGCGCGTGACAAAATTCACGCAGGGGCTTCGTTGGTTCAGGTGTATTCGGGGCTAATTTACCAAGGGCCTGCATTGGTTGTAGAATGTGTCGCCGCGCTGAGTGGTCAGTAATCTATCTACCATTTGTGAACACTGCCTTCTCTGAAAGGATGATTAAATGACTCGTGCAATTTATACCAAATGTGATCAGCCGCTGATAATGGGCATCCTGAATGTCACTCCCGATAGTTTTTCAGATGGTGGTCAGCATAATGACCCAAAGCGTGCCGTCGCACATGCCTTGGAAATGGTGGCACAAGGCGCTGATATTATTGATGTTGGTGGGGAGTCTACGCGCCCTGGTGCGGACACTGTGGATACTGACGAACAGCTGAGTCGTGTCATTCCGGTGATATCTGCATTAAGAGATGTGTTGCCAAAGGATTTCCCAATCAGTATTGATACCACAGATAGTGAGGTGGCGCGACTGTCCGTCATTGCTGGTGTGAACTGGCTCAATGATATTTCTGCGGCTGAAGATTCACCAGATATGCTCACACTGGCTGCAAATCATCATCTCCCTATTGTGCTGATGCATCGGCAAGGTAAGTCAGCCACGATGCAGGATAATCCCCATTACGAAGATGTGTGTGGCGAGGTTTTTAGTTATTTATCAGCACGTGCGGATGAGGCGATTGCGGCGGGTGTTCCTGCAGAGCATGTGATTCTTGATCCGGGCATTGGCTTTGGTAAGCGTTTTGAAGACAACCTTGAACTATTGGCGAATCTGTCTACACTTTGTCGTATGCCTTATCCGGTACTGCTGGGCACAAGCCGTAAGCGTTTTCTTTCAGCTATTTGTAAGCAGGATGACTTTAGTCGTCTAGGTGTGGCAACGGCTGCCACGACGGCATTGGCCGTACATGCAGGTGTGCGCATTGTCCGGGTGCATGATGTACTCGAAAATCGACAAGCTGCGGATGTCGCTTGGGCTATTTGCTCGGCATAAGGCTGAGCTTTCTTATTGTTTATTCAGGAAAATTATGCGTTACATTAAGTACGTCGTTGCTATCTTAGGCTATATTTACTTCGGCTTTTGGGGGGCGTTATTTGGCTTTTTCTTCGGTTCATGGCTCGGTAATCGTTTTGGCCAGACAAGTGCCGGGGTGTTTGGTATCAACCCAAAAACGCGGCAGAAACGTCAATCTTCGTTTATTAAGGCCTTATTCCTGTTAATGGGAAAGTTGGCGAAGGCCGATGGACGCATTAGTGAGGCGGAGATCAAGCACGCCGAGGCGTTTATGAGGCAGCTTGAGATGTCGCCAGAGCATCGCAAAGAAGCGATTCGGCTGTTTAAGGAAGGTGCAAGCCCCGGTTTTTCAATTGACCAGGCCATTGATGAATTTAGGGCCAATGCAGGTCACGTGGCGAACCTGAGGCAGTTGCTGGTGATGTATCTGGTTGGGACAGCAATGGCCGATGGCAAAATGGATGCCGTTGAGCAGGAGTTGCTCAGGGAAATTGCAATCAAACTGGGTTTTTCTGAGCAGTCATTCAATCAGCTGTTAATGATGCTTCAGGCACAAGATCAGTTCGCGGGTGGTCATTATCATTACAGCACGGGAGGAGGGCGACAATCTGAGTCTGCCAGTACCACCGCATCCTCTTTATCATCGGCCTATCAGGCTCTGGGGGTTACAGAGGATGTCAGTGACTCGGTGCTAAAAAAGAAATACCGCAAGTTAATGGGGGAATTTCACCCTGATCGCCTGATTGGTCAGGGCTTGCCGGAAGATATGATCAAAGTTGCCACCGAACGCGCAAAAGAGATTCAGGCTGCCTATGATCTAATAAAGAAGAGTAGGGGGATCAAGTAATCTGCTTGCGGGATCCCTATTAAGCAAATAGCTGCCTGAGAAATGGCAGCATCAGCGAGGCCAGCCCCAGTACACCGGCATAGCCAACAATGTCGGTGACGGTCGTAAGCAACACGCTACCTGCTAAAGCAGGGTCAATGTTTAGTTTTTTCAGTGTCAAAGGTAACAATACACCGGATAGCGGCGCGGCCAATAAATTCAATAACATGGCTACACCAATCAAAATCCCGATTTCAATATCCTTCAGCGCAATGGCAGATATTGCAAAGACCACCAACGCCCAAATTACGCCATTGATAAAGCCTAGCAACAGTTCCTTTTCAAGGAGACTGCGCGTGTTTGATTTACCAATTTGTCCCAGCGCAATACCACGAATTACCATTGTGAGTGTTTGGCTGCCGGCAATACCGCCCATACTTGGTACGATGCCCATTAACACCGCCAGAGCCACGGCGGACTCAATGGTTTCTGTAAACTGAGAAATGACCGCAGCAGCCATGAAAGCTGTGATCAGGTTTGTACCCAGCCAGACAGCACGACGCTTAACGCTGGGCAAAATGGGTGCAAACAAATCATCTTCTTCATTCAAACCGGCCATACTCTTAATGGAGTGTTCCGCCTCCTCACGAATCACATCAACTACGTCGTCAATGGTAATACGGCCAAGCAATTTTCCATCCTCGTTGATCACTGGCGCAGAGATTAAGTCGCGATCTTCAAATAACGCAGATACTTCTTTGTTATCCAGAGTGGCGGGAATCGCTGAATAGTCACGATCCATGAGCGACAGAACGGAGTCATCCGGTTGGCTGGTGATCAGTTTGGACAACGACATGATGCCCAGGTATTTATCATAAGTATCGACAACAACGACATGATCGGTATGAGAGGGCAGCTCTCCTTTCATGCGCAGGTAGCGTAATACGACCTCAACGGTGACATCGGGGCGAATGGTCACCACTTCGGTGTCCATCATACCGCCCGCAGTATCCTCATCATAGCCAAGCACGACTTCAACGCGCTCACGCTCCTGTCGCCCCATTGCGGACAGGGTTTCTTGAATCACCGTATCGGGAAGGCCCTGAAGAAAGTCCGCCATATCATCGGCATCAAGGTCTTTCAGTGCGTCGATCAAATCGCCCGTATCCATCTCCTCGGTAAGCTGTGAACGAACTTCATCATGCAGCTCAACCAGAACCGAACCTTCGTTTTCCCGTTTAACTAGCTCCCAGACAATCTTACGTTGCTCTGGCGGCGAGGACTCAAGCAGATGGGCTATTTCAGCGGGGTGTAGCGCATTGAGCATGTGCTGTACAGAAAACAGTGACCCACTCTCTATTGCGCCACTTAACGACGCAAGACGACCCTCTTTGCTGAAATGTTCTTGGTTATCCATGGGAAATAAGTTCGGTGTTTTCTTAGATCCCGTATTCTAACAATATTTGGGGAATTACTGGACGTTTTTCGGGGCTATCTCACGGTGATTTACAATAACGGAGATCTGCTCGTTTTGTCGAAAGTATGTGGCGAGTTTGTCGATTAAATACACGGATCGATGATGGCCGCCAGTACAGCCTATGGATAATGTCAGGTAAGCACGTTGGTTTTCAATGAAACTGGGAATCCATTTTTCCAGAAAGTGACGAATATCCAGATACATTTCTTGTACCAAAGCTTGAGAGTCTAGCCATGAAGAGACGGCCTCGGTTTGTCCCGATTTTTTACGTAGTTCAGGAATCCAGTAAGGATTGGGTAAGCAGCGTACATCGTAGATAAAGTCCGAGTCACGCGGTGCGCCGTATTTAAAGCCAAAAGACTGGAACGACAGAGAGAGTTGTTTTTTGGCAAGTACGCAAATATGCTGTTTGATTAATATGGCCAATTGATAAATATTCGTATCACTGGTTTCAAGCTGAAAGTCGGCGATTGCTCTGACGGGCGTTAATAGTTCATACTCTGCGCGAATGGCGGCTCCTAACCCCATTCCATCATTTGAAAGTGGGTGTTTGCGCCGGGTTTCGTTGTAGCGTTTGAACAGAATATCTTTGGATGCATAAAGGTAAACCAGATCTGCGTTAAAGCGACTTTTCAGGTTTTGAACAATCTCTGGAAGACTTTCTAGTTGATTTTTACCACCTCTAACATCAACACCAACCGCGATTTTCTCTCTGGCTTTAAGCCATTCGTTATCAAACAGCGACTGGAGCATATTGAGTGGAAGATTATCAATGCAGTAATAGTCCTGGTCTTCTAGCGTGTTGAGCGCCTGTGTTTTGCCAGCACCGGACATGCCTGTGATGATGAGTACGTGCATATGTTACGCAGCCCTTTCAGGAAGTAACAAGGTTTCAAAATAGTTAACAGCAATCTGCGGTTCGCTAATTTCCGAGAGCTCCTCGGACACTGATCGGGACGCAATGCGCATCGTTAAGTCAGAAAGCAGGTCGGAATACGGTTGAGTATTTTTCTCTGGTAATAACAATGCCAGAAAAACGGAAACAGGCTGCTTGTCGGGGGCTTCAATTGTTATGCCTTCTTTTAATACCAGTAAGGCGGCACATGGGTGAGTAATTGGAAAGCGAGCCCTGGGAAGCGCAACACCTTTGCCGATTGTCGTAGTGCCAAGCTTTTCCCGCTCAATCAGGGCATCAAAAATAGTGACCTTGTCCAGTTGGGATTGCTTATGCGCCAGAAGACTGGCAAGTGTGTCAAAAACACGTTTCCTACTTTCAAGCGCCTGAACGAACAATGTCCGCTCAGGGCTTAATAACAGTTTGATATCACTTAACATGAGTGGGTCTGCTACGAAGGCTTATTCCACAACAATATTGCGGTGGCTGCCTTCCTGGCGATGTTTCCTGGTGATTTTTTCCTTGTGCTTCAGAATTTGCCGATCCAGTTTATCAGCAAGGGAGTCAATAGCGGCATACATGTCCTCATCAACAGCATTGGCAAACAGCTGGTTTCCGCTGACATGGACGGATGCTTCCGCTTTATGTTGTAGCTTCTGAACCTCCAAAGTAACATTAATATTCAATACCTGATCAAAATGACGGGTAAGGCGCTTCGTTTTCTCTTTAATGTAATTGCTCAGTGAAGGGGTAATCTCAATGTGATGACCAGTGATGTTCAGTTGCATACTTATTGTCTCCATTTGATTTCAATGTCATGAACGTAACAGCCTATACCGACCCGTTACGCCTTGTGTTACCCAGACCTTCTTGTTAGGACAATACTTTTCTGTCATGCGAAGAAGGAATGGCCAATGCTTCACGATATTTGGCGACGGTTCGTCGCGCCACGCTGATCCCCTGATCATTGAGCAGGGCGGTTAATTTGTTGTCACTATAAGGCTTTCTTGGGTTCTCCGATGTGATGATTTTCTTGATCATGGCACGAATCGCGGTTGCGGAACACTCACCACCCGTATCGGTATTCACATGACTGGAGAAAAAATATTTGAATTCGTAAATGCCGCGTGGGGTGTGAAGATATTTGCGTGTTGTCACACGAGAGATAGTTGACTCGTGAAGACCCAGCTGCTCCGCCAAATCTCTCAGTACCATTGGCTTCATCGCTTCGTCCCCATATTGAAGAAACGCCACCTGGCGCTCAACGATTGCATGAGCAACATTGAGAATCGTGGAATTTCTGTTTTCGAGACTTTTGATAAACCACCTCGCTTGTTGCAGGTTATCTTTAATGTAATCCGCTGCCGCCTCATTGACACAGCCATCGGACACCAATGTCGCGTATTCGTCGTTGATACGAACCGCCGGAACCGCCTCAGGATTTTGGGTGACCTCCCAGCGGCCTTTTACTTTTTTGGCATACACATCAGGCCTAATGTAGTCCACGTCATCCTGAGCAAACCGACCCGCCGGATTCGGATCCAGCGTCCTCACTAAACCCAACAGGACATCTAATTGTTTGTTATTTAACCCGACACCCCCTTTAATACTCTTATAGTCGCGTTTGGCCAGTAAGTCCAGATTTTTTTCCAGAAGAGACCGAGCTTTGCGTTTCAGAGGATGACTTGGGAAGTGGAAATTAAACTGTATCCACAGGCTTTGCCCAAGGCTTGTCGCGCCCACGCCAATGGGGTCTAAGTGCTGAATAAAGTGGAGTACGACATCGACATCGTCCTGCTCAATTAATAACTCAGATTGTAGTGCGCCTAGAATCTGCTCTGGTGACTCTGTCAACAAGCCGTCAGCGTTGATGTAATCGACGATTAGGTGTGCGATTTTTTTATCAATGGTACTCAGATTGCTCAGATCAATTTGCCACAATAAATGTTCAGTCAAGCCCTCAGAGTGTGTGTGTAGTTTCTCAATATAGTCAGAGGTACTTTCGCGCTCTGGATTACTCGGTTTCCACTCAGTATCATAAGTGTCTTCCCAGCTTGAATCGGTACTCAAATTTTCGGGAATGGTCTCGCTCAGAGAGCCTTCCTGTGGCGCATGGTCTGTGTGCGTTTGTGTCTGATTGACGTCCGCATCAGAGTAGTCTGCTTCTTCACGCCGCTCCAGCAGGGGATTACTTTCAAGCGCATTTTGAATCTCTTGCTCCAATTCCAGAGAAGATAGCTGCAACATTTTTATGGCTTGTTGCAGTTGGGGCGTCATGGAAAGACCCTGGCCTAACTTGAGGTGGATTCCTTGTTTCAGCATATGGTTATTATCGTCTTTTTTGCTGTCACTGGTCACCCCAAAGGCCTGACGATCAAGTTTCAATCGATCAGCATCTACCCAAGTGCGGTACCAGATAAGATTATTATTTTGCTAAATGATGCAATAAACAGCATACCACGCAGGGCGTATGTAAAAAGCTTGAAACCGATTGAAGGTAGCCCGTTTGGGCATGTTGGCTGATTGTTGATTTCTACAGTTTAAAGTCTTCACCTAAGTAGATTTCTCTAGTTTGAGCGTCTTCCATGACCTGCTTAGGGGTTCCCTGAGTTAAGATTGAGCCATTACCGAGGATATAGGCACGGTCACAAATACTGAGTGTTTCGCGCACATTGTGATCGGTAATGAGTACGCCGATATTGCGTTGCTTCAGGTGGGTGACAATTTTCTGTATCTCTAGAACGGAAATTGGGTCAACACCAGCAAAAGGTTCGTCTAACAGGATAAAGGCTGGTTCTGTGGCCAGTGCTCTGGCAATTTCAACACGACGGCGCTCCCCACCAGATAAACTAATCCCCAAGCTTTTGCGGATATGCGTGATTTGAAATTCTTCCAACAGGCTTTCCATCTTGTCATACCGCTGTTGACGTTTCATATCTTTGCGGGTTTGCAAAATGGCCATAATATTATCCTCAACGGATAACTTTCTGAAGACACTGGCCTCCTGAGCCAGATAGCCAATGCCATATCTGGCACGTTGATGCATGGATAATTGAGTCAGATCAGTTTCATCCAGGGTAATGGTACCGTCATCAACGCCTACTAATCCCACAATCATGTAGAAGCAAGTCGTCTTACCGGCACCATTTGGGCCCAACAACCCAACCACTTCAGCACTGTTCACCTCAAGGCTAACGCTTTGCAGTATGGTTCGTTTGCCGTAGCTTTTGCGTAGTGCTTTTGCAGCTAAAATGCTCAAAGGAATATCCTGAGTTGTTACTTTATTTATTGCTTGGATAGAAAACCGCGCTCACCCTGGATCTGGGGTCATGTTTCTTGCCTTTAACTCTGGCAATACCGGCCTTTAACTCTCCTGTGCGGGTTGAGTATTCAATATGACCGCTTTTAAATTTATCGTTGTTTTGGGTTAACTCTGCGTCACCATCAAGGTATAGCTGCTTCTTCCCAACCAAATAACGCACGAGATTGGCTTTTCCTTTGGCCACTTTACCGTCATCCATAGTCTGTTGGAACTTGACCGGAGACCCCTTGGCGGTGATGGACTGAATGGTGCTGTGTGGTGCTTTGATGGTAATTTCCCAGGCTTTGATTTGCAGGCTGCCCTGAGCAATGACGACATTACCCGAGTACACCGCAAAGCCCTTGGCTTTATTAAAAACAACAGTGTCCGCATTGATCCGAACCGGTTTGGTCACGTCCTCTCTCAGTGCCATTGAGGGCGCGCTGAATGAGCAAAGCGCGAAAAGTACCAGTAGTTGCTTAAGGTGTTTGAAATTCTGCTTGTACATTTGAAAGTATCCTTAGTTCTTGTTCGTCCAGATTCGTTTGAATGCCTGTGCCAGTGAGGGTACCTGCTGGGCTGATCAGGCTAACTTTTGATTCCGTTGACAGTTGTCGTTTTTCCGGATTGTAAATTAAATCTTCTGTGGTCAGTGTGAATTCCGGCGAGTTTGGTGACTTATTTTTGTGAACCCGGATTTCTCCAGCGAGCGTCATGATGCCACCGTCAGCTGTTTGTGACGCTTTTTCTGCATCGACTATGATGATATCACCTGACTGTGAGCGAACCTGGATGTGTGGTTGAAAAATTTCACTCGCACCACTGGCTTGCTTATGGGTCAGGTGACGGCCCGTTAACTGATAACGGACTACGCCATTGGGGTTTGTTTGCGTCAGTGTAAAATCACTCAAGTAATAATCAATACGTGACTCGCTGGGTGAGTTAGTGAACTGCTCCAGTGTCTTCCAGGATAGATTAAGCCATGTCACCACGCCTGCGGCAACCAGGGCAATCACAAACATAATGCGAGACAGATTCCTCATCATACCTTTCCCAATGGCTAGACAATACCCGCCCTGAGCAAATCGTGCATATGCAACACACCAATTGGCATATCATCATAGTCAACAACCGGCAGCAACAGGATTTTGTTTTTTTGCATTTGAGTGAGCGCATCAACAGCCAAGGATGACTCTGAAATACAAATGCAACCATCACTTGTGACCTCAGCAAGTGACGAGTGTTTCAAATCAATGCCCGCTTCAAAGGCTCTGCGCAAATCCCCATCAGTAAAGACACTGATGAGCTTGTTATCTGCATCAACCACCAGCGTACCGCCTAACTGCTTACTCGTCATGGTTAATATGGCATTTTCTAACGTGTCCTCAATTTTTACGATGGGTATGTCATCGCCGCTGTGCATTAAGTCGCTGACGTGTGTACTCAGGCGCTTGCCTAACCGACCTGCTGGATGAGAGCGGGCAAAATCTTCCGGCGTAAAGGCTCGTGCTTTGAGTAGGGAAACGGCTAATGCATCTCCCATCACAAGTGTTGCAGTGGTACTTGAAGTGGGTGCTAAATCATGAGGGCAGGCTTCTTTTTCAACACCTGTATCCAAATGATAATCAGCCAGCTTGGCTAGTGGCGAATGAAGCTTGCCTGTCATGCTGATAATTTTCGTGCCCTGTCGCCTAACGATAGAACACAGCGTGACAAGCTCCTCAGTGCTACCGGAATTAGAAATGGAAATCACTACGTCCTGATTGGTAATCATTCCCAAGTCTCCATGCAGTGCTTCGCTTGGGTGTACAAAGAAAGAAGGTGTGCCAGTGCTGGCGAGTGTCGCTGCGATTTTCTTGGCAATATGACCCGATTTCCCCATGCCTGCGATGATAACCCGGCCTTTGCACTCAAGAATTGTTTGGCAGGCGCCAACGAAACTATCATCCAAGCGTTCATTAAGCGATTGAATGGCATTTTTCTCATCAGTGATGACTTGTTGAGCGGTAGCAATTAGTTCATCACGTTGAGTTTGCAGCAGTTCTGTCATGGTAAAACCCCTTTCTTATTATTTGGCAGCCCTTTGGTGTTGCGTACAACGCATTGGTAATTTAGCGCTGATAGTAAAGCAGAAGCTGATAAGCCACAAATATCATCAGAAAAAATACGCCGCAACTTCGGGTAATCTGGTAACGGGAACGAGACGTGAGGCCATAGCCTAATATAATCAGTAATAGGGTGGCGGCTATCATAACCGGTACATCCCGACTCAATACGCCGTCAGGAATTTGCCCCGGATTAAATAAGGCGGGAATCCCCAGTACACCGAGATTGTTAAACAAGTTGGAACCTACGATATTGCCAATAGCCAAGTCAGTATCGCCTTTTCTGACACTGGCAATGCTGGCGCCAAGCTCTGGCAGGCTAGTACCAATGGCAACGATCGTTAAGCCGATCAGTAAATCACTAACGCCATAGTATTGGGCGATGTGACTGGCTCCCCAAACCAATAGCTTGGAGCTGATTAGCAACAGCGCTAGGCCAACAACTGTCCAGACTAAAGATTGCTTCAATGGTACTACTTCAGGCAACTCACTGACAGAGTCCTTCAGAAGTGGGTCCGTAACAGTGTGTCGTTGCCTTGCTGACAGGACTAACCATGTCAGCACGAGTAATAAGCCACCTAATAATAACAAACCATCGCTACGACTGAGTATATGGTCTGCCATAAGCATCCAGCTAAACAGCCCCACGAATAATATAAGTGGTAACTCTTTTTTAACAATTTCTGAGCGAACGGGCAGATTGGCGATCAGTGCGGTGGCACCCAACACTAAGGTAATATTAGTAACATTGGAGCCAAGGGCGTTACCGATACCAATGCCTGTGTTGCCTTGAAATGCAGCCACAGCGGAGACTAGCATTTCGGGGGCTGAAGTACCCAAACCAACCACTAAAGCCCCAATGATAAAGGGCGAAACACCCCAGTAACGTGCAAGATTGGCGGCTCCATCAACAAATTTATCGGCGCTCCAGATGAGTAAAAGCAAGCCTGTAATAACGGCGATAGTAAAGCTAAACATGGTTGGTGGTTATCTCTCCAGAAGGTTGCGGCGGATTATACAGAAGTTTCATTGGGCGCATAGTTCCGTCAGTTTTTTGGGTGAAAAGTCGACTCGTTCGGGGTGTTTCCACAGGCAGTGTATGGTAGGATCCGCAGTTAAATTTTGGGGTTCAGATAGCTGCTCTAACAAGCTATTTTGTTCGCCTGCATACTCAATCGATTTAGGAAAAATTCAATGGCGCGTTACATCTTTGTTACCGGCGGTGTGGTTTCTTCTCTTGGAAAAGGAATTGCGGGGGCTTCACTTGGTTCAATTCTGGAAGCGCGTGGGTTGAACGTGACCATGATGAAACTGGATCCCTATATTAATGTTGATCCGGGCACCATGAGTCCGTTTCAACATGGTGAAGTTTTTGTCACCGAAGATGGTGCAGAAACTGATCTGGACTTGGGGCACTACGAGCGCTTTGTAGGCTTTAAGGCATCAAAGCTGAATAATTTCACGACGGGCAAAATTTATAGCGAAGTGATTCGTAAAGAGCGTCAGGGGGACTACCTTGGTGCGACCGTACAGGTTATTCCGCATATTACGGATGAAATTAAGCGTTCGGTGCGTGCGGCGGCAGGAGATGCGGATATTGCCATCGTCGAAATTGGTGGTACGGTTGGGGATATTGAATCACTGCCATTTCTGGAGGCCATTCGGCAACTGCGGGTGGAGGAAGGGCATAAGGCGATGTTTATTCACCTGACCTTGGTGCCCTATCTAGCGGCGGCTGGAGAGGTGAAAACAAAGCCCACGCAACACTCGGTGAAAGAACTTCGCTCAATCGGTATCCAGCCGGATGTTTTATTGTGCAGAAGTGAGCGCAAAATCCCTGAACACGAACGTCGTAAAATCGCTTTGTTTACCAATGTACCAGAGGAAGCGGTTATTTCGGCGATGGATTTAGATAATATCTACAAAATCCCGCTGTGGTATCACGCTCAAAAGCTGGATCAGATTGTTGCTCAGCGTCTGGGGCTAAATGACCTGCCAGAAGCAGACTTAAGCGATTGGCGTAAAGTGATTAATGCCATGGAGTTCCCTGAAGCCGAAGTGACCGTAGCGATGGTGGGTAAGTACGTTGATCTCACTGAGTCTTATAAGTCGCTGAATGAAGCACTTACCCATGCAGGTATTCAGAATAGTGCGCGGGTCAGAATCAACTATATTGACTCTGAGAAATTGGAATCCGAAGGGTTGGAGCAGCTTGCGGGAGCAGATGCGATCCTGGTGCCGGGTGGCTTTGGGATTCGTGGCGTTGAGGGCAAGATCAGTGCGGTTCGGTATGCACGGGAAAATGGTATTCCTTACCTGGGAATTTGCTTGGGTATGCAGGTCGCGGCTATTGAATTTGCACGGGATTGTGCTGGGTTGACGGACGCACATAGTACGGAATTTGTTAAAGACACGCCCGATCCGATTATTGGTTTGATTACTGAGTGGCGGACTGAATCTGGTGAAGTTGAGCAACGTGACGAAGGCTCCGACTTAGGTGGAACGATGCGCTTGGGTGGACAACGCTGCCAACTGAAAGAAGGCTCGTTAGCTGCACAAATTTATGGCGATACCTCGGTGGTTGAGCGTCACCGTCACCGTTACGAGTTTAATAATAACTACCGTGAAATTCTGGAACAAAAGGGCTTAGTGTTATCCGGCGTGTCTGAAGATGGTAGCTTGGTTGAAATGATTGAGCTGACGGAGCATCCCTGGTTTGTGGCCTGTCAATTCCATCCCGAATTTACCTCTCGCCCCAGAGAGGGGCATCCGTTATTCACCAGCTATATTGGTGCTGCTTTGAAACATCAAAAAGAAAAAAATCATAAATCATAGAGGGGCTTTAATATGCAGTTATGTGGATATGAGGTGGGCGATCAACAGCCGTTTTTTCTAATTTCTGGCCCCTGTGTTGTGGAGTCGGAAAAACTGACACTTGAAATTGCAGAGTCTTTAAAAAACATCACGGATCGTTTGGGTATCCCCTATATTTTTAAAGCCTCTTACGATAAGGCTAATCGTTCGTCGCACAGTAGTTATCGTGGTCCAGGCATTGCCGAGGGTCTGCGGATTTTGCAAAAAGTAAAAACGGACATTGGGCTGCCAGTATTGACCGATATTCACGAGGACTCACCGTTTGACGAAGTGGCTGAGGTGGCTGATGTACTGCAGACGCCGGCCTTTTTATGTCGTCAGACCAATTTTATTCAAACGGTGGCAAAACTAGGCCGTCCGGTGAATATCAAGAAAGGGCAGTTTTTGGCACCTTGGGACATGGGCAATGTAGTAGACAAGGCCAGGGCGGTTGGAAATGAGCACATTATGGTCTGTGAACGTGGCTACACCTTTGGCTACAATAACCTGGTGTCTGATATGCGTGGCTTGGCCACCATGCGCGAAACAGGCTGCCCGGTTGTTTTTGATGCCACTCACTCTGTGCAGTTGCCCGGTGGGCAAGGGAATGCTTCCGGTGGAGAGCGTCAGCATGTTCCGGTGTTGGCGCGCGCGGCGGTGGCGGCCGGTGTATCTGGCTTATTTATGGAATCGCATCCGAACCCAGCTGAAGCACTGAGTGATGGCCCAAACTCTTGGCCGGTGCAGCGGATGGAGGAATTGCTTAAAATTCTTGTGGATATTGATCGGGCGGTGAAAGCGGATCAGTATCTGGAAAATACACTGTAATCAAATTTTGAACTATTGAATTGGTACTAATCTCATGACGAAAATAGCAAGCATTGTCGCCCGTGAAGTGATTGATTCACGCGGTAATCCGACCGTTGAGGCAGATGTTATGTTGGAAAATGGTGTACTGGGTCGTTCTGCAGTCCCCTCGGGTGCTTCGACGGGCGTTCGTGAAGCCATTGAATTGCGTGATGGTGGTTCGCGCTTTTTGGGCAAGGGTGTCCTGAAAGCGGTCGCTAATGTGAACGGTGAGATTGCCGATTTGATTGTTGGTATGGATGCGAGCGACCAGGCTAAGCTTGATGCAAAGTTAATTGAGCTGGATGGTACCGACAACAAAGGTCGCCTGGGCGCAAATGCTTTGTTGGCAGCATCTATGGCAACGGCACATGCCGCGGCAAATGATGCGGGTGTTGGTCTCTATCAATACCTGGGTCAGAGTACTGAGTATAAAATGCCGGTTCCAATGATGAATATTATCAACGGTGGTTCTCATGCAGATAATAGCGTTGATATGCAGGAATTTATGATTCTTCCTGTGGGCGCAGAGAGTTTGGCAGAGGCCGTTCGCTATGGTGCTGAAGTCTTTCACACATTGAAGCAAGTATTGACCGAGCGTGGCATGAATACCGCAGTTGGCGATGAGGGTGGTTTTGCACCAAACTTATCCTCTAACGAAGAAGCAATTGAAGTGATTCTGGAAGCGATTGAACGTGCGGGTTTTGTTGCCGGCAAAGACATCTACTTGGGTCTGGATTGTGCAAGTTCTGAATATTACAAGGATGGCAAATATCAGCTAAGCTCAGAAGGAAAGTCATTCAGTGCTGCTGAAATGGTTGATTTTCTTGCTGACTGGGTTGAGCGTTACCCAATTATCAGCATCGAAGACGGTCTGGATGAAGGCGACTGGGAAGGTTGGGCATTGTTAACTGAACGACTAGGCGGCAAAGTCCAGCTGGTGGGCGATGATCTGTTTGTAACAAATCCGGCCATCCTGAGGGAAGGGATTGATAAGAAGATTGCTAATTCAATTTTGATCAAATTGAATCAAATTGGTACATTGACTGAAACACTGGAAGCAATCCAGATGGCTCATGATGCAGGTTATACCGCAGTCATTTCTCACCGTTCGGGTGAAACTGAGGATGTGACCATCGCTGATTTAGCCGTTGCAACTAACGCCGGTCAGATCAAAACGGGCTCTATGTCGCGTTCGGATCGTATTGCTAAATATAACCAGTTGCTAAGGATTGAGCAGGCTTTGGGAAGTAATGCCAGCTATGCGGGTGCATCGGCATTTCGCTATCTAAGTTAAACGGGACGGACTCATAATGAAATACCTGATAACTATCATGGTCGTATTGCTTACTCTGCTCTTGATCAGCCTGTGGGTAGGACATGGTAGTTATCCGGCTAAATGGCAGCTTGAGAGCGAAATCAGAGCGATGAAGGATAGGAATGATATTCAGCGCGAAAAGAATCGGCAAATCAGATCCGAATTGGAGGAAGCTCATTCCGGTAGTGCTGCCGTTGAAGAGCGCGCGCGCAGCGAGCTGGGGATGATTCGAAATCGTGAGACTTTTTACGAAGTGATATTGAAGAAGAAAGAGCAAGAGCAGTAATCGTTGTCTGCGTCTCCATGTTTCCACAAGTGGCTGAAGCGCGAAGCTGGCACGCTTTGGTGATAGGCCAGCCGTGGCCTGTATTTCTGGTTCTGTAAACGAAAGAAGCGAATTGCCGTTGTGAGTAGCAACGCATTGCTTTTTTGTATCACAAAGGCCAGAGAGCCGGGTAACTAAAAACCGCCCGGGTTGCTCTGGCCTTTGTTATGTAAACTGGGTTTAAAGCAAGCCGTGACGTTTGAGTTTTGATCTCAAGGTTGCGCGGTTCATACCTAAGCACATTGCCGCTTTTGATTGGTTACCGCGGGTGTGCTTCATAATTACTTCAAGCAAAGGACGCTCAACCTCATCAACTACCTGACGGTAAAGGTTTGTTGCATCATGCTCGCCGAGCAGTTCCAAATAATCAGAAACGGCTTTATCCGTAGCTTCAGACAAAGAGTCTGCATTTAATGGTGTGTTTATCATTGTTCACGTGACCTATATATTATTGTGTGGGTTTGTGTTTTTGTCCGGACAAGGCTGATCACAGGGTATCCGTATCCCAAACTACAGAGTGGTCGTTGCTTCCAGCGCCTCTTTGAAGACTGATAGCTGCTGACCGGGGGTTCTACAGTTAAGAAGCCGAGGCCTGTAATCAGTTTGAACTGACATGTTTAATAAATACCAGTTGATTACTTTGTTAACAATCCGAGCTCGACCGACGGTAGGGCTGCTCCGATTATCAGATGGCTTAACATCGTACACCTGATGAATTCTTGTTACGTGCCTAAGTGCAACCTCGCGCTTATGCTGCAGAGTAATGTCGCTGGTAGGTTTTATTCCGAACAAGCTCTGATTCAGCTGGCTAAACAGCCAAGGACGACCGAAAGACGCCCTGCCGATCATAAGTCCATCCGCTTGAGTATAGTCGAGAACGAACTCGGCTTGCTCTTTATCGCAAATATCACCATTTGCAATGACTGGAATGTTGGTTTTCTGCTTCACTTGTCTAATTGTTTCATATTCAGCGTAGGGCTTGTATCTATCTTCGCGCGTGCGGCCATGAAGTGCAAGGGCAGAAATACCTGAATTTTCAGCAATTTGCGCTATCCTTGTCGCATTTCTTGTCTTCGCATTCCAGCCACAACGATACTTAATAGTAACTGGCACACTGCCTGTGGCTTCGACTACCCGCACCATAATTTGTTCAACTCTTTTTTCGTCCTTGAGTAGGGCTGAGCCTGCTAAATGTTTACTTCCTGCAACTTTTTTTACTGGACATCCAAAGTTGATATCAATGAGTTCAGCCCCTTTTGAAATATAAAATTGAGCGGCTTCCGCCATAACTGCAGGATCTGTTCCAACAATCTGTACACTACGAGGTGAATCTTCATCAATCTGCGGCATTCTGGCCTGAGTTTTTTTCGTGCCAATGAGTGACAAATCACTGGTGATCATTTCTGATGTCGCTAAACCCGCACCATGTTCTCTGACCAAGTCGCGGTAAATGCGATCGGTTATGCCTGCCATCGGTGCTTGAAGCAGTGGGCTAGTGAGTGTGTACTGAGCAATGTTTAGCATATAACTGATTACCCTGTCACAGAAATGAGAATTTAAATTGCTTGGCTTGGTGGCCAGGTGGATCCTGAATTTTTAGCCTGATTGAAGCCTGTTGCTGGCTACCAAGTAACTGGGATTTCTCATAATTCTCCAAGTACTCATGGGGCATGAATCTTCTTAATGCAATGATTCGATTGTTTGCATCTAATAATTTTGCTTCTACGTAAGGGTATGGTTGGGATTGATCTGCGGTATTCGTTATTGTGCCGGTAATGACCAGTGCGTCGGATTGGTTTGGATGGGTAAATACCTTGCGACTAAGCATTTTAATCTTTTCTGGTTGTCTGGTCTTACCAAGCCAAATATCTCGGGTAAGCCATACTTGACCAGCCAGCACTAGACTTAAAAGCCCCACAAGGGCAAATCTTAATAATGATCTGGATGATTTTTTTGTCTGTGAGACATTTTTTACCTTAATCCCACGAGCGCGTTGTGACATCTCCTGCTTCTTGAGTGCCTGTTTTGGTGCTTTGTCCAGCGCATCAAATGGGGGAACAGTCGATGCGTCATTTTTTTCGGGTAATTTGATTGATAAGCTGTCCATTGCATTGAACACGGACGCACACTCACCACAGCGCAGCTTACCCTGAGCTGCGGTAAGCTCTTTCATGGTGACCCGAAAAACGGCCTTACAGTGACTGCAACGCGTGTACATTAAAAAACTAACTAATAATCCGAAAAAATAAATGTAGTAAAATTAGCGAACTACAGCGGTCATTCTAACCCAACCGTCCAGTGTAGCAAACTTAATATCAGTACAGTACGTGCTGTAATGCTGGCTGAGGGCTTCTTTTTGTTCTTCAAGGATTCCGGAAAGTACTAATTGTCCGCCACTTTTTGTCAGCGAGCAAAGTGTTGGGGCCAGCTCAATCAGTGGGCCGCAAAGAATATTAGCCAGCGTCAGGTCGGCCTTGCTTTCGGGCATGGCTTCGGGAAGGTAGCTATCAATCTTGCCATCCGCTATGTGATTTTTTTGTTGATTATCCTTTATGGCAATTAAGGCCTGAGGATCAATATCTGTTGCGATAACGTGGGATGCGCCAAGTTTGACAGCGGCAATCGCCAGTATGCCACTGCCACAACCATAATCAATTACAGACAAGCCGTCAGGGTGATGCTGATCTAGCCACTCAAGACACAATGATGTGGTGGGGTGTGTGCCCGTACCAAACGCTAGGCCGGGATCCAGCAGGATTTTGACGCTATCATCTTCTGGCACTTCAGACCAACTTGGGTAAATCCATAAGTTGCCACCAAATTTCATGGGGTGAAAATCATCCATCCATACGCGCTCCCACTGCTGATCTTGCAGTGCCTCCTCACGTAGGTTACTGATTTTCCAGCTTTCCCGATTATCCTCTAATTGCTGTCTGAGCGAGTCCAGTAAAGCTTTATCTTCTTCACGAAACAATACAGTCACAACAACCTCGTCCCATAGCGGCGTTTCGTTGGGCAAGGGTTCGAGAACAGGATGATCCCCGGCATCACTGAGCGTGATGGACACAGCCCCAAGGCTCTCGGCAGCCTCACTTACTAGAGGTTCATGGTCTCTGGAAGTTTGGCAGATTAGTTGCAGCCACATTAGCGTTCGTTTTCCAATTTATGCTCAAGATAATGAATATCCGCTCCACCCGCAGCAAAGACCTCATCCTTCAAAATCCTGCGTTGTAGCGGTATATTGCTCTTAATGCCTTCAATGACGACTTCACTTAGCGCGCCAACCATGCGAGCGATGGCGCTTTCACGATCTTCAGCATGCACGATCAGTTTCCCAACCATCGAGTCATAATAGGGCGGTACACTGTAGCCGCCATAAATATGCGAATCTACCCGCACACCTAACCCACCGGGTTGGTGGAAGCGCTCAATCCTCCCCGGAGACGGCATAAATGTTTCGGGGTCTTCCGCGTTAATCCGACACTCAATGGCGTGTCCTGTCGGGTGGATGTCTTCTTGCTTGATTGATAACTTTTCACCCGAAGCAATCAATAATTGCTGCTTAACTAAATCAACACCTGTAATGAGTTCGGTGACAGGATGCTCCACCTGTAAACGTGTGTTCATCTCTATAAAATAGAACTCACCGTTTTCATAGAGAAACTCAAATGTACCCGCACCACGATAGCCAATGTCGGTGCAGGCTTTTGTCAGAATTTTTCCCAAGCGGTCACGAGTTTCGGGCGTAATCCCCGGCGCAGGTGCTTCTTCAACAACCTTTTGGTGACGACGTTGCATGGAGCAATCGCGCTCGCACAGGTGAATGGCGTTACCGTATGAGTCAACCAATACCTGAAACTCAATATGGCGTGGTGTCTGGAGGTATTTTTCCATGTACAACACATCATTGCCAAAGGCTCCACGCGCTTCGGTTTTGGTGAGTGTAATAGATTCCACCAGCTCTGTGGCGCTATTGACAACCCGCATTCCTCTGCCACCACCACCACCAGCGGCCTTAATAATCACTGGATAGCCGATGTGCTCAGCCATTGCCAACGCCTCACGATCACTGTCGGGAATTGCCCCATCGGATCCGGGAACGCAAGGCACATTGGTGCGAATCATCGCTTCTTTAGCGGAGATTTTATCACCCATCAGACGGATGGTTTCAGCACGAGGCCCGACAAAGATGAAGCCGCTTTCTTCAACACGCTCAGCAAAGTCAGCGTTTTCCGAAAGAAAACCGTAACCAGGGTGAATAGCATCCGCATCGGTTACTTCCGCAGCACTGATAATCGCTGGAATATTAAGATAACTTTCGGTTGGTGAAGCAGGGCCAATGCAAACGGACTCATCCGCCAGGCGCACATGCTTTAAATCACGATCGGCGGTTGAATGGACAGCGACCGTCTTGATGCCCATCTCCCGACAGGTTCGCAAAATGCGCAGCGCGATCTCACCACGGTTTGCGATCAGTAACTTTTTAATCATGGTTGACCCCTGTGTTACTCAATCACAAACAGCGGTTGCCCAAACTCAACGGGTTGTTCATTGTCAACCAGAATTTGAGCGATGACACCAGACCTATCCGATTCGATCTGGTTGAGCATTTTCATGGCTTCAATAATGCACAACGTATCGCCAACGGAAACGCTTTGACCCACCTCAACAAAAGCTTTAGCTGTGGGTGATGAAGCGCGGTAAAACGTGCCGACCATTGGTGATTCAATCACATCACCCTGGGCTTGAGTGGCAGGCGGTGCAGCATCTACAGACACTGCGACTTCGTGCGGCGCAGGTGCGGCAGTAGCAACCGGAGGAGGGGCGGTGGTGTAAACGGCCGGCGGGGCAACGGAGCTGGCTTTTGATATTCGCACTGAGCCCTCGCCCTCTTTAATTTCAATTTCTGCGATATCACTGCTTTTGATGAGTTCGATGAGTGTTTTAATCTTACGAACATCCATTGGGTGCCCCTTTATGCTGTTTATTCCAACTGGCTTCGATGGCCGTGATTCAGGTGGTATACTTAGGCATTGGTTAAAATATATGTATTTTTAACCACCACTGTCTGGAATCTTAATCTTTTCAGCTTAATCGAAGTTAGCTGGTGTTGATGAAAGATGGGGGCAGTTTACCTTTAAATACTGCGTTCGACCAGTTTCCTTAGTAAATATTAATAATGCAATTACCGGCGAAATAGCGAACCGAGTACACCGCGAACAATTTGCGTTCCAAGCCTTGAGGCAACTGATCTGGCGATACTTTTTGCAAAAGTCTCACCAATACTTTGGCGATTAGAGGATCGCTTAGGTGTTTTTTGTTGGTTGGCTTGTTTAATTCTGGCTTCAAGCAGGGCTTCGCGAGCTTCATCTTGCTCTGCCTTTGCGGCTCGTGCATTCAGTATTTCATAGGCAGATTCACGATCCAGAGGTTGATCATAGCGGCCATTGAACGGGCTGTTACGAATTGTTTCTGCGTATATGTCATGTGGTGCCGGGCCAATTTGTGAACTGGGTGGACACATCAGTGTTTTCTCTACAATGCTGGGTACGCCACCATCCTGAAGCACAGACACCAGTGCCTCACCGACGGCCAATTGGGTGATGGTGTCCTCGGTATCCAGTGCTGGATTCCCGCGGAATGTTTGTGCTGCCGCTTTAACCGCTTTTTGATCCCGTGGCGTAAAGGCGCGCAACGCATGTTGGATACGATTACCAAGTTGCCCTAACACTTCATCTGGAATATCCAATGGGTTTTGGGTAACAAAATAGATACCCATACCTTTGGAGCGTACCAGCTTTACTACTTGCTCAACCTTTTCAATCAGTGCATCCGGCGCATCATCAAACAACAAGTGCGCTTCATCAAAGAAGAATACGAGCCGAGGTTTGTCCAGATCACCGACTTCAGGCAACGTTTCAAAAAGCTCGGAAATTAACCACAATAAGAAAGTGGCGTAGAGCTTGGGCTTCATCATCAACTGCTCGGCGCTCAGTATGTTGATTTGGCCATAGCCTTTATTGCCGGTGCGCATGAAGTCCCAAATATCTAATGCGGGTTCGCCAAAGAATGAGTCGGCACCTTGTTCTTCTAACACTAGCAAGCGGCGCAGAATCGCACCAATGGATGCGGTGCTAATGTTTCCATAAAGTGTTTGAAATTCTGATCTGTTCTCACCGATATACCCCAATATCGAACGCAGGTCTTTCAGATCCAGTAGCAGTAGGCCTTCTTCATCGGCAAAGCGGAATGCGATATTGATAATGCCTTCCTGGGTATCATTCAAGTCAAGGAGGCGCGACAGCAGAAGCGGCCCCATATCGGTGATCGTTGTTCTGACAGGGTGGCCTTGTTGTCCAAATAAATCCCAAAAGACGACGGGAAAGCCTTCCGCCTGATAGTGTTCAATGCCGATCTTAGCAATGCGCTCATCAATGTTTTTGTGAGGCTTGCCAGGCTGAGTAATACCACTTAAGTCGCCCTTAATATCGGAAAGAAACACCGGCACACCGAGTTTGGAAAAGCCCTCGGCCAATACTTGTAGCGATACTGTTTTACCTGTACCTGTTGCTCCTGCGATTAACCCATGCCGATTGGCAAAACGCGGGTCTAAATAAACTTGACGATCGCCTTTCCCAAGCAGAATCCCATTGTCCACTGTCATTCTTCTTATACCTGCCCTTACGGTGAATGGTCTCAATCATAAGGTTTATACAAGCTAATGAAAAGTGGAAATGAAAAAGACCCATCTTATTGATGGGTCCTTGGTTGGCGTACGACTACTCTCATCTCATCAAATAAGATGAAGTGCCTTTAGCGTATCACGGTTTAACGTACCGGTTTTCAGTCCCCGAGTCTCTTGAAATGCGGTCAATGCCTTAACTGTGCTGGGACCCAGGCGGCCATCAATCGGGCCTGGGTTAAAGCCACGCTGTTGCAGGGCTTTTTGAATGCGATAAACCGCATTTGCACGAGTCAGTGGCGTTTTATCGGTCGTTGCAGCAGTGTTGTGCATCACTGGTTTAGCTTTAACGCTTGGTGCAACCGTGGCGGGGGCTACCTGACGTGGCTTAGCCATGTGACTAACATGAGACACTTTTGGCTTTGGTTTAGCATAAGTGGGTTGCTGATAGTTCTGTGATGGCTGATGCACTTGCACTGTACGACTTTGCTGCTCCAGGTTCGCTTTGTGTTGTTCATTGCGACGCTTTTGAGCAGCGAGTGCCTGGCGGTGCTTTTGCAATTGTGCTTGCTGACGTTGCTTGGCAATTCGCTGCTGCTTTGCGGCAGCTTCACGTTTGCGCTGTGCTTCCTGTTGAAGCCATTGTTGCTTTAAGATTTTTTGCTGGTGGTCAAACTCCATTTTCAGTCTGCGCTGCTCTGCACTCATTTTAGGTGTGTGTTTAGGCTTATAGACAACCTTCTTTGGCTTATGAGCTGGAGAGGGTGCCTTACAAATAATGGGCTTCCACTTGTAGCGAATATCACTGATTTTTGTGCGATAGCTTTTATTGACGTAGCGCGCTGGAGTTTTAACGGTTTTATACTGAGCGGGCGACACGAGTTGCTTTTGCTTCACTGTCTTATAAACCGCAGGTACGTTGCGTTTGATGCGTTGAGCAGGACGCGCAACGACTTTTTGCGTGACGGTGCGGTACTGTGCAGGGACCTTGACGCGACATAAAATTTCGCCGGTCATATTGTCAATGCGTGTAATCGGGCCTTGCTTTCCTTTCTCCCACTTATAGTGGGCCGGTTTCACCAATACTTTCTTGGTAATTGTGCGGTATTGGGCAGGAATATACTGGTAACGGTGTGTTGCCGGACGAACGAGTACCTGTTTATTAACCCAGCGGTATTGTGGGCCACGAACTAACACACGCTTACTGGTTGCCGGGCTGACCTGTACCCGCTTGATAACATTCTTAAACTTCGCTGGCTCTTTAACCTTAGCAAAACACTGACCCGGCTGGGCAGGTGGCAGGCCAATACCACGATGCTGAACAACAGGTTTTGGACGCTGTATTGGTCTAGGCTTGTAAATTGGCTTTGGATGCTGTACTTGCTTAGGTCTGTGGACAGGTCTTGGGGTAGGGCGTACCACGGGTGCCTGACGAACAACCGGTGTCTGTGAGACAACCTTTGGCTGTTTAAACATGACAACAGGAGGCTTCTTGTATTTTTCCGGAGTGGGGATATAGACCCGCTGCTGAGACTGCAGCATATTATGAGAATGAGTGGTTGTTACCACACGCTTCTGGATTTGACTGTCTACGCCAACCGATTGTTGACCGCCTGCAACTTGCTGTCCACCAGCGACTTGTTGACCGCCCGCGACTTGCTGTCCACCAGCGACCTGTTGACCACCGGCAACTTGCTGTCCACCAGCGACCTGTTGACCACCGGCAACTTGCTGTCCGCCTGCGACTTGTTGTCCACCGGCTACTTGAGAGCCACCGGCCATTTGTTGACCACCAGCGTGAAATTGTTGCTGACTACAGCCAGTCATGAATCCGGCCAGCAGTACACTTGAAACCGATAATTTAATTGTTGTATTCATATTTTTGGAACCCCTTTTCACTGGGTGATATTTCAATGTGATTTGTACAATGGAGGTATCTTAATGTTATTACAGTGATTTAATGTCTGGATTCCGGCTGAGCGGTCGTCTTTTCCGTACAGAGTAGTCCTGCCTGATTTCTATTTGAGCGAGGTGTTCATAAGAATGATGGGATTTGTTGTTTTTGTGATTGATTCGGATAGAGAACCGCTAGGTGCTTGTTTTATGACGCCTGACGGCCAGGGTTTAGGTGATGACGTCAGCTTTTGATCGCCCCGTCAGATGCGACAGTTGAGACAGCTCCTCAGCAATGTTCAGCAAGTCTTGCAATACATCCTGCGTGTCCAGTTCAAAGCGTGTTGGATCGGGCTCAAAGTGCTCCACATATAAGCGGATTGTTGCACCACTGGTTCCTGTTCCTGACTTTCTGAAAATGATTCGCGCACCATCCTCAAATAAGAAGCGAATGCCTTGATTAGTGCTAACTGAATGATCAACGGGGTCCGTGTAAGTGAAGTTATCAGCAGTTTTAATACGACGACCAAGGAGAGTTTTACCGCTGGACTCGTCAAGTTTAGACTCCAGTAATTTAAATACCTCATCCGCATGACTACTTTCCATGCCCTCATAATCATGGCGAGTGTAATAATGACGACCAAACTGCTGCCAGTGTGCCATCACTAGCTCACTCACACTTTTTTGTTTAACCGCCAAAATATTTAACCAGAATAGCACTGCCCATAAGCCATCTTTTTCACGTACATGGTCAGAGCCAGTGCCGAAGCTTTCTTCACCACACAGGGTAATGCGCCCCTCATCCAGCAAATTGCCAAAAAATTTCCAGCCTGTTGGTGTTTCAAAGCATTCTATCGACAGTGCTTCAGCCACACGGTCAACGGCCTGACTCGTTGGCATGGAGCGGGCAACACCAGCAATGCCGGACTGATACCCCGGAACCAAGTGCGCATTGGCGGCAAGAATGGCCAGGCTATCGCTGGGTGTCACATAACAGTTTGCCCCCAGAATCATGTTGCGGTCGCCATCACCGTCTGATGCTGCACCAAATGTCGGTGCATTCTCGGCAAACATTTTACTGACCAGCTCCTTGGCATGGACCAGGTTGGGGTCGGGATGACCACCACCAAAGTCTGTTAATGGTTTGCAGCGGATGATATTTTCAGCCGGAACACCCAGCCGCTTTTCCAATATTTCTGTGGCATAAGGACCGATCACCGCATTCATGGCATCAAAGCAAAGACTAAAGTCTGGTTTTGCGATTAAAGCTCGAATTTTTTCAAAATCAAAAATTGATGCCATGAGGTCGGCATAATCAGAAACAGCGTCGATAACCTCAACCGTCATATCCAGCACTTGCGTACTGCCCTTGCGTTCAAGGTCAACGGGCGCATTCTCAGCTTGCTGGTATGACTCAATGACTTGACTGGCTACAAATACAGCATCGGTGAAGGATTGTGGTGCAGGACTGCCATTTTCTGCATTGTACTTCACGCCGAAATCGCCGCTTGGCCCACCCGGATTATGGCTGGCTGACAGGATAATGCCCCCCAGCGCCTTGTTTTTACGAATAAGGTGCGACATAGCGGGTGTGGATAAAATACCAGACTGGCCAATCAGCAACTTACCGACCTGATTCGCCGCAGCCATGCTGATAATAATCTGGATGGCCTCTTGGTTAAAATAGCGCCCATCCCCACCCAGTATCAACGTTGAGCCTTTAATCTCTGGTAAGCAATTAAAAATAGATTGGATAAAATTTGCTAAGTAATTCGGCTCGCGGAAGCGGGAAACTTGCTTTCTCAGGCCGGATGTACCGGGCTTCTGGTCGGAAAATGGTGTGGTTTTAAAAATCATGTTTAGCCTTGAATTTTTCTTTGTCGTTTGGCGGGGTGTAACATTGTCATTGATACTGGGATGATAGGATGAATCACTATCGTGATGCCATAAAAAATGCGCGAGCAATGCTAGAATGCGCGTTTTCTCTTACAAAGATCACCGTGAATGCAAGTTAATCTCAGAAAAAAACCAACAAGCCGCGAGCTAGAATTACTTGAAAACATTCAGCAAGCAATATTTCCACCGCATCCGCGCTCTTTTGCTGCACTCATGGAAATGTATGAAATCAACTACATGCAACTTCGTTTGCTTTGCGGGGATATTCAAAGCCTTAGTGGCGTACTCATTTCACAGCAGTCAACAGGCATTCCACTAAAGTTGGAAGTGTTGGAACAAAGCCGCCACACTACTATTTTGGTGCTGACCTACGCATTTGAAAATGGTGCGGAGTTACGGCCTGATCTACACATTCAGATATATCACGACTCCCGACAAGCCAATGTTATCAGCCGCCGCTGTAAGTTATTGGGAAAACAAATGGATACGCGGCAGATGCGTACCGACACGCAATTACTCTGTCATTGGCGTACCAATCGCTTTTTATTTAAATGGATGAAGTATCTACGCCGACAGAACTACTCCTTTTAAGCTTGATTTAGCGGATTAATGTTTATTTAGAAAGATTGACTAACTTACTTGGTTATTTATAATACCTAGTAATTCACTCAAGAATTATCAGGTTGGCTCAAGCCGCCTAAATCTGTTTGAAATAGATAGGAGATGTTGAAATGAGGCTTTCTACAAAAGGGCGATATGCAGTGACGGCAATGATGGATTTGGCCATCAATGATCGCAATGGCCCAGTAACCTTGTCGGAGATTTCAAATTGTCAGGGCATTTCCTTGTCGTATTTAGAACAACTGTTTGCAAAATTACGCAAAGCGAATTTGGTCGAAGGGGTGCGCGGGCCGGGTGGTGGTTATCGACTGGGCAAGCCGTCAAATCGGATTAGTGTGGCGGATATTATTCAGGCGGTTGACGAGACGATTGATAGCACTCAATGTCAAGGCGCGGAGGACTGTCAGGGTGGTGATCGCTGCATGACCCATAAGCTATGGGAAGACTTGAGCCTGAGGCTTTATGATTTCCTGAATGAGATCACATTGTCAGATTTTATTAAACGCCCTGAAGTGAAGCGTATTTCGATTCAACAAAACTCTATGTCAAACCGTATTAGTAAAATGTTTCAGCCGGTGGCTGGGACGGGCTAATGCCGCCGTGTAGCTTCGGTCTCTGGGTGATCGGGTATCGCGGTGCTTTGTTGTTCAGGGCAGGTTTACAAAAGAATCTGATTACAACGAGGTTTCAAGTTGGTAGATGTTTTGCGTCGGGTGGATTTGTAACATGGTGAGTTTTGAGTCGATCCCGTAGTCAGTGTATGCCGCACCTGTGTCAATGTAGCAGAGGTTGGCGGTAAAGAGTGGCTGATCCACAACCGAGTGACCCACGACCAGCAGATCAATGCCCCTTACCTTGGGCACGGTTTCAGAGGCGATAATATAGCGATGCCGAGTACGTGACCATTGTGCGTGTTGCTGTAATTCTTCATCATGTTGTAGTGCCTGAATGAACGCCTGCCACGATAATCCAATGGGAATATCCGCATGTACAATGCCAATTTCGCCTGTGTCAGTTGACACTTCAAAAGCCATTGGCAATGCCTGAATTTTTCTCCGAATCTTTTCACGATCCAAGTCACTGACTGCCAGCCACCAAGCGCCACCGGCGCGCTCTGTCCATGCTCGGTGAATTGAGTCAGATTCAAGGGATTGCAGCAACAACTGTTCGTGATTTCCCCGGATTGCATGAAACCACGGTTCATCAATGAACTGTAAAATGCGCTCGGATTGAGGGCCACGATCCATCAAATCGCCTACTGAAAACAGGCGATCAACCGCCTTATCAAATGATACAGATTCCATGAGCGCCTCAAGCGTTGGGAACATCCCGTGCAGGTCGCCGATAACAAAGTCCCTGCCGTCATGATTCTTTGGGAAGTATTTGAATAAGGCGGTGGTCATTATGTTAGACGCTATGGGTCGGTTCTGTTGCAGAAGCCTAGCCGGTGAATGCAGCAAGTGACGCACCAGGCAAGACTACCCGCAGGGCTATCTTGCCTGGTATTGAGGTCACCATACGCGGCAGCCTGTTGAGACTCCATCACTTTGCTATACCCAAAATTTGCAACCTCATCTGGCGAGCGCATGGGGTTATCTCTTTTTCTTGGGTGCGTAAATATCCGTACAGCTACCTTCAGCAACTTCTGCCGCAAAGTTTAATGTCTCGGATAGCGTTGGGTGTGGGTGAATGGTTAACCCAATGTCGTGAGCATCCGCATTCATTTCCAGCGCCAATACTGCCTCGGCAATCAGCTCACCGGCATTATTGCCCACTATACCTGCACCAATCAAATGACCAGATTCTTTATCGAACAAGACTTTGGTCATACCCTCGTTACGTCCACGGCTCAAGGAGCGACCGCTGGCGGCCCACGGGAAAACACCCTTGGTATAAGCAATGCCTTTTTGCTTACAAGCGTCTTCGGTTTCCCCCATCCACGCGACTTCAGGATCCGTGTAAGCCACGGAAGGAATAGTGCGGGCGTCAAAATAGGCTTTATGTCCGGCGATGACCTCAGCCGCCACTTTGCCTTCGTGAGTTGCCTTATGCGCCAACATGGGCTGTCCCACAATATCGCCAATAGCAAAAATGTGATCAACATTGGTACGCATCTGCTTATCGACACTAATGAAGCCATGCTGATCGACCTGCACACCGGCTTTATCTGCATCAATCAGCAAGCCATTCGGGCTGCGACCAATGGCGACCAATACCCGATCAAACATTTCAGACTCTGGTGCTTTTGCACCTTCAAAGTGGCAAAGCAAGCCTTCTTCCGTTGGCTCAATCGCAGTTACTTTGGTATTCAGGTAAATGTTTTGGTATTTCGCCTTAATGCGCTTTTCCAGTGGACGAACCAAGTCACGATCTGCGCCCGGAATTAAGCCCGGTGATAATTCCACCACGGTAATATCAGCACCTAGTGCATCATACACTGTCGCCATTTCCAGACCGATAATGCCGCCACCGACAACCAACATTTTCTTGGGGACTTCGGCAAGTGCCAGTGCGCCTGTGGAGTCAATCACCCGCGGATCATTCCAGGGAATAAACGGTAGCTTCGTCACGCGTGATCCTGCCGCGATGATGCAATGATCAAAACTGATTACCTGTGTGGCACCTTGATCATCTTCAACGCTCAGGGTGTTGGCCGATGTAAACTTACCGTAGCCCTTTACAATCGTGACTTTGCGTTGTTTGGCTAAACCTTTGAGACCACCAGTGAGCTTGCCAACAACATCGTCTTTGTGGGCGCGTAGTTTATCCAGATCAATCTCGGGCTTGGAGAATGTGACCCCCTGATGCTCAAACTCAGCGGCTTCATTAATGATCTCGGCTGTGTGAAGCAGTGCTTTGGAGGGAATGCAACCGACATTGAGGCAAACGCCACCGATATTGTCATAACGCTCAACCAGAATAACATTCAGGCCAAGGTCTGCGGCACGAAACGCGGCTGTGTATCCGCCGGGGCCGGAGCCTAAGACCACCAATTGGGCGTGTTGGTCGGACTCTCCGTCAAAAGTAGCAGCCGTTGGCGCAGGGGAAGCAGCTTCTGCCGGAGTCGCTTCCACAGGGCTGGTTTCTGGTGCAGCTGTTTCAGGCTGTGCGGCGGAAGCGGAAGAAGCCTCAGCCTCAAGCGTTAAGATCAGACTGCCTTCTGAAACAGTGTCGCCAACGCTGACGGCAACGCTGGTGACAGTGCCGCTATGAGAGCTGGGAATTTCCATTGAGGCTTTATCAGACTCAACCGTGATCAGGGAGTCTTCTGCTGCAACCACATCACCTGTTGCGACCAAAACCTCAATGATTTCCACGCCATCAAAGTCACCGATATTCGGGACTGTTACTTCAATTTCCTGACTCATAAGACGCTCCTAAACCAGTAAACGACGCACATCGCTCAGCATGCGGCATAAGTAAGTTGTAAATTGCGCGCCCGCAACCCCGTCAATGACACGGTGATCGTAGGAAAGTGCAACCGGAAGAATCTGGCGGGGTTTGAACTCATTACCGTCCCAAAGTGGGGCAGTCTTGGTGTTGGATACGCCCAGAATGGCTACTTCCGTACCATTGATAATTGGTGTAAAGCTGGTGCCGCCAACGCCACCCAAACTGGAGATGGTAAAACAGCCACCTTGCATTTCCGCAGGTTTGAGTTTCTTGTCACGTGCCTTGCCAGCGTATTCCCTGATTTCATTCGATAGCTCAAGTAGTGATTTTTGGTCAGCATCTTTGATAACCGGTACTACTAGGCCATCGGGCGTGTTCACCGCAATGCCAATGTGGAAATACTGCTTCATTATCAGGTTTTCGCCGGAAGCATCCAGTGAGCTGTTAAAACGTGGAAATGCCTTCATGCTGGCAACAACTGCCTTGATGATGAAGGCTAGGGGGGTGAGCTTGACCCCTTCCTTTTCCATCTCTTTGGCGATTTGCTTACGGAAGATTTCCATTTCTGTAATATCGGCTTCATCAAACTGCGTCACGTGTGGTTTAGTCACCCAGCTACGATGCAAATATTCGCCTGTTAACTTATTGATTTTACTCAATGGCTCGGTTGTCACGCCTCCCCACTGGCTGAAATCAATTTCCGGCATAGGGGCAATGCCTAACGCATGACCCGTAGCAGGCTTGGCCGACTCGGTGGTCATGGCTGTCTTGACATAGGCAAACACATCTTCTTTCAAGATGCGCTGTTTGCGGCCAGTTCCGACAACCTTACCCAGATTAACGCCTAACTCTCTGGCGATACGTCTGACCGACGGACTGGCATAGGCACGCTTAAAGCCCACTTCATCAATTTTGGCTGTTGGTGAAGCTTTGGGCACGCCACTAACTGCTGGCGCTTCCTTGGCGGCAGGTGTTGCGGGGACTTCTAGCGGAGCCGGGGTTGGTGCTTCAACTTTCGGGGGAGCCGCCTCCGGCTCAGGTTCTGCAGCAGGCTCAGGGGCCGCCGCATCCGCGTCAATCACCAGAATCAGGCTACCTTTTGAGACCTTATCGCCCACGCTCACCGCAACGTCTTTAACGACACCACTATCGGAGCTGGGAATTTCCATCGAAGCCTTATCAGACTCAACCGTAATCAACGAATCTTCAGCGGCAATCTGATCCCCAACGGATACCAATACTTCAATGATCTCAACCTCATCAAAATCGCCGATATCGGGCACAATAATGTTTTTAACAGACATAATTATCTCCTCAGGCTTTTAATGGGTTGGTTTTTTCGGTGTCAATGCCATACTGCTTAATGGCCTCGGCGACCTTCACAGCAGGCAGGCTGCCTTCATCCGCTAAGGACTTCAGTGCTGCAACGACCACATGAAAACGATCTACCTCGAAGTGACGGCGTAACTCTATACGTGTGTCACTACGTCCGAAGCCATCGGTACCTAGCGTGGTGTAGCGCGCTGAAACCCACGGGCGAATTTGTTCAGGGTACTGCTGAATATAATCAGTTGCGGCGACAACCGGGCCACGATGACCTTTTAGTTGTTGTGAAACATAGGGGACTTTCTGGTCTTCCAGAGGGTGCAGGCGATTCCAGCGATCTACATCCTGCGCCTCACGCGCCAACTCATTAAAGCTGGTGCAGCTCCAGATATCCGCATCGACACCCCATTCATTATTCAGGATCTCGGCAGCTGCAATGACTTCACGCAAAATGGCACCTGAACCCATTAGCTGAACTTTCTTTTTCTTCTTACCGCCGCCTTGAAGCAGGTACATTCCTTTCAAAATACCTTCTTCACTACCTTCTGGCATGTCTGGCATCTGGTAGTTTTCATTCATGGCGGTGATGTAGTAGTAAACATCTTCCTGATCAACATACATGCGTCGCAGACCGTCATGCACAATGACCGCCATCTCATAAGCATAGGTCGGGTCATAGCTGACACAGTTTGGAATCAGCGCAGCCTGCACCATGCCATGTCCATCCTGGTGCTGCAAACCTTCACCAGCCAGAGTTGTGCGCCCAGCCGTTGCGCCAATCAGGAAGCCACGCGAACGACAGTCACCCGCTGCCCAAGCCAGATCACCAATGCGCTGGAAGCCAAAAATAGAGTAGTAAATGTAAAACGGCACCATGTTGACACCGTGGGCACTGTAAGAAGTCGCCGCTGCAATCCATGATGACATGGCTCCTGCTTCGTTGATTCCTTCTTCCAGAATCTGACCAGACTTGTCCTCTTTATAGAACATCACCTGATCTCTGTCCTGTGGTTCATAGAGCTGGCCAACAGATGAGTGAATACCTAATTGACGGAACATTCCTTCCATACCAAAAGTACGCGCTTCATCAGGAACGATAGGAACGATGTGCTTGCCCAGCTTTTTGTCACGCGTCAATATGGTCAGTATGCGAACAAATGCCATCGTGGTTGACATTTCGCGGTCGCCTGAGCTTTTTAGCAATGGCTCAAACACATCCACCGACGGAATGCTTAACGGCGCAGCCATAGTATTGCGCACAGGAATCGAACCACCCAACTCCTTACGGCGGGCCTTCATGTACTGAATTTCTTCACTATCTTCTGGCGGCAGGTAATACTTCGCTTGTGCAGCATCCTCCTCGCTGATGGGGATATTGAAGCGCTTGGCGAAGCTGATCATCTCTTCTTCATTCAGCTTTTTCTGGCTGTGCGTGCGGTTTTGTCCCTGACCTGCCGCACCCATGCCGTAGCCTTTTACTGTGTGCGCCAGAATAACGGTCGGCTGGCCTTTATGGTTAACGGCTGCATGATAAGCTGCAAACACCTTATGCGGATCATGCCCACCACGATTCAGTCGCCAAATGTCCTCGTCGGTCATCTTGGAAACCATCGCCTTTAACTCCGGTGAAGCGCCGAAGAAGTGCTCGCGCACATAAGCTCCGTCTTTTGCCTTGTAGTTCTGGAACTCTCCGTCTACCACTTCCAACATACGGCGCTGCAAGATGCCATCTTTGTCCTTCGCCAGTAGTGGGTCCCAATAAGAGCCCCACATGACTTTAATGACATTCCAGCCAGCACCCCGGAAAACCGCTTCCAGCTCCTGAACAATCTTGCCATTACCCCGAACTGGGCCGTCAAGGCGCTGCAGGTTACAATTGATAACCCAGGTCAGGTTATCCAGTTGCTCACGGCCTGCCAACGAGATGGCACCGAGCGACTCTGGCTCATCCACTTCACCATCACCAAGGAAACCCCAGACACGACGGTCTTTGGTGTCAGCCAGATTACGCAGCTGCAGGTAGCGCATAAAGCGTGCTTGATAAATGGACTGAATCGGCCCCAGCCCCATTGATACGGTTGGGAACTGCCAGTAATCAGGCATTAACCACGGGTGAGGATAAGAAGACAAACCACCACCATTACTTTCCTGGCGGAATTTGTCGAGTTGTTCTTCGCTCAGGCGGCCCTCCAAAAAGGAGCGGGCATAAATCCCCGGTGTGATGTGCCCCTGATAGAAAACCAGATCCCCCCCGTGTTCTGGTGATGGCGCGTGCCAAAAATGGTTAAAGCCCACATCATATAGTGTGGCAGAGGAGGCAAACGAAGCGATATGCCCGCCTAGCTCGGAGCTTGCACGATTAGCCCGAACCACCATTGCTGCGGCATTCCAGCGAATATACGCGCGAATCCTGCTTTCCAGCCCCTGATCGCCGGGAATGGGTTCTTCAAGATGTGGCGGGATGGTATTGATGTAGGCGGTGTTGGATGAATAAGGAAGGTTGGCACCATTTACTCGTGCGGTTGCGATTAATTTTTCTATAATGAAATGAGCACGTTGCAAGCCTTCTGTTTCAATGATGGCCTCGATGGACTCTGTCCAGTCCATCGTTTCCTGCGGGTCAATATCCGTTTCGGGCTTATTGATCGGCATAATCCAGTCTCCTCTGAGTGTTATTGGGCGCAAGCATAACAGCGATTTAATTATTTGAATAGTTAAAACTCACTAAAACAAATTCAATAAATAAAACAACTGGTTACGAATGTAACTTGTTTTTAGCACGGGTTTTGGCTGTTGTTTCCCATCATTGAGCATGTCAATTTAGTATTCATTACGGTAAGCTTGCTGGATGACTGAAGAATCCCAAATTTATCCTCTCGGAGGACGTTTCAGAGGCTTTTTGCCGGTGGTCATTGACCTTGAAACAGGTGGTTTTAACCACAAAACAGATGCCTTACTCGAAATGGCGGCCGTGTTGATTCGTCGGGATGAACAGGGCGATCTGCATCGGCTGAAAACACTGAGCTGGCATATTGCGCCCTTTGAAGGTGCAAACCTTGATCCAAAATCGTTGGAAGTGAATGGCATTGACCCGTATCAGCCATTTCGTCAGCAGATTGCAGTGGATGAAGGCCGAGCCATTAATGAGATGTTTAAGGCGGTTCGCCAAGAGATCAAACTCAACGAGTGCAATCGTGCTGTTCTGGTGGGGCACAATGCCGCGTTCGATTTAAACTTTTTGAATGCGGCGGTTGAGCGTTTGGGCCAAAAGCGTAATCCTTTCCATCCTTTCAGTACGTTTGACACCGTAACATTGTCGGCAATGGCATTTCAGCAAACCGTGTTAGCGCGCTCGGTAAAAAAAGCAGGTTTTGAGTGGGATACCAATGAGGCACATTCCGCTGTGTATGACGCTGAAAAAACCGCCGATCTGTTTTGCCACATCATGAACAAATGGCGAGCTAATGTTGCGGAATAAGGTATGAATTCACCCGTTCAGCCACTTGCTGACCGTATGCGTCCGACAACCCTGGATGATTACGCTGGCCAATCTCACTTGTTGGCGAAAGGTAAGCCACTGCGAGCTGCGATAGATCAGGATCGTCTGCATTCCATGTTGTTTTGGGGGCCGCCGGGAACGGGAAAAACAACCTTGGCACGTTTGATCGCCAACTACAGCGGCGCTGCATTTCAGACAATCTCGGCAGTACTTTCCGGTGTGAAGGATATTCGCCTTGCCGTTGAGCAAGCACGGCAACATTATGAGCTGACTCAACGCGCCTCAGTACTTTTTGTGGACGAGGTACACCGCTTTAATAAGGCGCAGCAAGATGCCTTTCTGCCGCACATTGAAGATGGCACTTTTGTGTTTATTGGTGCCACCACCGAAAACCCTTCCTTTGAGTTAAACAACGCCTTACTTTCGCGTGTGCGTACTTATGTGTTACGCCCGCTTGATCGCGAAGATATCCAGTCAGTTATTCGTAGAGCGCTGGATGATAAGGAAAACGGCTTGGGGCTGATGAACCTGCAAGTGGTCGACTCGGTGATTGAAAATATGGCCGATGCCGCAGATGGTGATGCCAGGCGTGCATTGAACTGGTTGGAAATTGCGGCGGATCTTGCGGAGACTCAGCAGGGTGAAGCTGGCCCCGTTATTTCTGCCTCTGTTATTCGTGAGTTGGTCAACGAAAAAACCAATCGCTTTGATAAAAAAGGGGATGTGTTTTACGAGCAAATTTCCGCGTTACATAAGTCTGTGCGCGGGAGTAGCCCAGATGGTGCGCTTTACTGGTTTTGTCGAATGATTGATGCAGGCTGTGATCCACATTATGTGGCGCGGCGCATTGTGCGTATGGCCAGCGAGGAAATAGGCAATGCAGATCCACGGGCATTGACTTTGTGTCTGGATGCATGGAGTGCCTATGATCGCCTGGGCAGCCCGGAAGGTGAGTTGGCATTGGCACAGGCCGTTTTATACTTAGCCGTAGCACCGAAAAGCAATGCGGCCTATACCGCATACAATCAGGCATTAAGTGATGCTGGTATGTCCGGTAGCCATGAAGTCCCCATACACTTACGAAATGCCCCAACCAAGTTAATGAAGGGTATGGGCTTTGGTGAAGGCTATCGGTATGCACATAACGAAGAAGGTGCCTACGCAGCCGGGGAGACTTACCTGCCTGAACCGTTGGCAGAGCGGCGTTACTATGAGCCAGTAGCGCGTGGCCTGGAAATCAAAATTCGTGAAAAGCTTAATGCGTTGCGCGCACGGGACGATGCGGCAAACGCAAAAAAATAGTCCAACGAATATCTTTGTCGCGTCACATAATGACTGTGCTAGACTGCTCAACTGACTGATACTCAAGGTTTTGGTTAAAAATTATCTGAGTTGAGTGATGATCATTATTCTGGAAGTGTATTCATGAGTTTTCCTTTTGCGATTGGCATTGTAGTGCTGGTGTTGTTATTACTGGCAGCGGTATTTGTGGCCTTTTATACCCGCTCGACCAAAGAAACCGCCTTTGTTCGGACGGGTTTTGGTGGCGAAAAAGTGTTTATGGATCGTGGCGGCTTTGTGTTTCCGGTGTTGCATGACAAGATCGAAGTCAATATGAAGACACTGAAAATTGTCATTGATCGTAGTGATGAGAAGGCATTGCGAACCCGCGACCGGCTGAAAATCGATGTAAACTCTGAGTTCTTCCTACGAGTTGAGCCAACCCAGGAATCTATTTCCCGTGCCGCGCAGACCTTGGGTTCAAAGACCATGGATCATAAAGCTCTGGAAAAGCAGGTAGAAGGTCGTTGTGACGATGCGCTACGTGGAGCCGCCGTATTGATGGATATGGAGGAAATGAATGATAAGCGTAAAGAGTTTGGTCACAATGTTGAGGAAGGGGTAAAGGTCGATTTGGCGAAAATGGGTTTGATGCTGGAATCGGTCGCGTTGACCCGACTGAATCAGGCCAGTCTTGACTACTTTGACAGTGAAAACGCTTTCGATGTGCAGGGTCGTACCTTCGTTATGGAACGAATCGCGGATAACGAAAAAAGGCAAAATGAAGTTGAAAATGCCAAAACGGTGGCGATTAAAAAAGGCGACTTGGATGCGCATAACAAGCAACTGGAGCTTGAAAAGCAGAAAGTCTTTGCCGACCAGCAACAGAAATTGAGAATTGCTGAAATGGAGTTTGATGCAGACCGCAAGATCGAGGAAGCGCGTATCCAGATGGAAATTGATTTAGAGGAAATGCGTCGCCAGCAGAGTCTGGCCATTGCCAAGGCGGAAAAGTCGATTGCAGAAAACTGGATTGTTACGGATGAAGCCAAGGCGGCTGCGGCTGCGAAGAAAGAGGGAATTATTACCGCGCAGGAGAAAGCACAGGCAGATCGGAATCGCTTGGTCGAAGTGATCAGTGCGGAAAAAGAGGCAGATCGTCAGCGTATTTTTGCTGCGGCCCATGCGGATGCTGAAATACGTGAAGCAGAGGCTGCGAAGGTTCGGCTGGCGGTCGAAGCAGCGGGTAAAACAGCCCTGAATAAAGCGGCGAATGAATTGTCCAAAAAGCAGATCGACATGCAGGTGAAGGCTAAAATTGTGCAGCAACTGCCGGATATTATTCGTGAGAGTGTGAAGCCGCTGGAGAACATTGACGGCATTAAAATTATGCAGGTGGACGGCTTCTCGAATGTGGTCAGCCGTGGTAGCGTGAGTGGCGCTGGTGGGGGCGGTGATCAGCCTGCTAGTGGCGGTGGCAGTTTGGCAGATCAAGTCGTGGACAGTGCACTACGTTATCGGGCGCAAGCACCAATGGTTGAGTCCCTGCTGAATGAAGTGGGCTTAAATGGCAGTGGCATTAAGGACTTTACCAAAATGTTGCAACGTGAGATCAAACCAGGTGCTGACCAAGCGGCTTCTGAACTGGCGCCGTTGACAGAGGCGCAAGACAGCGCCGAGATGGCTGATCAGGATGGCGAGATAGATAATGCCGATGAGTACGGTGCTGACATTATCACTGGCGAGTCAGATAGCGAGCCACCATCCCCGCCAAAGCCAAATTAAATTACGGTCGTGGCTAAGTGGTTTCGGTCAAATGCTTCAATAGCTTTGACCGGAAGTCACGTCGGTGCAGTACCATCACAACCCACACTAAGACACCGATATAAACCAGCGGATGAACGAACCAGCTTATTGTCGCCAGTGCAAAATAATACGCCCGAATGCCATCACTAAAATGCTGATCTCCCAGATTACTTAATTTCCCCATTAATTTTGCAAGCTCCGTGTCCCTTTCAGGGTTTGTTGACTCTGTAGGAGGAACAGCGGCCAGCACAACGGCACTGTAAGAGTGCTGCTTAATGGCCCAGCCAAACTTAAAAAATGAATAGATAAAAATAATAATCAGCAACCCCAGTTTAAGCTCCACCGTGGTGATATTGGTGGACTGCAAAAATGAGAGCTGATTAATAATACTAACAATCTGTTCCGATGCCCCCATTGCCGCAAACAGACCAGCAGTAATAAAGATTGATGTTGAACAAAAAAAGGTCGCCACGTTGTTAAGGCCGGTGATGACCTGTGTATCGACGATCCGGTTATCCCGTTGCAACATGGAGAGTGACCATTTTTCGCGCCATCCTCGCATGGTTATTGCCAAGGAGTCGGGATGGGTATTGGCATAATAGTTGTAGCCAGCCGAGCAGACGAAAAACCAGATTAATGCTGCAACGTCTAGGAGGGAAAGAGTCAGAGTACCAAGTTGCATAAAAGCCCTTTAATCACTGCGTTTAATTGATCATAATGCGACGCTTTAAAATCATGATAAAAATAGACATATGATTGCTATCGCTGAACGTATTGCTAATGAACTGAATGTTAAGGCTCAACAGATCACCGCGGCCATTGAGCTGTTAGATGAAGGGGCTACAGTACCTTTTATTTCCCGGTATCGCAAAGAAGTTACCGGTGGTTTGGATGATGGGCAAATGCGTACACTGGAGGAACGTCTGGGGTATTTGCGAGAACTGGATACGCGCCGTGAAGCGATTATTAAATTGATTGATGAGCAGGGCAAACTGACGCCTGAGTTAAAGCAGGAGATTTTGCAAGCGGATAATAAAACGCGTCTGGAAGATTTGTATCTGCCATTTAAGAAAAAACGCCGTACCAAAGGGCAGATTGCCATTGAAGCGGGCATTGAGCCACTGGCGAATGCGCTGCTGGCAGACCCGAACCTTGATCCTGAAACAGAAGCGCTAAAATACCTGAATGATGCGGCCGATTTTAAACAGGCTTTTGAGACCGCGAAGGGCGTATTAGATGGCGCCAAATATATCCTGATGGAGCGCTTTGCTGAAGACGCTGATTTGCTAGGCGAGCTGCGTGAATTTATGAGTGAGCGAGGCGAACTGAAGTCCACGGTAGTGTCGGGTAAGGAGGCGGAAGCGGCCAAATTCAGTGATTATTTTGATAATACCGATCAGTTGAAAAAAGTACCATCACATCGAGTGCTTGCCATGCTGCGTGGCCGCAACGAAGGTTTCTTACAACTCAAGGTCGATGCACCAGACGATGACTCGGCGACGCATCCTTGTGAGTTTAAAATTGCACAGCACAATGGGATTCGACCACAGGGTCGTCGTGCCGATGACTGGCTTAATGAGGTAGTTCGCTGGACATGGAAAATCAAACTCCAGCTAAAGCTTGAAACTGAGCTGTTGTCAGAGCTTCGTCAAACGGCAGAAGCAGAGGCAATTAACGTCTTTGGTAAGAATCTGAAAGATTTACTATTGGCAGCACCAGCGGGGCAAAAGTCAACCATGGGGCTCGACCCCGGCTTGCGAACGGGAGTGAAAGTGGCAGTGGTTGACCACACCGGCAAGTATCTGGATTCTGTGGCAATTTTCCCGCACCAGCCACGAAATCAATGGGATGAATCCATTGCGATACTGGCTAAAATGGCGGCAAAGTACAATGTGAACTTGCTGGCGATTGGCAATGGTACGGCCTCGCGCGAAACCGATCGGTTATGCGCTGACTTGATAAAGAAGCACCCCGAATTGGCGTTGCAAAAAGTCATGGTGAGTGAGGCAGGTGCCTCAGTGTATTCTGCATCAGAAATCGCTGCTGCGGAATTTCCTGATCTGGATGTAACCGTGCGTGGGGCAATCTCGATTGCGCGTCGTCTGCAAGACCCATTGGCTGAACTGGTGAAAATTGATCCAAAATCCATTGGCGTGGGGCAGTATCAACACGATGTAAATCAAACGCAGTTAGCCAAAAGTCTGGACTCCGTGGTTGAGGACTGCGTGAATTCGGTGGGCGTTGAAGCCAATACGGCCTCGGCGGAAGTGTTGAGCCATGTGGCAGGTTTGAATAAAACAATCGCACAAAATATCGTGGCTTATCGTGACGAAAATGGTGCATTTACCAACCGCAAGCAGTTGAAAAAAGTCCCTCGCCTAGGCGAAAAAGCCTTTGAGCAAGCGGCTGGTTTTATTCGGATTCGTCATTCAGAAAACCCACTGGATGCATCAGCGGTACACCCTGAGTCCTATTCTGTGGTGCAGCGTATGCTGGCAGATTTGGACTGCGATATTAAGCAGTTACTGGGTAACAAACAGGCTTTATCAAGGCTTCAGCCCGAAAAGTATATTGATGAGACATTCGGCTTGCCAACGGTGACAGATATTATTTCTGAACTGGATAAACCGGGCCGTGACCCGCGCCCTGAATTTAAAACGGCCACTTTTAAGGAAGGCGTTGAGAAAGTGGCTGACCTAACGCCCGGAATGATTCTGGAAGGCACAGTGAGTAACGTGACGCACTTTGGCGCCTTTGTGGATATTGGGGTGCATCAAGACGGTTTGGTGCATATCTCAGCGATGTCGGATAAATTTATTAAAGACCCACACGAGGTCGTGAAAGCCGGTGAAATTGTTAAAGTGAAGGTCATGGAAGTGGATCAGGCACGCAAGCGTATTGCATTGAGTTTGCGCCTGGATGATCCTCTGGAGCCTGCCGCGCTGACTCAGAAACAACAAGGCCAACGTCATCACTCGTCACAAAAGAACGATCACGCTGGCAAGAGAAATACGGCGGCGAATAAACGCGGACAATCCGCAGGCTCAGGTGGAAATGCTTCCCCGATGAACAGTGCCTTTGCTGAGGCTTTTGCAAACGCGAAAAAGGGCAGGTGATTGTGGCCAGCCCCGTGTCTGTCCTTGTAGTGACTCATTTTTGGATGCCATAAATGTCAGTAGACAGACCAATTGACACGAAGACTATCGACGATAGCCGACTCGCAACCGCAGGCATTAATAATAGCGGCGCAACTTCTTACGGTGTAGACATATTGTGCGAAATCCCTCCGAGTCATTACTGACATCGACAGGGATTACGCCACAGTAAGTAAGCTACTTGGTGGTAAATTTTCGCTGTAAAATGATTCCTACAGCATTTTTCCATGAATGTCCCAACCCTTGGTTTGCGTATCTCGTAAGGCTCGCATTCGGCGATAGCCGACAGCGTGGTCACTTCTGAAATTAACTATTCTCAACCATAAGTCATTTTCGTATTTTTCAATGGTTTTGAAATATTCTTCAATATTAACGCGCTTACCTAAATTTTTACCTGCGAATAAGTACAACATACCCATTACTTCATCAGGTGCATAATAGCAAGCCACTCTGTCAGCGGTATATTCCTGGGCGCGGGTTAATGATTTATTTAAGAATAAAACGGTCATGATCGGCGCACAAATTAAACGACGAAGATTGATATGCTCGCATTTGACATGCCCTAACTCATGTGCCAAAACAAATTTCAATGCCCCAAAATTACCGTGAACATAGGCAATATCGACAATATCACTATGCAGTACTACATATTTTTCATACAAGGCACATTTAGCCGCAAAGGCATTCATTACCCCGTTACCATTGAGCAAATACAGTGGCGGAATGGCGTTTTTGCTGTCAGG
>PDPG01000019.1 GCA_002747455.1 Pseudomonadota bacterium | reverse complement strand
TTTGTGTTCCAATCTGAGTGACAGGCCCGTAGAATGTGCCGCCTGCAATTTTATTCTGTGATGTTGGCTGGGAAGGGATAACAAAAGGCAATACGCCAACCACACATGCCGCCAACACACCAATCAACCACTGCCAGTTATTACTCGGCCAAAATGCCAGCTTCTTTTTCACTGGAACAGGACTGACAGAAGTATCAGAGCTTCGTTGAATACTCTGCTGAATCTTATCAGCCAGAGAATCAATACTCTCCGTAGTAGTGCTTAACGATATTTTATCCGCCAGCGTCATCCAGTGCCGCTCGATATCTTCAACATCGACACCATGATAAATCGGTAATATGGATTTGTTCTGATATTTCTCTTTAGCAAAGAACGCGTCCAGCTCTTTTTGCCCCCATTCACTCTCCAAGTAGGCCGGACTGAGGATAACCACACCAAAGCGCGAATCCCGCAGCGCATTATCAATCCCACGACGAATACTGTCGCCAACGTACAACTGTTCCTCATCCAACCAAACGTGTAAACCACGCGCTTGCAAAGCCTGAGCTAATGGCCGAGCGACTTCTTCCTTATCATGACTGGAATGACTAATAAAAACATCGTATTGCACTGGCAACCTCGCTACAATCTATTCCCTTGTTCTACCTCGAATCTCACAAGATTACGGTTCACCTTGCTAAACTCGACACCAATCAGATGAATAGGCTGACCCAGCCCGCGATATTTATCTGCATATCGCTTATCCTTAATCTGCTGTAAGGCTCGGCCTTCGGGTGCCAGTTCCACGACTTTAAATTCAAACAAATATATTTGATCATTGAATTTCAGCGTCATATCCAGGCGTCCGTGATTAGTACACTCCTCAACATTCACATCCAGTCCCAGTGCTGCAAAATACGAGTAAAATACACTGGCATAAAAGCCTTCAAAGGATTGAATGTCATTATTGGTATACCAGTGATGCGGAATACCCGCAAAGAACGCATGAATAATCGTTTGCAGTGCTTCAAAATCGTTGATCAACAAAGATTTATATAATCGCCCGCTTTGAATAGCCTGCTCAGAAGGGTTTTTCATCATCACGGATAGCAGGCTTTCATTTAAACTCTTGTAAACCTCATGATTCGGAAAACCAAGGATATAAAAGATATTATCACCTAAATGCTCGGTCGCTTTAATTGTCAAATAGCCCGTCTGAAACAATAAGGCTTCCGTACTCATGTCATCCACGTCGAAGTTGGATAACATACTGCTGCTGCTATGCATATGATCCAGTGACAGGGAAAGCACCTGACGCTTGAATAATAAATCCACCAGAAACGCAGGAGTGCCGGTTTCAAACCAATAGTTCTGAAACAAACGTGTTTTAAACAGGTTTAATACATCATAGGGGTTATAAACATGCTCCCCTAACCAGTTATAGCCGTTGTACCATCGTTTGATTTTTTCACGATCCAACCCTTCCAGCTCGGCAGCAAACACGGTATCAAGGTCATTGTCGGTATAACCACAAAGGCTGGAATAGTCGGGATTAAGGGTAATATCGGATAAATTATTCAGGCCGGAAAATAAACTAACGCGAGAGAATTTACTGACGCCAGTTAACAAGGTGAACTTAATATGAGCGTCATAATCCTTGATCGTGCCATAAAATCCCTTCAGGAAGTCGCGATTCTTGCGAGCCAGTGCCGGATCTTGCAGGGCATCTAAAATGGGCTTGTCATACTCATCCACCAGTATTACTACAGGCTGACCTGTTTGCTGGTGCAAGTGGCGAATTAAATACTGAAAACGTTCCGGGCAAGTATTGTAGCCAGACTGTGAGCCTGCCTGAGTCTCAAGTTTGTCCAGCTGTGCCATTAGATTTTGTTGCAGGTAGTGAGGGTCGGCAAAATGGCCGCTACCAAAACTAAAGCGCAGTACGGGATATTTTACCGACCAGTCCCATTGCTCATGTGCAGCCAGTCCCCGGAACAATGGCTGATTGCCTTCAAAGAGTTCTTTTAATGTATCCAGAAACAGGCTTTTCCCGAAGCGGCGTGGGCGGGACAGGAAATAGTGCTTGCCTTCATCGACCAGCTTTAATGCGAAAGCCGTTTTATCCACGTAATAATAGTTTTCCCTACGAATTGTAGAGAAAGTTTGAATACCAAGGGGTAACTTACGTTGTTTCATGGTGTGTATCGTTGTGGTCGGCTGGAGCGCTCAGTTTAGCATGGAATATAATCCTTTATTATCTGCCGGTGCGATACAGCTCAGCCAGCAATCAACAGGCGAACTACTTTCGGCCTTTAATGTTTTCCAATACAGCCAGCTTTTCCTCACGCGATAAGATCATCCACTCCCGAATCTCATCGGCACTACGCAAGCAGCCACTACATAAACCAGAAACGGAGTCCAGAGCGCAACGCTTCACGCAGGGCGACGGTACGCTGTCGTCCAGTTTTGGTCTTGGCGCTCTACGCCGCCGTACGCGTGGCGGCCGCTCGCTCATGCCGCCTCCCGACAAATGTCCAGATAATTCGCCACCACTGCCTGCATTCCCTGTTCGATGCATTCTACGGTTAGCACATGTCCAATGGATACTTCCAGAATCCCCGGAATAGTCAGAAAAGTAGCGAGATTATTGCTGTCCAGGTCGTGTCCTGCATTCACTTCTAGTCCCAGGCGCTGCGCTTCCGTGGCAGCATCAGCGTATTTTGCCAGCACGGCATCTTGCTGGTCAGAGCCATAAGTGCTAGCGAATTCCTCAGTGTAAAGCTCGATACGGTCAACACCAGTTGCGACAATAAGCCTGATCTGTTCTAAATCAGGTTCCATGAACGCCGCCACCCGAACACCCGATTTTTTCAGCCGCCCTGTCACCCTTTCCAGTAACTCATGGTGCCATGCCACGTCCCAGCCATGATCTGAAGTGAGCTGATCCGCCGCATCCGGCACCAGGGTACACTGATCCGGCTGACATTCCTCAACCAGTTCCAGAAAGTCGTCCGAAGGGTAGCCTTCGATATTAAACTCAACGTCAGGATACTGTGCCAACAGCTTCGCCAGATCGCGGGCATCCTGACGCGTAATATGCCGCTCATCCTGCCGTGGATGTACCGTGATGCCATGCACACCCAGTGCAATAAATTTTTTCGCAAACTCAACCACATTCGGAAAATCCCGGCCGCGTGAATTTCGCAATAGAGCAATTTTATTAACATTAACACTAAGCTGTGTCATAACGAATCATCCTTAAAAACGGCATTGAGTGAACACATGGTATTCGCTTCCCTTACGGCTGACAACCAGCGTTTATGAAGCCTGTTTCAATCCCGGCCAGAATCATGCACTATGCAATGCTGACAAAATACAGGAGTGTAATCATGGCAAAAAAGCGCATGGTGGTCGAAATGGGTATGGGAACAGACCTGCAAGGCCAGGACTATACAAAAGCCGCAGTGCGGGCCTTAAAGGATGCCTTGTGGCATAACTCGCTGACGATTGCCCCAGCCTTTGGCTTTGATAAGGAGCAAATGATTATTGAAGTCACCGTGGGTGTTGCCAAGCCTGATCAGGTCGATACTGAGCAGCTTAAAGCCGTCTTGCCGTATGGTCAGGCAACGGTTGAGGTCGTTGCAGGTGGTTTAGATATTCTGGCGGATTGTGGCACCAAAACCACCGTATTGGCTAATGTTGCCGTCGCTGTTTATCTGGACTTTGCTGAGGAGGATGCCGCATGAGCTTAAAGCGTATTATTTTAGAAATGGGCATGGGCAACGACTTGCAAGGTGAGGATTATACGAAAGCAGCTGTTCGAGCTGTTCAGGATGCCTTGCACCACAGCACACTGACCCTGTTTCGCTCTCTGGATATTGATTACGACACCATGCAGGTGGAAGTGACAATCGGTACACAGAAGCCTGAGGCTGTGGACATGACTGTCATTGCCAAGCAAATCCCGTTTGGCAGTGTCAAAGTGAACAGTGTGCTGGGCGGCTTAAATGTTACAAGCCAAACGCTCAACACTGTCACCGTTATCGCCAGTGCTGCTATTGCCGCGCGCCTGGATATTCCAGAAGGAAAGTATAAGCCTGCCCTCCCATCAAACTAAGGTGCTCAACCAATAAGACGCAGTAGGCGACTATTTACGCTGCGAAAATCATAGGTCGGCTTCCGATGACAACGCATCCGGCAACGTCAGACGAATCCGGCCACCTGCTTGCGTTTGCAGAGTCCTGTAGAGTGCCAGAACCTCAGCATCTGGCACCTGTAGGCAAACATCAACGGCTTCGCCATATCGGGTGTCAGCAGGAACTAACTGCAAACTTGCCAGCGCAGCTTCAACCGCTGCGGTATCGGCATAGTCGTAGCTCAGCCAGAGGGGTAATGTTGGGGTGACGGTTTTCAATTCGGCACGGTCCAGTAACTGTGCCACCGCTCCGCCGTAGGCTCGCATTAAGCCGCCAACGCCCAGCTTTGTCCCACCAAAATAACGTACGACCACAACCACAATATCAAAAATTTCCCGACCTTGTAGCGGGCTGAGCATGGGTTTACCTGCCGAGCCACCCGGTTCGCCATCATCGCTAAACCGCACTCGTTCCGGCTCCCTTAGCTGATACGCCCAGCAATGATGCCTAGCATCGGGATAATGTTGCCGAATGCGTTCCACAAATGACATGGCATCGGCATCACTGCTCGCAGGTGAGGCATGTGCAATAAATCGTGAGTTTTTTATTGGCTCGATTTCGAACTCAGTCTCTTCAACAATGGTGGTATAGGGCTTTCGCGGTGTTTGCACGGTCGTTTCCGTATGTATTGGCCAGACCGACATATTGCGATAAATCTTTCTTGTTTGGCAAATCGAGGAGGCACAAAAAAGCCGGATATAGAATGATCCGGCCTTTGGTGAGGATTATTGATGTGTTAGTGCGTTACCGGTAATTCCGGCAGTGATTTTGCCAACGCGACGCGCATGAGCTTACACCCCTTTTCCCCCACTTCACGACGCCAAATGCTCAACTGCGAAGGGTGCAGTGGAAAGCGATCATTGAGCTTGGTCTCTCCACAAAAGTGCTGCCACTCTGGCGTCTTCTCCCAACGCCTCATTAATTCTTCGCAGTCAATATCTTCTTTGGCTTGTAAATATAACAGCCCGAATAACAAACGTGGTGATGGTGCCCTGCCCTCTCCGAACTTACTCTGGTAGTCCGCACTGAGCAAATCCCAGTCGATCATTCGCTCAAGAAGCATTAGTTTATCTTTAGGGTTCACTAAATCCTGAAGTTGATTTGCCATAGAACTATTCACAACCTTTTCTCGTTTGGGTAACTACACTCCACTCGTGGAGTCACTCCCAAGAAACGTATGAAAAGCAAAAATCTTACTGGCCGATCAGAAAAAAATTAAATTATTTTTGCAAATAGTCATGAGCAATACGAAAACCATATAAATTGCTGCGGTCGTATTCCGACCCCTTGCTTCTGATTGCTGAGCGTGCGCCCGGATCGATAGCATCCCATCCTCCACCCCGACGTGTACGCGTCTTGGAGCCATGACAATCAGTCTCCCAGCTGCTACCGTCTTTTGGCGCACCATCATAGGTTTCATGCCAGCAGTCTTGCACCCACTCCCAAACATTTCCGGCGGTATCATGGAGTGAGTATTGATTTGCAATGTAGTTACCAACAGGTGCAGTATAAGACCAGCCATCTTGCTCAGAAGCAGTATTGGCATATTCGTGTATAGATACGGCACTTGAGCCCCAGTAAAAAGCAGTTGCTTGACCACCACGGGCCGCAAACTCCCACTCTGCCTCAGAGGGCAAGCGGTATTGTCTCTGAGTCTCTTTATTCAACCAAGCGATATAGGCTTGTGCATCGTGCCAGCTAATACAAGTCACCGGATGTGTGTCATCCTGAGCGAACCCCGGGTTGCGCCAGTTATATTCAGGCTTAATCAGGAAAGGCTCCCCCGGCTTTGTCTTATCTTGATATGTACAACCTCTCGCCCCGATTTCAGCATACGTTTTATACTGGGTTGCATTGACGAACGCCTTGAACTGACCTACCGTCACTTCATGTTGGCTGATTTCAAATGACTTTACATCAACATTGTGCGAAGGATACTCCGAATGTCGGCAACCACCCACCTCACTATCCCAACCGGATGCACATCCCATCACCATTCGTCCCCCCTCTATCAATAACATATTGGGATATTTCGGTGGCTTGTCACCAATACCTAACACCCTGTAGCCATCGGCATTCAGGCGAGCTAATTTATTCGACAGTCTCTGCGTATCCTGAGATGGCAGGTCAGCATTCGGGCCTCGCAACCACAAAAACACAACAGCCGCCGACAAGCCTCCAATGACAATCGTCCCCAGCCAGTCGCGTAATCGCATCAATAGCGTATCGCCCCTGCGCCGAATTTCCCGACTGGCATTTTGGTAAATGACTTGTGCTTCACTAGGCGTCATTGTATTTAGCACATCAACGTCTGGCAGGTTTTCAAGTGCTTTCGACTCTTCCCGAAAAATCAAATACTGACGCACCCTGGCTGCTTCCTTGTGTACATCGCTGGCATCCGATGGCGTGATTTCACCGTGCAAAACCTGCGTCCACTCCTCAGAGTCTTTAGCGGAAATAAACTGTGGTTCACTGCTTTTTTTATCGGACATCAATATTCCCTCAACAATACTCATCTTTCAGGCGTTTCAGGCGCTGTCTCAGAGTTGATAAACGCTTGGCAATCGCACCGGAGCTACGCTTCATGTGCATCCCAATTTCCTTGTGGCTAAGACCCAATGCGTAATGTGTGTAGATGGCGACATCATCAGCACCTGTGGGTTGGCGCTCAATATGATTAAAGATAGTTTCCAGACAATTCAGGCTGTTCAGCAGTGATGCGTCATTGCCCTCCCTAAACCCGGGTGTGGGGGCATGGATGTTATCGGCGGGCGTTTCAACAGCCTCTCCCACAGGGGTAAATGTTGCAAGGTGACGACTTCTTTTACGTTGCTGATCAATACACTGGTTACGGATCATCACATAAAGCAGGCGCTTGGTGAACCTATCACCAATTTGCCGACCTTGGCACAACAACTTAATGGCAATTTCCTGCTGCACATCCTCTTGCTCCGGGTAGCTCAGGGAATAATGAGTGGCACTCACATACGAGATATATGAAACAACATGCTTAAATAATGCCGCACCTTTGTCATTTTTTTGTTCGATATAGTTATATAGGTAACCCACTAATTCATTTTTATCACATTTAGCAATCGCTGAAATAACAAGTCCTTCCTTTATCAAAGACAAAACAAAAAAACAGCCAAATAAGCCAAATAAGCCAAATAAGCCAAATAAGCCAAATAAGCCAAATAAGCCAAATAAGCCAAATAAGCCAAATAAGCCAAATAAGCCAATGATAAGACACTAATTACAATATTGTGCCAGAAAATTTATCCCCAAAGGGAACTGTGAATAATCCTATATTTCGACCAAAATAGACAAGTAAAACATCACTTCGCTAATCTGTTGTACTGCCCCCAGGCAGTCTCCAGTGTATCCACCGATCCTTCTCTGAAAGTATTGCCCCAACAGCAGGGTTGTCAGACACATCACCAGTGTGGCAACCAGAAAGTCGATCCGCCAAACGACGCATAACAGCAGCACAACCGGCACAATGCTCAAGCACACCTCCCCTGCGCTCAGTCTCAAGGAAACGACATGTTGCGACTTGCTGGTGTCACGCTGCGAAACGTAATCATAACGCTGCATCAATAGGGAGGCCATTAAGCGGCTCAGTGTATGCCCACCTAACAGCGCGACCATCACCGTCCCAGCCGACTGCTCTGCCAGTGCTAATAGCACTGTAAATTTTAATGCCAGAATGAGTATCAGCCCAACCACCGCATAAGTTCCGACCCGACTATCTTTCATAATAGTGAGAATCTGCGCCTTCTCCCAGCCACCACCAAAACCATCGCAGCTATCGGCAAAGCCATCTTCGTGAAAAGCACCAGTCAGGTAAATGGTCGCAATCATGGATAGCAATACGCTTACGGTGAATGGCAACACAAGCTGGCTCAGCCAGAACACCAAAGCCCCCATCATTCCCACCAGCAAGCCAATCAGTGGTAAATACTTTCTGGACTTATTCAGGTTTTCCGGCTGATACACAACCCACCGCGGGCAAGGAGTACGGGTGTAAAATGACAACCCAGATAAAAAATAATCTAATTCACGACGGAGTATCTGATTCATAGGGAAAACAGCCTACCAGTTCGCCCATGACTTTGCTTGTCAAATTAGTGTACTGCTTTCCTGCCATCTGTATAATTCAAAAATTCATACCATCAAAAAACCTAAAGTCATGACTGAAAGCACAAGACCACTGAATTTTATAGAGAAAATCGTGAAGGAAGACTTGGAGAACAATAAGTTTTCATCCATCCAGACACGCTTTCCTCCTGAGCCTAATGGCTACCTCCATATCGGACATGCCAAATCCATTTGCCTAAACTTTGGCATCGCTCAGAGATTTGGTGGTCAATGTAATTTGCGCTTTGATGACACCAATCCAGAAAAAGAAGACACCGAGTACGTCGAAGCCATCAAGGAAGATATTCGCTGGCTGGGTTTTGAATGGTCTGGTGACACCCACTTTACCTCAGACTACTTTGACCAACTGTACGAGTGGGCCATTTACCTGATCAAGGAAAACAAGGCATATGTGTGTGATCTGGATAAGGATAAAGCACGCGAATATCGCGGCACATTAACCGAGGCTGGTAAGAATAGTCCTTACCGTGATCGCAGTATTGAGGAAAACCTCGCACTGTTCGAGAAGATGCGCGCCGGTGAATTTGCAGAAGGTGCCTGCTCGCTGCGCGTCAAAATCGACATGGCTTCACCCAATATGCACTTGCGTGACCCGATCATTTACCGCATTAAAAAGGCTCATCACCACCAGACCGGTGACAAGTGGTGTATCTACCCATCTTACGATTATGCACACGGGCAAGGTGATGCCATTGAAGGCATTACACACTCTATTTGTACGCTGGAGTTCGAAGAACATCGCCCATTGTACGACTGGTTTATCCGCAACCTGCCTGTCCCTTCAACACCACGCCAGTACGAATTTTCACGCCTAAACGTCAACTACACCGTTACCAGTAAACGTAAACTAAAACAGTTGGTTGATGATGGTGTTGTTGATGGCTGGAATGACCCGCGTATGCCAACCATTGCCGGTATGCGTCGCCGTGGCTATACACCCGCAGCATTACGCGAATTTATCGACAAGGCAGGCGTGTCACGTAATGAAGGCATTGTGGATGTCAGCATGTTGGAATTTGCCATTCGTGAGGACTTAAATAACAACGCCGCCCGTGCGATGTGTGTGCTACATCCGTTAAAAGTCACACTGACTAACTACCCGGAAGATAAAACGGAAATTATGACCGCGCCGGGCCATCCGAACCGTGATGATTTACCTGCTAGAGCCTTGCCGTTTTCACGAGAAGTGCTGATTGATCGGGACGATTTTCGTGAGGAGGCCAATAAGAAATACAAGCGCTTGGTCATTGGCAAACGGGTTCGGCTGCGTAATGCCTATGTGATTGAGGCGGATGAAGCAATCAAGGATGCTCAGGGGAATATCATTGAAGTTCGCGCCAGAATTATTGAAAACACGGTAGGCCATGATCCTGCGGATGGTATCAAGCCAAAAGGCGTGATTCATTGGGTCGATGCCAATGATCACATTGATTGCGAGGTGCGTTTATATGATCGCTTATTCAATGATCCAGCACCGGATGCAGGTGGCAAGGGCTTCTTGCAGTCACTAAACCCTGACAGCCTGGAGGTTCTGCCACATTGCAAGGCAGAGAAGGGCCTGGCCGAAGCCAGTGCCGACACTCGCTTCCAGTTTGAGCGCGAAGGCTATTTTATTCAGGATTCCCGCTACAGCAAACCGGATGCCTTGGTGTATAACCGCGTCATTGGCCTACGCGATACTTGGGCCAAAATAAGCTAAGGCGACACATAAAAATTGGAGCATTAAATGTTAGTAGTCTTTACAAACAAAAGTGGCGGCACTGTCGAAATGTTCGAAAAGGTGGCGCTGCAAATGATCAAATTAATGGGAAGGCGTGAGGCTATACCCAGCGCGATTAGCAAAGAAGATTTACCCAAGGCATTAGCCCAGTTAAAAGCAGAGTTGGCTCGACTTGATCCACCTGCATCGCAAGATCAGGGTCAGGGTAGCGATGATGACGATGAACCAAAATCTATCGGGCTAAGTACACGCGCTTTCCCTCTGATTGAGCTGATTGAGCACACCATTCACACGGACTCTTTCCTGATGTGGGATTACAGCTGATATACGGAAACAAACAGCATGACACAGCAACGCAAGCCCAGAGTCACCATTTTCGCCACAGGGGGAACTATTGCGGGCGGTTCGGACAGCAATACCGACACGCTCTACTATAGCTCCGGCGACATCGGCATTGATTCACTACTTGCTGCTGTACCCGAAGTCCATGATATTGCAAGCATTACTGGCGAGCAGTTGCTTAATGTTGGCAGCCATGAAGTGCGTAATTGTGATTTACTGACCCTAGCCAAAAAGATTCACCACCAGTTTGTAAACGATTTAGCCGATGGCGTGGTGATCACTCACGGCACTGATACGCTGGAAGAAACGGCTTTTTTCCTGGACATCACCACACAATTTGACAAGCCCGTTGTGGTCGTGGGTGCGATGCGCCCTGCAACCGCCATGAGCGCAGACGGGCCGCTAAATTTATTACAAGCCACCGCATTAGCCGCCAATCCGGGCGCCCGGAGTCGTGGCACGATGATTGTGCTGAATGATCGCATTCACGCTGCATTTTATACCAGTAAGACCCACGCAAATGCACTGGATACATTTCAGGCCGTGGAACAAGGCTCCTTAGGTTTTTTCCTGAATGCCAAACCTTATTTTTACTTTAGCCCGGCACAGGCAAGTCACAAACCAAGCTTTGATGTCAGCCAGCTTGACCAACTACCAAGAGTAGATATTCTTTATAGCTACCAGAACGCACCTGCTGACTTATTGGAGTTCGCCATTGAACGTGGCGCGAAAGGCGTGGTAATTAATGCAGCAGGCAGTGGATGGGCATCGCCCGCACTTGAAGCAGCAGCGACAGACCTCACGGCGGATGGCTTTCCGGTGGTATTTGCCAGCAGAACCGGCAGTGGGTTTGCGCTCAAACTTTCGGAGCAGGGCATCGGTGCGGGACTCCTGAATGCCCAGAAGTCCCGAATCTTGCTAATGCTGGCACTGGCCAGTGGGTACAAATACACGCAAATTGAACAGCTCTTTACTCGCCCATTATCACTGCTCTAACAGTCTTGCCACTGCGGCTGCATATTCGTGAGATAGTTGTGTTAGCTCGTCACTACCCCACATCAATGGCGCCACAGAAGAATCAATGACAATCGCTTTTGCACCGATGGCGTTAATTTTTTCGATCAGCGACCGCATATTGTTTGTAAAGTCTTCGACACTCACATCCCGATAATAGTCATTCGTTCCGGCAATCAACCAAACTACATCTGGGTTCTTGGCAGCGACATCTCGATCAAAACGCGCCAACATTTGCGCAGATGAGTTTCCACCAACCCCTTTATTTATGATTTGGGCATTACCTAACTTTTCCGCTAGGCGCTGACTGACTCCCTCAAAGAAAAACCAGCTATCACCTAACAGCACATGCTTACCCCAATTTAGCTCCTCAACATTTTGACTACGCAGGGAAAAATCAGCCAAAGCCCGGAAGCCATAAAGGTTAGGGTGTGCGCCATCATAGTAAAAATTCCAGAGATTCATTCCCTGACTGATAGGCGCTTCCAAAGGTGTATTGAGTTTGATAAGCCCTGATTGTGTGTACGCAACAGTCACCGTGTAATAATCGCCCCACTCAGAACGATAGGTCATTAACTGCCCTTCCTTCAGGTCTGGATAGCCGCCTACACGAATTTGGGTATCTCCTGCTTCGGCATAATGTGAGACGTAGAACGAATCAATGCCACCAGACTCACCATGAATCCTATAACGACGCTTTAGCAAGTCATCGTGCATAGTGACTAGGGTAAATGCAGCTTGCTCCGGCGGAGTTTCGTCATCAAACACGCTGACTTTTACTTTTGTGCTATTGGTTCGACCTCTGGCATCGTAAAACGCATACCAAAAGGAGTCCTCACCAGTAAAGTTCCAACGTGGCGTATAAACAACGGAGTCACCCTGAATAAATGCACGGCCACCCTTCGCTGTCCAGGAGTCCACATCAGACAAGGTCAAATTCTGACCTCTGTCGTTCGCCAACACAGGAATGGTAATGGAAGTATTTTGGGATGTGCTGGCAGTATCGACATTCGCAACCGGCCAAGCGTCATAATCATCCTCGTCATCTGTCACCTGCAGGATTACTTTTGCAGCATTGGTTCGCCCAATATTGTCCTCAAAGGCATACCAAAAGGAGTCTTCGCCTGTGAAGTTTTCAGCCGACTGGTAGTACACCGCTTTCCTGTCTGCACCGATTTCAACACGCCCCGATTTGACCGTGGTGCTATCAACATCAATTATCGCTAGATCCTGACCAATATCATTATTCAATACGGGGATATAAACACGCTGATTGCTGGTCAGGGTTACACGATCTTCCGTAGCCACTGGCCACGGACTGTCTGCACTGACGTGTGAAATAGCCATGCTACTTATCACGCAGGCAATTAAATAGTTATAAATTTTCATTATTCGCCTTTATTTCCGATGATCTAACGTTGTTTTGGATACATCGAAAGTAGCAAAGATCGGAAATAACACCTCAACGATGCTTTCTCAGGGGGTGGCATTCACAAGACAAGCGGTGACGCTGTGGATTTTATATTCGCTTGAGTGAGTACCTGTGCTTAGTTAGTATAGAACGACAGTAAATAATTGAATTTAGAGGAATCATCATGCCCGCATCACAACATTTGTTAGCTATTGATCAAGGCACAACCAGCACGCGCGCTATGTTATTTGATGACAAAGGGCAACCACTGTTTACCGCGCAGACTGAATTTACGCAAATCTTTCCAAAAAATGGCTGGGTGGAGCATGACCCCAATGAAATCTGGAATACTGTGCTCAGCACTTGCAAAAAAGCGATTGAAGAAAGCCGCTCACTCGGTGGGAAGATTGCAGGAATTGGCATTACCAACCAACGCGAAACCAGCATTATTTGGGATAAGCAAACCGGAAAAGCCGTGTACAACGCGATTGTCTGGCAAGATCGCCGCACGGCCAAACAATGTCGCTCACTTCGACAGCAGGGGTATGAAGATATGGTCACTGGAAAAACGGGGCTACTGCTAGACCCTTATTTTTCAGCGACAAAGATTGGCTGGATTCTGGACAATGAACCGGCACTCCGTAATCGTGCCAAAAACAATGAACTGGCATTCGGCACCATCGACAGCTTCCTGCTTTGGCATCTCACGGGCGGTCGGGTACATGCTACCGATGTAACCAATGCATCACGAACCCTGCTTTATAACATCCACGATCAGCAGTGGGATGAGGAGCTGCTAGAGCTGTTTAATATACCCTCAGAAATCCTCCCCGATGTGCGTGACTGTGCCAGTGACTTTGGGATGACAGATCCAAAACTGTTTGGCGAGTCCATCCAGATCGGTGGCATTGCAGGTGACCAACAAGCCGCAGCCATCGGGCAGGCTTGTTTTGAACCGGGCATGATTAAGAGTACTTACGGTACGGGCTGTTTCGTACTGGTCAATACGGGTGACGAAGCAGTTCGCTCTGAGCATCGCTTATTGACCACAATCGCTTACCGCTTAAACGGTGAAACCACTTATGCTATCGAGGGTTCGATCTTCAATGCGGGTACAGCAATTCAGTGGCTACGCGATGGACTGGGTATTCTCAAGTCAGCAACTGATAGTGAAGCAATGGCGGCAAGTCTGGACGGCAACCAAGGTGTTTATTTAGTGCCAGCCTTCACCGGATTAGGCGCACCCTACTGGAATGCGGAAGCACGCGGCTCACTTTATGGACTAACCCGTGATACCGGGCCTGCCGAAATAGTGAGGGCAACATTGGAGTCTGTTTGCTACCAAACGAATGATTTGTTTAAGGCAATGGATGAGGATGGTGTGAACCCAAGCATTCTGCGGGTTGATGGCGGCATGGTGAACAATAGCTGGTTAGTCCAACAACTCGCCAATACCTTGGGCATTCGGGTACAGCGGCCAGTAGTAACAGAAACCACCGCACTTGGTGCTGCTTTTCTTGCCGGACTACAAGTTGGAATCTTTAGCTCACTAAACGATTTAGTCAGCTACTGGCATTGCGAAGCCAGCTTTGAACCAGAAATCAGTGATGCGGCGCGTGAAGCGCTATTGGCGGGGTGGGATAAGGCAGTTAAAAGAACCTTGCTCTAATTCTTTTAGCAGGATGAAAAAAAGGACGGCCAGAGCCGTCCTCTTGATGCTTTATATCGAGAAACGCTATTAGAATGCGTGCTTCATACCAAGCGCGTAAGAAACATCATCCTCCGTATCCGTATTAGCCTTCCCCGCTTCAACAATAAGTGTTGTATTGCTGCCGACAGAGCGGTTGTAACCTACAGACCAAGATTTAACCTTATCAGTGCTGCCAGTAATCTCATGACGACCAAAGCCACCATAGAAGAAGTTCGCACCGGCCTTGTAACCAAGGTTGAGACCTGCCGCATCACGCTTGCTACCCGTATCAGGATCAAACTGGCTAGCCTGCATACCTACAGAGAAACGACCGAACTCGGCATCCAGACCCAGTGCAATGTTCTTTCCACCATTAGCCCCAATCCCGTCACCTTTCTCATAACCCAAGCTCGCAGCAACAGGTCCTAACTTACCCTTAACACCGATAGCGTTGTAGTGGTTATTATTGCCAGTACCATTTGGGTTGTGAGAAACCGCTACGGTTGCACGTCTAAAGTCACGCTTGTAAACGACATTATTCTCATCGGATCCCATACATCCACCCTGGGTATGAGCCAACCACACTTCATCAGTGCCACCAACATCTGTTGCATCACAGCCATTGTCAGTCTCACCCAGAATGAACTCACCCCAACGGCCTTTTGCACCTACACGAACTTCCTCAAACTCAGCAGCGCTACCAGTACCCTGGAAATCTAACTCGGTATGACCGTAGAAAGTAGTTCCGCCCACCTTCTGGGAAGCATCAATATTGATCTCAGAGCCATTCTCTCTGACTTCACCCGCAGTACCGTTCATATTGAAATAACCAACAGTGATATCACCGCCGATTTTCAGATCAGCCTGAGCAGCGAAAGGCACGGCGCCCATTGCGATAGCGATTGCTAATGTTTTCAATTTCATAATATTCACCTACAATAAAGAGTCTTTAAGGTTTACAAAAGCTGCCTGAACCGCAACCTCGTCAAGAAATCAATTCTTGTGACTAAGGTTAGTATGCCTGTTGGTAAAAAGCAACAAAATTTCTTTCCAAATATCGTGTACGAACAAATATACAACAACCTATGCGACGAGCGGGTGTTTGTAGCGCCCAAATGGCCCCTGCCCATATGAGCAAGGTCGAGTTTTAACATCATTCCAACGATCTTAAAGACGAACATCAGGGTTGCAAGTTATCAAAAGCCATACGCTTTATGTTGCTACTTTCCAACAGACACAGCTCATTTTACGTCAAACCGAACCAAAGATAACTAAATGATGACACCCGAACAACGAGACCGTTACGACCGACAGATTCGTTTACCAGCAATCACGGAAGATGGACAACAAACCCTGCTTCACTCGCGCGCACTGATTATCGGCATGGGCGGGCTCGGCTCGCCGGTTGCCATGTATCTGGCCGCTGCGGGTGTGGGGCATCTGGTATTGAGTGACTTTGATATTGTCGAGCGTTCTAACCTGCAACGACAGATCATCCACACTGAAAAGAGCATTGGCCAGCTCAAAGTTGATTCTGCCAGGCAATTCGTTCAATCACTAAACCCAGACATTCAAGTCACCACACTGGCTTATGAGCTGTCGGATAACGACCTGGTTGCGCAAGTACAACGGGCTGATGTCGTTATTGATTGCACTGACAATTTCCCCAGTCGATTTGCGTTAAACCGCTGCTGCATACAGGCGGCTAAACCGCTGGTATCAGGCGCAGCAATTCGTCAGGAGGGTCAGATCAGCACTTATGATATACGGGTTAAAAATAGCCCCTGCTACCAATGTCTTTATCCAGATATGGGCATAGAAGGTGTCACTTGCTCAAGAGAAGGGGTATTGGCGCCAGTGGTTGGCATTATTGGCACGATGCAAGCTCAGGAAGCGATTAATGTATTGCTTGGCAGACCGGCATTAATTGGGACATTACTACTGCTGGATGCCCAACATTTGGGCTGGCGACGCATGAGCCTGCCAAAAAATCCAACTTGCCCCGCCTGCTCAGGCACAAGGGCATAAGCGCCACGTTTGATCGTTGTATCAGTGACACTGACTACTTGGCGGGCATTCTGCTCAACGCATCCAGTGCAGCGATTTTGTAAGCCTCTGCCAAGGTCGGGTAGTTAAAGGTATTATCAATAAAGAAGCTCAGCTTCCCCTTATGCGCCATCACTGCCTGACCAATATGTATCAGCTCCGTTGCCCCTTCACCAACAATATGCACACCTAATAGGCGACGGGTCTTAATTGAGAAAATACATTTCATCAGGCCGGAGTTAAGCCCCATAATCTGCCCACGTGCCGTTTCACGAAAACGCGCCATACCAACTTCATAAGGAATGTTACGTCTCTGCATATCCTCCTCGGTCATACCCACCATAGAAATTTCGGGCACAGCGTAAATGCCGTATGGGAAGTATTCAGATGTCATATTCACTGGATGCTGGTAGGCACGACAAACCGCCACACGTCCCTGCTCCATTGAAGTCGAGGCCAAGCTTGGGAAGCCGATCACATCACCAACCGCATAGATATTATCAACGGAAGTCTGGAAATCATCATTGACCGAAATGCGGCCACGCTCATCCACCCCGATACCACAATTTTCCAGCCCCAAGTCAAGCGTGGCCCCAGCACGACCTGCCGCAACAAGTACCATTTCTGCCTTAACCAGCCGGCCACTGTTCAAGTAACACAAATGGTGACCACTGGCTTCGTCACGCTCAATACGCTCAACTTTCTGCCCAAAACGGAACGTCATGCCACGATCACGTAGCTGATTGATCGTGTACTGAATGATTTCACGATCCACAAAACCCAACACTTTAGTACGTGGGTCCAGCAACGTAACCGAGACATCTAACGCACTAAAAATTGTCGCATATTCCAGACCGATAACACCCGCCCCGATCACGCATAAGGAGCTGGGAATCTTCTTCATCCTTAATAGCTCATCACTATCAATGATGGTTGAGCCATTAAATGGAATGTCGTCCGGACGAAAAGGCGTGGTTCCCACGGCAATAATAATTTTCTCACCACGAACAAGCTTGCCCTCGCCGTGCTCCATATCGATATGAACATGGTGTGGGTCTTTAAAGCTGGCCTTACCATGAATGGTTTCAACCTGATTGCGATTGAACTGCGCTTCCTGAATTTCCACCTCATGCGATAATGTTTTATTCAAACGTTCCAGAATATCTTCGGCAGAAATATCCTCCTTTACCCGATAACTCCGACCATAAAACTCACGCTCACGCATTCCCGACAAATTCATCACAGTCTCGCGCATGGTCTTGCTGGGAATGGTCCCCGTATGCACTGATACGCCACCAATTTTTTGGTTTTTCTCAATGACTAACACCCGCTTGCCAAGCTTTGCACCCTGAATCGCTGCACGACGCCCCCCTGGGCCACTTCCAATAACCACCAAGTCATAACGACTCCTGGGGCTTACATTAAAAGTCTTTTTCTCAGGGAGCATTTTGGGTTTTTTTTCTACTTTGGCATTCATCAGCAAGCCTTCCCGCATCAGGAATTGATATGATTGAACGAACTAACTTACAAAAAATATGACCGTTAGTCTAACAGCATTTGCAATGCCACCACGGCCAACCGAGTGGGCCTCAGAGTATTACAGCACGGTAAGACAAACATAATTTGACATGATAGACACCGCAATACGTCATATTCTTTAGAGGATGGCGTTGCACCTGTGGCAACCTAAGAGAGGGCGTGAGAGTATAACAGACATAAAAAAACCAAAGGGAAGCGGGAGGCCAAATGACTCAAGCCCGCCGCCTCCGATTGGTTAAGGAGGAGGAAATTATCTTACGGTGCGCATACTACACTGAAATGCTGCACCGCATCAATCAATAAAAAATAAACTCTACGTTTAAATTAACTAACAACCAGACATTAGTTTTGCAGGAACACACATAATGAAAATAATGACCTACCTACTACTCGCCCTTGGCCTCACATTGAGCGCCTGTGACCGTGGACGAGCACCCGTCTTTGATGACGCACTTTTGGGAAAAACGGCGCCTGACTTCAGCCTGCCGCAACTTGGCAAGACAACGCCACTTAAACTATCCGACTATCAAGGCAAATTTGTTCTGCTGAACTTCTGGGCATCATGGTGTCCACCTTGTCGTGTAGAAGTCCCCGACTTCGTTGACATACAGAGCAAATATGCCGGTGATAAATTCACAATCGTGGGTGTCAGCATTGAAGGACGAGATGAAGTGGCGCCATTTGCTAAAGCACAAGAAATCAACTACCCACTGACCTATGGGCAAGAGGCTGGTAATAAAATTGCAGCGCGTTATGGTAATCCAGACGGCGCATTGCCATACAGCGTATTAATTAGCCCTAAGCAGGAGGTGCTGGCGATTTATACCGGTGCAATCAGCAAGAAAAAGTTTGAAATGATTGCGGCCATGTATCTAAAATGATGCCATGCCGCGCGGCGATGGATTTCCTCCGCCTCAATCACGGGAAAGGCACGTCGATATGGATAATTTTCTCAAAAATCAAACCTTTTCCGTGTTTTCAATCACTTATGCGCTAAACTAATGCACGTGATGATGTGCCACTGCTGCTTTACACAAGGATGCGACTGTGACAACCCCCCAATATATGACAGATAACAATACCTCACAAAGAGAGGCCAACAATCCTGCTTTATTCAATACATGGCGACACTTCAACCTCAGTATCAAAGCGCAGCCTGAAGACTACAAGCAACACAGCCAGAGGATTCTGTTTGCATTACAGTCCGGCCTGAATAAATTCCTGTCAGGAGCGTTACAGGATTTATTTATTGCCTCCGGCGAAAACGCCCACTCTCTGCGTAACCGGATGTATAAATTAGTGCTGCCATTGCTGGATCAGAATGACCGTGAATACTTTCATGAGTGGCTGGCGCATGGCTCCGACAAGACGCTGCCTTGCTATCGCTTTCCGGGCGCGGTGCTAACGAGTACAACCTGTATGGGTTCAGAAGGCGAGCCAGACCCGTATCTTCCCAGGCAAACTGGTAGCCTTCTCGAAAAGAGCCGTCATGCCATCACCTACGGTCGTATTGAAACCGCTCAGGCACAACTTGAAGATGCGTTTACCCGCAGCACAACCAAAGCCGAAACTAGCTTGGTCGAAGAAATGCTCAGCTTGTATGCAGCAACACGCCAGAAGGATAAGCTCATTCGCTTTGCTGACGACCTAAAACAGCAGAAATACATACTCTCAAGCCATTGGAAACAGGTTCTGGAATCCACCAAGGAGTGGTAAGATCTCCAGCCAGAACGGGAAGACCCATCGCTCCCCATGAATCAATGAAAAAACTCAAGCACCGGATACTATTCACATGCCAGTTACTACCAAGCCCCAGCCATCTGTCAAACGCTTTGGACTCGCCGCCCTGACGCTCAGTCTAGCCTGCTCACTCAGCAGCAGCGTATTTGCCGAAAATTATCAGGAACGTTCAGTCAAGGCTATTGGCACGCTGACGACTATTGTGAATAAGAATTATATTGATGCCCCTGTCTCCAAAAACCAGATTATGGTGGCGATTCTTGCCGCCAACCCACATGCATTTAAGGGTGGCAACATCAACTACATGCTAGGTGGTGTTGATTTACGCCTGCCTTCCACGGCAGACATCAAAAACATTTCTGAGAAGGATGCACGCAACCTGCTTCGTCGGCATAACTATTTTTTCCGAAAGGGTCGTACAGGAAACCTGCCTGCCCCTACTTTCATTACGTTGACCAGCTCTGATCAGGTTGAAGCACTGATTAAAGAGAAGGAAAAACAGACCGAAAAATTGAGCACGTTAAAGGATGAAACCTCAAAGCTCAGTGACTTGGTGCGGCAACTGGAGGAAGAAAAGCGGGTACGGGACAGTGAATTAAAATCACTGGAGGAACGTATCCGAAATCTACAAAATTCTTCTGATTCTCTCGGCAATACAACCGCAGACTTGAAATTAAAACTGGCAAATGGCGAACTAACGGGTGAGGCTGCAAAGCTCCTGGAAGACCTTCAAGATAGAAACCAAAGCCTGAATGCGCAGCTTCAAGGCGCGCGCAGTGAGTTAGCGGAAAGCTCGCGTGCGGAGATTTCTCTGGAGCGTCGTATCAACGATATGCAGGAGGAAAACTCACGCATGGCTGAAGCGCTAAAAGAGCAAGGCTTGTCTCCTGCCGATGTTTTAGCGAAAAACAACCAAGGCGCGGCTAGTACAGCCGCTTCCAAGACCAGCGATGCTCAAATGCCCCCCACACTTGATACTGGCTTGCTGGGTAAAATGAATTGGCTGTGGCTGCTTCCATTGCTTGGCTTTGTTCTGCTGGTGGGCTTGTTATGGAAATTATTCAGTGGCAAAGCGCGTAAATCATCACGCCAGAGAGCAAAACGAGCATCAACGTCGGCATTTGTTGATTACAACCAGGCCATTGACCCTAACGCTGAAATCGAGCAAGAGCCACCACTAGAGGTGAGCATTAAGCTGGATGTGGCGCGCGCTTATATTGAGTCGGGTGATTACGACGAGGCGCGGGCAATGATTGATGAAGTGATGAATGAGGGAAACACTCAGCAGCAACTGGAAGCCCAGAATATCCTGGAAAGTATTCCAGCTTGATACTTGATGTCAGGCGCGCCTACGCTGATCAACAGCGACTGTTGGTGCTTCATGTTAGCCAAACCTAAATGAAAAAGGCCGCTTCGATTGAAGCGGCTAGCGGCATCCCTCGCGCTAATTTGGCAAGGTATGAAAACCAAATCAAGCAAACTTTCAGAGATACCAAGGTATGAAGGCTGATTATCTCACAAGCACACCTACCGAGTAATACATAACCAGCCCTAAATATTACCCACTTAGGCCAGTCAAACACCATTTGCTGACCTTATCAATAGCCTACCGGAGTGATACCGTGCCAAAAAGCCACATTGAGTGCCGCGTTAACGCCCAATGTTACAGAGCAGGAGGAAGAACACACAAAACGGAATAAGAAGGAGAAAATTGGGAACCCTGCGATTTTACCCGCCGGATCCCCGATTCGTACAGCAAGAAACAACGATTTTTCTTATTATTATTATCTTTATTATTGTACTTCTTTTATCGTTGCTAGCCCCTAGAAGCTGATGACCATTCTACCTTGAGCGACTGAACGACTTATTAATTGATCAACTAAAAACAAAAATATGCCAAACAACTGGTTATTCAGAAAGCACCCGTTCAGATAAGAGATAATTTGCGAGTCATTTCTACCGACAGCCAGAAGGTTCTCGGTGGGACGGCAATTCAGCTAATATCAGGCCGACGACTCATAGACTAAAAATGAAGCAAATAAACAATGGTATCGACATGATTCGTTCTATATTAATCACACTGTGTTGTATCCTTGCACTGAACACAGCCGCTCAGGCCAATGCCTTATCCAAATTTTCACAGCTAAAGAATGCGGGACTGTTGGTTGTTGATAAGCAAGGGTACTCACTGATGGCGGAAAATAACCTCCGCCCTTTTATTCCTGCATCCACCACTAAACTTGTAACCGCATGGCTGGCACTAAATCACTGGGGCGAAGACCACCACTTCACAACCGATTTTTACTATAACCCAAACAACGCAACCCTATCCGTCAAAGGTAGTGGCGATCCGTTTTTGGTGTCAGAGGAGCTGGCGATCATTGCCGCCCAGTTACGCCAACGAGGTGTGCGAAGTGTGAGGCACTTGGTCTTGGATGGTAGCCGCTTTCGGCGAGGCTTGGTGCTACCGGGAACCAGCCGCACCAACAATCCTTATGATGCCGTCCCCTCCGCATTGGCCGCCAATTTCAATACGATCCATCTGAAAAAAGTAAATGGTCGCGTTCGCTCTGCTGAGACTCAAACGCCATTGACGCCGTATGCCAAGAATATGGCTAAGGGCTTTAAAAAAGGCAAACTTCGGATCAATACAGGCCACAACCCACGCAAGGCAGAGCACTATTTTGGTGAGCTACTACTGGCGTTTCTCAAGCAAGAGGGTGTTTCTGTATCTGGGAAGATCACCAGTGGCAGAGCGCCAAAGGGACAACCTTTTTACCAGCACGTCAATAGCCGTACTCTGGGTGACATGATTCGCCCAATGATGAAGTATTCGACAAACTTCATTGCTAACCAATTGGTGCTGATGATGTCTTCGGAATACTACCAACGCCCTGCTAACGCCGCAGATGTTCGAAAGTATATGGAAAGTAACCTGCGAGCAGCATTCCAGTGGAAACATTTTCACTTTGAAGAAGGCGCAGGTTTATCGCGCAGGAACCGCATTTCTCCCAACCAATTGGTGCAACTTCTCCAAGACTTTACTCAGTGGCGACACTTGTTACCGGAAGTTGAGTCTGGTGTCTTTGCCAAGTCCGGCACTTTGAAGAACGTCAGTACACTGGCCGGCTATATTGTTGAAGGTAATGACTGGCAGCCATTCGCACTTATGATGAATCAATCAGTGCCTTATAAGCTTCGTAACCGCATTGCGAAAGAGCTGAGGCAAACAATGAAATTATAAAAACTTGATTTACGGCCTGTTTTCGTTAAAATACCCCGCTGATACATCAGTCTAACGTAAGAAATTACAGAATTTCAGGAGAACAACACATGCGCAAGTTCAATCTTAACAATACCTAAAGTCTCCCCGCTTGATGGCCGGGAGATGTTTACGTCATCCGGCAGTCAATGCGTGCTAGGTAGTTGCGTGTGATAAAGCCCCGGATGAGTTCGTCTCCGGGGCTTTTTTAATGCCCGGAGCCTGATCAGGCCAAAATTAATTAAAGATATTAACCGCACTGATCAGCAAACTGAGACAAGGGTTTGATTATGCCTGTTAAATTTATGCTCAATAAGGGCAAAGTTCCGGTAAAAATATATACCGATGAGTTTGATAGTAACTCACTTGATCAACTGGGAAATTTAGCTCAGTTGCCATTTATCCATAGCCATATTGCCGCCATGCCAGATGTACACGCGGGCATTGGTGCGACCGTTGGCTCTGTGATTCCAACAAAAGGTGCAATTATCCCCGCTGCAGTTGGCGTGGATATTGGCTGCGGTATGAATGCCATTCGTCTGTCACTAAAAGCACACGAATTGCCCGATAGCTTACGACAGGTTCGTAGTGCTATTGAGGCCAACGTGCCGGTTGGTTTTGATTCGCATAAAAACAATGCAGCCAAAGCCTATACGCTCAAGCAAATGGACGTTCGACTACAGCCAATTATTGATAAGCATCCAGGGCTAACCAAGATGATAAAGCACTTTCATCATACTTGGGGTAAGCAACTAGGTACGCTTGGTGGCGGTAATCATTTCATCGAGTTATGTATTGATGAAAGTGATGATGTCTGGGTGATGTTGCATTCCGGCAGTCGTGGTGTTGGTAATGCTATTGGTCGTTATTTCATCAGTCGTGCTCAAAAGGAAATGGGGAATTTGCTGGGGCGTTTGCCACACAGAGACCTTGCCTACTTTGAGGAAGGCACACAATACTTTGCTGACTATATCGAAGCGGTTGGCTGGGCGCAGGATTATGCCACCACCAATCGGCGCGAAATGATGCGACTGGTCTTGGCGGCCATTCAACCACATTTACCTGCGTTCACCACAACCAAGGAGGCAATTAATTGCCATCACAATTATGTTCAGCGGGAGCACCACTTTGGTGCGGAGGTTTATCTCACCCGCAAGGGCGCAATTAGTGCATACGATGGTGAACTGGGCATTATTCCCGGCAGTATGGGCGCAAAATCCTTTATCGTTCGTGGCTTAGGGAATAAAACATCTTTTTGCTCCTGCTCACATGGTGCCGGTCGCTTAATGAGTCGTAGCAAAGCCAAAAAACTGTTCAATGCCGATGACCTAGTAGAGCAGACCGATGGTGTTGAGTGCCGCAAAGATAGAGGTGTTGTGGATGAAATCCCCGCTGCTTATAAGGATATTGATACGGTAATGGACAACCAATCTGATTTAGTGGAAGTACTTCATACACTGAAGCAGGTCGTTTGTGTAAAAGGTTAAGCTCAGGAACCCAAGACCAGGATGCAAGTCTACAAAAAGGCGGTTCATCTACTCAGGGAGAGTTCTGACAATGACCAAATTTATTAACCGCCATGGACCAAAGGAGGTTTGAAATGGCAAAGATAAAGCGCCATAAGCCGCGCAACCCCATCGCCACCGCCGCCATTATGCGCAAAGGTGGCGCCCATGAAAAAAGTCGTTCAGGTGAACGACAACAAGGGAAGCAGAAGCTCAAGCAGTTTGTATCCCAGATTAAGGCCGGTTCATCCGGCCTTGATTTTACCCAAGCATTCGCCGCATAAAGCCGACCATACCACCTATCCCGAAAAACAATTATCACTATTGGCCCGTTTGTATTGGTAACAACCTTGGGATATACCCTATAATCCGCTGCCATCCAGACTGATAAACTCAGTCTAGCATCAGGAGACTGAGTCAATGCAGCAGAATACATTTGATACGGAAACTTTTCGTAAAGCTCTGGGCCAATTCCCAACGGGCGTGACCATCGTCACAACTATGTCGAATGAGGGAGAGCCTGTCGGCATGACTGTCAGCAGCTTCAACACGCTCTCAATGAATCCGCCACTCATTGCGTGGAGCATTGACCACAAAGCACGAAGTCTAAGTTTTTTTGAAAACGCCGAATACTTCGCTGTCAATGTCCTCAATGAACACCAGCAAGATTTATCAAACCTATTTGCCTGCCCCGGCGCGGATAAATTCAACGAGACAGAGTTCACTGAAGGTTTAGGGAGAGCACCACTGCTCCCTGGCTGTGTCGCACAATTCGAGTGCCGAACATGGAACACCTACCCAGGTGGCGACCACACCATCATTATTGGCGAAGTGCTAGAGCTGCGCCATGATGACTCACAGCGCGCGCTTGTGTTTTATCAGAGCCAATACGCCGCGGTTAAGCAGGATTAAATTGGCGCTGTACAAAGTCGCCAATCGACTGGATCGCAAGGCTGGCTTCTGGCAAATATGGTGCGAAGCCCTGAAATACATGTGGCATTTCGTCCCAGACTTCCAAGGTGACATCGCGGTTGTGCAGCTTTAACTTCTCTGCCATACGTGTCGATTCATCCAGCAGCACTTCCGCATCCCCTACTTGTAATAACAGTGGCGGGAACTGGCTCAGATCACCCAATAGTGGTGACACATAAGGATCACGAATATCCTGGCCTTCGGGTAAATACAGCGGCTTTAGTGCTTCAAAGATTGCCGGATGAATGATCGGGTCACGATCGGCACGAGTTTTAATGGATGGGCTACGGCCCCGAAAATCCACTGCGGGTGAAATGGCGATAGCTGCATCAATTTCCGTCACACCCAAATCCTGTAGTCGCAACACCGAACTCAAGGAAAGATTTCCGCCAGCGGAATCACCACAGATAACTGACTTTTCTGCTGGAGCAACACCATTCGGTCCATTTTCCAGCATCCACTGATAGGCATCACAACAGTCATTTAGCCCCGCAGGAAATGGGTTTTCTGGCGCTAAACGATAGTCAATACTCAAAACAGCACAGGCGGTCGCACGAGAAATTCGTGAAGTCAAGCCACGATAGCTTGCCGGAGACCCTGAAACCCAAGAGCCGCCATGAATATAGAGCAAGCGATGATTCGGATTTGCATTATCTGCCAACACCCATTCTGCACTTACACCACCAGCATTCACATCAAAATAACGCCCTTCCACATCGTGCGTACTGGGGTCTATGGCAAAATACGACTCAATTAACTCACGACGCGCAGGTAAGTCCCGCAATAGCTCGAATGCCTGCTTCTGAATGTTCCGTAAATACGCAAATACAACTTTTGTTTCTGGACTCATACTGTAATCAACACCCTAATCGCCTGAAGCTCCAGCGTGGCACGTTGTAAGTGCTCACTGGCAACATCCATCTGATTTACAAAATAATCAATTTCTTCATCACGAATTGCTGGATTCACCGCTTGCAACGCTTTCAGGCGCGACACTTCTGTCTGCAAACGCTCGCGACTGCACTGCTGTGCCTGTTCAATCAATGCAGCAAGCTTTTCATTGGCCAGTGTATCGGCTTTTTCAATAATGGCTTCAATATCTGCCCGAATGACTGCCACACCTGCCTGAGCCGTGGCCTTTTTCACACGCTCAGCACGCTCATTGATAAGTTCATGTGATATTTTCTCTGCGTAGTCATTACCCTTTGCGGTGAGCAACAGACGAATGGGCGATAATGGCAGGCAACTTTCTAACTGCAAGGCTTTAGGTGCCAAACAGCGGCTTGTATACACCATTTCCACTAATAAGGAACCGGGTTCCAAACCTTTTACTGGCAATGTCGCCACGGTTGCATTGCCAGTTTCACCACTTAAAATCATGTCCATTGCATCGGCGACCAAAGGATGCTCCCAGCTCAGAAACTCCATATCTTCACGGCTAAGTGCCAACTGGCGATCAGTGGTAACAGTCATGTCATTGTCACGAAGTCCGGGAAAGACATCGGTCAGCATTTGCTCGGTTGGACGCAGAATAAGCGCCTGCTGTGAGTGATACTCCTGATCTATATTGAAACAATCAAACAGTAGCTCCAGATAATCATCCAATATCTCAGGTGACTCGGCTTCCTCGATTTTCCTGATCAAATCTGCGGCAACCGTTTTGTTGCAGGAGTTAATTTCTAGCAAGCGGTCACGCCCCTGCTCTAACACTTCGCGCATGTGTTGAGTGTATTCAGCCGTTTCCGCAATCAGCTCATTCATGCCTTCATCGTGTTGCACCGACTGCTCATGTAACGCCACTGAAAACCGCTCATAAATGGCTTTGCCCACCGCACAACTTTGTACAAACTGATTCAGGCCGTGCTGGTACCACTGAAATAAAACCTCCTGCGCACTATCCTGCAGATAAGGCACATGAATTTGAATCGTATTTTTCTGACCAATTCGATCTAAACGGCCAATACGCTGTTCCAACAGGTCAGGGTTTAGCGGCAAGTCAAATAAAATCAAATGTTGTGCAAACTGAAAATTGCGCCCTTCACTGCCAATTTCTGAACAAACCAGCACCTGCGCCCCATTATCCTCCTCGGTGAAGTAAGCTGCCGCACGATCACGCTCAACAACGGATAAGCCTTCATAAAATGCCGCGCTACGAATACCTGCACGCAACTGAAGATAGCCTTCTAAGGACACTGCCGTATCGGCATTTGCACAAATAACCAGGGCTTTAGCCGGACGCATGGCCTTGAGCTTTTCTTCCAACCATGCGACACGTGGATCAGCACTCAGCCAAAGCAGCTCTTCCGTATTCACTTCGGGGGTTAAACCCACCACACCGCGCAGCCCATCCTCAGCATAAATACTGGGAGCCGTCAGCGGATAGGCGTGAAGTTCCCGCTTTGGAAAGTTCGGAATTGCCGCTCGAGTATTTCGGAACAACACACGCCCCGTGCCATGTTGATCCAATAATCGACGAATTAGTTTAGAAACAGAACTGGACGCGCTTAATGGTGCATCTTTTAAGTACGGCTTTAAGCTGGACAACTGTTCGTCCGATAGCACCGCATCATCCGGCAGCGTCAGTAGTGGCTGCACCACCTCATTTAGTGCCTGATAGCCCGCTTCCTCTGCACGAAATGCTTCCAGATCGTGAAAACGTGACGGATCTAACAAACGTAGCCGCGCAAAGTGGCTTTCAATGCCCAGCTGCTCCGGCGTTGCCGTCAGCAATAAAACACCCGGAATGACGTTAGCCAGCGCTTCTATGCAACGGTACTCAGGGCTTGCTTGCTCTGGAGACCATTGTAGATGATGTGCTTCATCCACCACCATCAGGTCAAATCCGGCCGCTTGAGCCTGCTCCTGACGCATCGGAGACTTTGCCAGAAAATCCAGACTGCAAATAATCAACTGCTCAGTTTCAAACGGGTTGTCCGGCGTATCGGCTGGCTGTTGTTCTTCAAAAGGGTCGTCAGCGACTTCCACCGCTAAACGGGCTTCCGTAAAAATGGAAAAGTTCAGATTGAAACGGCGGCGCATTTCCACCAACCATTGATGAACCAGTGATGACGGCAACACCAACAGCACCCGACTCGCCCGTCCGGTATGAATCTGTTGGTGAATGACCATCCCTGCCTCAATGGTTTTACCCAAGCCCACTTCATCAGCCAGCAAAACTCGTGGCGCATAACGCTGGGCAACTTCATTGGCGATATAAATCTGGTGTGGCAACAGATTCGTACGCGCGCCCATTAAGCCAGTCACACCTGACTGCTGTAGCCGATGTTTTTGGTTCAGTGTTTTGACCCGCAGGCGAAACTCATCACCACAATCCAGTTGACCACTAAATAGACGCTGCGCGGGCGAGGTAAATTGTACAAAATTATCCAGGTTGGACTCAGGGACAATGTGCTGATCCCCACACTTATCACTACCAAAGTAGATATACACGCCATTGTTCTCAAGCGTTTCATCAATGATGAGCTGTTTGCCATCATGAGTTTGTATACTGTCACCGACTTTGTAGATAACACGACTGAGCGGTGCATTTGAAACCGCATACGAACGTTCTTCCTCAACAGCCGGAAAACTCACCGTCACTAGCCGATCAACGACCTCCGAGATAAGACCTAAACCCAACTGCGCTTCCGTATGACTAACCCAACGTTGTCCAACAACAAAATCCATGATGTTAAAGTCTCTCTCGTGTTGCAAATCCCATATTGCGCCAAACTTTACCAACTCTATACAAGAGTGCAATGCTCCGCCTACTATTATTGATAGGAATTTTACCACCCAAGCCCCTAAAAAATTCTATAGAAGATATACTGAATTATTCGTATGCGCGGTATAGAGCCTCAGGTGGCTTTGACTTATAATCAGGCGTGGCTTTACCGCAGCTAGAGGCGCTCGCGGTTGTCTGCAATTCACTATCGGGTGCATACTCATATTTAGGAGCAACTATGGAACAACACCCCCAAAAGAAAGACCCAACCAGCCTGGTTCTTATAGCCGTGGGTGGCGCTGTCTTGGCGACCGCAGTTGTCGCACTATTGTTAAGTCTAATCAACACCGTTAAGAATAACAGTGTCAACGATCAGGCAAAGGCTGAATATCAACAAAAGGCATTGGTTAAAGTATTGCAACCCATTGGGGTTGTCGCCACGGTTGATAAGTCCGTCGCCCCTGTTGAACGCTCAGGAGAACAGGTTTATAACGCGGTGTGTGGCTCATGCCATGGTACTGGTTTACTGGATTCCCCGAAGTCAGGCTCTAGTGCTGACTGGACTCCCCGTGCGGCAGTGGGGCTTGATGCACTGGTTACTTCCGCAATCAATGGTAAGGGAGCCATGCCATCCCGTGGTGGAGACCCTTCCATTACCGACAAGGAGATTCGCTCTGCAATCCAGTTCATGACTAAAGACACAGGCATTAACTGGGATACTCCGGCAGGTGATACCGCAGCAAAAGAGACAGAGAGTGAGGCTGTTTCTCCTGAAAAAACCGAAGCCGCAGAAAGTAAGGGCACTGCTGCCGAACAAACCGAAGCGGCAGATGCTGAAACCACTGTTGCCGAGAAGGCTGAAGTAAAAAAAGAGGCAGCCGTTTCCTTTGAGGTGGCAGAGAGTGAAGCTGCTACTTCTGAGGAAGCTGATGTCGTTGTAGCAATAACTGAAGAAAAAACAGTCACAAAAAAAGCGCCTGTGGTCACTGCTGCAAATAATGAAGCCGGTGCCCGGACTTATGCCGCCAACTGCTTTGTGTGCCACGACACCGGTGCGGCAGGTTCGCCAAAGTTAGGCGATTCTGCTGCTTGGGAAGGGCGTATTGCGAAGGGATTGGACGCCCTTTACGATGCAGCTATTAATGGCGTAAATGCTATGCCTGCTCGGGGTGGCAACCCGTCGCTGAGCGATTCTGATCTTAAAGCAGCCGTTTTATACATGATTGAAGCCGCTAAGTAATTGATCAACGGGAACTAAAGAATGACGCTTGCCGACAACATAACGCTAATGGTGGAGCTGGCGTTGCGTGAGGACGTTGGTAATGGGGATCTTACTGCGGACTTAATCACAGAAGACAGCCAGTCGGAAGCCACCGTCATTTGTCGAGAGGCCGCTGTTCTTGCGGGGCGTGCTTGGTTTAACGAGGTTTTTCGACAAATAGACCCGAGCGTCAATATTGTCTGGTATTTTGAAGATGGCGATTCGATTCCTGAAAATGCCATTCTCTGCAAGCTAACAGGCTCATCGCGCTCGCTATTAACCGGCGAGCGCGCTGCGCTCAACTTTGTGCAGACCCTATCAGCGACTGCCACCCAAACCCATCACTATGTCCGTCAGATTGCTGGCACCAAAGCTCGTATTCTGGATACTCGCAAGACATTGCCGGGCCTCCGTCTGGCACAAAAGTACGCTGTCAGTTGTGGTGGCGGACAGAACCACCGTGTCGGTTTATATGACATGATTCTGATTAAAGAGAATCACATCATGGCCGCTGGCTCAATTACGAAAGCGATCAATAATGCCCGCAAGCAACATCCCGACATAAAAATTGAAGTAGAAACAGAAACTTTGCAAGAATTTGAAGAGGCTTGCAGGGCGGATGCAGACATTATCATGCTGGATGATTTCGATCTTGCGACCATGCGAGAAGCTGTCAGGAATAACCCGAAACAAATCCCGCTGGAAGCATCCGGGGGGGTCACTCTGGATACGGTACGCTCCATTGCTGAGACAGGTGTTGACCTCATCTCTATCGGTGAGATTACCAAAAACATTAACGCTATCGACTTGTCGATGCGCTTCAAAATCTGACACACGCCATCCCCAGAATTGTCACCTTATTCCAACACTGTCATAAAGTGACAATCGTTTTGACAGAAGCCCGTCACTTTATCCCGCCATCACTACCAAAAATCAATTACTTAGAAAGTACCCGAAGTTGGCACGCACCTTGCAACATATTCAGCAGGAACAATAATAATAACAATATGGACTGACAGATGAGTTTGTAACACCCGGCGTGAGACGACTAACAACGTTGAATTAATAATAAAAATAAGCTGGGATAACAACAAAAATAAACGCTAACAAACTCACTTTACGAACGTCACTTTTATCATTGGAAGTGACGTTTTTATATTCCCAGCCACTAATAACCCACAACCTTTTCTTAAATTTCTTCCAGTACCGGCTGACATGATTGTGTTTAGCCCAATAACTTGCGTAAAATTGGCTACAATTTTCAAACCCTACAAGTCACTAAAGTTTTCAGGGGATAACGGGCAGATCTGAATGATTGAGCTACAGGAAGTAAGCAAGAAATACCCAACCGGGCAAATCGGACTCTATAACGTCGATCTAACACTCAGAAAAGGGGAAATGGCGTTTCTGACCGGCCACTCAGGTGCAGGAAAGAGTACGCTGCTCAAACTGATCGCTTTGCTTGAACGCCCAACCCAAGGGAATGTGCTGATTAATGGTTTTGACATTGGTCAGTTGAGGCGTAATGAGATTGCAAATTATCGCCGTAGTATTGGTATTATTTTCCAGGATCACCACTTACTATCAGACAGGACTGTTTACGACAATGTGGCACTGCCGTTAATGATTTCCGGTATGCGTGCCAGTGATATAGAGCGCCGAGTTCACGCAGCTTTGGATAAAGTCAACCTGATGTATAAGCAGAATGACTACCCGCTAATGCTATCAGCAGGCGAGAAACAGCGTGTGGGGATCGCGCGGGCGGTGGTCAACAAACCCAGTATTATTCTTGCAGACGAGCCGACGGGTAATCTCGACCCCGGATTGGCCTCAGACATTATGCAAACCTTCTTACAGTTCAATGACTTAGGCTCAACAATACTCATCGCAAGCCATGACCACTCATTGATTGAACGCATGGGTAAACGCATTATTTCCCTCCAGAAAGTAAAGAGCAGGTGAGCCGTCATGAGTAACGCAAAACAACAAACCAGCTCCCCTTTTCGCAGCCGGTTTATCCAGCACAAAGAAGCGCTGTCACACAGCTTGGCACATTTATGGCAGAACCCACTGTCAACATGGGTCACACTGGCGGCGATTGCGATTGCATTATCATTACCGGCTGGCTTATACATATTGCTGGGAAACTTAAAAACACTCACAGATGACAAGCGTGAGGTGCCGACTATTTCGCTGTACATTAAACAGCACATTACCGGGCAACAAGCTCAGGACCGTGCCGAGTTACTGTCCGAGTTGAAGGAAATTGAGAACGTCAAACTAATCCGCCGGGAAGACGGTCTGCACCACATGCAACAGGTGGCTGGGGTGCAGGATATTATTGATACTGTGGGGGGAAACCCGCTTCCTCACGTGTTGGTCGTTACCCCTCGAATGAGTCTGTTTGGGGATTCCGATCTTGATTTAGATGAACTCGCTCAGCGCCTGAAAAACTACCCCGAAGTTGATTCGGTACAAATGGACATCGAATGGGTGCAGCGACTACGGGCCATTCTGCATATTGCTGAGCGTGTGGTCATGGTCGTTGGCTTTTTGCTGGGCCTGACTGTATTACTGGTTGTTGGCAACACGATTCGCCTGAATATCGAGAATCACCGTGAAGAAATTGAAGTCTCCTTACTGGTTGGGGCAACCACAACTTATGTCCGGCGGCCTTTTTTATACGGCGGCCTGTGGTATGGTTTATTCGGCGGTATTCTAAGTCTGGTCATCATTCACTCCTCCCTCATTTTTATGATCGCGCCTGTCGATCGTCTGGCGAGACTTTATGACAGCCATTATTCACTCAGTGGGCTTGATACATCTGCCACATTGATCATTTTGATCTGTAGTAGCTTGTTGGGTTTTTTCGGTGCGTGGATCGCAATGTCACAGCATTTGCGCAGGCAATATGCCTTGCAGGATGGCTGATTCATTCATGCATATAAAGCAACTGCCCCCACATCTGATCAACCAAATCGCGGCGGGTGAGGTGGTCGAGCGACCTGCCTCTGCCATCAAGGAGTTGCTCGAAAACTCGCTGGATGCAGGTGCAACGCAAATTGACATCGACATTGAACAAGGTGGTGTAAAACGCATTCGGGTGCGAGACAATGGCCGAGGCATTAGTAAAGATGACCTGTCACTAGCACTGAGTCGCCACGCAACCAGCAAAATTGCCTCCCTGGATGATTTAGAGAAAGTACTCTCTTTTGGTTTTCGTGGTGAGGCGCTTCCCAGTATTGCCTCTATTTCCCGCCTCACGCTAAGCTCTCGTGCAGAAGGCACAGAACAGGCATGGCAACTGCAAGGTAGTGGTCAGGAGCATTTTGACGAACCTGAACCCTGCTCTCATGCCGTTGGCACCACCGTCGATGTGCGTGACTTGTTTTTTAATGTACCGGCCAGACGAAAGTTTTTAAAAACTGAAAAGACCGAGTTCAGACACCTAGAGGATATTGTTAAAAAAGTCGCACTCAGCCGCTTTGAAACGGGCTTTACTCTGCGACACAATCAAAAAACTGTACTCAATCTACGCCCTGCTACCACAATTGACATGGCCGAGCGTCGTATTGCGGAAATTTGCGGCCCTGCATTCACCGAGCAGTCTATTCGTGTCGAACATGAAGGTGCCGATCTGCGCTTGACCGGTTGGATCGGGCTACCGACCTTCTCGCGCTCGCAAGCCGACTTACAATACTTTTATGTAAACCACCGAATCGTGAAAGATCGAGTAGTTACACACGCCGTACGTCAGGCTTATCAGGATGTGCTTTATCACGGACGACATCCAGCGTATGTGTTGTTTCTGGATATTGATCCAACCAAGGTGGATGTCAACGCACATCCCATAAAGCACGAAGTTCGCTTTAGAGAATCCTCCTTGGTTCATGGTTTTCTATTTCGCAGTCTGCACCGGACGCTTGCAGACTTGCGTCCTCAGGATCAGCTATCCAGCACGGCGGCCGACTCCACTGAGACCTCAACAAACCCCACAGCTTCAGCAAACGCACCAAAACCCTCACCTGGTTACACGCCTCTGTCGGAACAAAGACCATTGCATATTCCAGTGGCGCAGCAGGTGGATCTATATCGCCGCTTGCATGGCAATGATGGCATTGCGGAGTCACCCGCACCCAATACGCAGCATTACCAACGCTCTGCTACGGGTTCCGCCAACACAAAGCCAGCCGGCAGCGATGCGTACTCAATGCCCGTTCAAGTTGACCATGAAACGACTGGAGCCGCGCCACCGCTGGGTTTTGCCTTGGCTCAGTTACACGGTATTTTTATTCTTGCGCAAAATGCTCAGGGCCTAGTCATTGTGGATATGCATGCCGCACACGAACGCATTACTTACGAATACCTGAAGCGCAGTATGGCTGCGGATAGTATTCGCTCACAACCACTACTCGTACCATTAGCCATTTCAGTCAGCAAGAAAGAGGCAGACTGTGCGGACACCCACAAACAAATCTTTGAGCAGCTGGGCTTTTCGCTGGATCGCTTATCGCCTGAAAAGATTACCATTCGTGCAGTACCAAGCTTATTGAAAAATGCCGACATTGAACGCTTGGTTCGGGATGTGTTATCCGACCTAATCGCGCACGGCAACAGTCGGCGGATTCAGGAAGCGATGAATGAAATACTCTCCACAATGGCGTGTCATGGCTCTGTACGCGCCAACCACCGCCTGACCGTACCTGAAATGAATGCATTACTCCGTGATATGGAGCGTACCGAACGCAGTGGCCAATGTAACCACGGTCGCCCAACATGGACTCAGCTTAGTGTTGATCAACTGGATAAACTCTTTATGCGGGGGCAATAAGGCATGTCCCAGAGCAATGTAGCACTTCCCCCTGCAATCTTCATTATGGGACCAACCGCTTCTGGCAAAACTGATCTTGCCGTTAGTCTGGCGAGTAAATACCTCTGTGAACTCATTAGTGTTGATTCAGCACTGATATACAAAGACATGGATATTGGCACAGCCAAGCCTGACAAGAAGACGCTTGAAAAAGCCCCCCACAAGCTGATCAGCTTTCTTGATCCTTCAGAGAGTTACTCCGCAGCAGACTTCCGACGCGATGCCTTGACTGAAATGCAAGCAGCAACAGAGGCGGGGAAAATCCCTGTGTTGGTTGGTGGAACAATGCTGTACTTCCGAGCCTTAGAATATGGCTTGGCCGATATGCCCGATGCTAACCCCGAAGTACGCAAGAAACTATTGCAAGAGGCAACCGAACACGGTTGGCAATACTTACATGATCGACTCGCTGATCTTGATCCGGAGTCAGCCAAACGCATCCACCCCAATGACCCGCAACGCCTACAACGGGCGCTGGAGGTGTATGAGCTTACAGGCTGCACCATGACGGAGCTCCACCGCCAGGCGTCAACCGATGCCCTTCCCTACTGCTTATTGAAAATAGCACTGATTCCCTCGGATCGTGAATGGCTTCGTGAGCGCGCTGCGCTGCGATTTGAATTGATGCTAAAAGCTGGATTTATCGAGGAAGTTAACGCACTTTATCAGCGTGGTGATCTGGATGAAAATTTACCGTCAATTCGCTGTGTTGGCTACCGACAAGCTTGGGAATACCTGGAAGGTAGGGTAGACTTCGGGGAGATGAAGTTTCGTGCAATTACTGCAACGCGCCAGTTGGCCAAGCGTCAGCTTACGTGGTTGCGCTCTGAGCAAAGAACTCAGCAGTATGATCCCCTAAAACAGGACACTTCGTCGATAATTACAGATATTGGTGCTTTTTTATCAGATAAACAGGATTGGTAGACTGAAATGTACTTTTAGTTCAATAGAATATGCTGGTATCATTCTGCGGACGCGCTAATACAAGTATTTGTTAACCAGGCTATTGATAAATACCCCCCTGAGTTGCGAGCAACGTATAAAATATAGCAATAACCACAACCGAAAAGAATTAAGGAGAACTACATGTCGTCTAAGGGACACATGCTACAAGAACCATTTCTGAACGCACTTCGCAAGGAGAGGATTCCGGTCGCGATCTATTTGGTAAACGGAATCAAGTTACAGGGCCATGTCGAGTCTTTCGACCAGTTTGTCGTATTACTGGGTAATGCAGTCAGCCAGTTGGTTTATAAGCACGCCATATCCACCATCGTACCATCGCGTCCTATTAAGCTAAATATCGAAGAGTCAGAGTAAACACCAGGGCTGTATGCTGGTGTTTTTTTAGAAGATGCTTTCTTGGCCGGTGCCAGTGAGCCGATGATCAATACGCGGTTAGTGCTTGGAACTATTTGATATACCAAAGTATGGTGAGTCCAAACTGGACAGCGCCGTGCTCGTGCAGATGGGCTTTAACTCCCTTGGTGAGAAACGTGATGAGCATGAGTTCAAAGAGCTTGTGCGTTCTGCGGGAGCTGAGGTGGTTGCCTTTGTGAAAGGAAACCGGAGTTCGCCAGACTCCCGCTACTTCGTGAGGAAAGGTAAAGCAGACGAAATTCGTTTAGTCGTTCAGGCAAACAGCCCCGATGTTGTCATCTTTGATCACGACCTGAGCCCTGCTCAGGAGCGTAATCTGGAGAAGCAGCTTGAGTGCCGCGTGATGGATCGTACCGGACTTATTCTGGATATTTTCGCGCAACGTGCTCGCTCCCACGAAGGCAAGCTACAAGTTGAGCTTGCCCAGTTGCGTCACATGTCTACCCGATTGGTGCGAGGTTGGACTCACCTCGAAAGACAAAAAGGGGGGATCGGTATGCGCGGGCCGGGGGAGACGCAGTTAGAAACTGACCGCCGCCTGATTGGAATTCGCATTAAGCAAATAAATAAGCGACTGGATAAAGTCAATAAGCAACGCGAACAAGGCCGCCAGTCCCGCAAGAAAGCTGAAATCCCGACAGTATCTCTAGTGGGCTACACCAACGCTGGAAAATCCACACTATTCAATCGGCTGACCGAATCGGAAGTCTATGCCGCAGACCAGCTCTTCGCTACCCTTGACCCCACGTTGCGTCGTATTGATCTAGAAAACCAACAATCCATTGTACTGGCAGATACCGTAGGTTTTATCCGTGACTTGCCCCACGATTTAGTGGCAGCATTTCGCGCAACTCTCCAGGAGACCACCGAGGCTGATTTAATTCTTCATGTCATGGATAGTCATGATGAGCAACGGGAGGAATTTAAATCGCAGGTTAATGACGTTATTCACACATTGGGGGCGGAAAAGACACCGCAAATTGAAGTGATGAATAAAATTGACCTAATGAATCAAGAACCACGTATTGATATGGGGTATGACGGACAACCAAAACGTGTGTGGCTATCTGCGGCCACGGGCGAGGGAACCGATTTACTCCTATCACTACTCAGCGACACATTTGCAGATCAGGTATTTAAAGGCAGCCTCAAGCTCCACCCTAAATTTGGACGATTACGCGCCAGCCTCTACGAAGAGAACGCGATCTCCAGCGAATCAATCTCTGAAAAAGGGGAATATTTGCTATCTGTGAACATCACTGAGAGGAGGCTCAATAGTATATTAGACAAGGAGTCTATTGTCCTGAAAGATATTCTTGCTTAATAATTTTACTAATATAATGAATAGCTTAACTAACTTTATAAAAGCAACTCGTGTTGTCTAGCTGTTTACTTTATGCCAGAATAATCGGCCAAACATCTCGATAGGGCAAAACATGTTTACTAAAACTCAGCAATGGCTAGGGGTAGCACTTATTGCGGGTTTGCTCAGCGCGTGTGGCGATGAAATTACATCACCATCAGTGAGTGCGCAAACCACGGACAACAAAACACTCGCTTCCGTCCACCAGAATAGAATCATCGTATCAGATCAGGGTGTAGGCCCGATTACTGGTAGCACCCGTTTTAATATCAGTGATATTACCCGGGCGTTTCCGAACTACAATGTTGTCCGGCAACTAAACTTTCAGGAAGGCAACTCTTACCCGAAGATCAACGTATCAAAGGATACCAAGACACTGCTGACAATCAACCCAACATTAGACCTAACCTCGATATACTCGGTTGTCGTTGAAGACAACCTGATCACGAACAGCCTGCACCACCGACTAGGTACGCTGTTTAGTGACATTTACACCGATGGCAACTTTGTCTGCAAACCGGGTACGGGAGAAGTGTCCGGCAAGGTAGTCTGCCGACCACCGGGCGCTCACAATATGCTCTACCTATTCACTGGGAAATGGAGTGGGCCGAAAGGACTACTACCCCCAGCAACCATTTTATACAGTTGGGCATTGGAAGCGATTGTCTGGAAGCCATAACACCGCGCGCAAAGCACTCTGGTGCACTTGACATTTAGGATTGTGGGTTCGAATGGCGAGAGGAGCACTCTCGCCCACGCACAGCGCCCACAAGCATGACGTTGTTTGTCCGCCTAACCGTGAAACTTTAGTTATGGGCACTTTCGGCAAAATTAAGCAACCCCTCCCAAAAATCTGATCAAAACATATCCGAAAAAAGTCTAAATCAGCAAACAACCAACTCATTTCACCCTTGAAAAAATCATTTTCACCCCGAGTATTAGTTCTGAATATGATTGAATCTGCCCTTTCAGTTTAGAGGGGCAGCCGGGTGCGAGATTGATGCACCCTCAAAAAGCATAAAACCCAAATATAGAGAGGTACCAAAATGAGTAATTTAGTTCCACGCAACACTATCTTCGACAGCTTTTTTGGTGACACAGCACCGGGCTTTTTTATCCGCCCTTTACACGGTGAGGCACTGCCAGATGCCGGACAGATTAAAATTGAGGTCGGTGAGCAGGATGATGCTTTCGTCGTTACCGCTGAGGTGCCCGGCGTTGCCAAGGAAGATCTTGATGTATCCGTCGAGGGGGCTGTCGTTACTATTCGTGCCGAAATTAAACAGCACGATGCCCATAAAGAGGATGGCAAAGTGTTACGCAGCGAGCGTTACTATGGTGCGGTATCTCGTAGCTTCCAGTTGCCGAGCAAGATTGACCCAGGTTCGACCAAGGCGAGCTATGACAACGGCGTATTGCAGCTAACGCTACCAAAGCAGAAGGACGTGAAAGGAACCAAGGTTGTTGTTGAGTAATCTCGACAGCGAGTAACACTGGGCCGCGCCGTAACCGGAGTGCGGCCCAGCGTGTTGCGGGCATGATTGATGTGCGCTAGTGGTGCTTTCCGGTGGCAAATTGATTTCTGACCGGTAAGACAAAAACGTTTGAGTGGTTATCGAGCTGAGGGCTTCTGTGATTAACTTCCTGATTAATTGTTTGAACATCCTGACAAATATCTTGGCCACAGCGCAGTAATAACAGGGATTTCACCAACTCAAGCTTACTCACATCATCCTGTTCAAAAAAGTCAGAAACGCAAATATCACCTTGCTCTATTGCAGTGCAAAGCGTCTCCCCTGAAAAATCAGCAAGCACCTGTCGACTTCTTTTATTGATCACTCTAACGTAAGGTTCGGGGCAGTCAAGCCACGCATCGACATAGAAGGTCATTTCAACTCCTTTTCCTCAAAAAAGTAAACCTGGCTCGCATCAATAATGGCATGAGTGAAGAGGCGGATGCTGGCTCGGTAAGACATCTCAGACACACATACCAGATAATTTTATTCATAAGTATGGCGATGTTATTTCTACACGGGAGCACTTGGCAGATACAATCGCTGAGACGTGGGTGCATCATATCGCCTCAAAATATCAAATGCAAATGATTCTCAATTATATTTCAAAAAATTAATAATCCACCCAATAGATACACTCACTCCCCCCATCAATGGCATAGAATAAAAGCAACAAGAAAGTAACTTATCATCAATAGAAGTATTGTTTTTTATACAAGATGACTCGTTCATTACTATGCATTGTTAGCAGTCCATGCCTAAGTCCTTACTTGTCAATATAAATAAGAATGATTATCATTTAGATTAACTGTGCCACACTCGACGACACAGTTGCTTTATCGACCCATAGAATAGAGAGCTACTAACATGACAGAGGAAGCGAGCGTAACGACACTACAGTCGTCCTTAACCTATCTAATGACCAGTTATAGCAAGATCGTCAGCTTTGAGCTGCCGCACTGCCCTGCATGTTGCGCATTAACGGTCATTGAACATCTCAAGATGCTATTGAACCATGGGGAAGTTCAGCGCTCTCAGGTACTGTGCGCAACCTATCAAAGACTGCTAACGGAATGGGAGATGCTGAGTGAACATCAGGAAAATAATCACCCCGCCAGCACCAAGATAACTGACAACGAATCCGACAAGAGGCTACTTCACTAATGACACCACAAACAACACGAAGTCGTCTGGCTAAGTGGGAAAACCTCACAAACTGTGCCGACGCGTACTACAACGATAAGCAATACGAAACTTCCGCCTTCTTTCACAAGGCTGCGCTTGCGTCGCTTGGACAGACGGAAGTTTTACATCAGAGTACATCTGAAATGACCAAATCGTTAATTACGATTACCTATCTCAATCTGGCCAGGGTCTACACCGCCATGCGCAATACGGAGTACGCCAATGAACTGTTTGAGAACGCCCGACTCATGCAACCTGCGTTGAATCTATTGGGCAAAAGACCACACACACTTTAACCGCCGCCAGCCGTGCTGCGGCTGGTTGCTTTTGATCAAGTACACAGGGACTGGCTTTAATAATTTACAAATTAGTAATAAAAATTGAAAAACAAATATTGCAAATAAGAACCATTCTCAATATTATACTAGCCAACCTGTTCGCTCTTGTTTATTATCTCTCCGATCTACTAAATAGAGCATGCGTCCGGCAGGTCAGCCACTAAGCAGTCGCTTGAAAAGACTCACCTGCTTTGAACATTCGACTGCTTAGTGGCGATATTTAGCTTACAGCTGTGATTGCAGGTAGTTTTGCAAGCCTATCTTATCAATCAAACCAAGCTGTTTCTCCAACCACCATGTATGATCCATTTCGGTGTCATCCAGCAGCTTGAATAATAAGTCACGAGAGACATAATCACTCTCTTCCTCACATACCTTCATCGCATCCTTCAGTGCCTGACCGACATCATATTCGATCTGTAGGTCATTCTTCAGCATCGCGGGTACATCATCACCGACATTGACCTTATCCTGAATATTGACATCCGGCACGCCCCCCAGGAACAGAATGCGTTTGATCAAAATATCTGCATGCTCCGTTTCTTCTTCCGACTCATGACTAATGCGCTCGAACAACTTCGACAAGCCCCAATCTTCATACATTCGTGAGTGAATAAAATACTGATCACGTGCCGCCAGCTCGCAAGCTAATAAACCTTTCAACTGCTCAATTACTTTTTGAGAACCTTGCATAGTAAAAACCCCTTAGCCCTTATCCATCATGGACTGTAAATAATTTTCCAAACCAGAATTTTCGATTGCCCATAATTGAGCATCCAACCAGTCCAATTGCTCTTCTTCTTCTTCAAGGATCGTGGTTAATAATTTTCGGGAGACATAATCCTGCTCACACTCACAGACTTCAATAATTTCGCCCAGCTGCTCAATAACGAGCTTTGATGCATGCATATCATTGTTTAATATCTCTGGAACGTCTTCGCCAATATACAACTTGCCAAGATCCTGCAAGTTTGGCAGCCCTTCAAGGAAAAGAATCCTTTCAATCAGCTCATCCGCTTGCTTCATCGCCTTAATTGAACGCTTATACTCTTGGCCATTTAACCTTTCTAACCCCCAACTACTGCACATTCTTGCATGCAGAAAGTATTGATTAATGACCGTAAGCTGATTTTTCAACGAGCTATTAAGCCCTTGAATTACTGCTACATTTCCTTTCATCTGTTACCACCTGTTAAATTTTGATAGTCATCTTCCGAATATCGAAAACGCTACAAACAGGATCACTATTACCCACATTCGTGTATTTACATTTTTTAACTTGCCAACACTAATAAGAATAGTTAACATTTGTCTTGCTTAATAAGAATCATTACTATTCTGGTAGACCCTATGTATGTTTGTATCTGCAACTCAGTCACTGATAAGGCAATAAAAACAGCCGTGGAATGCGGGTACGATAGTTATGACAGAATTTGCCAAGAGCTAGACATCGCCAGTTGCTGTGGCCGATGTGAAGATCATGCCCGCGAAGTTATCAGTGAAGAACTTATCGATAAACAAGGTGTGCAAGTCTACCAAATACCTCCGTCAGTCGCCCTATAAAATTCACTTTTTTCTAAAAAAGCCGTCATTTAACAGTAGTTTGCAGGCTATTTAAGAGTTTTAATTTCAAATAGAAACCATTCGCGCAGATACTGAGAAACATTTTCATCAAACCGAACCTGAGAAGGACGAGTTCCTGAACAGAACAGCCTATTAAGCTTAATGGAGATACTTTTGTATGAAACAAGATAAACAGCTACAGCAAATTTACGACGAAGCTCGTCAATTCTGTGGAAGTTTTAAAACGTTACTGATGTCTACTTGTAGTCGTGATGGCCTTCCTGAAGCCAGTTACTCAGGCTATGTGGAAGAAGCCGGTAGCTATTATGTGTATGTCAGTGAACTGGCGAAGCACACCACGCACCTTTTGGAAAATCCAAAATGCAGCATCTTGTTCATCGAAAATGAGAGTGACTCTCGTCAATTACTTGCAAGAAAACGACTAAGTTACCGCTGCGATGCCACCGAAGTCAGCCGTGAGTCAGATGTTTTTGAGACGGTCATGGGGAAAATGGTGGATCGGTTTGGTGTCGTCATGAACAACCTGCGTGAAATGGGAGATTTCCATCTTTTCAAACTCACGCCAGTTAGTGGTAGCTTTGTCTCTGGATTTGCCAAAGCCTACACATTGAGTGGTGATAATTTAGACGAAGTAAAGCTCCGTAATGAAACAGGCCACACAAAAGTTGATCACAAGGCTAAAAGCGCATAATCACAGCGACAATCTTGATCAATAAATAAACTGAATGCTTCTGGGCGAATGGCACACTCGTTTGGGCTGTGCTCAGGATGCATTCAGTACTTCATCAGATAGCATGAGATGGATCACGTATGACGACGACACAATCAGCGCCTGTGACTTGGTCTGCCTACAAGGCAGCGCATCCTAAAACCCGCATCCGTAATGCGGCTGAAGAACTTGGAATCAGTGAGTTGGAACTGCTGAGTACGGAAATCGGGCATACGTGCATTAGGCTTAGCCCTAACTTTGCGGGTATTCTCGATGAACTCCCTTCACTTGGCCCTGTCATGGCGCTGACCCGTAATGACGCTGTGGTTCACGAAACAACATTCCCCTTCGGCGAAATACACTGGCAGGAACGAACTGCGCTGTATCTGCAACCCGGTCAGTGCACCCGCTACTTTACCACCCATTGGGCTCATGCCATTGCTGTTGAGGAAGATGACCGAAAAAGCCTGCAATTCTTTGACCACTATGGCGAAGCGGTTCACAAGATATACTTGACTCAAAATAGCAAGCTCGACGCCTATCAACGAATTGTCGAAGCTTTCCGCTCTGATGACCAGACCAACCGGACAGCTGTGGAGCAGGTCGCTCAGGAAGTACCAGCAACCATACAAATTGACAAGGGTGAGTTACGCGGACGCTGGTCAACCATCGAAAATGCTCACCAGTCAGATGACCTCATAGAAGACTTTGGTGGCAATCGATCCACTATCTATGCCGCCTTGGGTGAGGAATATGCTACACGCCTTGATTGCGGGGATGCCGAAGTACTGTTAACGCTTCTTTCAGAACACGCGCTCAGTACCAATATCTCTGTTCAGAACCATGCCGCCGTTCAATCATATTGTGGCTCAGTCAAGCGACTACTCAGAACTGGCCCGTGGTTTAATGTACTAGATCCAACCTTTAATCTACACCTGAATACCGAGCAGATCGCTCAAGTCTGGGTTATCAAAAAGCCATCGGATAACGGCCTGCTCCACTCAATCGATGTGCTGGACAACGCTGGTCAGTCGATTGTAACGATTGCAGATGATCGCCTCCGCAACCAACCAGAGTCAGCCGAATGGCAAGAGATAGTAAGCAAACTGCGCAGCTAGGCGGGGTATTTAAATCTTGACCCATCGCCGCCACTGATCGGGCGTACCACGTGCGTCTCGCAGATTTCCCCGACGCACGTCGATATGCTGCTCCAAGTCCTCTGGGAACAAGAAAATGGCTCCCAACAGACTCTCGCGAACTGGAATACCACACAGCCTATAGCACTTCCAATCGCGTAATACACCACCGCTTGACCAGTAGCTATCAATCTGACGTACTTTTGTCGCCAACATTAAATTCTGAATCGCGGTGGCAGTCGCTGCCACATGCTCATGATCAACAAACGCTCGACGTGCGGCATCTTTGGCTCTCGCGCTTTCATCCGGCTCTGGCAGCCAAGTCACCGTCACCATTGCGCCACAAGCAGCCAGCAAACGAACGATGGTGCTTCCCTCATCACCATCCAGTTCTGGGTCTGCGCAAATCGACTTAGCCAGTGCCAGGCAGTTCTGCTGATCCAGTGGATAAAAACGCCACGGCACAACGGAGTCTAAACGGCGATCGGCACGATGTGCCTCATGTGCCTGATAATGAAATGGTGCCCAACCCGCAACCTGAATCGCCTCCTCAACCTGCTGTGAGAACCCTTCAGGAATATGACTTGGTTGGTTGAGATCGCCTAATGCAGGGCAATCGCTTGAAACTTAGCAAGGAAATTAGGCATAAAGGAGTTTTTTTGGAATCCTCCCTATGTCAAAGTCTCTGAACAAGCTACTGGAATGT
>PDPG01000062.1 GCA_002747455.1 Pseudomonadota bacterium | reverse complement strand
AGACAATTTCCGCCATTGGCACCGGGGGCAATATCAATGCCGCATTTCAACTGGCCGGAGGACGCTCCGGTGCCCCTGTTTCCCGTGAGCAGATAGAAAAGGTTTACAAGGAATTGGAACCGTTGGACATAAAGGAATGCTGTGCCCGCTACGGTCTAAAACCAGATCGGGCAGACGTTCTGTCTCTGGGGCTTGATATTTATGTGAAAGTAATGAAATGGGCAAACTGCATGGAAATCCATGTACCTATGGTGGGCCTTTGCGATGGAATCATTTCCATGCTTTACGACAAGCATCATTGTGTATCTCAAATCTGAAAATCCAAATCTGAAAATCAGGAAGTGTGGTAAATGATGTTGTCAGTACATCAGAAAATTCAACGGGGAAAAACCCATTGGACCAAGAACAAAGTATGGCAAAGATGGTTGGTGAGTTTCGGAAATGTATCAGGCTGTACCAAATCTGTTTTGGGAGGAAAGCGTAAGCACTATGGCCCAGCTTGAACATATTGAAGCCATTGAAAAGCGTCTCTGGGGTGCAGCGGATACCTTGCGAGCCAATTCCAATTATGCCAGTAACGAATATTTTTTACCGGTCATGGGATTGGTTTTCCTGCGCCATGCCTATAGCCGTTTTCTGAACGTCAAAGATAGCATCGAAAAGAATCTTCCCTCCCGTGGCGGTAAGGTTCGGCCTCTTACCAAGGAGGATTTCTCACAAAAAGGCTCCATATTTCTCCAGGCAAATGCCCAATTTGACAATCTGGTTGCCTTGCCTGATATCTCTGACCGGGCTAAGGCCATCATTGAGGCTATGGAGTCCATCGAAGCCGATTACGAGACTCTTCGCGGCGTGCTGCCCAAAAGCGAGTATCAGGAACTTGGCAATGAGGTGCTTGGTCAGTTGCTGCGTACCCTCAATCCCGAAGAATTGAAGCATGTTTCAGGAGATGTCTTTGGCCGCATTTACGAATATTTTCTGACCCAGTTCGCAGACCAGAAGGCCCATGATGGCGGCGAGTTTTTTACTCCGATTTCATTGGTCTCGTTGATTGCCAATGTTATTGAACCTATTTCCGGCATTGTGCTGGACCCGGCCTGCGGTTCCGGGGGCATGTTTGTACAAAGTGCCAGGGTGGTTGAGCAGCGTCACCAAAATCCAACCGAGAAGCTCACCTTTTACGGTTTGGAAAAAAACGCCAATACCATTCGCCTGGCGAAAATGAATCTGGCGGTGCATGGTCTGGAAGGCGATATTCAAAAATCAATTACCTACTATGAAGACCCCCACGAGCTGTTGCATAAGGCCGATTTTGTCATGGCCAATCCTCCCTTTAATGTGGACGAGATTGATGCTGACAAGGTGGGAAGCGACCCTCGTCTGCCCTTTGGTCTGCCTGGCGTCAACAAGAAGGGCAAGGTCAGCAATGGCAACTATGTCTGGATCAGTTATTTTTACAGTTACCTGAACGAACAGGGACGGGCAGGCTTTGTCATGTCTTCCCAGGCATCCAGTGCCGGGCGGGATGAAGCCAGGGTTCGTCAGAAATTGATAGAAACCGGTGATGTGGATATTATGGTCGCCATCCGGTCCAATTTTTTCTACACCCGTACTGTTCCCTGCGAGCTGTGGTTCATCAACCGTGCCAAACCCAAGCGGCACCGCGACAAGGTGCTGATGATTGACGCTCGCAATATCTATCGAAAAGTTACGCGCAAAATTTATGATTTTTCTCCTGAACAGGAGCAGAATCTTCTGGCCATTGTCTGGCTCTATCGGGGAGAGACAGAGCGGTATCTGGAACTTGTAGCGAGGTGCTGCCAGCGTGTGCTGGCCGAGGGCACGATATGTTTTTCCATGAAAAATGATGAAGGAAAAACAACGGAACCGCTGCCGGACGTTATCGGTACGTTGTCTGGGCTTCGTGATGTGATCGAACCTTTCTTCAGGACTCTGACCAAAAATGGACCTCACATTGCACCGCGCAAAGAGTTGGATGACGCTATCCTATTGTTCAAGACGGACATAGAGCTATTCCAGCAGACGGTTACCAGGCAGCAAGTTGCATGGGAACAACAAAAAAACACCAACGGGGAATTGAAAAAAGCCGTGAGCCGCCTCGCCACTTTGGCCGAAGCCAGCCGGAGTCTGGTCAAGCAGACAGATCAGATATACAAGCTCGTCTGCCGCCTGATAGAAACCTGCGAAAACGAGTGTAATGCCAAAGGCAATGATGCCTGGGATGGGCGTGAAATTTCCCGCGCCCGTAAAGCTGTCGATGAAGCCCGTGCCCTGGCTGCGGAACAGCTCAATCAGGTGCGGTATTTCTGGAAACAGGCCCATTGGCTTACCGAACGCTTCCCGGAAGCGATACTTTGCGATGTGGAAGGGCTGGTCAAACTGGTGGATATTGAGGAGATCAAAGCCAATGACTGGAGTCTTACGCCAGGCCGCTATGTTGGTGTTGCCCCGGAAGAGGAGGACGAGGATTTTGATTTTACAGAGGCCATGCGCGACATCCATGTGGAATTGGAGACTCTGAATACCGAGGCCGTAGAGCTGGCCGCTAAGATCAAGAAGAATTTTGAGGGGCTGGGGATATGAACATTGCTGAACTTCTCAAGGCTGACGAAGGAAAGACGCTGGAGTTCAAGCGTGATCTTTCCTCGTCCAAAAAACTCCTGAAGACCCTTGTTGCCTTTGCCAATACCGCAGGCGGCCAAATCATCATTGGCGTAACGGATGGGACACGGAAACTGATAGGAGTCGATAACCCGCTGGATGAAGAGGAACAGCTCTGCAACCTGATTGCCGACTCCATTAGCCCCCGTCTGGTACCCAATATTGAGATGACAACCGTTGAAGGAAAAACCCTGCTCTTTATCGAAGTCTTCCTGAGCAATTCCCGCCCCCATTACCTTCGCTCTGAAGGCCCGGAATCCGGTGTCTATGTCCGCCTTGGTTCTTCAAACCGTCAGGCTGATCAGGAGCTGATTGGTGAATTGCATCGCTCGGTTGAGGGTGTTTCCTTTGATCAACTGCCTATGCCTGGCTTATCCATTGGTGATCTGGACATTGACGCTGCCAGGGCCGCCTTTGGCTCCATCAGAAAAATAGATGAACAGGCCCTGCTCACATTGAAACTGCTGACCGTCCATCAAAACAAACTTGTGCCGACCAGAGGCGGAATCCTGCTTTTTGGCAGGCAGCGTTCCCAGCATTTTCTGGATGCCTGGATTCAATGCGGCCGTTTCTTGGGCACCGAGAAAATTGATATTTTTGACCACATTGATCTTGATGTGCCGTTGCCCCAGGCCGTTGATGAGGTCATGCTGTTTCTGAAAAAACATGCATACCGTGGTGCCGATCTTTCCGGGGTACGACGCAAAGACGTCTGGAGCATTCCCCTGGGTATTTTGCGCGAGGTAGTTATCAATGCCCTTGTGCACAGCGACTACTCCCAGCGTGGCGCACCTATTCGGGTGGTGTTTCTTGATGACCGCATTGAGGTGGAAAACATGGGAATCCTCTTACCCGGCCTGACCATTGAAGAAATAAAACAAGGCACATCCCGCATTCGCAATCCGGTTATTGCCCGTGTTTTCAAGGAACTTCAATTGATCGAGCAATGGGGTACTGGTGTGCGCCGCATCTTTTCCCAGGCCCGTGAGCTGGGTTTACCGGAACCTGTCATCGAAGAAATCGGTCTGCGCCTGCGTGTTACCGTGTACCTGGGTCAGCCGCATACTATTAAAACCCAGGCAGATGAACAGGTTGAGGCACAAGTGAAACCTGCAACCCAACAAGTAACCCAACAAGTAACCCAGCAAGTAACCCAGCAAGTAACCCAGCAAGTAAGGCGCCTGCTTGCGGTTTGTGAGGGGGAACTTGGCAGATCAGACCTTATGCATGGGCTCGGCCTGAAGGATCGGGGAACCTTTACCAGAAATTATCTGGAACCGGCCCTTGCAGCGAAATTGATTGCAATGACCCAGCCGGATTCTCCCACAAGCCCGACGCAAAAATACCGCCTGACCGAAGAGGGCAGGCGTGTTCTGGAGGACGACGGGAAATGAGAAATTGGGAAGGAGCCTCTTGTATTATCTTCAGCTTGAAAAATCTCAATGTTGAAGTGTTACGGCTGGTTACGAAGATTAAAAGTGATTTTGAGGAGCTGGGGAGATGAGCTGCGCATACAAAGGCCTTGATGAATTGGGATATATCAGTCGTGGCCGATCAAGACATCGACCACGCGATGCTGCCCACCTCTACGGTGGACCGTATCCATTTATACAAACTGGAGATGTGAAACATGCAGGGTTGTACTTGACCGAGTACACTCAGACCTACAGCGAAGAAGGGTTGGTGCAAAGCCGTATGTGGCCCGCTGGTACACTATGCATAACCATTGCGGCTAATATTGCTGATACTTCGATTCTTGGTTTTGATGCTTGTTTTCCAGATAGCGTGATTGGCTTTATCCCGGATAATAAAAAGGCAGACGTGCGTTTTATCAAGTATCTGTTCGACGCATTATTGCAACGCAAATACAAGCAGTTTACACAGGGGGCAGCCCAAGATAATCTCAGTCAAGCCAAGCTTCTATCTTTGAAGTTGCCGATACCGGGAATAATCGAACAAAAGCAAGTTGCTGATGTCCTCTCTGCTTACGATGACTTAATTGAAAATAATCGGCGGCGGATTCAGTTGCTGGAGCAGGCGGCACGGCTGCTCTATAAGGAATGGTTCGTTCACCTTCGTTTTCCCGGCCATGAACACACCAAAATTATTGATGGTGTGCCGGAGGGGTGGGAGAAGAAACAGGTCAAGAATTTGTTGGCTAAGGTAAAGCGACCTGGTAAAATCCTCAAAGAAGACTACCTTACTGATGGCCCCATCCCTTGTATTGATCAGTCCGTTGAATTTATCGGTGGGTTTACAGATCAGGTAGAAGCAATGATAGATGAATTACCTATGATCGTTTTTGGAGACCATACGCGAATCCTTAAGTTTATAGACTTTCCTTTCGCATGTGGAGCTGATGGCACCCAGCTATTGGCCTCGAATGATCCTATAATATCACAGGAATTCTTCTTTTTTTCACTCAATTCTATTGATCTCTCAAATTATTTCTATGCCAGGCATTTTAAATTTTTAAAGGATAAGTATATCTTTAGGCCTACAGAGATGCTTGTTGAACACTTCACTCGCATAGCCAAGCCTATAATGAGACAAATCAAAATACTACGAGAGCACAACGCAAGACTCGCCAAAGCCCGTGATCTTCTCCTTCCCAAACTAATGAATGGAGAGGTGGCGGCATGAGTAACAGAGTTCATAGCAATACAACAAAGGAGGAAGCCATTTATGCTGGATAAAATCAAACTCAAGAATTTTGGCCCGCTTACCGATCTGGATTGGCCGAATCTGGGAAAAATCAATCTGATGATTGGTGGTAACGGCACTGGGAAGACATTTCTCCTGAAAGTCCTCTACAGCACCATTCGGACGGTGGAGGCGTATAAGCGCGGTGATGACCGGCGTACGGCGGCAGAGATATTGGCGGAAAAGCTTTACTGGACCTTCCAGCCGGACAAAATTGGTGATCTGGTAACCAAGGGGGCTGACAGGGCTTTGTCCTGCTCCATAGATTTTGACAATCGAGAATTCATCTACAACTTTGGCAAAGATACAACCAAACAGATATCTACCCTAGAGAATCATGCCGAACCGCGGGCAGGCAATTCTGTTTTTCTTCCGGCGAAGGAGATATTGTCTCTGCATCAGATCATTCTCAAATCTCGTGAGCAGGATAAGGACTTTGGTTTTGACGACACCTATCTGGATCTTGCCAGAGCATTACGCCAGTCACCCACAAAGGGTCGGAATTATGCGGAATTCGCTAAATCACGCCAGAGTCTGGAGGATATTATCGGTGGACGTATTATGTATGACGAGAAGTCCAGGCGTTGGCAGTTCAAAAAGGGTAATCAGAAATTTTCCATCGGGGTGACATCGGAAGGAATCAAAAAAATAGCCATCCTCGATACGTTACTTGGTAATCGCTATCTCGGCACCGATTCAGTAGTTTTTATTGATGAACCGGAGGCGGCTCTGCATCCCGTGGCGGTTTCCAAACTGCTCGATATTGTGGCTGTGCTGGCCAAGAGTGGTATCCAGTTTTTTCTCGCCAGCCATTCCTACTTTGTAGTGAAGAAGCTGTTTCTTGTGGCCCAAGAGCATGATTTGTCCATTCCAATAATTTCAGCCCATGAAAGCCAGTGGGTTACATCGAATCTCAAGGACGGGATGCCAGAAAACACGATCATTGATGAGTCTATACGGCTCTATAAGGAAGAAGTGAGGTTGACTCTCAAATGACTACACAGCCAATTGTTGAATCCGGGATGACTTTTGGCCCATATCCCGATGGTCAATGTTTTTATATTGAGCAGAGCAACATCTATGCGGAGATTCAGCAGGGTGTAAAAATGGCGGAGTTTCTGCTCTTACGTGCCGAAAATAAAAAGCCGCCTGTCCTTTGGGTGGTGGAGGCGAAATCTGGTACGCCACGTCCCGAAACCCAACCGGATTTCGATAAATTCATCGCTGATATCCAGGAAAAATTGGTCAATGCCTTTTCCCTGGGCTGGGCTTCCTGTTTGAAACGTCACCAACAGGCCGAAGCGGAACTGCCTGAACCGTTTAAGAGGCTTGAACTTTCACGGGTCGGAGTGCGGTTTGTGTTGGTGATCAACGGCCATCAGGAATCATGGCTGCCTCCGATCCAGGAAGCATTGAATAAAGCACTTCATTGCACCATCAAAACCTGGTGTTTTGCTCCGACCTCGGTGGCAGTCATCAATGAAGAACTTGCCAGGCAGCACGGTTTGATCTTTCCTGCGCAGGAGGAATCTGCATGACTGAAATCAGCCGTATGGGATTCTTTCGAAGTGGAGGATATCAAAGGTGAGCACCAACCCCTACACCGAAGACACACTTGTCCAACAGACCACCGCCGAGTATCTGGAGCAGGAACTTGGCTGGGAGTCGGTGTACGCATACAACAAGGAGGATTTCGGGGCGGACAGTTTATTGGGGCGGGAATCTGACCGTGAGGTGGTGTTGACCCGTATTTTACGGAGCAAACTTGAGGCGCTGAATCCTGGACTGCCTGCCGAAGCCTATGATGATGTCGTTCGCCAGATCGTTGCGGTTTCCGCTTCACAGACGATGGCTGCCATCAATCGGGAGAAGTACAAACTGCTCAGAGAGGGAGTGAAGATTGCCTTCCGCAACCCCAAGGGGGAACGGGAACGCCAGCGGCTGCGGATTCTGGACTTTGATCATCCTGAAAACAACCATTTTCTCTGCGTACGGGAGCTGTGGGTGCGGGGAGACCTGTACCGCCGCCGGGCAGATATTGTCGGATTCGTCAATGGCCTGCCGCTGTTGTTCATGGAGCTGAAAAATGTCAGCCATGATATTCGTGCCGCCTATGAACAGAATTTTTTGGACTATAAGGACACCGTTCCACATTTGTTTCACTATAACGCTTTTGTTGTGTTGGCCAACGGGGTCGATGCCAAAATCGGTTCACTCACCAGCCGGTTTGAACATTTTCACGAGTGGAAACGATTGGCTGAAAATCAACCGGGCGTGGTGGGCATGGAGATCCTGCTCAAAGGCGTGTGCGCGAAAGCCAATTTTCTGGATTTGTTGGAGAACTTTATCGTTTTCGACGACTCGACCGGGGAATCGAAAAAAATCCTGGCTCGCAACCATCAATACCTTGGCGTCAACCGGGCCATTGAGGCTGTGCGCAACAGGAAGAGCCGAGGAGGCAAACTGGGAGTGTTCTGGCATACGCAAGGTTCGGGCAAAAGTTATTCTATGGTGTTTTTTACCCGTAAGGTGCATCGCAAACTGGGCGGCAATTTTACCTTTTTGATCCTGACCGACCGCGATGATCTGGACACGCAGATTTACAAAACCTTTGCCGGTTGCGGCGTGGTGGATAATGACAAAGACCCTTGCCGGGCCGAAAGCGGTGAACATCTTGCTCAGTTGCTGACCCAGCACAAATCACATGTTTTTTCGCTGATTCAAAAATTCAATCAGACCGTGGCCCAGGGTGATGCCTATTCCCGGCGTGATGATCTTGTCGTTATTACCGATGAAGCCCACCGCACCCAATATGGAACCCTGGCGCTCAACATGCGTAACTCCCTGCCAAACGCAAGCTATATCGGCTTTACTGGTACGCCGCTCTTTAAGAACGACGAAATCACCCGGCGGGTGTTTGGCGATTATGTCTCCACCTATGATTTCCAGCGGGCTGTTGAAGACAGGGCCACGGTTCCGCTTTACTACGACGCGCGTGGTGACAAGCTCGGCGTGGCAGTTGGCGACCTGAACCAGCGGATTGCCGAAAAACTGGAAGAGCTGGAGGCGGACAATATTGATGTGGAACAGCGCCTGGAGCAGGAACTTAAGCGGGACTATCACATTATTACGGCAGGAAACCGCCTCGACCAGGTGGCCCGTGATTTTGTCCAGCACTATTCCACAGCGTGGGAAACCGGCAAGGCCATGCTGGTCTGCATTGATAAAATCACCTGTGTCCGAATGTACAAGCTGATTGAGTTCTATTGGAATGAAAAAATCCGAGAGCAAAAAGCCCAGTTGTCCCAAGCCGCAGATGAGCAGGAAGAACAGTATCGACTACGCCAAATTGAGTGGATGCGCCAGACCCAGATGGCAGTAGTGGTTAGTGAGGAACAGGGCGAGGTCGAAAAATTTCATAAGTGGGATCTGGACATCACCCTGCACCGTCGTCTGCTCAAGGAAGGCATTGACCTGCCAGAGGCCATGCGGAAGCAGCCACAGTTCCAGAATATGCAGCGGCTGCCCCTGGACGAGGCATTCAAGGCTGAAGAACATCCGCTTCGCATTGCCATTGTTTGCGCCATGTGGCTGACGGGTTTTGATGTTCCCAGTCTTTCCACCCTGTATCTGGATAAGCCGCTCAAGGCGCACACGCTGATGCAGGCTATTGCACGGGCAAACCGGATGAATGAAGGCAAGAATAATGGCATGATCATTGATTATTGCGGTATCCTGAAGAATTTACGGAAAGCATTGGCAACCTTTGCCGGAACCGGCGATGATGGGAATGGTGGTAATGGAGGCGAAATCGAACCCGCCAAACCTGATGAGGAATTGTTGATTGATTTGCGTGAGGCTATTTCCTTTGTAAGGGCCTTTCTTACGGAGCGAAATGTGTCTTTGGACGATATTATTGGACAGACCGGATTTGCCCGAAATGCGGCTATTCTTGCCGCCAAGGAAGCGGCCAATGAAAATGATAAAACACGCAAGCATTTTGAGGTGCTGTGCCGGACGGTGTTTTCAAAATTCAAAGCCTGTATTACTGTTGATGGCGTCAATACTTGTCGGGCTGACTTCGATGCTATCAACATCATCTATAAAAGCCTCCAGCAAGACCGTGAGCAGGCGGATATTACAGATATCATTCGCCAATTACATCAGGTGGTCGATGACGTAATCGAGACACATACCCAACTTGCTGTTGCTGAAGAGGTAACACAATATGATATCAGCAAAATTGATTTTGACCTTTTGCGGCGGGAGTTTGAGCGCAGCAGGGCCAAACACACTACTGTACAGAATCTGAAAACCGCTATCGAACTGCGTCTGCAGCGTCTGCTTCAGCAAAATCCTCTGCGAACCGATTTCCAAAAGCATTACGAAGAGATTGTCGCTGAGTATAATCGCGAGAAGGATCGGCTAACCATAGAAAAGACGTTTGAAGCATTTCTGAAGTTTACGAATGAGATGGGGGATGAGGAGAGCCGTGCCCTGCGGGAAGGGCTTGATGAGGAAAGTCTTGCTGTATTCGACCTGTTGAAAAAGCCGAACCTGACATCCGGTGATATCAAACGCATCAAGGCGGTCGCCGTTGAACTGCTGGAAACGCTCAAGGCAGAAAAATTGCGAATCAATCACTGGCGAGACAAGGAAGCCACACGGGACGCAGTCCGCCTGACGATTCAGGATTATCTCTGGAGCGAGCAAACAGGGTTGCCGGAAATTTATTCAGAGGAAGATATACAGGACAAGACAGAGGCGGTTTTTGTACATGTGTTCAGAGCCTACCCAACGATGCCGTCACCTTATTACGTGAGAATGGCTTCATAGAAAGTAGCGAAAGTGAATGGATTCTATTGTGGTTTAACTCGTTGTTGATTCATTATTCAGTTCAACACCCTGATAATAACAGATAAGAACGATGGCAAGTGCGGCAATGCAGAGGCAGCACCGCTAAGGACTTTTGTATAGCCTGCAACTTGGGGCAGGCGCATGGCAATTCCGCCTGCGGTCATGGCCGAAATTCCCGTGAGAGACCATTGCAATCATACGTAACCTATTCTTTTGGAGCAGAATCTTCCGTTCCCGTAATTTTTGGAGCGGAGGCTTCTTCCTGGGGTGCTTTGTCTGCCACCTGGCAGGCATCACGCATTCA
>PDPG01000043.1 GCA_002747455.1 Pseudomonadota bacterium | reverse complement strand
TTTTAGTTGCAGTATTTGAGTAAATAAATTTGCATTCAGGCACTTTTTCTCTTACCCAAGTATCAACTATTTTTTGCTCTGCTATGGTCAGATTGTCATTATCATGTTTATTTCCTGATATTGTGCCATCTGGGGTTAAAGTACATGCTTGAAGAAGCAGTACACAGGAAAAAAATAAATAATGGTAAGCTGATTTATATACTATATTTTTCATACCGTTACTAACTATCCTAGGCATTTAATGTTTTCATAATTTTTCTGCACAACTTTACCAAATGGTTTTGCTTGTTATAGGTATAGCGGCTGATATTGGCATCGGTGATTTGTGACTGATTGCCATAGCCATCGTAAGCATAGGTATTGGTGGTAGTGATATTGCCATCCTGATCGGTGCGTTTAATCAGTTAGCCTGCGGCATCGTATTCATCATATCTATTAGCACCTCCTCCGTTCAGAAGCTATCACGATTAAAAGTAACAAGTAAAGGTCAAACATTAAACACTATGTTTTATCAAAATACTTTAAGCAGATTCCTCTCCACGACAAACAAGGTCGATCTCACCCGGTGCGTTACCTGTTTCGTGCCTTGAATGCGGGTGAGTCGTGCATTTTGCGAAAGCCTCGGTAAATGAGTGGCCGGTTCATTTAGCTGGGTGGATTTAAACTGGATAGCAGCGAATGGCTATTAAGGGCCTGTTATCACCTGTGCAAACCTTGCCACCATTTGCATTTCACCGACAGACTCCCTACATTAGCCCACTTTAACCAAGTGATACTGTCATGCCGGAATCTCCCGTTTTCCCCTTTGTTGCTGTTACCGGACAAGCACTGCTCAAGTTGGCACTGATCCTGATTACGGTGAATCCAGCCATTGGTGGTGTATTGATTAGCGGGCCACGAGGCTCAGCAAAAACCACACTAGCGCGGGGGCTGTCGCAACTACTGCCGGAGCATGGCAAGTTCGTCACCCTGCCCCTTGGTGCCAGTGAAGAAATGTTAGTCGGATCACTCGACTTGCAACAGGCACTAAAAGACCAACAAGTCAGCTTTAACCCCGGACTACTCGCCAAAGCCCACCATGGGGTGTTGTATGTAGACGAGGTGAATCTGCTGCCGGATGCCTTGGTAGACCAACTGCTTGATGTCGCGGCCAGTCGGGTTAATATCATTGAACGAGACGGCATTAGCCATCAGCACCCCGCCGAGTTTTTATTAATTGGCACCATGAATCCAGATGAAGGTGAGTTGCGGCCACAGTTACAGGATCGTTTTGGCTTGTCGGTCAATCTCAGCAATCAATACTCCATTGATGAACGCATTGAAATTGTACAGTTACGCGAAGCCTTTGACCATTCGCCCGAAGCGTTTATGGCGCAATATAAACACAAGCAGCAGGCGTTGATAACACGCATTCAGTCCGCACAGCAGCGTTTACATCAGGTGACATTTCCGATGGACTTACGCCGTCTTATTGCCGAGCGTTGCCATGCCGCCAATGTTGACGGTATGCGTGGAGATATTGTGTGGTATCGCGCTGCACTGGCACATACAGCATGGCAAGATCGCCTGAGCGTTGAGCCAGAGGATATTGATGCAGTTGAGTCACTGGTGCTGGCGCATCGCAGGCATGAATTACAGACTCCACCGACCGCCCCCTCACCACCGCCATTTAGCCGTCCGCCACAAAAACCGCCGGAGTCAAATAAGCCAGCCACACAGAATCAGAACAATGACTTACAACCTGAGCGACCAACGGACACAAGGGAGAATCCCACAGGTCAAACAAGCCCACCGACAGCTACTCAGGACAACGCCGACACTTCAGAAGATAACGCGGATACCAGTGACAGCGATTGGGGGAGCCTGCCGCCACAGCAGCAACAGGCGCAAGCCATTGAGCCACATCCTGACATCCACCTAAATTCCATCACCGCTGCGGCACAGCCTGCGCCGACTTGGCCTGGCCAAAGTGCGCAAGCCCGTATTGCAGCGGGCAAACAAAAGGGAGCACAAATCGGGAGCGGGCGACCGGGTAAACAGGATGCCACCCAAGTGGATTGGTTTAAAACATTAACGCGCCATGCGATACACGACTCAAACGATCTCAGCAATGGCAAATTATGCTTTAAAAAAGCCCGCTCTGGTAAAACCGTATTGCACCTGATCTTATTAGACACCTCAGCATCCACACTGGCAGCCCAAGCCTTTGCCAAAGCCAAAGGTGTGGTATTGAAAATCGCGGAACAAGCCTACTTACTGCGTGAGCAATTGGCCATCCTCAGCTTTGGTAGCGATCAAGTCAAATGGCTGTTGCCGCAGGTGCGTGCCCCCAAACAGCTTGATCCACTATTGAGCCAGACCCCTGCCGGTGGCGGTACGCCAATCAGGGATGTACTGACTCAGGCTCAGAACTACCTGTTAGGTATAAAACGCAAGCACCCCGACATAACAATTTACACCTATTTACTCACCGACGGGCGCACTCGACAAACTGTAAACGGGCTGCATCTGGAAGGCCACTGCACCGTGATTGATACCGAACAAGCCACTGTTAAACGAGGCCGCGCAACAGATATTGCTGCCGCATTGGGTGCAACCTATTTCACGATAAACGCCACGGGAGCCGGATCATGAACGATCAACAAACCACACCATCACCCCACCGGAAGGCTTTGAAATTAGTGACTTATCTTGCCGCCATTGGTTTATTACTGTTTCTGGTCGGTACGATTCTTTACAGCCTCTATGCCATTTTCACAACCACCAACTATTAAGACCACTCATTGAACAGGAAAGGATTATGCTAACTCCCGAACAAAACGAACGCTATCAAGCCCGAATGAAGCGCAAAAAAGCGATTGTTGATGAGCGCATTGCCAAGGCAAACGAAGAACGTGGTGTGCTGATCCTGTTAAAGGGTAATGGCAAAGGCAAAAGCAGCTCTGCCTTGGGCACAATGGCGCGTAGCGTGGGTCACGGGCAAAAATGCGGTGTAATTCAATTTATCAAAGGACGTGATGTCACGGGGGAATACTTATTTTTCAAAGACCACCCGCTGATTGACTGGCATGTTATGGGGCACGGTTTTACCTGGGAAACACAAGATCATCACGAAGACAGCCAAGCGGCAGAAAGGGCTTGGGCGATTGCCGAGGGGATGCTGAATAATCCAGAATATGGCCTGATTGTTTTTGATGAAATGAGCTACCCGCTAAAGTATAAAAGCCTCGCCGTTGAGCCGATAGTGGAAGCTTTGCAAGCCCGCCCCGACAAGCAAAATGTCATTATCACCGGACGCACCATGCCGGATGAGTTGGTCGAGATTGCCGACACAATCAGTGATGTGCGCGATGAGCGCCACGCGTTCAGGCTTGGGGTTAAAGCCCAAAAAGGCATCGAATTTTAATACCTTAAACGATTCCAAAAGGCTAACTCTTTATCACTTTCTGCGACCGCTACACAGGCAACATACTATGACAACCTACTGCCCCGCCCTGTTTCTCTCTGCCCCCGCATCTGGTCAGGGGAAAACCACCATCACCGCCGGATTATCCCGCTATTTCAAACAGCAAGGGAAAAATGTGCGTGTGTTTAAAACCGGCCCGGATTATCTTGATCCGCAGATTCTGGAACAGGCTTCGGGTAATCCGGTTGAACCGCTGGATTTATGGATGGCAGGCGAGGCGGACTGTAAACACAAACTCTATGAGGCCGCAAAAGTTGCGGACTTAATCCTTATCGAAGGCGCAATGGGCATGTTTGATGGCGAGCCATCCAGTGCAGATTTGGCAGCCACATTTGGCATCCCGATTGCCATTGTCATGGACGTAAAAGGCATGGCACAGACGACGGCAGCCTTGGCAACTGGCTTGGCTAATTTCCGTGATGATTATCAGGTCGCTGGACTAATTGCCAATAACTGTGGCTCCGAGCGTCATAAGCAGTTAATCAGTGATGCATTGCCTGACAGTTTACCGCTGATTGCTGCGCTGGCGCGCGAGCCGGGAGTTAGCCTTCCTGAGCGGCATTTAGGCTTGGTGCAAGCTGCAGAAATTCGTGATGAACTGGAGCAATGTATTGAGCGTGGTGCGCAATGGATCAAGGATTCTGGCCTGACTAAATTACCCGCCGCAGTGAAATTCGAAGATGCACCCATTACCTTGCCAGAGCGCGCTTTAACGGGCGTCAAAATTGGCATTGCCAAGGATGAAGCCTTTACTTTTATCTATGCCGACAACATCTCTCTGCTGGAACAAATGGGTGCAGAATGTCATTACTTTTCACCACTGCATGACACGGGTTTGCCGGAGGTTGATGCACTGTGGTTCCCTGGCGGTTATCCTGAGCTACACGCGGCCAAACTTGCCGAAAATGCATCAATGGCACTGGCTATTCGTGAATTCTTTGAAACGAATAAACCGATTCTGGCGGAATGTGGCGGCTTTATGTACATGCTGGAAACATTGACCGACTTGCAAGGCAATACCTACCACATGTTGGGACTCATGCAGGGGCATGTTGCCATGCGCGGTCGAAGCGGCTGTCAGGGTATGCAGACAGCCGTGCTGCCAGAGGGGGAGGTTCGGGCGCATGCACATCACCGCTCACGTAGCGAAGGTACACCAGAGCCGATTGGACATGGTCGTAGGCAGCGACACCCTGCACCGGGCGAGGCGATTTATCGAGAAAAGGGACTAACCGCCAGCTATCTGCATTTGTACTTTGGATCAAACAGCCGTGCTATGGCTCAGATATTCTCAGGTGGATAACACCCATTCGATCACGGAGTGCTGGTTGGCTTCGCGCTTTGCGTGACTCACCCAGCCACTCCGTTGTTAAGCCAAAATAACCCGAATAGACGCTGATCAATAACCGTCTTTTACCTTACGAATGGCTTCTTTCAACTTATCTGCCGTCCGCACATCCGTCACCAGTTCACCGTTTAGATACAGGGAAGGTGTCACCGCCACATGTGCTCGTCGGGCGCTCTGCAAATCAGAAGCAATTTTTGCCCTGACCTCGCTGGAGTCCACATCTTTGGCAAATTGCTCAGCGTCCAGCCCCAGTTGCTTTACATAGCCATCAAACAATGGCTTAACATCTTTCGCACCAACCCATTGGTTATAGTTTTCAAATAACAGGTCGTGCATTTCCCAAAACTTACCCTGTCTTGCTGCCGCTTCTGCGTAATGAGCCGCGGTCATAGAATGAGGATGGATATTGGTGAGCGGAAAGTGACGGTAGACAAGGCGCACACTGGACTTGACCTGACTCCAGATTTCCTTGATCGAATCATACTGCGCTTTACAAGCCGGACACTGAAAGTCGGAGTACTCCACAATAGTGACGGGAGCATTAGGATTCCCTTTGCTGTGATCCGATGCCACCACTTCACTAACACTAGGTGGCGGGAACATAATGCTGCGTATGACATAAAACAGCACGAACGCCACAACCAATGCACCCAGGCCCCAATAAGTCATTTTCATCATGGCTGCTTTACGCTCAGCTGCCGCCTGCTTTTGTTCTCTGACCTGACGTTGATGTTCTTTTTTATTCATAGCGGTTTCTCCTTTTTTTCTAATAAGTTATCGAACCAAATACCTAACGCGATACCTCTGCACACTGCATTCGGGCGAATGCAAACTAGCGCTATTTAAGCCCAATGGCTTCCAAACGCTCTTGTAAATAACTGCCTGCGGTGTAGTTGTCTGCCAACACCACCTCCGACCGAGGGTGTAAAAACAGCGGAATAGACATCCGCGCTTTACGACTGTCTGCACCTTGAGGGTTGACGACGCGGTGTGTGCTTGACGGGAAATAATGACCGGAACACATTGCCAACATATCTCCAACATTGACCGCAATATTGCCGGAGTCACAGCTCACATCATGCCAGTTTCCCTGCACATCCTGAACCTGTAAACCCGGCGCGGTACTGGCCACCAAACAGGTCAGCAAATTAATATCCTCATGCGCTGCCGCGCGAATCGCATTTGGCTGCTCGTCCCCCTTGAGCGCTGGGTAATTGATAATCCGCATCAGCGTAGTAGGACTGTCATCAATCATATCGCTTAGCCCCATAGAGTAGCCCTTGCGGACTTTCTTTGGGCTGTTTTCCTCGACCCAACCCAGCAGGATGGATGCCAGTGCGCGCAGTTGCTTGTATAAGCGATCAGTGTCGGCCCGCAGAAAATCAGGGCACTTCCCCCAAGGGTAATAGTGAAAAAATTCTTTGAGGTCTTTCTCTGCTGCGTCTTTGGCATTTTCGCTCAGATAAGGGAAAAAGCCATCCTGGTCATCAGGGTCAAACAGATATTCCCGTTTGTTCGGGCTGGCAAAGAAACGCGCCCAGTCTGCATAGACCTGTTCCACCAGAGTGGTATCAATTGGATGATGTTTCAAAATAGCAAAGCCAGTACCTCGTAGTGACTCGGTAAATTGTTTTGCAGCATCATCCGCACGGCAATCGACCGTATTAACCTGCATAATTCCTGTACCCCATAGACATTTGATACTCAGTAGCATGATAAGATACTTTTTTAATAAATGCGCCACAAGGAGGTCACTTGAAAGTTTTTAACTTCGGTTCAATCAACATTGACCATATTTATCGCGTTCCTCATTTCGTTTGCCCCGGCGAAACCCTGCCCAGCCAGAAATATCAAATGATGCTGGGAGGTAAAGGGGCAAATCAGTCCATTGCGCTTGCCCGTGCAGGTGTTTTAGTCCAACACATTGGCCGAATCAGCGTGCATGACGAGTGGATTTGCCGCAAGCTTCAGCAAAATGGCGTGGGGGTGTACTGCCTGAAACAAGTCGAGGAGCCGACGGGTCATGCCGTTATTCAGGTGAATGATGCTGGCGAGAACGCTATCTTACTGTTTGGTGGAGCCAACCGCGGCTTTGCCAAGCCTGAGTTAGTGGAGTACTTGAACAACTCACAACCCGGCGACTGGTTGCTGCTGCAGAATGAGTGCAACCTGACCGCAGAGGTATTGCAGTTAGCCAAACAACACCAGATGACCGTTGCTTTTAATCCGGCACCAATGAGCAAGGCGGTACTTGATCTCCCTATGGATAATGTTGATTACTTGATCGTCAATGAGATTGAAGCAGAGGGCCTGGTCAACGATGCCGATCTGGGCGCAGGACAGCCGGAAGCCCTGTTAGGACGGCTACATCAGCGCTATCCCCACCTGAAAATCGTATTAACATTGGGCGAGCGCGGGGTACGCTATAAAGATGCCGAACAAACACTGAGCGTGCCAGCCGAGGTAGTGGACGTGGTCGATACCACCGCAGCCGGCGATACCTTCATCGGTTATTTTATTCAACAACTAGTCGTTGGCGAGTCGGTCAAGGATGCACTGGAAATGGCCAATCGTGCCGCCGCAGTCACCGTACAAACCCTTGGTGCCTCCGAAAGCATTCCTTACATCGCCCAACTCATTGGCGACGAAACCAATCATCAAGACGACTGAGGTCATTTATGCCTAAAAAAATAATAATCGACACCGATCCGGGAATTGATGATGCAATGGCGATTTTCTTCGCAATCACATCACCAGAATTGGAGCTACTGGGACTGACCACCACTTTCGGTAATGTTTCCGTTGATACGGCCACCGCCAATGCCTTGCGGCTGGTGGAAATGAGTGGACAAGATATTCCAGTTGCGCAGGGTGCTGCACAGCCTTGGGTACAATCATTAACCGACTACCCTGATTTTATTCACGGCCACGATGGCCTGGGCAATGTCAACCTGCCACCGCCTGCTGGCACAGCCATTGAGCTGTCAGCGGCTCAGTTTATCGTAAAGACCGTTTTGGAAAACCCGCATGAGGTTACGCTCATCGCCATAGGCCCGCTAGTCAATCTGGCATTAGCCCTGACACTGGAGCCAAGAATTGCCCAATTAGTAGAAAAAGTCGTGATTATGGGCGGCACGATTCTGGAGCCGGGTAATGTCTCTCCAGTCGCGGAAGCCAATATCTATTGCGACCCGCACGCGGCGGATAAGGTTTTTCGGGCAGACTGGCATGTAAACATGGTTGGGCTGGATGTCACCCATAAAATCTTAATGACAGATAGTTTGCAGGAGCGCATTCGTGACCAAAACCCAATGTGTGGCCAATTCTTGTATAAAGCTGGCATGTTCTACGCCGACTTTTACCGCAAACATCGTGGCGCTGATGGCTGTTATGTACACGATGCATCTGCGGTGGCTTACACCATTAACCCCGATTTGTTTGCAGTGATTGAGGGGCCTGTTCGGGTCGCAACTGAGGGCATTGCTAGAGGACAAACGATTCTGCAGCGTACCAACTACACATTCCCCGAAGCTCACTGGGAAAATATCACGCCAAGTTCGGTGTGCATGGGGGTAGATAGTGATGCAGTGACTGCGCTTTATGAGAAGGCAATGGCTCGGATGTAGCACCACTATGGCAGGCTAACCAGAATAACCTGAACTCATTGTGTGCTTATCCAGCCGACATCCGCAAAGCGACCTATACCACCAGTGCAATTGAATATGTTGGTCGCATTTTCGGCTCCAACTAAGACACGGCTTTCCTTAGCCCATCTGTACGCTCATTGATGCGATACAACGTCCGGTACAGCTCTTCGTGCTGTTTGACTTGCTGCTCCAGAGTAAAATGATCAAGACAGCGCTGACGAGCTTTTTGCCCCAACTCGGCGCGCTCCTGATCTGATAGCACAACAATCTTCTCCCAACTATCCGCCATCGCCTGATCATCCTCAACAGGTACAACGTAGCCCGTGTCGGCAATGATGTAGGCATTGTCCCCAACGTCGGTCGCGACACATGGCACCGCTGACACCATCGCCTCCCCCAACGTCAAAGGGAATGCCTCACCCAAGGATGTTAAGGTGGCGATATCGTAGGCATTGACAATGTCAGGAATATCTTCCCGATTGCCCAGCATATACACCTTTCCATCAAGCTCCAGCTTACCAATTAACCGAGTCAATGTGTCGTTGTGCTCATCCACATTCGTGCCAACCAGAATAAAGCGAACATTGTCATATTTCGCCGCCAACAGCGCCGCTGATCGTAAAAAACCAACATGATTTTTTTGCCGGTGGTAACGAGCCGTTTTACCAATTACGATACAATCTTCAGGAATCCCCAATGATTTGCGAATTGCCAAACCCTTCTTCCGGTTTGGTCCAAAACGCGTGGTATCAACACCATTGGGAATAACGATCGCTTTCTGATTATTGAAGCCATAATCAAGGTGCTGCTGCATGTTCAGGTGAGAAACATACATCAAACATTCTGGTAAGCCAGACATCTTGCCCCATAGACGCAGCTGCAAACGTTTGCGCAGCGGCTCTTCGTCGTAGTGCTCCAATGGCTCATGAACAGTCCAGATGACATGTGGCTTCTTGGGCAAAAATGGCCGACACAATGTACCAAATACCCCACCCTCATACATGGTTCCGTGGATCACATCTGGGTTAAACTTCCTCAGTAGTTGATAGCCCTCCCAGAGCGCCCACGGCCGCTTGCGCAAACACAGCGAGTGCACAGGAATCCCTAATTCACGAATCCGATCAGCCAGATAAGTGTCTCGATCCATCGAAATCACCATCATTTCAAACTCATCGTGATTCATCGCGGCAATCAAGCGCATCAACTGCACCTCCGCACCGCCAGTTTCCAGCCCGGTTGAGATATGGGCAACTTTTATCATGTCATACACCAGATGTTTTTTATCATTGTCTCCAGTATAGACAAGGGAAGTTTTCAGGATCGACATTCGGCAGACAGGAGGCCAGATTCAGACGTTTATCTGTAAATCCCCCAGATAACGCAGCGTCTTTATTTTGGCCAATTGGGAACCAAAAAGACCTTAACCATCTGATGATTGGTAAAATTCATCGTTCGCTTTCATCAATCGTAACAATACATACAATCGATTTAACCAAGTAAAGGCTATGGCATATTATGCTCTATCAGCAACATTATTAGTCATAGTTACTTTTAAGGAATATCAAATGTTTGAGAATAAAGAAGGTCAGTTAGTCCCTCAGGTTACTTTCCGGGTTTATCAAGACAATCAGTGGAAAGGTATCAGCACCGATGACATATTCAAGAACCGCCGCGTCATTGTTTTTTCTTTACCCGGTGCATTTACACCAACCTGCTCATCAGCACATGTCCCTCGCTTCAACCAACTGGCACCAGTGTTTCGTGCCAATGGTGTGGATGAAATCGTGTGTATCTCCGTCAACGATACCTTCGTGATGAACGAGTGGAGTGCCGACCAGCACGCTGAAAATATTACTTTTTTACCCGATGGCAATGGTGAATTTACAGACGGCATGGGGTTATTAGTTGATAAGGCTGAGCTAGGCTTTGGAAAACGCTCGTGGCGCTATTCCATGCTGGTCAATGATGGTCGTATTGAAAAGATGTTCATTGAACCCGACCTTCCCGGCGACCCGTTTGAGGTATCCGATGCAGATACCATGTTGCAATACATCGCTCCCGAAAAGCCTGTTCCAGCCAGTGTTAGCGTGTTCACCCGCCCCGGTTGTGCCTACTGCGCGAAGGCGAAAAGTATGCTGAAAGAGGCAGGCTATAGTTACGAAGAACTGTTATTAAACCGTGACTATACTGACTTAACATTGCGTGCAATCTCCAACAGCAGCAGTGTTCCTCAGGTCTTTGTAGACGGGCAACTCATCGGTGGCTCTGAGCAACTGGAAGCATGGTTAGCCAATAAGTAATACATTCGGGGCAGCATTGAGCACTTCTTTTATGCCCCGCTTAATAGTTAGACTGGCGACATAAACGACAAACAATAGGTTGGATTTCTTCATGAGTACCCATTACAATTTAATTGCCATTGGTGCAGGCAGCGGCGGTTTGTCCGTCGTGGAACGTGCCTCTGAATACGGTGCCAAAACAGCGATTATAGAATCCGGCGAGCTTGGTGGGACTTGCGTCAATGTGGGCTGCGTACCCAAGAAAATTATGTGGTACGGGGCGAGCTTGGCACATGCCCTTGAAGACGCAAAAGATTATGGTTTTGCAGTGAATCGAGGTGAGTTTGATTGGAAAACGCTAATTGCCAAACGTGATAACTACATCGGCAATATCACCCACTGGTATCAGGACAGCTTTTTGTCCGAACGCGGCATCGACCTGATTCATGGCTTCGCCCGCTTTGTGGATAACAACACACTGGAGGTCGATGGCAAAACCTATACGGCCGATCACATCGTTATTGCCACGGGTGGCCACCCCTTTATACCAGACCACATCCCCGGAGCGCAATATGGCATTACTTCCGATGAATTTTTCAATGACCTGAATGAGCGCCAACCTCAAAAAGTGGTGGTGGTTGGCGGTGGCTATATTGCACTGGAATTAGCCATGCTGATGAAGGCATTCGATTCTGAAGTCTATTTATTGCATCAAGGCCGCACCATGCTACGAACTTTTGATGGCATGTTGCGCCGCGCATTACGCAATCAATTGGACGATGACGGCATTATTATTAATGACAACGCCATCATTGAGCGAGTTGAACGCCTGAATAATGGCAAGCTCAACATCTTATTTGATGACGGCAGCAGCGTGAGTAATGTTGACAGCCTGATTTGGGCCATTGGGCGACGCCCTAACACTGCCAACCTTGGACTGGAAAATACCAATGTACATGTCAATGATGACGGCACAATTCCAGTAGACGACGAAGAACGTACCAACATAAACCACATCTTCGCCATTGGCGATATTATCGGCAAGGCACAGCTGACACCTGTTGCGATTGCGGCAGGTCGCCGTATGGGCGATCGTCTATATGGCAACAAGCCACACCGAAAAATGTCTTACGATGACATCGCAACCGTGATGTTTACCCATCCGCCAATTGCCACAATGGGTCTAAGCGAGGAAGCAGCACGCGACAAGTATGGCGATAGCGTTAAGGTATATACCACCGACTTTGTTCCCATGTATCACTCAGTCACGAAGCATCAGGTACGCACTCACATGAAACTGGTCGTGCTCGGCGAAGAAGAAAAAATTATCGGATGCCATATGATTGGAACAGGAGTCGATGAGATGATGCAAGGCTTTGCGGTTGCCATCCGTATGGGGGCCACTAAACAGGATTTCGACGATACCATCGCCATCCATCCTGTTAGTGCTGAGGAACTGGTTACAATGCGTTAACCGCCACGCCTGTAGCTGTTCAGATCGGTTGTGATCACATCCCCTTTCTCCCGGTGGAACATTTTGACCGGGAGATAGTCCAGCTGCCTCGCCATCCAGTAGATTGTTTCGTGGCTGTTATCTGAACGCTTGACCGCAACCTTGATTGTATCGAACTCTCCGGCAGCCGTTCTTAGGCGCTCACTACCCTGCCGAACGAAGGTGTAGGTCTTAATCTTTCCCCGCTCCATCACCTGATACACCAGATGCGGCAGCGCACGTTTCAAATCCCTGGCAACAGCCAACTCCAATGTTGCACGATCCAGCACATTAGCAGGTACTGCCAGAGAATACGCCTTGTCTTTATAAATACCGGATACCTGGCCGTTGACAAACCTCGCCTGCTCTATGCGGGTTTTACTGCGGGTTCGTTCATCGTACAAATAAGACAACGGTATCAGCCGATGACCTGCCGCTTTGCCTGTTGACTTCTCCGTAACACGCGCCTTCGTTAATAGGCGGGCAATTCCCGTTGCGCGAGTAGACTTACTATACTCATACCCACCACCAGCATACTGCAGCCTACTTTCTAAATAGCCGACAGGTGTGTTATTACGATACACGTTATAAACAGCGCTGATTGCCTCTGGCACTGCCAGCACTTGTGCGGAAATCGCCATCAGACCCACAACCAACCCTGTGCGTAACACTCTTTTATGAAACATATTTAACCTCACTTGTTTGTATACTGTCACAGAGTAGCGAGTATTATTAAAGTTCCTTCTACTCGACAAACTCCACCGACAGAATGAGGCGCTATAGTTTATACTTGAATTTCTAAACGCAACCCCGATAATCGGCGAGAAGATGCACCATCATCCAAGAATCAACGACAGAGGATAGCAAGTGAGCATAGTACAACTGAGTGACGACAACTTCGATCAAGAGGTATTGAAATGCAGCCAACCAGTGCTGGTGGACTATTGGGCGGAATGGTGTGGGCCGTGTAAATCAATCGCCCCACTGCTTGGTGAAATTGCCGAGGAATATGCTGGCAAGGTAAAGGTTGCCAAGTTAAACATTGATGATAACCCGCGAACGCCACCTGTATATGGGATTCGCAGTATCCCGACATTGATGCTGTTCAAAAATGGCGCGGTACATGCCACTAAAATAGGCGCTTTGAGTAAGCCTCAGCTAGTTTCATTCCTTGATGAGAATATTTGAGCATTCATCACACATCCCGACTCGGTAAAAAGAGTCGGGATTTGCATTTTATCGGTAGACACTCCATTACTCCCATGCTAGGCTGGAGTTCGTCGGGAACATTCCCCGGTACTTCTATTCTCAGTTCGCTCCTTCCCGCGACGAATTATCTGAGTCACTAAATCTAACAGAGCCATTCGTTTATTTGAACGAACTCCGTTCGTTAATCGTAATTAATATCAATAAAACTGACTATCCATGAATCTAACCGAACTCAAACATAAATCCCCTTCCGCAATACTCGACATTGCTAAAGAACTTGGCGTCGATGGCATGTCACGTGCCAGAAAGCAGGATGTGGTTTTTGCCATCCTTAAAGCACTCGCCAAAAAAGGTGAAGACATTCACGGCGATGGCGTTCTGGAAATTCTACAAGATGGGTTTGGCTTTCTGCGTTCGGCGGATAGTAACTTTGTCGCAGGCGCTGATGACATTTATGTCTCACCTAGCCAGATTCGTCGCTTTGGTCTGCGCACGGGTGACACCATCTCTGGAAAAATTCGCACACCACGCGATAACGAGCGTTATTTCGCACTGCTGAAAGTTGATACGATCAACTTCGAGTCACCTGAAAATGCACGTAATAAAATTCTGTTTGAAAACCTCACGCCGCTACACCCAACAGAGCGTATGCGAATTGAGCGAGGCAATGGTAGTACAGAAGATATTACCGCACGTGTTATTGATATTGTCTCCCCGATTGGTAAGGGCCAGCGTGGCCTGATCATCGCACCGCCTAAAGCCGGTAAGACGATGATGCTACAAAATATCGCGCAAAGTATCGCGACCAATTACCCAGAGTCTTACCTGATCGTCCTGCTGATTGATGAGCGCCCCGAAGAAGTGACCGAAATGTCTCGTATGGTTCAGGGAGAAGTGATCTCCTCAACCTTCGACGAACCAGCCACACGCCATGTACAAGTCGCAGAAATGGTCATCGAAAAAGCCAAACGCATGGTAGAGCACAAGAAGGATGTGGTTATTCTGCTTGACTCCATCACCCGCCTGGCTCGCGCTTATAACACCGTTGTACCCTCATCAGGCAAGGTATTAACCGGTGGTGTAGATGCCAATGCACTGCAACGTCCCAAGCGTTTCTTTGGTGCGGCTCGTAATATTGAAGAAGGCGGTAGCCTGACTATTCTGGCCACAGCGTTGATTGACACCGGCTCCAAAATGGATGAGGTCATTTACGAAGAATTTAAGGGAACCGGCAACTCAGAAATTCATCTGGATCGTCGCATTGCAGAGAAGCGTGTCTTCCCGGCCATTAACATCAACCGTTCGGGCACTCGTCGTGAAGAGCTGCTGATGGGCGAGGAGGAACTCCAAGCTCTATGGGTATTGCGTAAATTCCTGCACCCGATGGATGAAGTTGAAGCAATGGAATTTTTATTTGATAAACTTCAGTCAACCGCAACGAATGAAGAATTTTTTGCATCAATGAAGCGATAAACTGCAACAAAATGCACTGACTACGAAAAAGCCACCAGTACCCTTGCATAAGGTTGGTGGCTTTTTTGGGCTTAATGCGCTGTTAAACTACAAGAAACACTAATCAATTTTTACCTTGATTGAAGGTGGATTCAACTCAGGCTTGGCCGACTTTCCAACCACCGGCTTTGGCAGCAAGTCCAGCAAAGTAACACGCTTACCAAATACTTTTTCTGAGCGATTCACCTTTTCATAGTTAACAGTACTCAACTTGAGTAACTGACTATCCCCCTTATTGTTCAGCACCGTTGCATTGACAACAGCCACCCCGCTCCACACACAACGTGCATTAATTGGACAACGGGTGTCCGACTCAATCTTGTCAAAGCGAACAGATAGCCCTGTCTCTCCCGCACTAACAGTCTGCTTTATTGGAACGGTGATTTCAGCCGCAACCGGATGCTTCCGGTATTCATAAGCCGCTGAATTACAGCCACTAACCAAGCCAACTAACAAGCCCATTGTTATAATTTTAATCGGTAGTTTTTTCATTAGATTCCGCCTTTTGTGTTATCTTTTTATATTGGATTGCCTCCGGCATTATAAGCTAAAAACTAGGGAAATGTGCAATGTCTGCCAATACTGACTTACGCTGGCTGAAGCCATCAGAATTTAAAGGAGCTGCCAGGCGCTTTGCAAAGTTCTGCAAAACGGATGTAAAACATCAAGCAGAGCTAGATAGTGACTTTGATATTGAGTCTTACGTCGCTGCCTCCAAATTGATTCTCAGCAAGTTGCAGGCATCCAATGAATTACCCAACGAGGACAGTGCAGAATGCTGATTCAATCATTACAGGCGCAGAACTTCCGAAAATATCAGCAGCTTGACCTCAGCGATCTGCCACAACAAGGGATCATTACTGTCAGTGGTTTGAATGAGTCAGGAAAGTCCAGTATTGGCGAGGCAATTTGCTTTGCTTTATTTGGGCGTACGTTTAATTTGTCGGGTGAGGCCTTATCAAAACTCATTCGCTGGGACTCAGAGTCTGCCTCTGTTTCACTGACGATCAGCGACGATAACGACCAACCATACACCATCCAACGCAGCATTGATCAGCATGGCAATAGTGATGCGAGGCTCTATTCAGCCAAAAGTGATAAGGCATTGGGTGACAACGAGGAAGTGCTCGCCGAGGGCATTGAACACACCGATGCAATGATTCAAAAATTGCTTGGCTATTCTTTTAATACATTCACGGATTCTTTCTATCTGGTGGCTCGTGATTTAAGCACCCCAGCCCCGGATAGTAACAGCATTAAACAAATGGCGGGAATCGGCGAATATTCTCGCATTACCGACGAGCTACGAGCCGCCACTGATATTGATCAGCAAAAAATTGCTGAATTACAACCCATTGCTCAACAGCATCAGGAGGCTATTGATGCCTTAAATCTGGACGAGACCTGGCTACCTGAGCTTGTCGATGCCCGTGAGGTCGTCGCACTTGAAAGTAAGCAAAAGCAACAACTGAATGGTGAACTTGCTGAGTTCAGCAGCAGTTATCGGTCATTACAAAAACAATATCGAAAGACCCGAAACATTCGACGCTTTTTCCACGTGCTAACATGGACTGCTGTCCCCATGATGCTGGTCGCATGGCTAATCTGGTTAGCCTTTAATTTTTTCCCTGAGCATGTTGCAAAACTTGCCCAAAAGCCAGAGTTAACCGCACCTATTAACCGCTTGCAAGAAGGTGTCACTCAATGGGGCTTTCAGGTAACAATGGGATTGGTACTACTGACGAGTTTATTACTATTTCTGAAATGGCGCTCTGAGTCAAAAAATGAAGCGCAGCTCAATCGCGCAAAGCAGCTATCTGATACGCTGCAAGTATCTCACGAGCACTCGCAGCACTCGATTGATAATTTGGTCACAGCCCGCATGAGACAGATGCTACAGGGAAAAATCCAGGCACAATCGGTACTCGCCGCACCGCCTCAGAATGACCAGCAAAGACTGAGGTCACTGATTGGTCAATGCCAGGACTTCACCGCGAACGACACAGAAGTTGAGAACATAGTCCAACGCTTACGAGATACCATAAACCAGCAACAACAGGAACTGGATCAGCTCAATGAGCCTCTGGAGGCACAGATTAGCGGCGAGAAAGAGCGCTCAGATCAAGCCGGTACTATCCGCTCCAAATTGCTCAACATACAACAGCAGCTTCAGACGCATCAGCAAAACATCAACACCCAACAAACCGGGGTACAACTATTGCAGCGCGCTTCGGATGCATTGATCACCGATTTTAATGCCTCAATCACCAGTCGCACTGAAAACACCATGCCACTCTTTACTGACAATCGCTACAAGCAAATCAGAATCAGCAAGGACTTGTCGGTGCATGTGTACTCCGATGCAAAAGGCGACTGGATTGATTTTGATGAAGTTTCCTCAGGCACTCAACGCCAGATTTTGCTGGCTGTACGCATTGCAATGTCCGAGCAACTGGCTCAGAACACAGGTAACGAGAAACAGTTTATCTTCCTGGATGAACCATTCACCTACTTTGATCAGGAACGCACTAAGTCGTCTTTGGCATCCCTGCCAAAGATCAATGACACCACGTGTCAGATTTGGATTTTAGCTCAGGAGTTTCCCGAAGGCTCGCACACAGATAAGCACATTGACTGCCCTGAAACAGACAACCCGGTGCTAACAGCCTGATAAAAGTAACAGTGATTGAGGAGGTCGCTCAGACCTCGGCCACTCTCAGTGTCGCCATCAGACGTTCTGAGTCGAGATGGCGGCCAATGATCTGCAAGTGCGTACTGCGTTGCTCACCCTCTCCCCAGCACCGATCATAACTACGATTGATTCGGGAGCCTACTCCCTGCACAACCTGACGCATCATTTTATTTGGCAACTCGGCAAAACCTTTTGTCCGATACACCGGCTGCTCACGAATCAGCATCTGCAAGCGACTCACCAATAAGTCACTATCCACCCTACCCAACTTGACCATCACAGAATCAAAACCGTCTGCAATGTGCTGCTCATCAACCTTGATTTTATCCACATCAAGACGCTGCTCAGACTCACAATCCCGATTAAACAACAGATCAGGATTCACCAAACCATGTTGCATACTGATAATATCCGGGCGATGTGTCAGCAAGGCTTGCAGTTTGCTCTGAAGCCTTCTGCGCACAGCAGGGAACACCAAATCTGCCTTACTAATCAGCACAACGTCAGCAATGTCTAGCTGCGCCCGGTAGAGATGTTTCAGGTTGGGATCAACTTTACTGTGAATCAAATTCATGTCGCTAGAGAAGCCGCCACCCGCGAGTAAAGATCCATCAGCCACGGTGACCACCGAATCAATGGTAAACAAGGCTGATAAGCTGTGGGAGTTCAAATGCTTGAGAAAGGTAATTGGTAGTTCAGTACCGGGCGTTTCAATCATGACGTGATCAATCCGGTCATAGCACATAGCAAGCGCTTGCATCATATGCTGAAAATCTGTCTGAACCGTACAACACAAACAGCCATTACTCAGCTCATAGATACGGTTTCCTAAGGGAAGCCGTCGCACATTATCGACAAGATCAGCCCCCTTCCCTCGCAGAATCTCGGAGTCAATCCCACTTCCTGACGGAACACCAACCACAACGGCGACCCGCCGACCTGCCGGCTGTTTTAGTACACTTGATAACAACGTCGTTTTGCCCCCACCCAAGAAGCCCGTCACAAGGGTGGCAGGAATTTTTTTCTTATTCATTATAATTATTATTCCAGATAGTTGTTGAATATCATTCAGTTACATACCCCAGAAACTGAAGATTTCCAGACAATGATGGTATCACAACAACCACGGAACAAAGCAAATCTAGGTAACAAACGGTTCAACACCCAGATAAAAATTCTGGTAATCTGCGCTAGTCACAATCCTCCAAGCAATAAACGGAACCCATGTTATGACCTTATCCGCATTTCTACACCGCCTCCGCAATGCACCGGAATCAATCGAGTTTGAAGATACGATGGCTGTGATTGACGCTGAGTACACATTTACACCAACTGCATTTAATAATGGTGAGGTGAGCAATGCAGTCGATCAGAATAACGGATCCTGCAAAATCTTTGCATTTGCACAACAACACTCACTCAGTGCCGATGAAACCTTAGCTTGTTTTGGCCGCTATTATCGTGATGATGTATTGAAAAACCCGGACGGTACGGATCATGGCAACATTCGTAGCTTTATGAAAAATGGCTGGATTGGCATTGAGTTTCAGGGTACTCCCTTAACCACCGCCTGATCGCACGAAAACGTTGAGCTACTCTGGCGAACGAGCAAAAATAAGCTTCAAAATCAAGATAAGCAACGGAAAGCTGTGCATCAATAAATCAAAAATATCAATAAGCTCCGTCAACGTTCCATTTCCAAGCATCTTGAGCTTTTCCCACAGATGTGGCTCCGGGTGAAATGGCGCCAAGCCTAGGAGTAGCGTTGCGATCAGCAAAGAAGCCAAGGGAATTTTATAAAGCAATTCTCGCATTTATCCAACCACACTAAAGCTTACATAATGAATTGTGTATGGCGGGCGATGATACATTTCCCAGACTGTTTTTTCATGTAAAAGCGGGACTCGAGTGAAGTCACTCAATGCTGTTGCCGGTACGATTATTTTTCCCAAACAAAATCAAGGTGGCTTTGCCAATAACATCTGAACGTTTCACCATACCAAAAAAACGCCCATCATTGCTATTGTCACGATTATCTCCCATAACAAACAGGCTGCCTTCAGGAACGACCACTGGTTGCATATAGCGAGAGTATGGCTTTCTAACCAATGCGTTATCCAGATAGGGTTGCTGGATTTCTTCGTCGTTGACGTAGACTTTGAAATTTTCGATACGCACGGTATCACCGGGGCGACCAATCAGGCGTTTGATATAGTTAACGCTTTTATCTTTGGGGTAGAGGAAGGTAATGACATCATTAATTTGTGGCGGTTTATCTTTGTAGGCACTGGTCGATACCCAGATGAAATCACCCGGCATCAGTGTTGGCATCATGGAGTCGCTCGGAATACGAAAGAGCTCAAACCCCAGCACACGGCCACGGAAGGTATTCGCAGCAGTGTTAAAAGGGTTCTGCTCAAAAGTGAGGCCTGAAGCAACGGAGGCAATCACCAACAAAACAGTGAAAAGGCAGTAACGACGTTTAATTCTCATTGGATTAATGGGGACACGGCACAACTTGTTTTTACTGTGGCTTCACTAAGGGAGTGGCGCACCAATCTTACGCAACGCGGCACCAGCATCAACAAGCCCATAGCCAAACGCATCATCACGACCCCGTCTTCCTAAGTCATGAGCTGTGCTGTTTAATTGATTCGGGGAGTAGTCTTTACGGTACGACTTGAGCAGAGCCATAACACCTGATATATGTGCAGCAGCTATTGATGTTCCGGTTGATACCTGATACTTACCGTTGGGCGCTGTGGTGAGTACACTCACCCCCGGTGCAGCAATATCAATAAAGCGTCCTTGGTCGGCATATTTAAAGCGTCTTTGCGCCCGGTCAACGGCTGTCACGCCAATCACACCCTCAATCACTGCGGGATAGACTGTGCTACCTATTCTGCCTCTATTACCTCCAGCGGCAACGACCGTAATATTTTTGCGAATCGCCGCGCGAATAATCTGTTCTACCAGTTTGTCACGACTACCCGTGAAGCTTAGGTTAATAATATCGACGTTTCGCCGGATACAGTAAGCGATTGCACGAACAATGTCAGTGGATTTGCCTCTCAGTACTTTTGGTTTGCCCGGCACGGAAGAAAATGCACTGACCGAAAGTAATTTAGCCTCAGGTGCTATACCAATTTGTGGGGCCTTACTGACTAAAACTCCTGCAATTGATGTCCCATGAACTTTACTTTCAATTGTCCTGGGGTCAACGACAATATGCTGTTCAATATTAGAGCCGCGAAGTGACGGGTGGGAGGCATCCACTGGGGTGTCTACCAAGCCGATGACCACACCACGACCTTTGGCAACTGCTCTGGCCCGGTCAACTCCAGTTTGTGTTAGCGAGTAGCCAAGGGCTGACGAGTTATTACTATCGGCAAGGGTGTAGTAGTTATTAGTACTCGCCTGAAATTTTGTTTCTGCCTTATTGATGGCGTCTAAAAGATCCAGTGGACTCTGCCCTTGAGTATCCGCAATCACCACGCTCTTGCGCAATGCGCCCAAGGCCATCCCCCCCTTGCGTTTTAGTTTATATTTTTTTGTTACGTCCTCGACCGCGGTTCTTGTAGTACCGAAATCATAAACTAGCAAAATCTCATCTTTAACAAAGTTTGTTCTGATGGGTTTGTTAATAATCGGTATCTGGGGTGAACCCTGACACACCCAAGGTAGGACAAAGCGGCGGTTCTTTTGGTGCGTACAGAATTGGCCAGAGGGAGATGAGGCTGTATTTTGATTTGCCAGCGCGGAACTTGAAACAAAACAACAGAGGCTAAATGACACGACACTTAGCAAAATGCGCCTAAAGAGGGCTTTCTTCCCCAATAAACAAAACTTTACCATGCCTTTTCGACAACTCATGCTTTAGTTCCTCAATTTCCTGTGGCGACAAGTGCTTGCTGATTCGCACCCGATAGTAGTTATTATTATCAGGAAGAAGAGCAGCATCCACACGACCACCAAGTATCTCACCAAAGTCATTCGCTTTGAAGTGCCCCTCCATGCTGATTAGCAGCACGATTGAACTACTTGCCGACTTGGCATCTTGTTCATCAAAACTGGCCAAGTCATACATGCCGTTATCGCTGGAAGAGATAATAAACAATGCCAGTAGAGCAACCTGGACTACGGCGAGTACTGCAAACACCGCATAGGTAAAGTTATGCGAGCTACCAGCAAGCAGTTTCTCAAAGTAGTTTTTTATATGGGATAAGAGACCTGGCTTGGCTTTGGCCTCTTTACGACGTGTAAGTTTACTCGGCTGTTCCCGTTCTAATTGAGCTATTTTGTCGAGAACATTATCCAGCCGGTCAGCGGAAGAATTGAAAATTGAACCATCTAGTAATGACTTATCTTCTCGTACAGCACGTATCATGGCTTCTTCTAATGCCAACGCCTCTCTCAGGCTCGGGTCTTCCTGTAGTGCTCTATCTACCAGTGCTTCTTCTTCATCAGTCAACTTGCCAAGGTGATACCACGGCAGCAAACTTATCACCTCTTGTTTTAGCTTGGTATTCATACACAACGCCGCTTAGGGACCATCAGAATTACTGATAATCAATTTTAAATGATTTCTCGCATAAAACATGCGTGTTTTAACGGTTCCTTCTGAAATGCCCAAAGCAGTGGCCACCTGCCGAACTGATAACTCTTTAAAATACACCAGCTCAATAACCTCGCGGTGTTTATCACTCAGTTGACCCATTTGCCGAATCAGTGACGAGTTCACCTGACTTAGTTCTAGCTCTTCATCCGGCCTTAAAGCAGTATCTTCCATATTGATGGCTGCGGCATCATTTTCAAGCAGCACTTCCTTATTTTTACGCAAACAGCCAATCAACCGGAAACGCATTATCGAATACATCCATGTCGAAGGGAGCGATTTGCCAGCAAAGTTCCCCGCTGATTTCCAAATCTCGATCATCGCCTCATCCACAATATCCGCAGCCAGCGCTATGTCATTTTGCAGCACTCTCGTACAGTATTTCAGGAACCGCGGTTGATACTTCAGATAAAGCGTCGAAAAAGCATCACGATCACCCGCCTGAATCAGTTTCAGCAACTGAGCATCCTCCGAACGATCATCTTGTCTAGGCTTTGTACTATTTTCTTTCAACACTATTTCCATGGGGGTAGTCGTTATCAAATGTTATTAAGTTCATTTTTTAGTGAAAAGCCACCTTCATCAATCTGACAAGTACATAGTAGTATAAGAGGGTAGGCATGATATAAAGCCAGCCTGCATAAATTCAATATTTCCCCAGTTGATTGAGCGTAATTTAACATGTTTTTGAACCGAATAATTATCTGCCGCTACTCAGAGGGTGGATCGGTCAGATAATGTGCCCGGTTCGGGTGGTGCTCGTGAGGCATCTTGCTTATTTATCCATCGAATTTCATCATTGGGTGGATTTACTGACTCCCTCGCAACTTTAAGCGGACTTTTGGTTCGCTTTTTTTTTGTAGAAATAGCGTCTACAATCACCTGCCCTCTTCAAAATATTCGGATGGCGGCGTGTCTAATTCAAAACTTAAAATCGGTGTCGTCATGGATCCGATTGAGTCAATCAAGCCCTATAAGGACAGCTCTTTTGCAATGATGTTGGAGGCGCAGCGTCGGGGCTGGGAAGTTCATTATATTCTTCAGTCAGGCATCTACGCTGAAGGCGGGGTCGCTTATTGTAATAGCCAAACGGTCAAGTTGGCGGATAATAATGATCATTGGTTTGACTATCTGGGAAGCCATCAACAAGCGATGGGGGAGCTGGATTGTGTCATTATGCGAAAAGACCCCCCTTTCAATATGGAGTATGTTTACAGCACTTATTTGCTGGAGTTGGCAGAGCGCCAGGGTTGTTTAGTGCTTAATCGCCCCGCGAGTATTCGTGGCTCGAATGAGAAGTTTTTAACGACCTGGTTTCCTGAATATGCGCCGGAGACACTGGTGACGCGCGATATGGCGTTGATTAAGTCCTTTCACGACAAGTATAAGCAAATCGTGGTGAAGCCCTTAGATGGCATGGGTGGTTCAATGATTTTCCAGATTCGGGAGGATGATCAAAATCGCAGCGTGATTATTGAAACACTAACCCAACACGGCACGGTCACTGCAATGGCGCAACGCTTCTTGCCAGAGTTCAAAGCGGGAGATAAGCGTATTCTGCTTATTGATGGTGAGCCATTTGATTATGCGCTGGCCAGAATACCAGCGGCTGGTGAAAGTCGTGGAAATCTGGCAGCTGGCGCAAGGTCAGAAGGCGTTGCATTAACAGACCGTGATCGTGAAATATGCGCTGCAATTGGCCCAACATTAAGATCAATGGGGTTAACCTTTGTCGGCCTGGATGTCATAGGGGATTATGTGACTGAAATTAATGTCACCAGCCCGACGTGTATTCGTGAATTAGATACGATTTATTCTGCCAATATTGCCGGAATGTTGATGGATACTGTCGAGAAAAAAATAGAGGAGGCGGCGTGAAGGCTCGCGTTAAATGGTTAGATCACATGAGTTTTGTGGGTGAGTCGGATAGCGGGCACTCCGTTGTTATGGATGGCGCACCAGAGTCTGGTGGACGAAACCTGGGCGTGCGCCCGATGGAAATGCTGCTATTAGGGTTGGGTGGCTGCTCATCGTTTGATGTGGTGATGATTTTGCAGAAGGCGCGACAGGATGTGACCAACTGTGAGGTTGAAATTACAGCAGAGCGTGCTGATACGAACCCCAAAGTGTTTACGAAAATTCACCTGCACTTCATTGTGGAAGGCAATGATATTGCAGAATCGCGTGTCGCTCGTGCAGTCAGCTTGTCTGCGGAAAAATATTGTTCGGCTGCGAAAATGCTGGAAAAAGTGGCAGCAATCACACACGACTACGAATTAAAAACCAACCCAAGGTAGTAAACAGGCTATACTTGTGGGGGGCGTGGCTGTCTGCGGGGTAGTTCATCTGGCCATTGGCTGAGGCTGGTGTGGACGCAAAAGCAATAAATGTATTTCATTGGAGCTTTCAGGCAACGGTTGCTATCTTGGAAACCTGCAATAGTTGGCTTTACTTGCGTTTTTAGGGAAATATCATTCTATGGAATTACTGACCCAGTCGGAACATCATGCAAAATTGCTGGAAACCCTTTACCCAGAGATCAAGCGCCTCGCGGCGATACAGATGTCGCGTGAGCGCTCAAACCACACCTTGTGTCCAACGGCCTTGGTGAATGAGGCGTATCTCAAGATGAGCGCTGAAGAAAGCATGGTGTTTAATGATAAGCAGCACTTTTTGGCTGTCTGTGGTAACTGTGTTCGACAAATTTTAGTGTCTCATGCCCGTGCCAAGAATGCGGCAAAGCGTGGGGGGGGGCAGGCTCCCGTTACTCTGATAGAAGGGGTGGATGATTTTCAGGCTGAAACTGATATGGACTTGTTGCAGCTTGACGAACTGCTGACACGGCTGGAGACACTGGACCCAGTTCAGGTTAAAGTGGTCGAATTGCGTTTCTTTTCGGGCATGAGTAATGATGAAGTTGCAGATGTATTGGAAATATCCTTATCAACGGTAAAGCGTAAATGGACAATGGCTAAAGCATGGCTGTTCAAGGAAATGAGCCGGTAGACGCTGGTTATTTCGCTGAAGTCGAAGACCTGTTCTTTGACGCGCTGGAATTACCCCCAAACCAGCGTCACTCTTGGCTCAAAAATAAGTGTCAGGGCCGGCAAGAAATCCTCAATGAAGTTCAGGTGTTACTCGAAGCGCATGTGTCTTCGGGTGAGTTTCTGTCTGAATCTCCAGACCTCAAAGGTATCGCAGCATGCCCGGATTTATCTGGCCGTCGTTTGGGAAACTACTTGGTTGGTGCTGAAATTGCCAAAGGCGGTATGGGGCGCGTCTACGCTGCGGATCGCGTTGACGGAGAGTATCAACAGCGTGTTGCGATTAAGGTTGTTGAGTTGGGCCAAGTTGAAGCAGAGATGTTTCGTCGTGAGCGTCAAACACTGGCAAACCTTGAGCACCCTAACATTGTCACCCTACTGGATGGTGGCACGCTGGATGAAGGCTTCCCCTATCTGGTGATGGAGCTGGTTGATGGTAAGGCTATCGACTGCTATAGCATTGAGCACGCACTGGGACGCAAGGAGTTAATTACCGTCTTTTGTACTCTGTGTAAGGTGGTGGAGCATGCACACAAGCAAGGGGTCGTTCACTGCGACCTCAAGCCAGCAAATATCCTTGTGACGGAAGAAGGAATTTTAAAGCTTTTAGACTTTGGCATATCCCAAACATTAATCAGAACTCAGGATCATCAAACAGAAGAATTACAATCACAAGCATTAACCCCTGAATACGCCAGTCCACAGCGACGAGCACACAAGCCTCCTCATGTGACTGACGATATTTATAGCTTAGGGATTATTCTTGGACAATTACTGATTGGCGAAAGCCTGCCAAGAGTTGCAACCGAATTACTGGTTAAAAAGCGCTATAAAAAAATTGATATCGAACACATGCTCCAGCTCATCCCTTCACATGAGTTGCGGGCAGTAATTAAAAAAGCGACTCATGATCAGCCAGAGCAACGCTATCAAAGTGCCAATCTGTTAGCCGCAGATTTACAGAACTTTCTTCGGCACAGGCCACTTAAAGCAATTGCTGGGAAAAAAGGTGGGCGCCTCTATACTATTTACAAGGGTCTCGTGCGCAACCGCAACTTTTGGGTAGTGCTGATGGTGTCATTATTATTGTTGGGAACGGGAGCCTATTTCTGGAATAAACATAAAGTGGCCGAGCTGAACGCCAATGCCGCCGCTGCCGCCAGAAATGTTATTACGGACATGGACGCAGTATTCTCGCGGACGGAGCCATCGCTAGATATTCTGGTGGAGTTGATTGGGATTGCCGTACAGAATATCGAAGAGACATTGACGAATGCCCCAGAAAACATTCCCGCAATACATGCCCAAACGGACAGCCTAATGCGCTTGGGGCAACATGAGGGACACCCGCTGTATTTAAACCGTGGTAATTACCAGGATGCACAAAGCTATTTTTTGGACGCAGAAGAGCGCTTAAAAAAATTAGCTCAATTAGTGATCGAACATGGCCCGTCTAAAGATGCATCTGGTGAAATTAATTCTGAAGTTATCACGCTAGACTTGTTACGTGTCAGGCGCTTGTTGGCGGAGCTTGAGCTGTATACTGGCGATAAAGACGCAGCACTGACTCAACTTAGTAAGCTGGAAAAACAGTTTAATTCAGTTGATTTTACACTCACAGGCCATAGGCAAACGCTGTCATACAGGCACGACTTATTGTCGTGGGCAAATATAAACTTATATCGTGGCGATTTTGCTGCGGTTGAGCGGTATTTATTAGAATCTGAAAAGTACGCAAGCAGAACAGCCACAATAGACCCAAAGGCACCATTACCGAATCAAGAAAAAAAGGCCGATGAAGCTGGCTTGAGTAGAGAGCAGTTGCGTCTGCGTCGTAAAGCTGCCGAAAACTTGCGTAGAGAACGTATTGATCAACTTAGAAAAGCGCGTTACCTAGCGGCATTTACAGCGGCACATAGGGGGCATATTGCTTATCTGAAGGGAGATTATCTAGCCGCCGACCGAGATTATTTGAGTATTGGGGATAGTAAGAAGCTGGATATTCGTTTTACCCCATTGTTCTGTCGGATTCAAACCATGCGTGCTTGCATTGCACTTAAGACAGGCCGATCGGAGCAAGCAATAAAATTACATCAGAAAGTTCAGCTTTTGTATGACGAGTTTGTGGCTGAGCACCCCAGCGCACGCCGTTTTAAGTTAAAGCAAAGTCGCAATAATGATAGTAGTTTATCAATAAGTGAACAGATGGATTGTGATACCCCCAGATACACTATTTTTCCGCTACGGGATTTGCCCCCACCAGATGATGAAGAGCCACTTTAAGCTTCGTGTAGCAATCGCTTGGCTTGCCTATTGATCAAAATATATACGCACAATCAGAATCAAATTGGATGTAACTTATTGATTTTTTGTTTATAAAACTCTACTTTTTAGCACTATAAATCAATGAGTTACAAAGCCATGAAAGAGAAACTGTTGTGCTTAGAGTTTTAACCTATAAGAACTTATCATGCTTTTTTAAGTCTCTTTGTACGTGAAAAATGCGACGTCCATTGGTCTGGCTATAAGGGCTTTTGAATCTCCGATGTGACGCTTTGTTATTGTACCCAATGCCATACTCTGCTGTGGTATTACCTTGATAAGAGACCCATTTTATGAAACTCATTACCCCTCTCATCGCTAGTTTACTCCTCGTCGCTTGCCACAGCTCTAACGACTGGCCATATGAAGATATATCGATAAATAGTGCCACATTTTCAGGGGAAGGTTGCCCGGGAGATGATGACGAATACCTGATCTCTGCGGATGGTAAGGTGATTACTCTACTGCTATCCAATTATCGTGCAGAAGCCGGTTTGGGGACGGGGAGCAGTATGAGTCGAGTCACTTGTAATATGGCAATATCTCTGAATGTTCCTGCTGGCTACCGAGCCATGCTACTGGATGCAGACTTTAGAGGAAATGTGACACTCTCAGACGAAGCAGCGGTAGCTGAGTTTAAGCGCGAATACTTTTTTGCAGATGGCAATAGTCCGGTTATGACAGACCGCTGGGATGGTGTGTTCGAAAACAAGAGCATTCTGATTAATGATGCACTTGAAGAAGAGGGTGGGCGCTTGTCAGAGTGTGGTAAGGATGTGATTCTTCGCAGCAATACTTCGTTGTATGTCTCCACGGATGAAGACGCTGACACCTCTGAAATCGCCATTGATTCGCTCGATTTTAAAGGACGTGCCCAGTTTGACTATCATTTAGACTATGTAGTCTGTGATTAGTTGGTTAAATTGAGCCAATAAAATTATTACTTTTAAAGAGTTGAGCCTCTTTTTAGTAGCTTTACGCATTTTTATGTAGTAGGGCTTAAAAAGACTAATCAGCTGTGCTCCAAGAAAGGGACTCGGGGGTGCAGTGAGTAGAAGCTTTGGTCTCTACCGACTCAGGGTGGCTCGCGTCAGTTTGCGCGCCTGAGTGAAACCGGTGGCGTGATGTCACATAAGCAATTTGGGCGGCCTCCCGTATTTTGGCGACGTTCGCCCACAGCATAGGATGGCTTATAAAATGAGTATAGAGAAATTATTAAAAATAATTTTGGTTGCGGCGTCGTTAACGGCAGTGTGTGGTGTGGCTGTAGCAAAGGGTGAACCGGTCTTGGCTCGTATCAACAAGCTTAAATCTTCAATTATTGAAGCGCATAGTGACTCTAAAATAACGAAAGTGGAGCGGGATTTACTGATGAGCGAGTGGAAGAGTTTGAGTAAACTATATTCAAGCTACTATCAGGATAAAACACTTAGCGTGAAAGAAAAGAAGATATTGGATTCCAGGATCAAAAAGTTTGATGTGAACCTGTTCAGGAAGAAGTACGACTAGCTTTTAACAAGTATTTCAGAGTTTCAAAGACTTAAAGAGGGGTGGGGCTTGAAACGTTTACTCAAGTGGGGGGTAATGTGCAGTGTACTGATACCTGTAGTGGTTTCTGCTGTGCATCCAAGTATTAAGATATCGGATATATATTACTCGGGCTCAGGGTGTCCGCGGGGGTCTGTGTCGGTCAGTATGACACCTAATAAACGAGCCATTAGTGCAGTGTTTGATCGCTTTTTTACGTCATTTAGTGGCGTCCCTAGTCAAAGGGTTAAACGGTGTAGATTATCCATGAGTCTTCATGTGCCAAGCAACAAACGGGTTCGCCTGCGTCAGGTCAGATTCCGCGGGTTTGTTGATTTACCAAAAAAATCGAGTGCCAAAATTGTTCGTAATTATCGCTTTGGGGGTTCTGTGAAGCAGTTTATCAAGACTTGGCAGGGTGAGTCTTTCAAGATCATCAATCAGCGGGAGCCTTTTAGTACGAAATGGTCTCAGTGTGGCAAAGGAGTAAGGCTTGAGATTGATAGCATGACGGAGCTAAAAACTTATAACAAGCTGCGATCACAAGTCGGTGTGGACTCTTTTGACCATCTGATGAAGCGCGACTACCGCGGAGAGCGTGGCTGGAGGTTTGTACTGGACTACGCTTCTTGCTAGTAGCGATGGCGGTAGGGTTTACGGTGTGGTGTTAGTCATCCTCTGAAAACAAGCGTTTAATAGCCTGTTGGACGGTATCCAGCAAGGATTTTTCTTGCTCATCGTGTGTGTTATCTGATACGGATATTGGTGTACTGGCGACACCTTCTTTGGTAATTACGCTACCAGTCTTTGAGCTCTCTTTGAAGTGGCCTACGGGAAGTTGTTGATAACGCTTTTCGACAGATGCTGCTTGTTTAAATACCTTTTCGTCAACGACTAAAGTTTTACAGTGGGGAGCCTCCATTATCTCATTAACGGCAGCAACCCCACCCTCGTTGATGACAATCCCTTGCAAATACTGACTACAAGCGGTGTTCGTGGGTAGTTTTTGGTATTTTTTCTGCTCGTCTGTCCAGTCAAGTGTAGTACCTGCAACCAATAATGTGGTTTGGGCATCAAATTCAGGATAGCTATATTGTTGCATCGTGCTGGATTCTCCGGAACTGACCCAGTAACAGGGTGTTTCCAGCAGTAAAGTAATTGATTGTCTGGCTCCGTTGTCACCGATAATGTTTAACACACAATTCTCCCCCTGATTATCCAGTGTCAGGGATTGGTGTAGAGGAGAAGTTTCTTCTGTCGTATCCACTGCACGCTCAGCGGATACAAGTGGACTGAGCAGAGCGAGAACAGTCACGCCCGAGAGAAGCATTGACTTTGGGTGCATCATGCCCACTGACTCCCTAGTAAATATCCCAGAACCATAACTCTTTAAAGTCGGCATCAAAATATGACGGGAAGCCACCAACTAACGACGCCCCATCCCATACATCGATGTGGTCAGTTGTACCCCAGCCGTCTCTAAAAAAGATAACACCGCTACGCCCCAGTATTTCTTCTTTACTGTGAACAATGTTGCGTCTTCCAAACAATGATGTTTGAGTGTTAATCCAGTTTGCTAGTTCCTGGGCGGCCAAAATATGGCCATTGACCAGGCCATTTTTGTGATGCTTATAAATTCGGTACTCGGTTGTACAGCGTCTGAGAATACGCCGATCAAGCGGAATTTTAATGCCCGATTGCTCCAGTGCACTTCCCATGCGGATTGCACATTGGTTGGCAAACCGGGTTTCATCACAGATATTTTTACGGCCAGGGTGGTTGCTCCAGAATAACCGCATTAGCGATACAGTTACCCGCTTATCGACTGTACTGTCGGCATTGCTTACCCGAATGGCTTGAGTGTCATTATCGGTATTTGATGCTTTGGTAAAGCGAATTGTGAAGCAGCCATTTGAGTCAATATCTTTTACCAACACTGCACCACTCGTATTGCTCAGATCAAGTGTGCAACCCTGATATTGTGCAAATGGACGGGTAGTAACCTGGAAGACAACATCCTGATTGAGCGGAACCTTATCGGTATCAGTATCAACCGCAATGATGCGGGGTGAAGGCGGTATCGCCGGCGTTGTAGGCTCAACAATTGGTGATGTTGCATCCTGTTGTTGCGCAACCGGGTCATCCTCCGCAGAGGGTTCTGGCTCAGGGCTCGTCTCCGTGGGGCGAGTTGGGGTCACTATTTCGGGCGGTATGCGGCCACCAAACAGGCCGCGTAGCCACGCTATAAATTCGTTAAATGGCATGTGATTCCTCCGTAAATTCAGCCCCAGCACTCCATCGCAGGGAATAGTGTCATGGACTATTAATAGTGTCGTCTGGCCGAGAACCAAGCCAGCTCCGTTAATGCTGTTTTTTCTGGCGTTTCTGGTAAATGTGATAGGCACCCAACAGCGAGTTTAGTTTCATTCTCTGCCACACGATAGGCATAATCCAGCGCACCGGTTTTATCAATCACGTTGAGAATTTCATCAATGCGATCCAATCCACCTCCCTCAATGGCAGTACGGATCATCTGGGCATCTTTGGCATTACTACGTTGCAAAGCAATGATTAATGGCAGAGTTGGCTTGCCTTCCGATAAATCATCCCCAACATTTTTACCCATTTCATCGGCTGAGGCGCTGTAGTCCAAGATATCATCAACCACCTGGAAGGCTGTTCCCAGGTGCATACCGTAATCGGCCATCGCCCTTTCCTCAGCTTCAGATCGTCCAGCCAGAATTGCCCCCAGCTGCGATGCAGACTCGAACAACTTCGCTGTTTTGGAATAAATCACATCTAAATAGCGGGCTTCTGTTGTATCCGGGTCGTTGCAGTTTAATAGCTGTAACACCTCGCCCTCTGCGATGATGTTAGTTGCTTGTGATAATATCTGCATCACACGCATTTCGCCTATATCTACCATCATTTCAAACGCACGAGAGTATAAAAAATCCCCGACCAAGACGGCTGCTTGATTGCCCCAAATGTTATTGGCAGTATCCTTACCGCGTCGCATATCCGATTCATCGACGACATCATCATGCAGCAAGGTTGCGGTATGGATAAACTCCACAATTGCCGCAATATCAATGTGGTGTTGTCCCCGGTAACCGCAGGCTCTGGCACTCATCAAAGCCAGCATTGGACGCAGACGTTTTCCACCATTGCCAATAATATAGTGGCTAAGCTGATTGATCAGTACGACATCCGATTGCAAGCGTTTTTGAATTAGTGCATTAACAGCGTCCATATCATTGGCGATTAATGCCTGAATTTCCTTAAATTCCATAACCTTGGCTAGCTCGTGTGTCGCTCTTTTATAAAGGACGAATGCTAGGTAGATGGTTGCAGACTGTCAAGCGTGCAATTAAAGCGATAAAAATAATGAGGGTGATTGACGGGTATAGGTGAAGAAAGTATAATCCCGCGGTTTCTCGATAGACTCTAATCGCTTAGTTAGGAGCAAGAACATGTACGCCATCTTTACTACTGGTGGAAAACAATACCGCGTATCACAAGGTGATGTGCTGGATATTGAGAAGTTGGACGTTGAAGAAGGCGCAAGCGTCGAATTTGATAATGTCCTTATGGTTAGCAATGATGACGCTGTGCAGATCGGTGCTCCTTATGTTAAAGGCGGCAAGGTCACTGCAACAGTAACAGGGCAAGGTCGTGGCAAGAAAGTTGAAATTGTAAAATTCAAGCGCCGCAAGCACCACCAGAAACGCACTGGTCATCGTCAATATTTAACAAAAGTTGAGATCACAGCGATCTCTGCTTAATTAAAGTGGGCTTGGTTCTACTTTAAGCTAAAGAGGATTTAATAATGGCACATAAGAAAGCGGCGGGTAGTACTCGCAACGGACGTGATTCGGTATCGAAGCGTCTGGGTGTAAAGCGTTTTGGTGGTCAAGCTGTGACAGCCGGAAGCATCATTGTTCGTCAACGTGGTACTCGTTTCCATGCAGGTACTGACGTAGGCTGTGGTAAAGACCACACTTTGTTCGCAAAAACAGACGGTGTTGTTGTTTTTGAAACAAAGGGCCCAAAGAATCGTAAGTATGTGAGCATCCAGGCTTCTGCCTAATTGCTAATAGCACATACCCAAAAAAGCCCCATGATCAACTGGGGCTTTTTTGTGCTTGTCATTCTGAGATCAAGCAAGGGCTTCAACGCAAACTGATTGGAATTTCACCCAGATGCGTCCATGTCTTCTCGGAAACTGCCAACCTCAATGTCAGATCATTATCGTTTATAACTGGAAGAATTGGGAAAGTCGTCCATATCTTTCTGGCTTTATCGTGGTCAGCACCCACAGCGGTACTTTCCTGCCCGTTGCTCAATATGGACAATCCAATCCCATGAATCTGGTTCATTGAAGTCACCGTCACTGACAACGGTTTGCCACTCATTGGCTTATCATTAAAGCGAACATTCAGTGTCACGCCACGCCCCTCAATTAAGCAAGAATCCTGTAAAGGTTTACACTCTCCCTTGGGAACGAGTTTGTAAAACTTACTATTATCTTCACGGCTATTCATATACAAATCCGCTAAGCCATAACCACCAATGGCCAAAAAAGGCGCCATGATTAGCGCAATTAGTTTGTGCTTGTCTTTCAGTATGCTTTGTAAATTCAAGTGATAATTGGCGGCCTCAGCCGTTCCTCTCTTATATGTAAATGTTAAGCGACACCTGACAGTTGCTGCCTTGGTTATCGTACCATCAAGTCCGATATCCGCCCCCACCTATCCAGAGAACGCTCCCACCCATCCTACATCGCTGCCATAGTCAGGCGGATGCAATAGTACTATCGAAGCAACCCCATCGTGTTCAACATAGAGTGAAACACATCGTGGGTTAATATCATCAATTAAAATTAATAAAGATTATGAGTTAAGCCTTATGCCGCAGTATATTTTGGGAATTTCAGCTTTTTATCATGATAGTGCTGCTGCGCTGATTAAGGATGGCGAGCTTATTGCTGCGGCTCAGGAGGAGCGCTTCAGTCGTAAAAAGCACGACCCCGCCTTTCCAGAAAAAGCCATTGAATACTGCTTACAAGAGGCAGGGATTGAGTTGGCACAATTGGAGCATGTCGTATTTTACGATAAGCCATTATTAAAATTTGAGCGTTTACTAGAAACCTATTTAGCCTATGCACCGGCAGGATTTGGTTCGTTTATGATGGCTATTCCGGTATGGATTAAGGAAAAGTTGTTTTTGAAAAAAACGCTGCGGCGATCATTATCGAACCTTGCAGACATTCCCGAGGTCGATTTACCTTCTTTATTATTTACTGAGCATCATCAATCCCATGCCGCATCAGCGTTTTTCCCAAGCCCGTATGAGAGTGCAGCGGTCATGTGCCTAGATGGTGTGGGTGAATGGGCAACAACCTCGGTTTGGCTAGGGGAAGACAATCAGCTGACGCCCCAGTGGGAAATTGATTTCCCGCATTCACTGGGTTTGCTTTATTCCGCATTTACCTATTACACCGGCTTTCGGGTTAACTCCGGTGAGTATAAATTGATGGGATTGGCACCGTATGGAGAGCCAAAGTACGTTAATTTGATTCTGGATAACCTGTTACACCTGAAAGATGACGGAACCTTCCGTCTGAATATGCGTTATTTCAATTATGCGACAGGGTTGACGATGACGAACCAGCATTTTGCTGATTTGTTCGGTGCACCAGCACGGCAACCGGAAACAGCGTTGACACAGCACGAAATGGATATTGCTCGTTCGATTCAGGTGGTGACTGAAGAAATAGTTTTACGGTTAGCGCGGACGGTGCACCAAGAAACCGGACAGAAAAATTTGTGTCTGGCCGGTGGTGTAGCACTGAACTGTGTTTCCAATGGACGTTTGTTGCGTGAAGGGCCATTTGGATCAATCTGGATTCAGCCAGCGTCTGGTGATGCGGGTGGGGCCGTCGGTGCCGCACTATCGGCTTATCACGAGTACCATGAAAGGCCACGGACTCGGCCACTGCCTCAACATCTAGCCGATGCGATGAAAGGTGCTTATCTCGGCCCTCAGTATAGTGCCGAAGAAATCTCGACTTATCTAGACTCGGTCGGTGCTGTCTACCAACAATTATCGGAGGATGCACTATTCCCCGAAGTGGTGAGTCGCTTGGAAAATGAGAAAGTGATTGGTTGGTTTGCTGGGCGGATGGAGTTTGGGCCGCGCGCATTGGGCTGTCGTTCCATTATTGGCGATGCTCGCAGCCAGAAAATGCAGTCGGTCATGAACCTGAAAATTAAGTATCGTGAATCATTCCGGCCATTTGCTCCAATCATCAAGCATAACAAAGTCTCTGAGTGGTTTGAGCACGAAGGGCCTAGTCCTTATATGCTCATTGTCGCGCCAGTGAAAGAAGAAAAGCGCAAGATCATGACTGAGGCAGAAAGCCAACTATTTGGTATTGATAAACTGAATATCCCTCGCTCTGAAATTCCAGCAGTGACGCATGTGGACTATTCTGCGCGTTTGCAAACGGTACATCCTGAAACAAACCCACGTTTTTATCGTTTATTAGATACCTTTGAGAAAAAGACAAATTGTCCGCTATTGGTAAATACTTCATTTAACGTACGTGGTGAGCCGATTGTGAATACACCTGAAGACGCTTACCGCTGTTTTATGCGTACTAAAATGGATTTTTTGGTATTGGAAAATTTCCTGATTGATAAAACACAACAGCCAAAATGGCAGGAATCGGGCGATTGGACACAAGAGTTTGAACTGGACTAACACTGATGAGTAACGATTCAAGAAAAACGGAGTTTACGCCCAAGGCATTAAGAGACTTTGGCCTTATTATGGCCGGAATGTTGGTACTTATGTTTGGCATTGTGCTGCCGTGGCTGTTTTCCTACGCAACACCATACTGGCCATTCATCGTTGCTCTTGGCTTTGTTGCCACAAGCTTGCTTAAACCAAACTTATTAGGCCCAGTGAACCATGTCTGGTTAAAAATCAGTGAGGTACTAGGCTGGATCAATACTCGCCTGATCATGGGGATTATCTTCTTTTTGTTGATTATGCCCATCGGCTTAATTATGCGGCTTTTTGCAAAAGATCCGCTCAATAAGCAGTGGTCAGAGTCACAGAAGAGCTACCGTATTCTGACAAAAGTCAGAAATAAAGATCACTTGGAGAAACCATTCTAATGATGGATTTACTATCAGACCTTTGGTCATTTATGCGTGAGCGAAAAAAATACTGGCTCGCGCCCATTATCTTACTCATGGTGTTATTAGGAGGCTTGCTGGTATTTGCACAAGGTAGTGCCATAGCACCCTTTATTTACACCTTATTTTGATCACAAGCAAAAAACGATGTGCCAGCTTGGCAGAACAAGCTGGCCACGTTGCTCATGGATTATTGAATAGATACAAGGATTAGTAAAATGAGAGTGAAATCAGTGATTGCAAACTTATCACTTACCGTTGTTAGTGTTCTAATTGTGCTGATGATCGCAGAGGCTGTCAGTCGTTTTATGGTGCCTATTTCACCTGGCCCCAGTCTATTAGATATAACAGGTAAGCCCATCCGTCAAAGTTATATGGAGCCGGATACGGAATACCGCATTATTACGCCAGACTTTGATGCCCATACGAGCATTACCAAGGATGGTTATCGTGGGCCTGCTTCACAAGGAAATCCCGACACTTTATTTCTGGGTGACTCGTTCACCTTTGCCCAAGGGGTTACGGATGACAAAGCTTTTCCTTACTTATACTGCAGAGAAAAACAACTGAATTGCGCTAATCTCGCCGTACCAGGTGCCAGTACACTTTATACCGTTTCCCGCCTTGAGTATTACCTGAAAGTGAAGGGCTGGACGCCGAATAATGTGTACCTTTTCTTTTTTACAGGCAATGATTTTTCTGACAATCTCTGGGCGGCTGAGCAACGAGAAAAGGGACATAACTACGAGCCCTTAGAGCTTAATCCTGAAAGAGAAGAGGCACAGCACGACGGGCTTCCTACTCACAAAAAAGCAATAGACTATGCCTTAAAGCATTCCAACCTTATGCGTGTAATGTACTATAAAGTTCTGGCAGAGCTACGCAAAAGTAACGACCCCGATGCCCAAAAAGCCGAAATGCAAAAAGCTTTGGCGATTACTAAGCAATCATTAGCTCGTTTACATACACTGAGTGAGGAATATGCCTTCAATTACCGGATTTTTGTGATTTATCCAGAGCCTGAAGTACGCCTTGCTAAATATAAAGAAATGGACGCTATCATTCAGAAAATTGCCCCAAGCAAGATTACCTCTCTTGGTGCGTTATTTTCCGAGAATAGCCATGACTACTTCTTTCCCGCAGATGGTCACTTTACTGAAAGTGGTAATCGGCTCCTGGCTGACTATCTGGTGAAAGAATTGCCCTGAGTTTTTTCGGTGGAGCCTGACTCATCAATTGCCCCACCAATTCCCCGCAGGAACAACCGAATTAGGTTTAATTCTTATGGCCTGATTGGTAGGCTGGCGTTTATTTGCGTAGTTCACTGGATCATGCGACTAATTGATAGCCATTGCCACTTAGATTTATCGGCGTTCTCGGAAGATCGGGTAGCTGTCTTATTGAAAGCTCAACAAAGTCATATCAGTGATATTGTCGTGCCTGCCATCAAGTCAGCCACTTGGGCAAGGGTGGAGTCACTTTGTAAAAAAGTGAATACGGTCAATCTTCATGCCGCTTATGGTTTACACCCCATGTTCATGTCGTCACATAAGGTATCTGATCTGGCATTGCTGGAGCAGCAACTAAGTCAGCCGGACTCTGTGGCCGTGGGTGAATGTGGGCTGGACTTTTTTATTGAGCCTCGTGATAAAGATGAGCAACTCAATTACTTCACCAGCCAGCTAGATTTGGCGGTACAGTTTCAACTCCCCGTGATTGTGCACTCCCGAAAGTCACTAGATTTAGTACTGAGAGAAATCCGTTTACGCCCAGGATTAAGAGGAGTGATACACAGTTTTTCTGGAAGTGAGCAGCAGGCCAAGCAACTAATTGATTTGGGGTTTTACCTTGGTTTCGGTGGCCCTGTCACCTATAACCGAGCCAAAAAACTAAGACGTTTAGTGATGACACTCCCACTTGAAAGCTTATTACTGGAAACAGATGCGCCAGATCAACCCGATGCAGCACATCATGGCTTGAGAAATCAACCAGCATGGTTGGTGAATATAGCGAATGTCATCGCAGAACTGAGGGGCGTTGATCCGGCATACGTTGCCGAGGTGACAACGAAAAACTGTTGTGAATTATTCTCGATAAAATAACTCACGCAGTTCTCCAGTGAACACATTAGTGTTTCCTTCAGTTTTCAGACCTTTGGCTGCTTTCTGGGCTAATACGGATAGCCGTTTCCTATTCACCGTATCTGCCTTAACAAATTAACGCTAAGGCAGATGAACAGTTCTATTTACAGCCTCTACTTATTACGGCCAATGCAATGCAAGTCAGCAAACGATTGCTCAAGGCGCTCAATAAAAGATGCTTCTGCGGCACGCAACACTTTACGCGGGTCATAGTACTTTTTATTTGGTAAGTCCTCACCTTCCGGGTTACCAATTTGTGTTACCAGGTAATCTTTATGCTGAGCGTAATAGTCCCGTATACCACAACTAAATGCCCATTGCATATCAGTATCCAGGTTCATTTTAATCACGCCATACTCAATCGACTTGGCAATATCTTCCGCAGAGGAACCAGAGCCACCGTGGAAGACGAAACTAACCGGCTTCTCACCCTGCACACCTAATTGCTCCTCCACATACCGCTGTGAATCATCCAAAATTCCAACCGACAACTTCACATTACCCGGACGATAAACACCGTGTACATTGCCAAACGCTGCAGCAATCGTGAAATTATTGCTAATTTTGCTCAACTTTTCGTAAGCGTAATACACCTCAGTAGGGTGCGTGTAAAGACGGCTTTCATCAACATGCGAGTTATCGACACCATCCTCCTCACCGCCGGTGATACCCAGCTCAATTTCCAAGCCGATATCAATTTTGCTCATGCGAGCCAGATACTTCTCACAGATTTTGATGTTTTCTTCCAACGTTTCTTCCGACAAATCCAGCATGTGAGAACTAAATAATGGCTTGCCGTGCTTTGCGTAGTATTCCTCCTGATAATCCAGCAAGTGATCAATCCAGATGATGTTTTCTAATGAACAATGATCCGTATGTAATACCACTGGCACACCGTACAGCTCCGCCACTTGATGTACGTGCATTGCAGCTGAAATACAACCTGCGACTGATGCCTGCATATTGTCATTTTTCAGCCCCTTACCAGCATAAAAATGACCACCACCAAATGACAACTGCACAATAACAGGTGAGCCAACTTTGGCGGCAGTTTCCATCACCGCATTGGCACTATTCGTTCCAACAACATTGACAGCCGGCATGGCGTAACCATTTTGCTTAGCATCTGTGTAGAGATCTAACAACTCTTGACCGTACAACACTCCAGGTCGAAATTTATTCATAATCTTATTCTCAATTTTCCATAGGACAAGGGAGCCACTGTCGCCCACACCTCCAGTGTGGCAACACTCGCTGCCATTACATTCGCGTGATTATAGCGCGTTTAAACGAATATGGCTTAGATGGAGCAGCTTGTGAACACTATGTTCGACGACAGAATATCAGGAGATTATGACAGGCACATACCACAGATGACAAAACGACCGGAAACAGATCAAGGTTTTTGACATCTCTCTGCAAATCCTCCTGTTCAACAACGACATTATTTCTTATCGACTCATCACACAATGCCCCTGCACCAGCACCAGAACCACAAGTCACGCCTAGAGAAACCTCAGGAGTTCCCTGAAATAAAACCCCTAAATCCGCATCAAAACCCCAGCCTTTACCCGAAGCTGGTGCTTTACCCCCAACCAATGCCTAAATAGGGTGCGGTAGTTTTAAACGCAACCAGTCCGTTTAACTCCCCAATATCCCCAACACTGTACTCTGTACCGTTGATATCAAGCGGTTCACCCACTTTAGGTTTTGCAACCTAAAGAAAACTCGTTGCCGTTATTATAGATACCGGATAAACGTACCCCACCCCCACCCAGGGTACCAACCTTACCAACCACGATACCCTTGGCAAACGCGCTTCCAGACACTATAAACAGACCAGCCGTAGCCGCTATCAAACCTACTATTACTTGTTTATTATCCATCGTGACCTCTTTGACATGGAAATATTAGGAAAAGGCCCATGCATCTCCTGAAAGCACAGCCCGGCGGTTTCGTCAATGAAGAAGGTATTATCGACCTTGAACAAACGCCTGCACCAATTATCGTGTTGTCCGCAGCAGACAGTAGCCTGACGGCTCTGGCACAGGCCGTTGATGCCCTGCCCGATGATTTCCCTGATATTCGCTTGGCGAATTGGATGCAGTTACTCAAGCCCGCCGCGTTCGATTTGTATCGGGATAAAGTGTTGGATAAGGCCCAGGTGGTGGTAGTTTCCCTGTTAGGTGGCAGCAGCTATTGGCAATATGGCGTAGAAATGCTGGCGGAGTGGTTAAAGGATGCTCGCCCTAATCAGCCACGTCACTTGATTGTGGTTTCCGGCGATGACAGCGTTGATCCTGAGCTAGATGCTTTAAGCTCAATGGATACTGAGTCAGTGCATCGTGTCTGGCGCTATTTGCGGGAAGGTGGCTTTGCCAACAGCCAGCAGTTATTTCATTTTCTAAATGCAGCCTGCCTGAATGCTGACACGCCGTGGCAAGAGCCACAGGTCTTGCCACACTGCATGTTGTACCTCCCCAATTCTCAGTATGCTCAGGCGAGTTTCGCGGATTGGCAAGCACGCTGGAAGGCTAACACACATCAAACAAACGCCAACTCACCTAGCCCAAGTGCTCCTGAGTCTGCTGCGGATACCAAAGTCTGTGCCGTATTGTTTTACCGCAGCCATTTACAAAGCGGTAACACGGGCATGTTTGACGAGCTGATTAGCTCCTTGGAGGCGCAAGGGATACAACCTCTGCCCATTGCCATTGCCTCACTCAAAGACCCCGAATCAATTACGCTGGTCAATGCCTTGATTGAGCAGTCAGATGCCAAACTCATCCTCAACACCACTGGATTTGCCAGTAATACTGTGGCCAGCCCTGACCTGAGTGCAGAACCGACACACTTCCAGTCGCCGTTTACCCGCCAGATTCCAGTCTTGCAGCTCATTTTGTCGGGTAGTACCCAGCAAGATTGGCAGGAGTACACCCAGGGTTTGCGTAGCCGCGATATTGCGATGCAGGTGGTATTACCGGAAATGGATGGACGGATTATCACGCGAGCGGTGAGTTTTAAGGCTGAAAGCCACTACAGCGATCGTGCCCAAATCTCAGTGATTCGTTATCAACTGCTGCGCGAACGTGCCGATTTTATCGCGCAACTGGCCAGTCGCTACACACGCCTTGCGCTCAAGCCCAATGCACAAAAACGCATCGCACTGATACTTGCTAATTACCCCACCAAAGACGGACGCATTGGCAATGGCGTGGGGCTGGATACCCCCACATCGACCATCAATATCCTGAAGGCCATGCAGCACGCAGGCTATCCGGTGACGGATATTCCCAAAGACGGCACGGCACTGATTAATGAATTATTGGGTGCTGTCACCAACAACCCCAACACCTTACACCTGCTGCCTTGTTGGCAGAGTATAGCGGTTGAAGATTATTTACAGCATTTCGCCCAACTACCGGAACCAAACCAACGTGCCGTATGGGAACGCTGGGGGCCACCAGAGAATGACCCAAAACATCGTCAAGGCCGTATTATGTTAGCGGGTATCCGTTTGGGTGAAACCTTTATTGGTATCCAGCCTGCACGTGGCTTTAATATGGATTTACAGGCCAATTATCACGACCCGGATCTGGTGCCACCGCATAGCTACCTTGCCTATTATTTCTGGCTGCGACACAGCTACCGGGTCGATGCCATTATTCACGTCGGCAAACACGGTAATCTGGAGTGGTTACCAGGAAAAGGTGTAGCGATGTCAGATCAATGCTGGCCGGACATTGCCTTGGGGCCAATGCCGCATTTTTATCCGTTTATCGTGAATGACCCTGGTGAAGGTGCGCAAGCAAAACGCCGCGCACAGGCGGTGATTATCGACCACCTGATGCCCCCCATGACCCGCGCAGAAACCTATGGCGAGTTAGCAGAACTAGAAGGGCTGGTGGATGAATATTATCAAGCAATGGGTATGGATACTCGTCGTGAAAACTGGCTGCGGGCGAAGATTCTGGAGCAAGTTGAAACCACTCATATACTGGAAGAATTACCCGTTGTGGATAGTGACGAAGCAGCGGTACTGGATGCACTGGATACCTACCTGTGCGATATAAAAGAAGCACAAATCCGGCATGGTTTGCACATCCTCGGCGCATTGCCAGATAAGGAGAAACTGGCTGATACGCTTGTGGCATTGTTGCGCTTACCGCGTGGAACATCGGCACATAGCCAAGGGATTCTACAAGCCATTGCACAGGATTTTGGCTTACATTATGACCCATCCGCAGACAGTGCTGAGGCGTGGACAGGTGAACAACCGGAACAACTAAAACAGCAAATCGACCGCCCGTGGCGAACACAGGCAGATACGCGAGAGCGGCTGGAGCTGCTGGCCAAAACATGGGTGCAGACTTATGTATTGGAACAAGCAAACTCTGAGGCGCTCTATCCTGATTTCCCACAAACAGCCACCCTGCTGGACTACTCACATCATGTCTTGCTGAAAGCACTCAATGAAAGTGCCGAGCAAGAGATTAATGCCCTTATTTGTGGGTTGAGCGGACAGTTTGTCGAGCCCGGCCCCAGTGGTGCGCCAACACGGGGGCGACTCGATACCTTACCCACCGGACGCAACTTTTTCTCAGTCGATAACCGCTCCATCCCCTCCCCTGCAGCGTGGGCGATTGGTCAACGCTCGGCACAGGCACTCGTCGAACGACATTTGCAAGAACACGGTAACTACCCTCGTCAGTTGGGGCTGTCTGTGTGGGGAACTGCCACCATGCGTACCGGTGGCGATGACATCGCACAAGCCTTTGCACTCATGGGTATTAAACCTGTTTGGGCGGAAGGTTCGCATCGTGTCATAGACTTTGAAATCCTCTCCAGCCAACTATTAGGGCGACCGCGTGTTGACGTGACCTTACGGGTTTCCGGCTTCTTCCGCGACGCGTTTCCGAATGTGATGAAGCTGTATGATGCCGCCGTGCAGGCACTCGCTCAGTATGATGAAGTCCCTGAAATCAACACCATACGCAAAAATATCGAACAGCAAACAAAGGCGTTACTCGCATCGGGCAGCTCAGCCGAAGAAGCCAGCCGCCAAGCCAGCTACCGTGTGTTTGGTAGTAAGCCCGGTGCCTATGGTGCAGGACTCCAGGGCTTGATCGACGAACGCTGCTGGGAGACCCGCGACGACCTCGCAGAAGCCTATCTTAATTGGGGGGGCTACGCTTATGGCAATACCGCAGGCGATGGTGTGGAGGCCCGGGAAGCTTTCGCCAATCAGCTTGGACAACTCGAAGCGGTGGTGCAAAACCAGGATAACCGTGAACATGATTTACTGGACTCAGACGACTACTACCAATTTCAAGGTGGCATGACCAATGCGGTAACCAGCCTCAGCGGACAAGCACCTGTGGTATATCACAATGACCATTCAGACCCCGAACGCCCGAAGGTACGCACTCTCAAGGAGGAGCTTAATCGAGTCATTCGCTCACGACTGTTAAACCCTAAGTGGATTCGCGGGATGCGTGAGCATGGTTATAAAGGCGCATTTGAGATGGCAGCCAGCGTGGATTACTTATTTGCTTACGATGCCACGACTAACCTGATTGCAGATTATCAGTATGCCGCAGTGAGTGATGCGCTGATATTCGACGAGGAAAATCGGGCATTTTTGGAGGCACATAATCCCGCAGCATTGGAGGAAATGGCGGAGCGGTTGTTGGAGGCAGCGCAACGTGGGTTATGGGAACAGCCTGCGGAGTATGCGGAGCGGCTGCGGGGCTTGTTATTGGAAATAGATGAACGGATGGAAGGTTAGTGGCAATTACAACCCCATCGCGCTACGCATAATTTGCTGTTTTGCCATCGGTAATGAATTCACGAAATCCAGCCCCGTATTACGCGCCAGCTTCACAACGCTGGCATCATGCGCAAATAGAATGTTAAAGCCCTCCATGACTTTCATCGTTAGGATGTCATCACCCTTTCTAGCACGTTCATACCGGCGCAAATGCTTACGGCTTGCCCAATTCCGTCGTGGCGATAACGGGGAGAGTATCTCGGCCAAGGCGACCGCATCTTTAATACCTAAATTCACACCCTGCCCAGCCAAAGGATGAATGGTGTGCGCCGCATCCCCAACCAAGGCCACGCCTTCGGCAATATAAGCTGACGCTTGCGAGCCAATTAATGGAAATGCTGCACGCGATCCCACTTCGACAATTTCACCCAAGTGATACTCAAAGGCTTCTGCCAACGCTTGCCTAAATTCATCATCAGACTGCTTTAGATAACGCCCCACGTTATCCGATGGCAAGGTCCACACAATGGAACTATAGCCTTGATCCAAGGGCAAAAAGGCCAGCGGGCCACTTGGCAAAAAGCGTTGCCAAGCCGTATCTTGGTGATGTTGCTCCGTTTTCACAACAGCAACCAGGCCACTTTGACCGTAATCATCACGCATCACCGACAAGCCAGCCAAGTCACGCACCGATGAACGAGCACCGTCTGCACCGATTACCAGCGGTGCACTTAATTGCTCACCCGTATCTAATACCACCAAACGCTGCGCTTTTTCGGTCGGCGCCAGCGACACCACTTTTGAGGGGCAAAACAGTGTGACATGCGCATCGGCTTCCAACACCTCAATCAAGCTGGACTGAATCACATTGTTTTCGACAATATGCCCAAGATCAGTTTCACCCACATCCTGCGCCTCAAAGCGAATATGACCACTACCACCCTCATCCCATACGTGCATCGCCTCATAGGCATGGGCGCGTTTTGCCTGTATTTTAGCCCACGCCCCCACCTGACCCAGTGCCCGCTGCGAGGCACGACTCACTGCGGAGACCCGCAACGCAAACTCGCTTCCCTCCACAAAAGGCTCAGGCAATGTCGGTTCCACCACGGCAATGTGATGACCGTGTTGTGCCAACATTGCTGCCAGCACGCCGCCCACGGCTCCAGCCCCCACGACGATCGCATCAAAAGACTGTAAGGACATCATGAATACTCCTTGACCAACGGCAAACCTCTTGCCAAACGCGACTGACGGTGCAACAGTCCCATGCTTTGTCTGGCCAACAGCTGCCTAAGTGGTGACAAACGATCCATTGCCATTAGACTAACAGCACGGGCGTGACCTAGTAGAAACTGATCATTCGAAAATAGCGTTACCAGCGAATGGGTATAGCGAATGGTGCGGGCGGTATCGGCTTTGCGTTGGGCTTCATAAGCAGCCAGCACTGTATCCGCGCCCACATCCTGCTGTGATAACGTTGCATTGGCAATTTGACCAGCCAAATCGGCAATATCCCGCAGTGCCAGATTCAACCCCTGACCAGCAACCGGATGCAAGGTATGAGCCGCGTTGCCAATAACAGCCACACGATGACTGGTCAATTGCTTTGCCGAGGTCAACTGTAATGGAAAGGTGCTGCGCTGTCCTGTTTTGGTAAAACGCCCCAAGCGATAGCCAAAAGCCTCTCCCAATGCTTTAAGGAAATCTTCATCGCTAAGCTGCAAAGTTGCTTCAAGCTGATTCGTGTGCATCGTCCAAACCAGTGAGCTACGATTTTCAGACATTGGCAACAAGGCTATCGGGCCTTGCTCAGTGAATCGCTCAAATGCCTGATTGCAGTGCGGCTTTTCAGTGCTGATATTGGCAATGACAGCAACCTGCCCATAGTCATGTTGGTCAGTTTCAATACCTACCATAGTACGCACTTTGGAATGAGCGCCATCACAGGCAACCAGTAATCGTGTCGTCAGCTCGGTGCCCTGTGTGGTACGCGCGGACAAACAGTCTGTCTGTACCTCGATTGACTCAAGCTGTGCAGGTTGTATAAGCCTGACACCACTTGTCTCCAGTACGTTTTGCAACACCTGACCATAATTACGACTTTGCACCAAATAACCCAATGCAGGCACTTGCTGTTTTTTTGCGGTAATTCGTGTCGCGCCAAAATGCCCTCGGTCAGACACGTGAATACGCTCAATTGGCGTTGTCACACGTCGCAGATCCGACCACACCCCCATGCCTTGTAGAATCAGGCTGGAGCCATAGGACAAAGCGATTGCACGATCATCGTATGCCGGCTGTTGTGGTGCTGCAAACGGGTACGCTTCGACCAAACAGACGCTTAATGGCAAGTCCTTGAGCGCTACGGCCAGGCTTGCCCCAACCATGCCTCCCCCGACAATCAACACATCAAATGCCGTTTGCATGTCTTACCCCGCTTTTGCCGCCTTACCTTTTGCCATGAATGCCTCAATGTCAGCCACTTCCTTCACCAATGCTGAGGTGAGGACTTCATTACCCTTGCGAGTAATCAACACATCATCTTCGATACGCACACCAATATTCCACCACTTTTTATCAATCTCTGGACTCGGTGAAATATAAATGCCCGGCTCAATGGTGAGTACCATGCCCTGCTCCAGCACCCGCCATTCCTCATCAATTTTGTAGTCACCTACGTCGTGTACATCCATACCCAACCAGTGACCAGTTTTGTGCATAAAGAATTCGCGGTAACCGCCCTCCTCAATTACCGTTTCTAAATCACCTTCCAGCAAGCCCAAATCAAGCAAGCCCTGGGCGATCACATTAACTGCGGCCATGTGCGGGTCATTCCACGTGTTACCCGGCTGCGCGGCCTCAATTGCTGCATACTGAGAATCCAGCACCAACTGATAAATCAGGCGCTGTTCCTCGGTAAATTGACCATTGACGGGGAAAGTCCGCGTGATGTCACTGGCATAACACTGATACTCCGCACCTGCATCAATTAACACCAAGTCACCATCTTGTAACGGTTGGTTATTCTCAATGTAATGTAATACGCAGGCATTTTTACCACCACCCACTATGCTGGTGTAAGCAGGTACCATGCCATTCCAGCGGAATTCATGAGAAATTTCTGCGTCCAGTTGCCCCTCATTTAAACCCGGCTTGCACAGTTGCATCGCACGCTCATGCGCCCGTACAGAGGTCTTGGCAGCGTGCTTCATCAATTTAATTTCCGACTTGGTCTTATACAGACGCATGTCATGCAGCAGCAAATCCAGCGACACAAACTCATGGGGCGGATGCACACCATCACGAATTTTTGCTTTTAAGGCTTTCACCCAAGACATTACTCGCGTATCAAACTCCGCGTTCACCCCCATGCTGTAATGCACCGTTTCACGACAATCCATTAAACTAGGCAAAATATCGTCAATGTCCTCAATAGGAAACGCATCATCTGCCTGATACTGCGCGCGCGCGCCATCAAGCCCTGCCATACGTCCTGTCCATCGTTCCATTGTTGGATCTTTTTCACGACAAAACAGGATGAACTGTCCTTCTTCCCGCTCAGGCACCAAGACCAACACCGCTTGCGGCTCATTAAAGTTGGTCAGATATTGAAAGTCACTATCCTGACGAAATGGAAACTCGGCATCACGATTGCGGATCAGCACATTCGCCGATGGCACAATAACAATGCCATCGGGGCCGACCATATCCATTAATTGCTGTCGACGTGCTGCAAATTCTTCAGCCGGCAACACGGGGTTATTCTTTTTCATTGCGAATTCCGTTGTTAGACAGTTTAGTGAATGGTGGCACTTTGACGCATGGGTTGCAGCTCTTCATTGATCAACAGCACACCTAGACGTACATATTGCGAAATATCGGTAAAGGCGATTTCAGACTCTTCTTTGTCCTCAAGATCAAATTCTCCTGAAGCTCCAATATTGGCAAAGTCTTCCAGCAAATCCCGCGAGTCTTCTGGCAACGCACTGTAGTCCTTAACCCCAGCCATGGTCATACCCATAAGAAACCCCTGACACCAATCCTGTAACGCTTCCACGCGTATCGCCAGCGACGCATCATCTTCTGGCAGAAACAGCTCAAACCTGAGTTCACTATCCTGCAAACCACATTGGGCAAGCTCGAAAAGCCTCCCCATATCTTTAATGGCTTCTGTCTGGAGTACATTACCCGCTTCCAGATCAGGTACTAGCTCCCGAACCCATGCAATTTTATCCGCCCCATTATTAGCCGATAACAAGCCACAGGCAACACCATGAATCTCCGATGGAAACAGATCAATTCCACCCCGATCAATGCAGTCTGCTACATCGTTATAATCAATCGGTTTATCCATATCACTTATCTAAAAATTTGTGAGGTGGCCTATAGTATCACCATGCAAATTGTTTGACCCGCCTTTCCGCTCTGGACTAAGATGACGAACTATGGATACAAATAAAACTGATTCACGATTGAAAGCACAAGTTATTGAGCTGGAAACTACACTGGCGCAGTTGATCTCGGTGAGCGAGCGTCTGTTTGAAGAAAATCAGTCTTTAAAAGCCAAAGAATCACAACTACTTAAAGAACGCGCTGAGCTTCATGCTAAAAACGATAAAATCCGCACCCAGGTTGAAGCGATGATTCTTCGTTTAAAAGCGATGGAAAGCGCCTAGGATCTTAGCTCATGTCTGATAAGCCCATTACGGTTTCCGCAAGAATTCTTGGTAAGGAATACGTCATTGCCTGCCCACCAGAGGAGGAAGACGCGCTGCTTGCTTCAGTAAAGCATGTTGATGAAAAAATGCAAGAAATCCACCGTGGCGGTAAAATTATCGGCTCAGAGCGCATCGCAGTCATGGCAGCCATTAATATCGCCCATGACATGCTCATGTCTCGAACCCAAGTGCAAAACATTGATATGGATGTCATTACCCGGCTAGATGATTTGCAGGATAAAGTTAATCAATCTCTGGATAAAATTAATCGCTAAACCCCGCCACTTCGTCATTTCTGTTTTATTGACAAGCTCATTGCCTTAACTCATAATCGCGCCCCTACTGGGTCTCGGCCCTTCCTTGCTCTCTGCCTAAAACAGAGGGCTGTTTAATCCATAAGGAATCTTAAATGAGACATTATGAAGTTGTGTTTCTGGTTCATCCTGACCAGAGCGAGCAAGTACCTGCTATGATTGAGCGTTATAGCAAGCTAATGACAGACAATGGTGGGGCTGTTCACCGTTTGGAAGACTGGGGTCGCCGCCCTCTGGCTTACCCAATCGTGAAGTTGCACAAGGCCCACTATGTGCTGATGAATATCGAATGTGACAGTAGCACACTGGCTGAACTGGAGGATTTATTCCGCTTCAACGATGCCGTGCTTCGCAATCTGACTATCCGCCGCAATGGTGCTGATACAGAGCCTTCCTTGCTGAGCAAAGAAAAGGCAGAAGAGAAACCTGCAAGACGATCTGCTCCTGAAGCAAGTCGCGCGTAAAACATTCGGAGTCTACTATGTCACGTTATTTTCGTCGTCAAAAGTTCTGCCGCTTCACCGCTGAGAACGTTAAAGAGATCGACTACAAAGATCTTGATACCCTGAAAGCCTACATCACTGAGACAGGCAAGATTGTGCCAAGTCGTGTTACTGGCACAAAAGCAAGATACCAGCGCCAACTGGCCACTGCTATCAAGCGCGCACGTTATCTAGCTCTGATCCCATACACGGATCAGCATAAGTAAAACCTGCTCAAACTAGGTGATTTATCATGCAAGTAATTTTAATGGAAAAAATTGATAATCTCGGCGCTTTGGGTGAGATTGTCAGCGTACGTGCCGGTTATGCACGTAACTTTTTGGTGCCACGTCGTAAGGCAAAAATCGCAACGAAAGCTAATATCGAAGCATTTGAAGAAATTCGTGCCGAGCTAGAGAAGGCTGCCGCTGAAGCCACTGCTGCTGCTGAGGCAATTCGTGCGAAAATGGATGGCACAGAGATTACCCTGGAAGCAAATACTGGCCAGGAAGGCAAGCTGTTCGGCTCCATTACAAACCACGAAGTCGCTGAGGCACTTCAAGCGCTTGGTTTTGAAGTTGAGCGTCGTGACGTGCGTATGCCAGAAGGCCCTATCCGCAATATCGGCGAGTACGAAGTAGGCATCCACCTACACACAGACGTTAATGCAACCGTTAAAGTAATCGTTCAGTCCAGCAATGTTGTTGAAGTCGTTGAAAGAGCGGAATCAATCGGAACATTCGTTGACGAAGACTAATTTTATTCGCGTCGCCGAGTAAGCAAAACAAAAAATCCTGATCAATGATCAGGATTTTTTTTAACCACACTGTCCACCAACCCTTTCCACTAGAAATATAACCCAATGGCACCGTATACAAGTGAACTCAGTATAGGTTGTCCGCTTTCATTTTTTTAAGCCGCGCTTGTGCCAATGTTGCCGCTTTCGTTTTCGGATAGTTGCGCACAACATCTTCCAGAGTACGACGTGCATAAACCCAGTTTTTCATTTCGTAAAAGCTCAAACCGAGCTTAATGGCCGCATCTGGCGCTTTTGGACTCGCTTTATAGCCCTGCAACACTGCAACAAACTCATCAATCGCTCCCTGATAGTTGCGACTGTCATACATCATTTCCCCTAGCAAGAATTGTGCATTTCCAGCTAAAGGGCTTTTGGGATGCTTCTTTAGAAAACCACGCAACTGTGTCATTGCCGCTGTTGGATGGCTCTTTATCTTCCTAAGTGCAGCCTGATACGCTGCTTGCTCAACACGGCTCACGCCCGGAATTACTGCTTGACTAAGATTGACCGGCGTTACCGCCTTATCCGCAGAAGCGGTCTTTTTAGTCGCTGACTCCACCTTGGTTACGGCTGCACCTTTCTTCGTCGCCACAACCGGGGCAACCACTGATGGCGTCGGTGCCTTCACTTGTGGCAAGGACTTTCGCTGCGGCGCTTTTTTGGGTACAACCGCCGGAGATGCAGGGAGCTGCGATGAAGCAGGCGCCGACATTTTAGATGTTGCGGTGTTCACCGCACGAAACAAATCATCCATGCGGTCATCAATCCTGATAAATGTTGATTTCTGAGTATTCTTCACATCTTCGATGTCATAACGAAGCCGCTCATTTTCACCACGAAGAAAACGAACCTCATTTTCCAGAGACTCAATCCGCTGTAGTACTTCAAACAATTCATCCGGTGATACCGCCTGCACCGGCGGTATCACCAGTGCAGCCAGAACCCCTGACGCAATCAAAGACCTGCGTAAAGCATAAAGCATATTATCGTCCTATGTATTTGATCTCCACACGGCGATTTTTGCTCCACGCTGCCTCGTTGTGACCTGGGTCAATTGGATCTTCTTCACCGTATGCAACCGTTTGTGTTTGCTCTGCCCCCACACCCTTCAAATCCATAAACTGCTCCACAGACTTGGCACGGCGCTCGGACAGCGCAACGTTATACTCGCGAGAACCACGTTCATCAGCGTGCCCCTCCAACCTAACAGTGAGATTCGGATTACTGGCCAATAGTTCAGAGTGAGCATCTAAAATTTCAAAATATTCTGGCTCAATGGTTGACTGATCATAAGCAAAATAAATCACCCTGCGTGACAAAATGCTGTTCGGATCATTCAAATCCGTCACTTTATAGTCGCCAGAACCCGCACCACCGATACGGTTATCGAAGTTACCAGAACCAACGAGATTGTCCGCTGAATCACCTCCCCCACTACCAAAACCACTGCTGCTTGACCCTGAGCCAATACCGTTGGCCAAATTACCGCGTCCGCCAACATAGCTGGAACTAGTCGCACCACCATAACGTGAGCTGGTAGCCCCCCCAAAGCTTGATCGGCTGCTTCCACCCAAACCGCCAGAGCCACGCAACGCACTACCTGCAGTTGTCACACCGCGACGACTTCCCGGAATTAAGCCCACTGTATTAGCGCCCACCCTTGCGCCAGTGCCCGTTGTAATTCTATTCGCTGCATTGGCAGGTTTAACCGACTGTTGAGTCTGGGAACAACCACTGATCACCAGAACACTCGCTGCAACTAAAGGGACTATCCATTTATTCGAATTCATTTAGGTTTTCCTTTTATCTTAAATAAGGTGACCACGCAGGCTCCCGCACTTCACCCGCCGGTGAAAATAATTCCTGCCTCGCATAGCCATTATCACTCACGACCGACAATGTACCACGCCCATTGTTTTGTGTTGCGTACACCACCATTGTCGCATTCGGCGCAAATGAGGGTGACTCATCTAATCGCCCATCTGACACTATATTTGCACCACGTCTACCACGATCCTTAACAGCAACACGAAACGCACCAGAAACACGCCGTATGAATGCTATTTTATCGCCCTTGACATCAGCAGAGGAATTATAACTTCCGTCATAAGTCACCCGCTTAGCCCCACCTCCATTTGCTGATATTTCATACAGTTGTGGGCGACCACCACGATCAGAGGTGAATATAATCGAACGCCCATCCTGCGTCCAATTTGGCTCGGTGTCAATCGCTCTGGAATTCGTCAATCGCTTAAACGCACCATTGTGCAAACTAAGCACATAAATCTCAGGATTCCCATCAACCGACAAGCTCAACGCCAGTTTCTTACCATCCGGTGACCAACTCGGCGCACCATTGATCCCTTTACGAGCAGATACCATGCGCTTTTGTCCTGAATAGATATTCTGAACATAGACAGCGGGGGTACCTCGCTCAAAGGACACATAAGCAACCTGACTTCCATCATATGACCAACTTGGTGACATCACAGGCTTATGCGATGTGAGTATCACGCGTGGATTATAACCATCCGCGTCAGACACATACAAACGATACACTCGATTCCCCGCGGCTCGACCAGTAACCGTCACATAGGCCAAACGGGTATCAAACGCCCCTTTGACCTTTATCAACTGTTCAAATATCCTATCTGCCGCCTGATGGGCAACGCGTCGCGGATTAGGTTGGTTAGCAATCCGATAACTGGCATCCCGTCGCCCCGTTGCCGTTGAAATCAGCTCAACATCCAAACCAGCCTGAGTACGGCGACCACGCACCAAAAATGCCGCACCCAACATTTTTAAACGAGCAGGATCCAGCTTTGCTCCAAAGGTAGCCATATTTGTCGCACGCTTTGAACTCACGATTTTAAAACGGCCACTGCGATTTAGATCGGCCTCAATAATGGCATGCGCGCCACCGTCGATGGGAGCGATCACAATCGGAATACCACGATTACTGGTTTTCGATATTCTTAACTCCAAATCTGCCCATGCTGAGCCGACCATCGACAGCACTAACAACAATATCAAGCTACGGAATAGTTTATTAATTTTCATATTTAATCCATCGTAATCATAAGTGTTCTGTCCAGCACATTACGTGGCGGACTTGGTAATGGCTCTGAGCGTGCAAACGCATCACGAATTGAAGCACAAAAACCGGGATCTCTGCATTGCAAGAACTGAATCTGGCCCTTTATATAGCCACTGGAGCTGACTTGCAGTCTGACCTTGGCAACCTGACCACCACTCCCCGGAGGCGGATACCAGCGCTGCTTTACATGCTGCTCAATCTGCTTACCCCATCGATCTCGGGCCACTTTTTGAGCCTGTATAGCGGCCCGCCGTTGCCGCTCGGCAGCTGCAGCAGCCGCTTTACGTTTCTCCGCTGCACGTCGCCTTGCCGCCTCAATGCGCTTACGCTCCGCTTCTGCTTTCGCCTTTTTAGCAGCTTCTGCCTTTTTTCTGGCTTCTGCCGCACGCTTTGCCTCTGCTTCTTTTCGCTTCTTTTCGGCTAATGCCTTGGCTTTTCGCGCTTCGGCCGCCTTTTTTGCCTCTTCTGCCTGACGCTTTTTCTCAGCAGCTAGTCGAGCTTTTTCTGCTTTCGCCTTCGCTTCAGCTTCTTTCTTCTTTTCCGCTTCTTCTTTCTTTTTTGCTTCAAACTTTGCGCGTCGTTTCGCAATTAATGCTTTCTCTGCTTTTTCCTTTTCCAAGCGCTCACGCTCCGCCTTAGCTTCTTTTTCCCGACGCACCCGCTCCGCTTCGGCACGTTTGCGCTCAGCCTCCTTCTCACGCGCCTCTTGTTCGGCTTTTTGCTTGGCAATCCTAGCCTGCTTTTCTCTTTGCCGCTTTGCCCGTAATGCTTCCGCTTCCTTCTCAGCCTTCGCCTTGGCCATTGCCGCTTCTTTCTCTTGGCGACGTTTAATCGCCTCGGCGCGGGCCTTAGCTGCTGCAATCTCTTTTTGGCGCTTTGCCTCGGCCTCTGCTTTTTCCCTGCGAGCTTTCTCCTCTACCGCCGCTTTTGCCCATGCGGCTTCTTTCACTTTTCTGGCTTGTGCTGCTTTTCGGGCCTCCTCGGCTCTCTTGGCCGCTAAAGCTGCCGACGCTGCTGCGGCACGTTTTGCCGCTTCAGCAATTTTTTGTTGACGCGCCTTCTCCGCCGCTGCTTTTGCCGCCGCTTCTTTAGATGCTTTTTCGGCTGCCTCCTTCGCTAAACGGGCTTCCTCAGCCCTTGCAGCTTGTTCTTTTTCACGCTTTTCTTGTTCAACCCGACGAACAATCTCCTCCGCTTGCGAGGACACATCTTTAGTGGTCGATGCTGGTTCCAAGGGTAATTCATCCATTAGCTGAGTACTCAGCATTACCTTGATTGGTGACGGCTTACCCGCAGAATTTTCGATAAGATGAAAATCAAAGCTCACCACAAAAAGCAAGGCTACTAGCACATGCAAAAGCACAGCCAGTAAAAACGCCAGTGGATGCCTGAATATGGTTCCCATCATTTGCTCTGGAGTGCTTCTGGATCAGTCACTAGGCCAACATTACTGGCACCCGCCTGCTGCGCAACAGCCACCGCCTGTATCAAATAGCGATAGACAACTTGCTCATCGGCACGAATATAAATCGGCTTGGTTTTTGAACGACTGAGCTCACGATTGATCAAATCACGCAACGCTTCAATGTCCAATGGGTCACTCCCAGCCACAAAGTATTGACCGGTATCATCCACAGAAATCACCATCGCACTGCTGTCGCTGTCGTTCACAAGCGGCGCGGTATCAGCATTTGGCAAATTAAGCTCTACGCCAGTTTGCATCATCGGCGCTGTCACCATAAAGATCACCAGTAATACCAGCATCACATCAATATAGGGAACCACATTCATATCGGCCATTGAGCGCCTTCCGCCCCGTTTACGACGCGTCATGGTTATGCTCCGGAACGATTACTGTGACGTTCCAGCAAGGTAGTGAACTCTTCTCGAAAGTTTTCATAACTCGCCGCAACCCGATCCACACCATCACCAAACTTGTTGTAGGCAATAACCGCCGGAATCGCCGCAAACAGACCCATTGCCGTTGCAATCAATGCCTCCGCAATACCCGGCGCAACAACTGCCAATGATGCCTGTTGCATTTGTCCCAGCGACAGAAACGAGTTCATAATCCCCCAGACCGTTCCAAATAATCCCACATAAGGACTGGTTGAACCAACTGTTGCCAAAAACGATAAATGACCTTCCAGCTTCTCTAACTCGCGCGACTCGGCAACGCGCATCGCCCGCTGGGCGCCCACAACTGCAGGTACTTGCAAACCAGCATCAGTATGACGCGCCCTCAGATACTCGTGGTAGCCACTGAAGAACATGGTTTCTAAGCCACTCCTGCTGGTTTTAGTTGACAGGTCGTCATACAACTTATCTAACGACACGCCACTCCAAAAGCGCTTCTCGAACTTTTCCTGCTTACGTCGTGCCCGACCAATTTGTGATGATTTAAACAGAATGATTGTCCATGAGATCAGCGAGACCAGCAGCAATAACCCCATGATGACCTGAACAACGATACTGGCTTTCAGTATGAGTGACAGAATTGAGTGATCGAATGACATTCAAGGCTTCCCCGTAGTATTCAAAGATTTCCTGATTGCTTCAGGAATTCGTGTTGGTTTAAATCGATTAACGTCAACACAGACTAGGCCGACATTGCCGCGGACTAACACCTCAACATCTCCCGACCCGCGATCGTGAAGTGCCGTTTGTGCCACAGCCAGACTACTCCCGCCCAGGGATGTGACCTCAGCCGTGATCATAAGTTGCTGATTAAATAATGCGGGCTTTAAATAAGCGATATCCACCGAGCGAACCACAAACACAATGCCATCATTGGCTCGCAGTGTATCTTGCTCATAACCAAGTTCTCGCAACCACTCTGTTCGACAGCGCTCGAAAAAATTCAGATAGTTGGAATGGTAAACAACACCACCGGCATCGGTATCTTCATAATAAACCCGAACCGGAAATTCGAATACATTGGAATGGACTTCAGTGGTTGACACAGCTTCTCCAGATTATCGTTTTTTACTTATGGGGAGTTTATTAACAAGACCTTAGGTTGTTTGATCAGGTATGCTCAAAGAAAAATGATCCCACGCTAAACGGGTCGCCATCCGACCTCGCGGGGTTCGCATTAAGTAACCCTGCTGAATCAAATACGGCTCCAACACGTCTTCAATCGTACCGCGCTCCTCACCAATGGCTGCGGCGATATTGTCGATCCCCACCGGGCCACCTTCAAACTTTTCCAACACTGCCAATAACAAGCGACGATCCATGTGGTCAAAGCCCTGCTGATCGACATTGAGCATATTCAAGGCTTGGTCGGCAATATCGGCGTTAATCATACCACCGGCTTTAACTTGTGCATAATCCCTGACACGACGCAGTAAACGGTTGGCAATACGGGGCGTTCCACGAGCCCGCCGCGCCACCTCATAAGCGCCACCTTCATCAATTTGCACCCCCAAGATTCCCGCCGCACGAGTCACGATAAATTGAAGGTCAGGTACATTGTAAAATTCCAAGCGTTGGACAATACCAAAACGATCCCGCAGTGGTGATGTCAGCAAACCTGCCCGAGTGGTCGCACCCACCAAAGTAAATGGTGGCAAATCCAGCTTAATCGAGCGAGCGGCTGGCCCTTCACCAATCATAATATCCAACTGGAAATCTTCCATTGCCGGATAAAGAATTTCTTCCACCACAGGGCTTAAGCGATGAATTTCATCAACAAACAATACATCGTGAGGCTCAAGGTTGGTCAGTAGTGCGGCTAAATCACCAGCTTTTTCCAATACAGGGCCGGATGTCTGCCGAAGATTTGCCCTTAGTTCATTGGCAATAATATGGGACAGCGTGGTTTTCCCTAACCCCGGTGGGCCAAAAATCAGCACATGATCCAGCGCTTCGCCCCGTGCTTTAGCCGCAGGGATAAAAATTTCCATCTGCTCACGCACCACCGGCTGCCCAATGTAATCACTCAGATATTGGGGACGAATTTTTTCCTCTGTTATTACTTCATCCAGACCCACTACCGGCGAAATCACACGACCACCATCATCCATCATGACAAGGAATCCTTCAGTGCATTACGAATCATGACCTCAACGGACAAACCTTGATTCGCCTGACGACTAATCATGCGACTAGCCTCTGTGGGTTTATAGCCCAATGCCAATAAAGCGTTGACCGCTTCTTCCTCCAACACTTTAGCAGATGGCTCAGTAGGCACATTTAGCGCTGTCTGTTCATCTACTGTGTGTTCCGTATCCGGCTGGACTTTCGCCAAGCGATCACGCATTTCGATAATCAGACGCTCTGCGGTCTTTTTTCCTACTCCCGGTAAGCGGGTGAGTCCAGTCACATCACCACTCCGAACCCGCTCGGCAAACTCACCAACCGTCATACCAGAGACAATTGCCAGAGCCATTTTCGGGCCGACCCCATTCACTTTCAATAAGGTACGAAATAATTCACGCTCGTTGACCGAACTGAAGGCATAAAGCACCTGAGCATCTTCGCGCACAATAAGGTGCGTATGCAGCATGACTTCCTGATGCAATTCTGGCAGCTCATAAAATGTCATCATGGATGCTTGCAGCTCATAGCCTACGCCATTTACATCCAGCATCAAGTCTGGTGCCTGACGATAAACCAGTTTCCCTCGGAGCATTCCTATCATGCGTTTCTCTCGTGATGTTTCATTATTGGACGCATTGTTATCAGCTTCTTGCTATTTGTGCAATTTTGGATTTATACGCACCATAATGAGCGTGGCTCAACGCCACGGCCAGTGCATCGGAGGTATCAATTTGCAGACGACCAGACAAGTTAAGTAGAATCTTCACCATATGCTGAACTTGCTGCTTATCCGCGCCACCCTTACCGACGACCGATTGCTTCACCTCTTTTGGGCTGTATTCGTGTACCATCATGCCACTCATCACCCCCGCACAAATCGCCGCACCCCGCGCCTGCCCCAGCTTTAAAGCAGAAGACGGATTGTTAGAAACAAAGACGGCCTCAATCGACATTTCTTGCGGTTGATACGTTTGAATCGTCTCTGTAACAGCCCGATAAATCATCCCCAGACGCTTAGGAAACGATTCCTTACCCATGCGCACACAAGTGCTGTAAACGTGCGTATTGTGACGGCCATCACTATCAATCACGCCGATACCCGTGATGCGCGAACCGGGATCTATGCCGATAATTCTTGTCTGTGCCATTGATACCTAAGCTTTTTATCGTTAATCAGAACCATGTACACATTACACTTCATGACTCGCCCATTCACTTATGTCTGTCCGTAACGTAAAGAAGGTTGCCATACTAACATTATCCATACAGCGGCACACAACCGACTATCTGACCAGACTTTGACCCTAATCCAAATCATCGTAGGATGGCCGCTATAACCAATAATAAAAAAATAAGATTATCAAAAATGCCAACTAGTACCGCACATAAATTGCCCACTATCGTCCAAAAATTTGTCACCGATGGCAAACTGGATGAGGATATTGCAATCCGTGCAGTCAAGGATGTGACTGAACGCAAGCAGTCCATCATTACCTACTTGCTGGATCGTCAACTGGTTGATCCAAATGAGATGGCAGCTGCCTGTAGTAACGAGTTTGGCCTCAGCCTTGTAGATCTGGACGCTATCGCCATCCCCGCTGAAATCAGGGAATTTATAACAGAAGATATGATGCGGCGGCTAATGGCAGTGCCACTATTTACCATGGGCAACGCCCTGATTATTGCCATTTCTGACCCGAATTACAGTAACGAACTCAATAATGCGACAGTAAACACCAAACTGGTTCCAGAGCCCGTTATTGTCAGTCACGATCAACTCAGAAAAATTATTTATGGCTCAGATAGTGGCGAAGAAGTGGCAACAGGGATGGCCATTACATCACAGGCACACAACCAAGACCTGGTCGTTGGTACAGAAACGCTTCAGAAGCCCGACGAAGAAGAGGATGACGAAAGCACGGATGTCACCAAGTTTGTCAATGAACTACTCTCACACGCGATTAAAAAAGGTGTATCCGATATTCATATTGAGCCTTACGAGAAGATTTTGCGTGTTCGTTATCGTATTGACGGTATTTTACAGGTGGTGAGTATGCCACCAAAAGGTATCGCCCGAAAAATGACATCACGCATTAAAGTCATGGCCGAGCTGAACTCCTCCGAGCGGCGGATTCCTCAGGATGGGCGTATTCACTTTCAGGTCGGTGAAGATAAATTCATCGACTTTCGTGTGAACACACTGCCAACTCTTTATGGCGAAAAGATCGTCCTGCGTATTCTGGACTCTGACACAGCCGCATTGGGTATCGATAACCTTGGTTTTGATGATAAGCAAAAAGCAGACCTGCTCAACGCAATTGCCAAGCCCGATGGCATGATACTGGTAACCGGGCCAACCGGAAGCGGTAAAACGGTCACGCTGTATGCTTGCCTGAATTTGCTAAATACTTCCGAAAAGAACATTTCTACCGCTGAAGATCCTGCGGAAATTCAGGTGCCGGGTATTAATCAGGTCAATGTTAATGACAAGGTGGGGCTCACCTTCTCCAGTGCTCTTCGCGCATTTCTTCGCCAAGACCCTGACATCATCATGGTAGGTGAGATTCGTGATTTAGAAACGGCTGAAATCTCGGTAAAGGCGGCGCAAACGGGCCACCTGGTTTTATCCACACTACACACAAACAGCGCCCCAGAAACACTAACCCGCTTGTTAAATATGGGCATTCCCCCATTTAACATTGCATCAACGGTGCATTTAATTGTTGCCCAGCGTCTGGCACGACGCTTGTGTAAACACTGTAAACAACCAGCGGATATACCTCGTGATACTTTGATTGACCTCGGGTTTAAGGAAGAGGAAATAGAGTCCCTCACTATCTATGAGGCCGTAGGCTGTAGCGAGTGCTCTAATGGATACAAAGGCCGTGTGGGTATTTATCAGGTTATGCCCATTTCTCCAGCGATGGAAAAGCTGGTTATGGAAAACGGCAATGCACTCGAATTGGCTGCATTAGCAGAATCAGAAAATATCAATGATTTAAGGCAATCAGCCTTGGACAAAGTACGTCAGGGTATCGTGACTTTGGCAGAAGTGGAACGGGTGACTAAGGATTAACGAGTATGACAACAGAAACCAAAAAAGCCGTTCTAAAAGAACATCCCACTTTTGTCTGGGAAGGAAAAAATAAAGCCGGCGTGAAGGTGCGTGGTGAAGAACAGGCAATGAATGCCAATATGCTGCGGGCTACCTTACGCCGCCGTGGGATTCAACCAAAATACATCAAGCCAAAACGCAAACCCCTAATGGGTTCCGGCGTCACTCCGGCTGATATTGCTTACTTTGCGCGCCAACTCACTGCCATGATGCGCTCAGGTGTGCCATTGGTTCAGTCACTTGATCTGATCGGCCGAGGCCACGAAAAAGCTAGTGTGCAAACACTCATCAAGGAAATTACGCAAGATATTCAAAATGGTGCCGACTTAGCGACAGCATTGTCCAAGCACCCTAAACATTTTGACGACCTATTTGTGAGCTTGGTCAGAGCCGGCGAGCACTCTGGTTCACTGGAAGACATGCTGGAGAAAATTGCTACCTACAAAGAAAAAACCGAATCCATGAAGGCAAAAGTAAAAAAAGCGATGATGTATCCTGTCATGGTATTAATCATGGCAGTTGTGGTGTCGGCCATTATGCTAATTTGGGTTATTCCACAGTTTAAAAGTATTTTCGAAAGCTTTGGTGCAGATCTGCCCGCCTTTACCCTGTGGGTTATTGAGCTATCGGAGTGGCTACAATCTTCCTGGTGGCAACCGATACTGATTATCATCTTTGTCGGTGTTTTATTCGTTCAAGCCAAACGACGCTCCGAAAAATTTAATGTATTTATTGATACTCTGGTTCTTAAAATACCGGTGATGGGGGTTATCATCGAAAAGTCTGCGGTTGCGCGTTTTGCCCGTACATTATCAACGATGTTCGCCGCTGGTGTGCCTCTGGTTGAGGCGATGGATTCCGTTGCGGGAAGTACCGGCAATCGCCTGTACCAAAATGCTACGTTACAGATTAAAGATGACATCTCCAAAGGTGTGCAACTCAATACATCCATGTTAACCACTCAGCGCTTTCCAAGCATGGTAGTGCAAATGACTAAGATCGGTGAAGAATCCGGCCGCCTTGAAGAGATGCTTAACAAAGTGGCTGACTACTTTGAAGAACAGGTCGATGACTTGGTTGACACTCTATCCAAGCAGATTGAACCATTAGTCATGGCTGTTTTGGGTGTTATTGTGGGCGGCTTGGTTATTGCCATGTATCTTCCCATCTTTAAGCTTGGCGCGGTTGTGGGCTAACACCACGCAATTTCCAATCGACGTTGCCGCCATTATACTGGTGACGGCTTTAACATACGGCTGGCGTAAAGTACGTCAAACAGGGGCTTACCATGCAACTACTTGCGATCCTTGAGCAAAACCCATGGTTTTTGATTTCGGTAGTGGGGATTTTTTCATTATTAATTGGCAGCTTTTTAAATGCAGCCATTTATCGCATTCCCATTATGATGCAACGTGAATGGGATGCAGAATGTAAAGCACACATGAACGCAGACAATCCTGACTACATTCCTGAAACACTGGAGCGGTTCAATCTGTTCATACCTCGATCAAGATGTCCTACTTGTGGCCACCAGATCTCTGCTATAGAAAATATCCCGATACTGAGTTACCTCATACAAAGAGGCAAATGCAAAGGGTGTAAGACCAAGATCTCCAAGCAATATCCTATTGTCGAAGCTCTGACAGCAGCAATTTCTATGTTTATAGCGTGGAAGTTTGGCTACTGCTGGCCAATGGCTGCGATGCTGCTGTTCGCCTGGACACTGATCACGCTAGGCATGATTGATGCAAAGACCATGCTACTGCCAGACAGCCTGACACTGCCACTCATGTGGTTAGGTTTATTATTTAACCTAAATGGTATGTTTGTCAGCTTACACAGTGCAGTTCTTGGGGCTGTTATCGGCTATATGTCGCTGTGGAGTATATTTCAACTATTTCGTTTAGTAACCGGCAAAGACGGCATGGGCTATGGTGACTTTAAAATCCTTGCCGCTATTGGTGCATGGGGAGGCTGGCAAATTCTGCCATTCACGATTTTTGCTTCTGCATTATTAGGTGCTGTTGTTGGCATTACGATGATGAAAATCCAGCAACGAAAAGACAGCCAACCGATTCCTTACGGGCCTTGGCTAGCATTGGCCGGGTTGATCAGCCTGCTCTGGCGGGACGATATTGTCAATGGCATGATGGCGTATTTTAAGCTTTGACGGATAGAGTTACCAAAAACCTGGGGCATATCCATGCCGGCATCTGGTCAGCAACACCTGTACCAGAATGGTGCCTGCCAATACAGTACGCCGTAGGTGGCACACCTAAAAAGGGGGCATCTGCGGATACCCCCAGAGGGATTGCAGGCCTCACATCCTTGTGAGTACCTACAAACAAAGCCGACCAGAGCCATGTGAATACTGGTCACCGTTCCAGACTATTGGCCCGGCAGGGTAAATTCCACCTGAAACAGAAACACGGCATAAATTTAGAGACAGACACCACCCGTCAAGTGGTACTGGTCAAAACTCACCCGACATTTTATCCTCATTTGCCATAACCACTTTGGTTTCCCCACCAAAGCATAATAAAAACTATAGAGGAAGTTTGTGCTTCACCGCCTCGACGGCCCTCTCCAGATATCGATAACGGCTGCTAAGCTCCGGAGTACATGCGTGTCACTACCCATGAAACCATCCCTAACCAAGCTGACCACTATTGCGACACTACTTGGCAGTCACTTATTTTTAACGGACGCTGTTGCTGCGGATGTGTATGCCTATCACGGTGCTAACGGTGAACGTATTCTGACTGACAAACGGATTCACGATAAGAGTTACCGACTGGTTAAAGTCTACAAAACACGCAGTAAGCCCAAGTCTGTACGAAAGGCATTAACTAGTCAGGCTGCACGTAAAAAGTATGCCCATCAGTCAAAAGGCAGCACCAGGATGCTTTACCAGTGTGCAAACCCGTCTTATATGAACCAACAAAGAAAGATTTACAAAAATATCATTCGTGCTTACGCGGCAAAGTATGGTGTCGAAGAGGCGCTGATCTACTCAGTCGTTAAACAAGAGTCTTGCTTTAACGAAAAGGCATTATCACGGGCAGGTGCTATCGGTTTAATGCAGCTAATGCCAGCCACTGCATCACACTTAAACATTAAAGATCCTTGGAACCCGGAACAAAACATTCGTGGCGGCGTTAAATACCTTTCGCACATGTTAAAGAGATTTAATGGCAACACGAAGTTTGCTTTGGCAGCCTATAATGCAGGTCCCGGTAAAGTGGAACGGTATGGCGGAATTCCACCCTATCGTGAAACCCGAGATTATGTTAAAAAAATCATGGCAGACTACGAACGCCAGAAAAGCATGGATCTTTGAGAAGCATCACTCAATTAAGATAGAGTTCAAATTGGTGACGGTGTATGCTTCAGTATCGTTTTAATTGCCGCATCACATGACTCAGTACTTGCACCCAAAATACTGGCCGAGCTGGATTGGTATCGGCACTTTATGGCTGATCAGCCAATTACCGTGGCGTTGGCAGATGCACATTGGTTCTGCCGCCGGACGTTTACTATATGCTTCATTGACACGACGGCGTCAGGTTTGTATGACCAATCTTGCCATCGCATTCCCCGAGTACACAGAGCAAGAACGCCAACACCTTTGCAAAGCACACTTTATTTCGCTGGCTAAAGGCTTGCTGGATGCATCGTTTAGTTGGTGGGGAAGACGTGATGCATTAATCGCCCTTTCTCACATTGAAGGCATAATGCACTTGGATGCCGCACTAGCCACAAAGCGACCCATTATTTTTCTAAGCAGCCACTTTACCAGTCTTGAGGTTAGCGGAAGTATTATCGCGGACAGACTTGACTCTTGTTTTGTATTTCGCCCACACCAAAACCCATTACTGAACACAATCAGCACCCGACAGCGTGAGGCTAATTTTGGCAAAACCATCGCTAAAAACAATATTCGGGACATGGTTCGTACCTTAAAGCAAGGCACTGCTGTATGGTATGCCCCCGATCAAAACTTTCGGGGTAAACATCATTTAATGGTACCGTTCTTTGGGGTCGAGGCGCCGACAAACCCAGCCACATCACGGCTGGCTAAATTATCGAATGCCATTGTCATTCCAATATTTTGTACTCGGAGCGAAACCGAGCAGCCCGGCTACACGTTGCATATCATGCCCGCTCTGGAAGATTTCCCGGGTGGAGACGCTTACCGTGATACGATGCGCATAAACCAGATTATCGAACAACAGATATCCGCATTTCCAGAGCAATACTTGTGGACGCATAAACGCTATAAAGGCTGTAAAATTGATGGCATTGATATTTATCAGTGACACTCCGCCACGGTGTGCAAATTAAATGATTCTGAATCGCTACCTGATCAAAGAGATGCTACAGGCGTTCATTGCGACGCTGCTGGTTCTGCTGTTGATCATTGTGGGTAACACCGTTGCACGCCTGCTTGGTGACGTGAGTGATGGTCAGTTGCCCAGTGATGTGCTGGCGATATTGGTCTTTATTGGCTCGGTAAAAGGCGCCATACAGCTGGCTCCAATTGCTCTACTGATTGGTATCATGCTGGCGCTTGGCCGAATGTATCGGGACAACGAAGTCGCCGCACTGCACGCGTCGGGCATTGGCCCCAGTCAATTTTTTAAATCAATCTTCCTACTGTTGCTGCCAGTAACGATTATATTGGCAGTGTTAGTGTTAAATACCCTGCCCTCTTTAGAGCAGTCACGTCAAAGTATCACCAACGAAATTAAGCAACGCCCTGAGTCGTCCGGTATCCCGGTGGGTGAGTTTATGCATAGTCGCTCCGGCGGCAAAACGTTCACCATCTTTGTTGAGACACTTGATGAAAAGAATGTCGTGATGAAAAAGTTCTTTATGCAAACCGAGAATCATCATGGGACACAAGTGATGATGGCGGAACAGGCATTATTATTTATCGATCAATCCAGTGGGCAGCGGGTACTACAAATTAACAACGGCAGCCGTTACGACCTGAATAAGCAGGATAACTCCTACACGACGTTCACGTTCTCTGAACATGGCATTCGTGTTCCAGCACTGGCGACTAGCACTCGCCAAGAACTCAGTGCCGAACCAACATTATCATTACTCCGAACCAGCGACATTGAGAAACAAGCCGAGCTTCACTGGCGCTTCGGGGTTATTCTATCCGCCCCCATCATGGCACTACTGGCGTTTCCACTCAGCTACACCACACCAAGACAGGGGCGCTTTGGCAAACTTGCCATCGGTATCCTGCTCTACGCACTGTACGCCAATCTGCTGATCACCGGAAAGTCTTTGTTGGAAGATGGCAAAATTCCATCAGTCGTTGGCTTATGGTGGGTGCATATTCCGTTCATCTTTCTCGCTTTGATCCTAGTATGGCGACGCTATGGGAGATCGCAATGAGTATCCTGGATCGCTATCTATGGAAGTCCACCTTTATGGGGTTGATCATGGCTTGGTTTGCCTTAACCGTGCTGGTGATCTTTTTTGACTTTATCAATGAAGCGGAAGACATCGGTGAGCATTACAGTAGCCTGCAGGCCCTTATCTACCTGAGCTACTCCATTCCGGGGCGTTTGTATGAATTATTTCCCACCGCCATGCTTATTGGCACCCTGCTAGGGCTTGGCAACCTTGCCGCTCATTCCGAGTTTATTGCCATGCGGGCTGCGGGTATTTCCATCGCCAATATTATTTATTCTGTATTAAAACTTGGCGCCATTACAGCCGTCATGGTGTTTCTTCTTGGTGAATACGTTGTACCAAAAGCGGACTTGGCCGGACGAAATTTTAAATCATTACTCAGTAATAAAAATATGGTGATGGTAAGCGGCGGCAGCCTGTGGGTAAAAGATCAAAACCGAATCATTCACATCGGTCAGGTATGGTCTGAGAGCAAACTGTCAGATGTTAATATCTACACCATTCGGGAAAACTACAGTGGCCTTAAATCCCAAACACATATTGAAGCAGTGAATAAAGTACCGAAGGGCTGGGAAGTCAGCGCAATGACTACCAAAACCTTTGGTGATAACGGCATCACAAACACATTTACCGACAAGGTAATTGATCCTGACTTACTAAACCCCAAACTCATTGACATGAGCTCAGTTAAGCCTGAACAACTTTCTATCACCGAACTGTCAGAGTTGATAGAATACCAACGCTTAAATGGCCTGAAAACTGATGGATTCGAGTTGGCTTACTGGAAACGCTTTTCCGCACCAATATCCGCGCTGGTCATGTTACTGCTGGCAATGCCTTTTTTATTTGGCTCACAACGTCGAGGTGGTGCGGGGCAACGAGTTTTTATTGGAATTCTTGCAGGCATTGCATTTTTTCTGATTAATAAAGTATTGAATCAGCTGGGCAGTACTTATGGTGCTGCTCCCATCGTAAGTGCGTTCGCCCCGGCAGTGCTCTTTGTGAGCATTAGTATTTTTTATCTAAACAGAGTTCGTTAGGCCACCGGACAAGAAATTTGCATATTGATATGAATCATCACGCTGATGCCACACAAGCCTCCCCAGTAAACATTATTTGTATGAAATGGGGGGATAAGTACGGCGCTGACTACGTTAACAAGCTGTATGGCATGGTTTCCAGAAACCTGACCATTCCTTTCCAAATGACTTGCTTTACAGATGACGATGAGGGCATTACTTCTCAGGTCAATACCCAGCCATTACCATCGTTAGATCTACCGTCTGATGCACCTGAGAGAGGTTGGAATAAACTCAGCACATTGCAAGAAAATCTGGGAGGGCTCACCGGAGAAGCACTGTTCCTCGACCTAGACGTAGTGATTGTAAGCAACATTGATGAGCTTTTCAGCTTCCCCGCCGAGTTTGCCATTATCAAAGACGAAAAACTCAAGCGCAAGAAGATCGGTAACTCATCTGTTTATCGCTTTAGAATTGGCGAATTGCAGCCCATTCTGGATAAGTTCAGAAGTAATTTTACTGCTATTCAAGCGACACACCGCAATGAACAGGCTTATCTGTCGACAGAAGTCAATAAACTGGGAAAGTTGAAATTCTGGCCAGAGCAGTGGTGCCCCAGCTTTAAATATCATTGCATGTACCCTTGGCCCCTCAATTACTTTTTAACGGCCAAAATACCGCCCGAAGCGAAGGTCATTATTTTTCACGGGCATCCAGACCCAGATGAAGCAATCGCGGGCATCACAACAAAGTGGTATCGACATGTCCGACCAACCAAGTGGATTGAGCAGCATTGGCATGACTGATACCAATCCCATTAAATTATGATATCAGACATTATCTTCCAAACCCGACACAAACTGCGTAGATAGTACCAATATTTAATGGAAATGGTATGAGGTTAAAACCCGACGGTTGAATGCCACGCCACCACCAATCTTCTGATTTCAAACGCTACACACGACAAACAATTTAGAGTAAACGTAACTCATTGATTTTTTCCCTGTGGCTCTCAATTTCTCGTAACCACAAATCAATAACCGGCGGCAGTATCTTGATAAAATTGTCGCGCACAGAACTACAAAATCAACAACAAAAACATCACCACCAAGACCACTATCACCCCAGCGATAAACACCGATTGTAGCGGTACGCCCTCCTCCTCTACCGGCTCTTCGTTGCCCTTCAGTTCAAAATCAACCAACAACTCAGCCCGACGACGCAGTTGCTCGACATGTTGTTCAATTGGCAACCCCTCACCAGCACCTTCATACTCCGCATCGCCGCCACGAATATTGATCAATGGAATCAGCACATCAATATTTGCACGGGCAACCAATGCATTTTTGGTTGCCGTCCGATACGCTCCTTCCGTTTCAATGACCAATGGATCGGTATTCAGCCTAAATTTACGATAAATATCCATCATCGACTGGAAGCTTTGGTCCATCATTTCACGATTACGCTCAAGGGAGCGCTTTAACTCGGAGATACCTACACCGTGCGCAGGCTTCATCAAGCGTAAATTGTACTCAACATCACGGACATAGACCTTGATACTGCCATTCGATGATATTACGGTGACATTGGTTTTTTCCACAACATCCTTTCTCGCAGTAGTGTTTTGACCCTTGCAGTCCTCGCCCTTGTCCACAGCCTCGGTCGGGGCATCGTCAAGCGGTGGCTTGCCTTTCGCTAACCAAGAAAAAATCCCAAGGGCACTCGCTGGCTTTTTCATAAAAACCTACTGACAAGAAACCTGAATTGGCTGGATGATGTCAGCATCAAGGCGCACCGCTGTAAGTGTTCGCCCCCACACACAACCCGTGTCCAAAGCCAGAACCTGACGATTATCGTGAAAACCAAGCGCCGCCCAATGCCCGAAGACGACATTGACAGGCAACAGCACCCGACTCGGTAAATTAAACCAGGGATACAACCCTTTTGATTGGTGCTCCTTTACCGTCCCGTTGACACTAAAATTTAATGAGCCATCCGCATTGCACCCCCTCATACGGGTAAACGCGTTGACAATAAAGCGGTGTCGATCATAAGACCGCAGCGAGTCGCTCCACTGGTTAGGTGTATTGCCATAAATCTCTTTCAGCCAACGTTGTGCTGTCAAGCCTCGCAATGGAATCTCGACCTCTTTGGCAAAACTCTGCGCTTGGCTCAAATTCCAGTGCGGATAAATCCCCGCATGAGCCATCGCCCAGCCGAATTCCTGATCCACATGAAGGATTGGCTTTGTCCGCAACCAATCAATGAGTTCTTCTCTATCATCCGCTTTCATTATTTTTTTAAGCGTCGGGTGAGGCTTGAGGACTCGATAATGTGCAGCAATCAGGCTGATGTCGTGATTGCCCAACACAACAACGGCAGCGTCACCCAAGTTTTTGATATAACGCAGCGTTTCAAGAGACTCCGACCCTCGACAAACCAAATCACCAACAAACCAGAGCTTGTCATTTTCAGGCGTAAAACCCGTTTTTTCAATGAGGCGTTGCAATGCACCAAAACATCCCTGGACATCGCCTATTGCATAGATAGCCATAATTTGACGCACCGTTAGTCTAGGGTTACCAACCCTAAAAGAAATTTGAAATACAACCCCACGTTACCTTTGTGCTAAAATTTAGCCATAACGAGGTTTTGAGTAAACCACTTAAAAGTATAAATATCCGGCAAATGCCGCGTAGGATTCTACCCAAATATGGCACAGATAATACCAGAAGATTCACTGGCTGCCAGCTCCCCCGGCACCGAGCTGCATGAATGTATTCGCCAGCTCCCGCCTGAGTATAAATCCTGGCAACAGCTCTCCGCCGATATTGGTACAACCGGACTGCGGTATTGGGTGACTTTTGAAAATAGATCGATACTCATTGCCACACTGCCAGAAGGTGCTATCAGCCTCGACCGACAAATGGATCAGCAGTTATTACAATGCCACCCGCTTGTTTTTGAGCTAGTGATGGAAAGGAATGCCCTGCTGCCTGACTCGTTTAAGGAGCATATTCACCAACTCCTGCCTATTATATTGCTACTGCCTGGTAATCTTGCCGAAAAACAAACGGTCTATCTAAAACATCAAGGTTTACTGGCCATTGGTAGCGCATTGTTGCTGGATGACGCAATGCCACTCATATTGGAGCGCTGTATGGGTATTGCCACCTCTGAGCAAGTCACCAAGGTCATACATGGCCGCTTCAATCCAGAGCTAACCATTACCACCGAAAAACAAACCAACAAGCTGGATAGTCCGGTTCCGACACTACTTGATGAGGTGCAGGAAAAAGCCCTTACCGCCGGGCTGCGCGCCTACGACACAACACACCAACACCCCTTTAGCTGCTGGCTAGTTCAGGGGGTGGCCGGTAGTGGCAAGAGTTTGATTCTGGCTAAAAGAGCAGCTCTGCTGGCCAAGAGACATCCTCAATCTAAAATTTTGGTACTCAGCCACAATAAAGCACTCAGTAATCAACTCAAGCGACAAATTGGTGATTTTAATAATATTCAATGCCACCCCTTTATGGAGTGGTGTCGTAAAACACTGGGAGGAACACGGCGGTTTGTCTTTGAAGATCAGGAGACTGAGTTGTTTGATCTGATGATCAAACGTCACTTTGAAGACTCGGATCTTACTCGCTATGGCCTGATCTATGAAGTTAACTTCATCAAAGATCGCATGATTTCCAGCGAGACGGAATACCTGAGTACCCTACGCTCCAGTCATAGTCTGGCACTATCCAACCCTGTCAGAAAACGAGTCTGGCAAGCCATGGTTGAAATTGACACCCACTTACGGGAACGAAATTGCTATTTATGGGCCGATGCCCCTGCCTTCCTGCTACAAGCCTTTGAGGAAGGTCAAACCTTCGAGCCACTTCAGCATGTATTAATTGATGAGGCTCAGTACTTTACTCCAGTGTGGATGAAAGTCATCAAGCGTGCCATGAGCCCCAATGCCCAGCTGTTTTTAACATCGGATGGGGATCAGAACTTTTATAGCCGCAGCTTGGACTGGAAAGCAACCGGACTGGACTTTCGTGGCCGGAGCATCCGCCTGAATAAAAGCTACCGCTGCTCTCTGGCAATTGCCCGTATGGCGGATCACTTCCGTCTACACCGACTGATGGAACAGCCAAACTACCCACTGTACTCTATTAATCACATTGAGCCAATTCCACCGGAAGACCACCCCCAGCTGCTGCACTTCCCTAGCAAAGAAGACCAAAAGAATCGCCTCTTTAGTGAAATCAACCACCTTATTAAGCGGGGTCACTCCGCAAGCGATATTCTGGTACTCACCACAGACAAGCAAAACACCCGCTTTCTGGCACAGGAGCTGCGCCAGTCGTTGAGCATCAATACAACCGCGCTCACCGGAAGCATGATTGCGGATGATGACAGCTTGAAACTGTGTGATCTGGAAACTGCAACAGGATTGGAAAGCAAAATTGTGTTCATTACCGGACTGGAAAAACTGCTGGAATCCGAACAGGATCCACGTATAAGTGAGCGGGAACGCCACAGCTTGAAAGCCAGCCATACGCATTTGTTGTATATGGCCATGACCCGCGCATCCCAACGCCTGTACTTACTAGTTACTACGCCAAAAGTGCCCGATGAGCTCCTCATTGAAGGACTGGCCATTCCCACCTCCGCTTCGGAATACCGTGCGCCAGTGATGTATATCAATCAGTAGTACGAAGGATCGTAAACAGCTTCTTATCCCGTGCGTGCCTCATCACTATTATTGGAAGACGCACCATCAGATACGTTGCACGCTCGACAAGTCGGCTGCCACTAAATTGGTTTTATTAGATTCGGACGATGCGGGAACTCATACACCTCATTTCACTCTTACAGAAAGATATAGCGGGGGCGGTAATCGCCCCTTCCCTGACAAACTGACACGGAGATTCACATGAAAATCGTTATCCCTTTGCTGGCACTTTCTTCAGCTCTACTCATCTCTTCCTGTGATAACGCATCACAACCCAAAGAAGAAGCCAGTACTTCCACCAAATACAGCTATCAGTGCAAAAGTGGTGAGGTGGTTGTTGCGACTTACCCCTCTGACAGCACATCCACGGTTACATATAAAGATCGCACTTATAACATGAGTGTCGCCGTTTCTGGCAGTGGTGCGCGTTATGTTGGTGAGGGATTGGAGTGGTGGACCAAAGGCACTGGTTCCGGCTCCGAAGGTATGTTGCTGCACCACAAGGCCGATGGCACATCGGGCGAAGTCATTGAAAACTGCACTGAGAAGTAAATCGTGCCCAGCACAAAAAAAGCCCCGCGACGTAAAAAGTGCGGGGCTTTTTCTATACAGCGATCGGCAACACTACATTGCCGATATGCAATCAGGGACTTTAATTAGTCATCGCCCATAAACGCCATCAGGAACTGGAGTACATACCAGAACAACAGACCCACACTTGAGAACAGAGACAGAGACGCTGCAACATGCTGATCTGTGTGATACTCATGAATGATGTTAGAAGTACTGTACAGCACAGTCGCCGCCGCAAAAATGATCATTGCACCCATAAACCACAGACCCAGTGAGAAGCCAAACAGGATTGATGCAACAATGATGCCCATCGCCACAAAGCCAGCGATCATCAGGAAACGTCCCATAAATGAGAAGTTGATCTTGGTTGAAAACGCGGTAAAAGTCAGACCAGCAACCAACGCAGCCGTCACTAGAGTGGCATGCATCAGGATATTAGGATCCATATACAAGGCGCGTGTAATTGGCAATGTAGAAAGGAAGGCGAACGCAACAATATACAGCCCTAAGCCCATGTACTGACGCTCTCTGGAAACACCAGAATGTGCCCAGTTGTCAGCCAGCATTGAGATCCCCATGTAGGCCCCCATAACCAGCAGCCACATCCACGATGAACCCGCTAAAAATCCCATAAAGGCATTAGCAATTCCACTTTGAATAAACAAAGCAACAACCACAGCGTACGCCGCAATCGCGCCGCCCAGGTGCATATACGTGCGCTTGATAAACGCCGCGCGCTCACTCTCAGCGGCATTAGCAACAATCTGGCCAGTGCCAGCATCCAAAAAACTCATATTTCACTCTCCTAAAAATGACAAAATATTTTATTGTAGTTATCGGATTATAACCCGAAAATCCAGCAACTTAATGAAAAAATATTAACTATGGGCTGATTCATACGCTTCTGACGCTTCCATCCACGCCAGCTCTGCTTCCTCAACACTGGCATCAACATCCCGTTTTTTCAGCAGCAGCTCTTTCAGCGTATTTTTATTCTCCTCTGCGTAGATATCAGGGTTCGCCAACTGTTTTTCAAGCGCTGCCGACTGCGCCATTAACTTATCCAGCGTTTTTTCATGTTGCTCCATCACACGTTTCAGAGGCTGCAACTGTTTGCGCTGCTCCGCTTCCTGTTTGCGCTTATCCTTACGACTCGTAGGCTTATTTGTCGCACCCAGCGCACTTACCTGAGCCTGCTCCCGTGTTTTTAACCACTGCGAATAGTCTTCTAAATCACCATCGAAAGGTCTGGCCGCACCACCCTCCACAATCACATATTCATCCGTCACCGATTTCAACAAGTGACGATCATGTGAAACAATGACCATCGCTCCGGTAAAGTCCTGCAAGGCCATACTCAACGCATGGCGCATATCCAAGTCCAGATGATTTGTCGGTTCGTCTAATAGTAATAAATTCGGGCGTTGGTAGACCAATAACGCCAGCACCAGTCGGGCTTTTTCACCACCGGAAAATGGCTCAACGGCCTCATCAACCCGCTCACCCTGAAAACCAAAGCCTCCTAAGTAATTTCGCAAGTCCTGTTCGCGGGCTTCCTTATCCAGCTTACGCATGTGCTGTAGCGGCGTTTGGTCGATATGCAACTGCTCAACCTGATGCTGGGCAAAATAACCAATGTGTAAATCTTGCGCTCCCCACAACTCACCCGCCAATACTGGCAACTCGCCAGCCAGACATTTAATCAGTGTAGATTTACCCGCACCATTAGGGCCAATCAGACCGATACGCTGCCCCGGCATGAGTTGAAAATCGACCTTTTCTATAATCGGCACACCATCGTAACCAATGGAAGCTTCGGTAATATTTAACAGACGATCCGGTAGTTTACGCGGCTCCAAAAAGCTGAATTTAAACGGTGAATAAATATGTGCCTGTGCCACCAGTTCCATACGTTCCAACGCTTTCAGCCGGCTTTGTGCCTGCCGTGCCTTGGTGGCCTGCGCCCGAAAGCGATCGACATATTTGCGAATGTGCGCCACTTCCCGTTGCTGCTTTTCGTAGGTGCTTTGCTGCTGTGCCAACCTCTCCGCTCGCAGCTTTTCAAATGCCGAATAATTGCCGGTGTATAACGTGGCACATTGCTGTTCAACATGAATCGTATGCGTGGTGACGGCATCAAGAAACTCACGATCATGCGAGATCAAAATTAGCGTCCCCGGATATTGAATCAGCCATTGCTGTAGCCAAATCACTGCGTCCAAGTCCAAATGATTGGTTGGCTCATCCAGTAGCAACAAATCAGAGCGACACATCAAAGCCTGTGCCAAATTCAGGCGCATCCGCCAACCGCCAGAGAAGCTGCTGAGCGGATGGCTAATCTGTTCATTACTAAACCCCAAGCCCTGCAATAAAGCGGCCGCCCGACTTTCTGTGGTATAGCCATCAATGGCTTCCAACTGTGCCAACAAACCAGCCAGGTGTTCACCTTCAGCCGTTTTCATCTGCTGTTGCAGGGAGGCAAACTCTGCATCACCTTCCAGGGCATACTCCAATGCAGTCTTTTCACTGGACGGCGTATGCTGAGCCACATGCGCCAGCACCCAGTTTGGCGGCATACTGAATTGCCCGGCTTCCAGTGACAACTCCCCCATAATCAGTGCAAACAAGGTCGATTTACCTGTGCCATTGGCCCCCGTCAAACCCGCTTTTTGTCCGGGATGGATACTAAAGCTACTGTCACCAATCAGCTCCCGCCCACCACGCCGAATGGAGATATTGGAAAAAACTAACATTAGATCGACATAATCTCTTGGCGGTAATAACGTAATTCTTCAATCGACTCCAGCACATCATCCAGTGCCAAATGTGCACCTTTCTTTTCAAGCCCCTTGACAACTTCCGGACGCCAACGAGTTGCCAATTCTTTTAAGGTGCTGACATCCAAATTCCGGTAGTGAAAAAAGGCTTCCAGCTTCGGCATACAACGCGCCATAAAACGACGATCCTGACAAATGCTATTGCCACACATCGGCGACTTTCCGGCATCAACGTACTGACTCAGAAAATCAATGGTTTCCGCCTCCGCCATTTCTTCTGTCACACGGCTATTTTTTACCCGCTCAATCAGTCCGGAACCGCCATGTTGCTTTTGATTCCAAGCATCCATGCCCGCCATAATTTCATCGGATTGATGTATTGCCAACACCGGCCCCTCCGCCAAGATATTCAAATCCTTATCCGTCACCACAGTGGCGATTTCGATGATTTGGTCATTCACCGTATCCAGTCCGGTCATTTCCAGATCAATCCAGATTAAATTATTGTTGTCTACGCACATGGTTTATACTTTCGTCTCAATTTAAATTCAGGATCTATCTTAACAAATGCCCATCTTTACGTTGATATTTATCTTAGCAATTATCGCCACTGTCGGCACACAGCTTTGGCTGTCTCTGCGCCAGACCAAACACGTCATGGAGCACCGTCCGGCTGTGCCAGAAGAGTTTAAGGCATCCGTTACATTAGACGAACATCAAAAAGCGGCAGACTATACGGCAACCAAGGGGAAGTTTGGTCGTAAGGAACTGATATTAAGTACCCTAGTGCTGTTGATGTGGACAATTGGTGGTGGCTTGCAGTGGCTGGATAATTTGTGGGCCAATCATGGGCTGAGTGAGCTGACCAAAGGTACGGCGGTCATCATCAGCTTTCTGCTTATTTCCAGCATTATTGATATGCCTGCATCTTTGTATCGTGCATTTGTGATCGAAGAAAAGTTTGGCTTTAACAAACTCACCCTAAAAACCTTCTTTATCGACATGCTGAAAAGTGCCGCACTGTCGCTAGTGATTGGTGTACCCATTATTATGCTGGTGCTATGGCTTATGAATAGTGCCGGTTCACTGTGGTGGCTGTATGCGTGGATGGCGATTACCGCATTTTCCATCATCATGATGTGGGCTTATCCCAAATTTATCGCGCCGATTTTCAATAAATTTACCCCACTTGAAGAAGGTGAAGTGTTGGATCGTATTACCACGCTATTAAATCGCAACGGTTTCAATTCAAATGGTGTGTTTATGATGGATGGATCGCGCCGCTCCAGTCACGGTAACGCTTATTTTACCGGCTTTGGCAAAACGAAACGCATTGTGTTTTTTGACACCTTGCTCAAACAGCTCACGCCCACACAAATCGAAGCTGTGCTGGCGCATGAGCTGGGGCACTTCAAACATAAGCATGTACTCAAAGGCATGATTGTGTCGATGGCCAGCACCCTTATTGGCTTCGCTATTCTGGCGTTTTTGATGAAACAAGACTGGTTTTACCTGCAATTGGGCATACAAAATCAGACAACTCACATGGCCTTGCTCCTGTTTCTGCTCGTTAGTCCTGTATTCACTTTTTTTATTGGGCCTGTCATGTCATGGTGGTCGCGCAAACATGAGTTTGAAGCCGATGCCTTCGCCGCGAAAGAGTCAAGTGCTGAGGAACTCATTAGTGCACTTGTCGGTCTGTACAAGAAGAACGCGGGTACGCTGACGCCTGACCCTCTTTATTCCGCGTTTTATGATTCGCATCCACCTGCTTCAATTCGCATCGCCCATTTAAGAAGGCAATGAGTCTAATGACTTTGTGATAATGGCAATAAGGCGGCTGGATGATATTTAATTGGGAGAAAATAATGTTCCGTAAAATAATAGCCGCCGCTACACTTGCCCTTATGGGAAGCAGCTTCGCCGCAGGTGACGTCACCAATGGTGAAAAGCTGTTCACCGCCTCAGAATGCCTGTCATGCCACGGTACGGAGGTATTCACCGCCGCTGACCGTAAGGTAAAGAATTTAAAAGCATTGGATGCACAGGTTAGACTGTGCGACTCCAACCTGAACACGAATTGGTTTGATACCGAGATTCACGACGTGGTGGCTTACTTAAACAAGCAATACTACGCATTTCCGGCTAATGGGGAATAACATGCCATTGAACCACCATGCATCATAGTTATCGGCTCACATGAGTACCGATACTCATAACACCGTAAAGGGCACTGGCCGGGTCATTACCCGGTTTGGTGCGCAAGTGTTGGTGCGTTGCGAGGATAACACTGATATCCGATGCACCCCGAAACGTAAACTCGAAAATGTTGCTTGCGGCGACTGGGTAGACTGGCAAAGTAACCCAACCGGTACCGCCCGTATCGACAACATTCATCAGCGTAAAAACGCCATTACCCGCACAACCTACCGTGGCAAGCCCCGCACGATTGCCGCCAATGTTGATCAGCTTATTATTGTCAGTGCGTGGCTGCCCGAACCTTTTTGGGATTTGGTGGATCGCTACATTATCGCCGCCGAGCTACTCAATGCCGAGGTAGTGATTGTTATTAATAAGCACGACCTTGCCGAGCAATACGCGAAAACATCCGACTGGGAGGCGCTCAGTGAATATGAGAACATCGACTATCCAGTGCTCCACGTCAATGCCAATAGCGGCGAAGGTATTGCCCAACTAAAAGAATTGATAAAAGGTAAAACGAACATTTTGCTGGGGCGTTCTGGCGTTGGAAAATCCTCTATTGCCAACCAGATCATTCCCAAGGCACACATTCTCACAGCGGAAATTTCTGATTCTGGCGAGGGTCGGCATACCACAACTACGGCTGATTTATACGAACTCGGCGACGATAGTTACCTCATCGACTCGCCGGGCGTGCGCGATTATATGCCTGATAATCTTGACCCCGTGAAGCTTGCCAATGGTTATCGGGAGTTTAGGCCCTATTTTAACAACTGCAAGTTTAGCAATTGTACGCATAACCATGAGCCGCAATGTGCCATCCGACAGTCTGTAGAAGACGGGAATATCTCAAAGAGCCGCTACCAACGCTACTTGTCAGCACTGGCTAATTTGTAATCTTCAAACATTGCACCGCTATGACGCAAAGTGAGATGATAGCGACGGGAATTATTATAAAAATCTAAGGTGTCAAATGCCTCTCATTCGTTATACCTTGCTGTTACTCGCATTATGTACAGGGCCACTTTCTTTCGCTGGGGAGCAGGAACGCGAACAGTTTAAAACGCTCTATGCAAAAGTTAAGGCGGGCAAGTCTGCAAATATTGCAGTGCTTAAAGACTACCCGCTTTACCCTTATCTGGAATATGAACGGATTGTTCATAACCTGCCCGGTACTTCAACTCAAAGTATTGAAGCATTCATTCGGGATTATGCCGACTCACCACTGAGCAGCAAGCTCAAAGTACACCTGATGGAGCGTTATAACCAAGAAGCTCAGTGGGGGCAGACTTTCACCTTACTCCAGCAAGGTGACAACAGCATCAAAGCGAGGTGCTTACACATTCAGGCACGCATAGAGCTGGGGGACACCACACAAGCACTGGCAGATGGCAAGGCAATTTGGATGTCGGGTCGGGATCGCCCCAAGCAATGTGATGGTTTATTCCGACTACTAAAGAACAACAAACAACTGAGCGATAAGGACTATTGGCGGCGCATTAAGCTCGCCATGCATCGGGGCGCCACTAGCCTGGCAAAAAGCTTATCCAAAAACTTGAGCAAAAAAGATCAGGCATTGGTTAATATTTGGGTTCTGGCACGACGCAAACCCCAGAAAGCACTCAAAAAAGCTATTCTTGCGGATGACAATGCGCGCAGCCGTGATGTTGTGGCTTATGCAATTAAGCGCATCGCCCGCAAGGATACGGATGCAGCCAAAGCGCAATTTAAAACTGCATTGAAAAACTATGAATTTGACACCGCGCAACAAGCAGAAATTAGTCGTTATATTGCGGTACGCGATGCCTTGGATCACGAGTCTCATGCGCTAATTGCCTTGGCCTCAATTCCAGAAGAGTATCGTGATGTCAAAGCCAATGAATGGTTGGCGCGGATTGCATTGCGCGAGGGGGACTGGAAAACCTTGCTAGATGCCATTGCCGCGCTGCCCAAGGACGAACAGAACGCAAGCAACTGGAAGTACTGGCGTGCCAGAGCGTTGGAAGCCACCAAACAAAATAACGAGGCATTGGAGCTTTATAAATCACTCAGTCACAACGCCTCTTTTTATGGCTTTTTAGCCGCCGACCACTTGGGACTGCCCTATTCTGTTTTAGAACAACCAGCACTCGATATTGACCAACTCATTCCCGCCTTGGAAAAGGAACCCGCAATCCAACGGGCACTTGAGTTATTAGCGGTTGATATGAAAGCAGAAGGTCGCGCAGAGTGGTTTTTTGCCCTGAACAATCGCAATAAAGAACAAATGCTGGCAGCGGCCAAACTGGCCCAGCAATATCATCACCATTTCACCGCCATCCTGACCATTTCCAAGACCAAAGACTGGAATCAGGTGGAGTTGCGCTTCCCAATGGCTTATGAGGAGATTATTCGCAAAGCTGCGGAAGAACTAGGTGTTCACCCCGCTTTGGTTTATGGCGTTGCGCGCAGAGAAAGTGCCTTCGATCCGAGCATTGTATCCCACGCCAAGGCACAGGGGCTGATGCAGTTGATCCCATCAACCGCTAAACAAGTTGCACGCAGCTTGGGGATGAGGCGACTTAGTAAAACCGACACATTTGACCCTACCACTAATATCCGCCTCGGCACCAAATACCTACAAACATTGCTGAAAAAATTCAATGGCAACTATGCACTGGCAACCGCCTCATACAATGCCGGCCCACACCGCATCCCAAAGTGGGCACCGGATTATGAGCTGGAAGCAGCCCGCTGGGTAGAGAGCATCCCATTCAATGAAACCCGCAATTATGTGCAGGCAGTGATGGCTTATATGACAATCTACGAATACAAACTCATCGGTTCTGAGGAAAAAGTGACCCGCTTGAGCAAACGCCTTAGCCCGATCAAGCCCTGATGTCTAGTCATCACAGCCCACTGCGGCAAAGGCGAAGTTTTCCGACAGCACCCACTAAACAGCGTGGTGCAGCCTTGCTGATTGCACTGGTCATTATGAGTATCGCAATGGGCATTGCCGTCAACATTATGTTCCGACAGCAATTACACACCCGCCTGGCCGTGAACATTAGCAATCTGGAGCAGATTTACCCTTATGCCACTGGCTTAGAAGACTGGGCGCGAACCATACTGAACAAAGATGCGGAGGATTCGCCGGATACGGACGACCTAACCGAAGCATGGGCCACAGAAATCCCACCCATCCCGATTCCAGGTGGGGTCATGACTGGTCGTTTATTTGATTTACAGGCGAGACTGAATCTCAACAACCTATACCCACCGGAACGCCCGATTACAGAAGATGAGGATGAAGAAAGTACACGAGCACCGCTAACCGAAGAAGAGCGACGCATCCGGGCGGATCAAAACCGTTATATTATTGCCAAACTTCGTACCGAGAAACTCCTGCAAACCATTGATACAGAGGAAAAAATCGGCCCTGCAAGAAACTTCGCCGACATGGTCACGGACTGGATTGACGGGGACTCCAATACCTCCGAGACTGGCGCAGAGTCTGATTATTACCAAACCCTAGACCCACCCTATAATGCCGCCGACAGTTTGCTAGTCAATGAAACTGAGCTGCGCCTGCTTAAAGGCATTGATAAAGAAGCATTCGAGCTACTGCGCCCCTATATTTGTGTATTACCTGAGTACACAGCCGTTAATGTAAATACCGCCAGCATGGAAGTATTTCAGGCGCTAGGCTTCACGCCAGAAGCTGCCGAAAACATCATCTCTGTACGCGATGAAAATCCATTTCAGGGACTCAATGACTTCATGGAGTTGGAGGTCGTTCGCAGTGCTACCGAAGGCGATTCACCAGAAGTCTACCAACAATTTTTGTCGGCCACCACTGACTATTTTCTTTTGCAAGGTGAAATCAACATAGGCACCGCCCGCCTGTATATCAATAGTATTCTGCATCGAAAAGATGGTAAAGTTACCGTTGTTTCCAGGGACTTCAGCAACCAACAAATTGTCAAAGCAAAAGAATAATGCAGCTTCTTATCATCAAACTCACGACACCGGATGCCGAACCTCTTTGTGCGACCATCAGCAATAAAAATACAGAAGCGAGCTTTGCCAGTGCCGATTGGGACAGCATCCGCAAGCAGCAGCGTGGCAATAAAGTTGTTTTATTAATCCCGAATACTGAAGTCTCGTTGGCTGAAACGCTCATACCCAGCAAGAGCAAAAAACAAATGCTTCAGGCATTACCGTTTGCGCTGGAAGAATCTCTGGCAGAGGACATCGACAATCTGCACTTTAGCGCCTATCGGGAAGCAGATGATGCAACGGTTAAGGCAGCGGTTATCAAGCGCGAGCGACTTGCCTTCTGGGTTGATTTTCTAAAATCTCACGACATTAGCGCCCATTACATACTCCCGGCAATTTTCTCACTTCCGGTGGAGCAACAAGGCTGGTTCGTTTATGTCGGTGAAGACGAAGCTCAAGTGCGCCAAACGACCTTTGGTGGCTTTGCGTGCGCCTTAGATGTATTGGATTACATCCTGCCTTCAGAATTGGAAGAAAATCCCCCCGAAGCACTTTATGTCAGTGGTGACAGCCTCCGCATCACACGCCTGTTGCACGGACAAGATATTGATATTCGCGCGGGGACAGCACATACACTGGTTCGTTACTCGGACATTCAACCCACACTTGAGCTGAACTTACTGAATAACTACAGCCGGGGTGAAAGTGCGCTCAAGAACATTAACTGGACTCCCTGGAAACCCGTTGCGGCTATCGGCGGCTTGCTATTACTCACATGGCTCGGAATGTTCATGTGGCAAAATAATCAGGCACAGAACAAGCTGGATGCACTCGAAGCGGAAATTAATAAGATTTACCGTAGCACTATTCCGGGTGGCAAACTGAATGATCCTGATAGTCAAATGTCTTCCATGTCCAGTTTGGTCGCGCAGCTACAAGGCGGTTTAAGTGACTCCAGTATTTCACCGTTGCCAGCCATTGCCCTTGCTGCGCCGCTACTGAAGCAGTTTCCCAAAATGAACATTAAGGAAATGATGTTTAAGCGTAATAATCTGAGCATTAAGGTCGAAACGCCAAACATCGGTATGTTAGATCAATTTAAACAAGCCGCAGCAAAGCGCCAGCTTGATGTCACTATTGGCTCCTCGAAGACCACTGCAAATAATGTTGCCTCAACGCTCACTCTTCGGGAGGCAAAATGAAGCAATGGTTTATGATGCTCAGCTCCCGCGAGAAAACCATCGTTACCATTGGTGCGATAGTAGTGCCCCTGCTGTTATTATGGTTACTGCTGTTGCAACCCATGATAAAAAAGCACGGTGTATTGGATGAGCAAATCAAAGACCGTACCGCTATTTTGGAGCGAATGCGTCAGCAAAGTGCCGAAATCAAAACGCTGAAAAAACACTCAGGCAGCCATAAATCTGTCAATAAGGGCAACCCTCAACAAAAAGTAGAAAGTGCCTTGAGAACTTGGCGACTGCGCACCGCGCTAGGCGTGATGAGTGCGCCAAATAGCCGTACTGTTAAACTAAACCTGCGTGGCGCAGAAGCCGATAATGTCATGCGCTTCCTGTTTGATATTGAAACCAAATACGGACTGGCTGTAAAAGCATTATCCATCAAACCCACCAAGGACGCTGGCAAGGTGAATGTTAGCCTGACACTGGAGGCACAGTGAAGATTTTTAAACTCATTCTGCTGGGCTTAGTCACGTTCATCATCACTGCAATCTGGCTAACACCAACCGCATTTGTCGCCCCTTATATTCAACAAGCTGCACCGAACATTGTGATCTCCGGTGGTAGTGGCACTATTTGGAATGGGGCAGCCAGAAACCTTCAGATTAATGGCTTTGATTTGGGTGAAGTGAACTGGAAGGTGCGCCCACTAAAGAGTCTGACCAGTTTATCGTTGGTATCGGATGTCAACATAGACGGTGCGCAGCTAACTGCTGCTGGTTTAGCCGCCTACGCTTACGACCGCACGATACGCCTGACTGATGTCAAGTTTGAAGCCGATGCCAGCCTGATCACACGCATTCAGCCAATGGCGAAGGTGGGTGGCAAGTTTCAGGGATTGATCAATGACGCAGAGCTGAGCCCTGCCGAATTTCCGGTCATTAATGGTGTACTCAACTGGACTCAGGGGACGCTGACTTTTCCGATTCGCTTAGCGCCCGGTAATTATCGCGCAGACATCCACTCACAGGATGACACCATTACCGCCGATATTGAATCTACCGACGCACCGCTGGCGCTGAATGGCACAACCAGCATTAACAGCCAATGGCAATATCAGGCCGATGTACTGGCCAAAGCTAAACCGGGCGTTCCGCCCTTGTTGAACAATCTGCTCCGCTCTGCGGCGGGGGGTAATCCTTCAGCGGACGGTAGTGTGCGGATTAAACGCAAAGGCTCAATCCAGCCCATCCCTTTATATCAATAAGGACAATGAATCAGGCTTGGCCTACAAATAGCTCGAGTACATTCGCAAGCAGCATCAGGACTAAAACCAGCACTAGCATCCGACGAATGAATTCATCACCAAGTCGCAACGCCAGTTTCCCACCCAGATACGAGGTGATACCGATCCCATTAAATTGTGATAGCAGACATTATCTTCCAAACCCGACACAAACTACGTAGAGAGTACCAACATTTAATGGAAATGGTACAACTGCCGAAACCCCTGCAAATAGTAGCGCAGGCAACAAAATAATATTTTATCTATGTATCGTTACCGACGCATATAGTAGCCTACTAAATCAATCATTTTCCGATTGCCCATCGCTCGGGCAATATCCAAGCTATCAACACCATCCGATGTTCTGAAATTAGCCGGCGCCCCTTTTGCCAGCAGATAGCTTGCCACTCTCTGGCGATTAAAGCGCACTGCATGGTGCAGTGGAATCCAATTCCCACGAGTACGCGCATTAATATAGGCTCCCTGGCTAATTAAGAAAATGACCACAGGCAAGTGCCCACGGGACGCAGCCATGTGCAATGCAGTTTCACCATCACTGTTGGCATAGTGAATATCCACACGATCTCTGACCAGTTTTTGCACCGTAGCTAGATCACCCCTGAGACTTGCAGCATGCAAAGCCCTTGGATCAGGCCTCGGCTTGGCTTTTTTCTCAGGACGCCTAGCAACAGCCAATGCCTCTCTGTCTGCGACGTAATTATGTGTTTTGTGTGGGGTTAATAATATACTGCCATCACTTCGTTCAACACTCGGCTGGAACGCAGCCTGCGCCGGAATGACCGTTGCCAATAACACACTGGCAAACAGACACGACACAAGTAATGTTTCTTTCTGGGGTTTATTGCGAGTTTTCATCGCATCATCTCCTGAATCGATGTTTGATCTGTAGTCTTCTTGGGGGAGGAACACCACAGTATAGTGACGCTCTAATCCCTTGGATTGAGGTCTTATTGTAAAACCCTGCTCATTCTTAAGTAACGCTACCAACATAGCGGATTGACACGCCCGCCATCTGAATAATGCAAAGGGAAGAATTTATGGGTATCGGCAAAAAACGCCTTAAATACACCGCTATTAAACATAACCACCCATCAAATGTCTAGCAAGTTGTCATAACCTAATTCTATGGTTAAAAAAGCTACTAATAATTTATCAGTTTCACGTGGCTATTCTCATCTTGCATGTAGTTTAGCATTTGTATGCGATGAGCATGAGCGCACTGTGCAAGCTACCTTTTTACCATCACAAAGCCGCATTAAATCTTCCGCAGATAACTCGATTTCTAGGCCTCGTCGTCCAGCACTGACAAACACACTGTCAAAGGTGAATGCGCTCGTATCAATGAGCGTTGGCAATCTCCTCTTTTGTCCAAGCGGGCTAATGCCTCCCACAATATAGCCTGTTGTATTCTGAGCAATTTTTGCATCAGCCATCGCTGCCTTCTTTGCACCCAGTGCCGACGCCGCCGCCTTCAGGTTTAGCTGGCCGGATACGGGCACAACGGCAACGGCCAACTGCTTTGGCTCACCATTTAATGCAAACAATAGAGTTTTAAAGACTCGACTTGCTTCAACCCCCATCGCTTGCGCAGCTTCTTCACCATAATGCTGAACAGTCGGATCATGCTCATATTGATGAATTTTAAAGTTGATATTGGCGCGCTCGGCCTGGCTGATTGCCGGTGTCATCGCTGCTCCTGAGTGTCAATTCCTGATAAACTTCGCTAATGATAGCGCAACTTGATGGATTTCTCCTGACTCGACAGTGGCGGGACACTGCCCAAGGGCTTGAGCTCAGCTTTTGGCTAAGTACCGAACGAGGCCCGTTGCGCCTGATCATCACTGGTGAGAAAGCCGTTTGCTTCATTCAACGAACAAATCAACGCCCATTAGCCAATACCATAGAGCGCAGGCAGGTCACGTTAAAAAGCCTGACAGGGGAAAGCATGGATGCCTTGTATTTCCGGCATCAACGAGACTTAAACACCTTACGCGACCACCTTGCCCATGACAAAAGCCAATTATCAGAATCCGAGATTAAACCCACAGAACGCTATCTGATGGAACGCTTTGTCACCACCTCCATGACGGTACGTGGCCGCATCGTGCAAAAAAAGTCCCATCTGGAAATTCATCAGGGGCAGATCAAGCCAACCGATTACCGCCCTAACCTACGCTGGGTATCACTGGATATTGAAACCCATGACCTACGCGGGCCGCTGTATTCCATCGCGGTAAGTACCGAACAGTCTCATCAGATTTTTCTGGTGACTCATCCCAAGCAAAAAAACTTGGTGCCGTCTGATCACCTGAATATTCACTGTTGTGACAACGAAGTGCAGGCACTGCGACGCTTTTTTAACTGGATGGATGAGTATGACCCCGACTTGATTCTTGGGTGGAATGTTGCGGGGTTTGATTTGGCCTATATCAAATGGAAGTGCCAACAACTGCGGCTGCCCTTTTCACTGGGACGTGGCGGCGAAAAGGCCACAGTGCTAGAAGCACAAACCGCAGGACAAGTCACCGTAGCGCGTGTGCCGGGACGTATTGTCCTGGATGGTATTGCCTGCTTGAAAGGCGCTTTCTGGGGATTTGAGCATTATGAACTGGGCTTTGTCGCCAGCCAAATGCTCGGCGATAAGAAACTCATTAGCGCAGAAGGCAATAAATTAGCTGAAATTCGCCGCCAGTACCTCGAAGCGCCCAATGAACTTGCTGCATATAACCTGCAAGATTGTGAGTTAGTGGCTCGTATTTTTAAGCACGCAGATTTGATCAACTTCGCTATTGAGCGCGCCAGAATGACCGGACTTCCAATGGATCGTCAAGGTGGCTCCACTGCGGCTTTCGACCACCTCTATCTTCCACATTTGCACCGTAAGGGCTATGTTGCACCCGATATTGGCAGCCGACAAGATGCCACCAGCAGTCCCGGTGGTTATGTCATGGACTCTATTCCAGGCTTATACAGAAATGTTTTGGTGCTGGATTTTAAAAGCCTATACCCCAGCATTATCCGTACCTTTAAAATTGATCCAGTCGGCTTAGCGATTGGCTCAACCGAAGCGGCCGTTGACACGATACCGGGATTTTTGGGCGCACAGTTTTCTAGAGATCAACACATTCTTCCCGACCTTGTCAGCCAACTCTGGCAAGACAGAGATGCCGCTAAAAAAGCCCAAAATGCCCCGCTTTCCTACGCTATTAAAATTATTATGAATTCATTTTATGGCGTACTAGGCTCCTCAGGTTGCCGCTTTTTCAACCCGCAACTCGCCAGTAGCATTACCCGACGTGGGCATGAAATTATCCAGCAAAGTGCCGCATTTATTGAACAGCAAGGGCTAAGTGTCATTTATGGCGATACGGATTCTGTATTCGTCCATCTGGATGACAACGTGAATGAAGCGGCAGCTAAAGTTACCGGAAACCAACTGGCAGGGCAGCTCAACCAGTTTTGGCAAGAGCGACTTAGGGCACAGTTTAATATCGAGTCCTGTTTAGAGATTGAGTTTGAAACGCATTATTTACGCTTCCTCATGCCGACCATTCGTGGCAGAGAGGCGGGCAGTAAAAAACGCTACGCTGGAATGGTTCGTAAGAAAGGCGAATTGGCGATGGTTTTCAAGGGGCTGGAAACCGTCCGCAGCGACTGGACACCATTGGCAAAGAACTTCCAACAGGAACTATACCGACGTATTTTCCATGATGAAGCTTATGCTGATTATGTTCGGACATTCAGCGAAAGACTCAATGCAGGCGACTACGATGATCAACTCACCTATACAAAGCGTTTACGCCGCCCTTTGGCAAGCTATGTTAGTAACCAGCCCCCACAAGTAAAAGCCGCACACAAAATGCGAAATCCGGGGCGACGTATTCAGTACATAATGACATTGAACGGGCCGGAACCCCTTGAAAATATCAGTGCCCCACCCGATTATCAGCACTATCAGGAAAAGCAGTTGCGACCCGTTGCTGACAGCATTCTTCACTTCCTTGATACCTCCTTTGAACAGCTCACGCAGCGACAGATGGATGTATTTAGCCAGTAGCTTGTAAGGAATACTGTTTTTGAACGGTAGCACTGCTAAAATCGCTCCCATAAACTGACATACAATAGGAAGATATCATGGCATTAATTATTACTGACGAATGCATCAACTGTGATGTATGCGAGCCAGAGTGCCCAAATGATGCAATATCAATGGGTGATGAGATTTACGTTATTGAGCCGGATCTTTGCACCGAATGTGTAGGGCACTTTGATGAACCACAGTGCGTGGAAGTGTGCCCCGTAGACTGCATTCCCCAAGACCCGGATCGTGTTGAGAGCAAGGATGAGCTCATGCTGAAATATGAAGCATTGATGGCCAGCTAATTCACGAGGAACGCACTGATGCTGATCACCCTTTCCCCATCAAAGGGGCAAGATTTTAGTGTACCGATGCCGGATGCCGATTACAGCATTCCGGCACAGCTAGACCAATCCCTGATCTTAATTGACGAGCTGCGCCAATATGCGCCGCCACAGATTGAGTCGATGATGAACATCAGTGAGAACCTTGCCCTACTGAATTTCGAGCGTTTTCAGCAGTTCCAGACTCCGTTCAATACAGACAATGCCCGCCCCGCGCTCTTTGCATTCAAAGGCGATGTCTATGGTGGTATTGACAGTGCCAGCTTTACACGGGATGACTTGGCCTATGCACAGGAACATCTGCGGATTCTCTCCGGTTTATACGGCGCACTACGCCCGATGGATTTAATCCAGCCCTACCGACTGGAAATGAAAACCAGGCTCAAGAATCCGCGCGGTGAGAATTTGTATGAGTTCTGGGGAAATCGGATTACCGATAAGCTTAACGAAGCACTGGCGCAACAAGAGCAGGCAGTGCTCGTCAATCTAGCTTCTAATGAATACTATAAATCCGTCAAGCCGAAGCAAATTAACGGGCGCATTCTGAACATTGATTTCAAAGAAACCAAGGATGGCAAGACCCGTATCGTTGCCGTGTACGCCAAAAAAGCACGTGGTATGATGGCGGACTTTATTCTGAGAAACCGTATTGAGTCACCCGAGGGTATTCAGGACTTTGATCGTGCAGGCTACCAGTACGCACCCGCCTTATCGACCGCTGACAGATGGGTATTCGAACGTCCCCAACCCAGCCCGCAGAAGACTTAGCCACTTTTTAAGTATGCGATTTGTTGATGAATAATGTTCGGCAACCGCATACAGAGCAAAAAGGAACATGAAATGTCAAAGAAACTCGCTATTATTGCGACCAAGGGAACGCTGGACTGGGCTTACCCGCCCCTAATCCTCGCCTCGACTGCCGCAGCCTTGGGCTACGAAGCCAAAGTATTCTGTACTTTCTACGGCTTGCAGCTGCTCAAAAAAGACATTTCCAACCTTCAGATTAGTTCATTGGGTAATCCCGGAATGCCAATGCCCTTCCCCGTGCCGGTGATGATGCAGGCGCTGCCCGGTATGCAATCTATGATGAGCCGCATGATGCGCAATACGATGAAAAAGAAAAATGTTGTCGCACTGCCGGAACTACGCGAACTGTGCATAGAAGCAGAAGTGACATTCTTGGCCTGCCAAATGACTGTTGATCTATTCGATATGCAACAGCAAGACCTCATTGATGGCATTGATTATGTCGGCGCAGCCTCATTCCTTGAATTTGCCGGAGAGTCAGATATTTGCCTGTATATCTAATCATCTACAAGCACACAAAACGCTGCCACTAATTAACTCAACACATACGAAACGGCCCCATATTCATGACTTCCATCATAAACGAGGGCCGACTCGAAGGGCTCCGTGTGATCCGGTTTTTGCTGCTGTATCAATAGCCTACATCACGAGCATAATGCTCTAATCATCCACAACAACCTGATAACTCACCCAGCCACTTTTTCCACCAGGCAATGTGCCGGTAAAGTGCCAATTTAGCTCATCACCCTTTACAACAGGCGTACAAGTCATCTCTGCCGGTACGTCATCGCACTGCATACTCAAAGGCTTCAGCGAAGTGTAAGGAGGCACAGCGTCATTGATCTCTAGCTCAGTGAGCGGCCCAGTACCCGCATTACGATAATAGATTTTATACCTCAGCGTATTGCCCGGCACTGCCTGGTTGATGGTCTCGGTCTCTGACGCACCTGCTTGAGTCATATTTTGCACCGTCTTTTTAAGCACCAAACGAGATGGCCCAACTTCTGGTGAAACCGGCGTTTCTGCAACAGCCTCTTGTTCTGGTACGGCATCTGTCCCTGGTATGTAAGGCGTATTCGGTGTCGCTTCCTGCTCAGGCTGTGCTGGTACGGCTGGCTCTGCGCTCACCGCTGGTGTGGCAGGTAAGCTCGGTGTCTGCACCTGCTTGGCAGTCGTCAGGTCTTTGACCACGAGCGCCTGAGTACCGGCTATTGCATTGTTGTAATCAAAGTCTGCTCTGATCGTCTGCAAAAACCGATCCCCCGCTGCAACATTGGAGGGCGCAAACACTTTATTAATTAAGCAAACGCGACCACCCGCTGCAACACTCACTGCATCACTGACCCAAGTGCTTGTACCGTAACGGATACCAGTCATTGCTGTATGGCCATCCGCACCATCCAGACGACCGTTGCAATTGCTATCCTGATAAATCAAACTGCTCCAACCCGCACTCAAGTTATTACCTGAAACGCGGGTAAAACTGACCGAACCTTTGGTTGGCGTTTTAAAGCGATGCGCATAAAACAACACATTACCCGGCAACACCTGACCGTGATGATCAGGCCCAAAAACAGGTGGCTTCACATCGCCAAAGTTCTTTTCGGTAACCGCTTTATCGCTCACCGTAAACAGTGGTAGAACATTACTCGTCGTTGAGCGGTAACCATCAGGGTCTTTCGCGTGTGCGGGGCCACAATTTTTTGGCGTAGGAACGCTTTCGTGCGAGGCCTCATAAAGCTGATAATCTCCGGGCGGAACCACATTGAAAGCGTAGTACCCTGCTGCATTCGTGCGTGTACTGACGCAACGCTTATTCGCTACATCGTACAACACGACAGGTAATTGCGAGATTCCTTTATCACTCGCATCACTCACTTGGTTCACATTACTATCATTAAACACCCGGCCACTTACCCGCTGACCCAGCGGTTTAATCGTCAAGGCATAATCCTCAACTTCACCATCATTTGCTGCTGTGGTTGCATCAAGGTTGTTCGTTGTAGACCAACGGAAACGTGCGAAGGTCACACCCGTTGCCGCAGAGACTGGTGGAGTTACATCAAATGTGAGTACCCCCACTGCTGCATTGGTATCCGGGGAGCTACCATCTTGCAGATCAGTCGCAACTTGCTCATCAGCATCATCGAAGTCCCCATCACCATTCCAGTCAACCCAGCCCTGTAAGTAACCACCCGCTCCTGCTACCCGCACGGTCACCGGCAGTGTTTTGCTCTGCGTGAATGATGCTGGCAGCGTTACACCATCATCAGCATCGCCATCAGCATTACTGCTATCATATCCAGCGGTCTCCATAGTCACCCCCGCACCTAAGTAAATACCTGACACCACTTTGTGCAACGTCGTACCATAATGAGTGCCTGTCGTTGGTGCATCACTGTAATCTGTCGCGACCGCGTTGATAGTAGCTGATGCCGCCGGAGAGATACCCGCCGAAGTGCTTAATATTCCAGTAGTATTTACATACTGCCCCACGCTGGAGACGGCAACATCCATACTAACCGAACAACTACCATTAGCAGGAATAAACCCATACCTTAACAAAACACCCACATCACCCGCTGCTGCTGTCCCTGTATTACCAGAACCACGCACCTGAATACCACAAGATGTAGTGATATTCGGTGTACCAGCAAGCTTCATTTGAGAAGGCATGCTAGGAAAATAGTCATACAGCGCGACACTTGAGGGCCTTATCGGCACATCATTGGGATTGCTAATCGTCAGCGTCAACCTAGCCGTTCCATCTACCGTCATAGTTGGCTGGTCGAAAGACTTGCTCAGAGTGGCAGGTTGCAACACCTTAAGTACCGCAACATTGGATGGTTCGCTGGGTGAAACCGTCTGAATCGTCTCCACGCCGGAGGTTTGATTATTATGACTTCCCAGCGTATCAGAGGTCACTGCAACTCGTATCGTACAAGTCGATGATGGTGGAATAGATATATTCCTTGCATTAAAGCTGGTTCCACCAATCACTGAATTATGCTTCATATCACCACAATTCTGACTACTAATCTTCATTGGCTTGGCAATCGCCATATTGCTCAATGCATCCGTAAACCTAACTCCCGTCAACCCAGTGGGCAGTAGCGATGCACTATTTGGGTTAGAAATAGTAAATATTAAGGTACTGGTTCCCCCTTTAGGAATTGAGTTTGGTGAGAAAGACTTGCGGATTGTTGGCTTTGTAATCACTCTTAAGTTGGCTTCTGCACGATCAGGGTTTCGAGCGCCTGATAAGGTATTCAAATCATCTACCGCAATGTTATTGGTAAAGATACCCGTTGTATCTGTCGTCACTTGTGCGGTGATTTTGCAAACTTCCCCTGCAACGAATGTCCCGCCATCAAGTCGGATAAAAGCATTTCCTCCATCCGTACCCGTCGAAACATTACCGCCACTACATGTGGTGGTTGGCGTACCAATAATATGCATGCCTGCTGGCAGGGTATCAATCAATGCAGGTGATGCACCGGTTTCACTATTACCCACTTTATTAGTGTTATAAAAATCAATGGTCAAAGTGGAGGTTTCGCCTTCAGCAATGACAGATGGCACAAAGCCTTTTCCGACATTCACTTGGCGACCAACCGTCAGTGTTGCGGCAACATCTGATTGATTCGTCACACCTTCTGCAGATTTCATATCACCAATGCTCAACCTGTTGATATGATTCCCCCCTTGGAAAGCCGTGACATTGAACTCAAACCGACAAATACTATTGGCACTAATCTTAGCGCCAGAAAGCGTGATTGATGTGCCGCCGGGAGTGCCAACAAACAATCCACCTTCACAGCCATTCGCATTGGGGTTTCCTTCTGTATCTGTAAATGCTGCATCCACCGATGAATGGAGACGCATATTGGTATCTGAAAAGTCATCGGTAATACCTACGTCTGTCAGATCAATTGCATTACCCGCAATATTTGAAAACTCAATACGAACTCTGGAAACACCGCCCCCATTGATGTTAACGGGCAAGAACTCTTTATTCACGGTAACGCCCGTGGCAATGCGAGTTAGCTTAGCAGCAGCATTGGAATAATTTTCATGCCGGTTATAAGGCGCAGGCTGACTATCATCCGTGGCTGAGAAATTTGGATTCTCTGCACCATGTGCATCACCTGGAATGCGATTGTATGAGACCTCTGTTGTGTTCGGCGGTGTCATTGCCGGTGCTTTCACATCCACATAGATTGAGCAATCAGATGAGCTGCTCTGTGCAGATGGGAGAGAGGCATCTGTCAGTGAAATAGTGTCCGCCCCAGGTGTCGCGGCCAAGGTTCCACCACAACCATTCAGCACATTAGGTACGGCTGCAACAACATGGCCATCGGGTAAAACATCTGTCAACTTGATAGCACTTGCACTATTCCGATCATTGCTATAGTGACGAATGTTAATTCGTAAACGTGACAAACCCAAAGGCCCGATAATCTCGGGATCCCAAGATTTAGACACCCTAAAAGCGGTACTGAGGTAGAGTTTCGCTGAAGGCGTCGCAGGATAGATTTTTCCCGTGATATTGGGCGTATCAAAAGTAATATTACCAATGGGAACCGTATTGGTCTTCCAACCAATCGGATATGCATCCGCAGCCGTTTTAATTTGCACCAACACCTGACACTGTTGCTGTGGTGCGAGGCTAAGACCCTGCAACCGAACCACGGTATCATTGGGCATTACCACCGAGTTACCACCACAGGTGTTGCTAATAATGCCTGCACTTCCCACTCGAAAGCCAGACCCTGAGTCAAGGCAACCATTACTACTGCACACTGTATTCAAGTCATCAGTGATACTGATATTGGATACGCTAAGAGATGAATAATTCGTCAATGCAAACTTAAGATTAGTTGTATCCCCCTGATAAATAACTGTTCTATCAAATGATTTTGTCACATCCAACAGGCGATCCAGTACAGTTAACGTCGCTGTTGAGTGGCGTAAATCATATTCGTAACCTGCAATAACCCCCTCAGGAATATCATTAACATAGCTACCCGGTGCATTTACCGAAACGGTTGCCACAATTTCACAAGAACCTGATTGTGAGCCACTTTTATTAGGCTCAGCCCCCTTCACCATACCTGCGTTTAGGCTCAAACTGGTTGTGTTATTCGATACCGTTCCTCCGCAGGTATTTTTGTCGATACTCTCAACCACCATCTCGCCATTTGCGGGACTCAATGTTGGCATAATGTCATTGATTGACAAGTTGGCGATGTCTTTAGCGTTGTAATTGGTAATTGCAATACGTAATGTGGCTGTATCCGTATCATTAATATTAATTAGGGCCTGTTTTGCATTGTTAAAATATTTTCGTACAAGTATCCCCGTAAGCGTGTAAACCCGTCCGGTGATAGGTGTGCTGTTGGTAGCACCTTCCTGAGTTGTTACGGCATTGACGGGCAACTTATGTACAAGATTAATACTTCTATAAGGCCGCGTAGGTGAGCGGCTAGGCTCAACTTCAAAGGCTATTTCACAACTGGAGTTAGCCGGAATAGTACCATTGGAGAAAGTCAGCAACGACGTGGGACCCAAATAACTGCTTCGGGGAGGCTTTTCGACAATATCAACCCCGCCTCCACAAGTGGTCGTAAAATTCCCTCCCTCGACCGCTCTGATATTATAGCCGTGGTTATACATATCATAATCAAATGCGACCCCTGTTAATGCAACAGGGTTGGGATTATTTAGGGTTATACGCCGCATGGACGTTTCATGGCCCTGTAAAGAATCTCCTATGTCTAATGACATGCTTCCTGTCAAATTTTGCAGGATAACCGCCAAGGTTCCTTGGGATACTTGGGTATTCATCACTGATGTACCATCAGTGATAGATGTCACATCTCCAGCAAGGATCTCATTAATATATGTTCCCTTTACCCTTGAAGTCACCTCCACCGTAACCTCACACGTACCCGGATTGGTTCCATCACTTGCCGGAATAACACCATCTGTTAGTGTTAGGTGACCTGCACTACTCGTATTACCATGAGTGACCGTTCCTCCACAATTTGATACCAAATTGGGTGTATCAGTAATAAAGATATTATCGGGAAACGTATCCGTAAAAGTCGTATTGGTGGACGGTAATAAGCTGGAATTAAACAATTTAATCGTTAGGCGAGAAACCTGCCCCGGATAGATCGTTGGCGGTGAGAAGCTCTTGTTGACGTCAATGGCAGCCCATGCCACAGAGTGAACACAGAAGAAAAGCATCACAGAAAGTATTGATCTCATCCACCAGCCTGTTACCACTGATGAGGCTTGTTTTATTCTTGAGTAAATAGTCATCGCTCGGTCTATTAATTTTTATTAGATATCGCCATTCAAATGTGACGAACGGTATGCCTCGCACGGTAACAACACAAAATTAATTCAGGCTTAATCAGTCACGATATGAGTATTAATTACACAAAATAGTGGATTATAGAGTGGAATACGAGTGTGCTGCGATATAGCTCAGATGTGAGCTGAAAGAGGAATGCAACCAGAGCCAGTTGACAACAACTCAAGTGAGTGATTGAGATATTTGAAACTTTGGAGTTAAAAGCGCCGTGCTGGCACTTCGCGCCATGCCGACACGCCATAAAAAAAGCACCCGATGGGTGCCTTCTTCACAAGCGTTTTACGTGACAAATTAACGTGCGTAACGCTTATTAAACTTATCTACCTGACCTGCAGTTGTATTCAGGTTCTGCTTACCAGTGTAAAACGGGTGAGATTCGCTGGATACATCAAGCTTGATCAATGGATACTCGTTACCATCTTCCCATGCGATGGTCTCTTTCGCTGGAGCTGTAGAGCGTGTCAAAAACGCAAAGCCGCTTGAGACATCCTGAAACACAACTTCTCTATAATCTGGGTGGATACCGGCCTTCATAGTGAAGATCCTCAAAATATGGTGGTTAAATCTGAAACGGCGCATTGTATCAGATAGTTTTCAGGCATGACAATGGCTTTTTTCTCTGCGAATTGCCCCCAAATGAAAAGCAACCGAAGCCCTGTGTAAAAGGCAATCGTTGCCTCAAATTGAAGGTAACCCACTAGCGCAAAGTCCCCCACCCGTGAATACGTCCAGAAAAACAGGCTTATTATCAAGATAATGTAATTTAACCATTGATATAACGTCTAACAGGACTACAATGTGGGAAAAATTACTACAAGGACTTTTATTATGAATAACCCCTATGAGGCGCCTTCCGCCAATCTTCGCTCGGAGTCGGATCTTTCTCAGTATCAGTATGTCGGTTTTTGGGTGCGTACCGTAGCGTACATCATTGATGGCATTATCGTTGGCTTGGTCAGCGTCCCGTTATTATGGCTGGTGCTCGGCGATATGGGCAGCGCTGCTGGAGGCGATCCGCTTACTATGCCAGCATCCTACTGGATCATTTCGATTGGATTGCCGATTTTATACACGCTGTTCTTCTGGTTCACCAAAAAGACCACGCCGGGAAAAATGCTGTTTTCCAGCGAGATTGTGGATGCAAACACCGGCGGCCAGCCGTCCAAAGGACAGTTCATTATTCGCTATCTTGGCTACATCGTATCGTCTCTCCCATTCGGGCTTGGCTTCTTCTGGGTAGGGTGGGATAAGCGCAAGCAAGCTTGGCATGACAAAATGGCGGGCACCGTGGTGATAAAGCCAACTGCCGACCCTGCTAAACGGGTGTCGTTCAATCAGCCATAAATTACTTAGACGTGCTTGACTACCCCACCTGATAGCGGGACGATTCAACCTTTACCGCTGGGGTAGTCACTTACCCGTAAGTCTCTTAATTGATAAGCACGCACCATGACCCAGTTAACCAACGCCTTGCTGCGCTCGCGGCCATTCATTTTATTTGAAAACACCCTTCCTGCGTGCATAGACGAAGAAGCATGGTTATTTACTCAGCCCGTGCGCGAAATCACGGCGCATACTGCCGAGGAATTCAAACAAGCCTTAGCGACCATTGACGAAGAACGCCAAAAAGGTCACTACCTGGCGGGATATATCAGTTATGAAGCTGCTTATGTGCTGTCTGACAGACTGTTGGGCTTATTCGATAAAATCGATACCGGCGGACAGGCGTTGCTGAGATTTTATGCATTCGACAAGGTTGAGCGCATCACCGCTGCTCAGATCACGGAGGCACTTGCCGAGTTGCCCGAATCCCCTCCTTATATTCAAAACTGGCAAACGGCTGAAGATGAATCAACGTACGTTAAAAACCTATCCCGCATTCAAGACTACATCACCGCAGGTGACACCTATCAGGTCAATCATACCTACCGCGTAAATTTTGAATTAGCCGGTACGATTAATGGCTTGTATAACGCACTGCGTAAGCGCCAACCTGTTCCCTTTTCTTCACTCATGCACTTGCCGGATTATTCCATTTTATCGCTGTCACCTGAACTCTTTGTCCGTAAACAAGGCACAATCTTATCAACCAAGCCAATGAAAGGTACGGCAGCCAGAGGTGCGACTGAGGAAGAAGATACTGCCATCCTGAAGCAAATGGCAGAGGATAAAAAGCAACAATCCGAGAACCTGATGATTGTTGACCTCATGCGCAATGACATTGGGCGCTTAGCCAAAGCCGGCACCATGAAAGTTAGTAAATTATTTGAAATCCAGACCTACAAAACGCTACATCAAATGGTTTCCAGCATTCAAGGAGAGGTGGATGCAGCGATTCCGTTTGCTGACGTGGTGGCTGGTTTATTCCCCTGTGGGTCCATTACCGGCGCACCCAAAATCCGCACAATGGAGATCATTCACGAACTGGAAAATACCCCTCGCGGTATCTACACCGGCGCAATCGGTTTTATCACGCCAGATAATGACTTCAGCTTTAATGTTCCCATCCGCACTCTCACTTTCCCTCAAGGCAGCAATACTGGCAGCTTGGGCATTGGCGGTGGCATTATCCATGACAGTAATACCTTGGATGAGTGGCGGGAAAGCCAGTTAAAGGCGCGATTTTTAACCGGACTGAATACACAGTTCAAGCTGATTGAGACTTTTTTATTTGATACAGGATCGGGCCACATTCCACGCTTACAACAGCACCTTGAACGTCTGACTAACAGTGCTGATTTTTTTAAGTTTCCTATGAAGAAGCCCGCCATTGAGGAGCAGATTACCGCACACCTTAAGACACTTGATCGCACTAAAGACCACAAAATCCGTTTGCTGCTAGATGCCGATGGGGAGTGCTCGGTTGACAGTGAAGCTATTGCAAAAGAGACACGCTCTACATTGCCCGTCGTGACCATTAGTAAACTGACAGTTGACGCAGACAACTTGTTTCGCCGTCATAAAACCACAAACCGACAACGCTATAATGATGAGTTCTCCCATTACGAGTCGCTGGGGTTCTATGATGTGTTATTCCTGAATCAGTATGGCTATCTGACCGAAGCAAGCCGCCATAATTTATTCATTGAAAAGGACGGGTGTTTGTATACACCACCCATCACAGATGGGGCACTATCGGGCGTAATGCGCGATCAAATTCTAACCAGTACCAATATAAACGCGATTGAACAGTCACTGACTTTGGACATGCTGGAGTCAGCTGACAAGGTCTATCTATCCAACTCAGTTCGTGGACTCGTCGAAGTATCTGTTGCGGGAGTCTCCGAAAGGTATTCCTAATCAGCTCACGATTGAGATTCGGCTCCAAAACCAGCATCCACTACCAAAGAAAAGGATAACTGGCTGCTATTGTGAGCCACACTTGTGCGTTTCCCGTTAAGATAAATCGTGGCCTACCCCTGGTTTTTATCATGAAATCAATAGGGGTAATTATTTCCCCTCATGCCGCTTTCGGTATAATCCGGATTTTACGACAGCATAAAAGGCCATCGCCATGAGCACTAACGCCTGCGCTCAGGATACTTGCAATATACTTCCAGACATCGCCAATGAACCCCATACCGGTCCCAATGGCTTGCTAAATTGGGTGGGCATGAGTGAAATTGAAATGCCCGTCAAAATGATCACCGGAAACGGCGATACCATGCAAAACGTGGCGCGCGTTCAGGCTTATGTCAACTTGACTGATCCCGAAAGTAAAGGGATTCACATGTCGCGCCTATACCTGACGGTTGATCAAATGCTGGGCAATCAGGTACTGACACCACAGTTATTGCAGAATGTGGTACAACAGTTTGTTAAAACCCACGATGGCATTAGTGACAATGCTTACTTGGAGTGCCGGTTTGAATTTCTGGAGCGTCGAAGTGCCTTAATCAGTGATAATACTGGCTGGAAGGGTTATAAAGTCCGTGCCATTTCTTCGTTCAAAAAAGGCGTGATGACTTCTGAACTGGGCATTGAGGTTCCTTATTCCTCAACCTGTCCCTGCTCCGCGGCCTTATCACGCGACCTGATTCAGCAAGGTTTTCGTAATCAATTTGGCACAGAGGGTATGGTCTCCCTCAAGGAAGTTGAACAATGGCTGGGAACGAAAGAAGGTATCAGCGCCACCCCTCATAGCCAGCGCAGTCTCGCTCAGGTACGCGTTAATCTGGATGAGCGTGTGAATGACCTTCCTATTTCCAGGCTGATCGACAGCATTGAAGACGCTTTACAAACCCCCGTTCAGGCTGCCGTGAAGCGCGAAGATGAACAGGAGTTTGCGCGCCTGAACGGACAAAACCTCATGTTTTGTGAAGATGCTGCACGGCGCTTACACGATGCGCTGGACAAGGACGACACACTGCAAGATTTTTGGGTACGGGTAAACCACATGGAAAGCCTGCACCCACATGATGCTGTAGCCATTGTCGTCAAGGGTGTTGAAAATGGTTACCGCGATGATCCACGGGAGTTTCCACATTAACCATTAGTAGCAAAGCACCTGCCGTCCATCCTCATCTGGAAAATAAACAGTCTCAGGTACTCTTACAATACCCCCTGAGGCAAACGAAAGCCCTACTGGACATACCTAGGGAGGTTATGATGGCAGATGTAATACAGGTTCTTGAAGATGTAAAAAAGTACGACAAGCAGGTTGATGAGCAACTCGTCACCAGTATTTTTCGTAGCCTTGGTCCTGTCGTTTACAATAAAGACACCCGCTATGTGGTCTGCTCCGATGCTTATGAGCTTGAAATGATTCGTGAGGGTTTTCTCGTGCGTCAACTCAAACTCCAACTCAGTAGAGAAGAGCTTGATAAAGCATTGGAGGAGACTTGCCTGAGAATGGCAGAATCCCCCTTAAAGCTGCGTGTCACGTTCTATTACCTACTGGTGAAACGCTTCCACAAAGAAGCCTTATTCTGATTATTCGTACCAGTAACAATTCTCATTATTCTGTGATAGCGTTAGCCGCCAACGTAGCACGTATATGGGAAGTAACATGCTAAAAGTCGGACTAACAGGTGGCATCGGCAGTGGAAAAAGTACCGTTGCCAAAGGCTTAAAGGCAAAGGGAATCACCCTGATTGATGCCGACCAGATTGCTCGTGAGGTGGTGGAGCCGGGAGAAGTAGCACTGACCGAAATTGCCGAGGTATTTGGTGCTGATATTTTACAGGCAGATGGCCAGTTAAACCGTAGCGCGCTCAAAGAGCAAATATTTCTCGACCCTACCGCTAAACAACAACTCGAAAGCATCCTCCATCCCCGCATTCGTCAGCGTATTCTAGAGCGAATCAATGATGCGAAAGACACGCCCTATGTGGTTGCTGACATTCCCCTGCTGGTTGAAAACAATTACCCGCCATATTTTGATCGTATTGTTGTCGTGGACTGTAGCGAAACACAACAAATGGCACGGGCAAAAGCACGTGATGGGCTGAGCGACGCAGCTATCCAAAACATCATGGATGCTCAGGCAAGTCGAAAGCAACGGTTAGCCGCCGCCACTGATATTGTGGATAATACTGGCGAACTTGCTGCATTAAATACACAAATTGATAAACTACATGAAACACTGCTATCTCTGATATAATCCTGCACATTCACATCAGGAACCCCTAGCGCATGGCTGTTTACGAACATCCACTGAACGAAAAAATCCGCTTGTTTTCGCGTTTGGAATTTTTAATCCACCGCTTTAACTTCTACATGCAAGACCCAAAGCCAGAGAACTGCCAGTCTGCGCTGATGGTGTTGCTTGAGTTGTATAATCTGTCATCCCGACTGGACGTTAAGAGTGCCACCCTCAACGTGCTGGACTGGCAAACACAGGCACTGAGTCGCATCTCTGAGCTGGATGAAGTTGATCAAGCTAAGCTGCAAGAAATTCTGGATAAGCTCAATGCTCGCGCTGAACGGCTGCATAAATTTCGTGGGCAACTCGGACAACACCTGAAAAGCCACAGCTTTATTAACATGCTGAAACAACGCGCCATGATTGCAGGTGGCGTCAATAGCTTTGATCTACCCGTGTTTAACTACTGGTACACACGCTCCGAACAAGAGCGAGTGAAGAACCTGGAGGACTGGATTGAGCCTTTTAGTATCGCCTATGATGCCATTAGTGTGGTGCTGGAGTTAGTTCGCCACAGTGGGCATCCGGTCACTCAGGTTGCCCGCGACGGGTTCTATCAAGCCACACTCAACAACAACCGCGAATACCAGCTCCTGCAAATTGAGCTGCCTGGCAACGCCCATTATTTTCCTGAAGTCAGTGCAGGCAAACAGCGCTTCTCAATCCGATTTGTAAATGCCGATACCCTCGAGGAGCGTAGCAAACAAATTGTTGAAGATATTGAGTTTTCACTAACACTTTGTTCGCTTTGATCTCATTCAAAGCAGCTCCAGTACTTCCCCACACGTTCGTCCCATATTGCCTCGAAGCATTTGAGCGCTGCTGAATCCTCAGCCATGCACCGCACTTGCCTAGTCTTAACAAGTGACAATCAGGCAAGATCTAACGTCATTTGTTGACAAAACAACATCCCACATCTTCGTTGTCAGTTTATGACAAGCACACTATTTTCATATTTTTCAAAAAGTTAGCCAAATCCTCAAAAGTTGGCACGAGGTGTGCAATATACTAATCAACAACAGAACAAGAACAACAACATAATAACAAGATTTACCAGCAAGCCCCCGAGAAGATCGATCTACCAATAATAAAAATAAGATCATCGACAATCTCAACCCCCGCGCCCTTTGTTTACCCCGACACAGGGCGCTTTTTTTGATAGCGTAAAAACTGCGCTCCCCCAATAACGCTACCGGAAAAATCCTTCACCTGAGCGCACGAACTTATACCATTTCCATTAAATGTTGGTACTATCCACGCAGTTTGTGTCAGGTTTGGAAGATAACGCCTGTTATCACAATTTAATGGGATTGGCATTAATTACACGGAACATAAAAAAGGCTCCCCACTCTGGACAAAGAGTGGGAAGCCATTTCAAACCATCCAGCCTAAGCAACCCGACCCAATCACCACCAGGTCATGCTCAGGCTGCTATAGCGACCTACTTATCAAAAATCAACTGATCCTCCTGCACATGAACCTTGATTTCATCGCCGCTCATAAAGGCACCCGATAAAATCTTGTTCGCCAGCGGATTCTCAATTTCCTGCTGAATCGCACGCTTCAATGGACGCGCCCCATACACCGGATCAAACCCTGCCTCTGCGACCAAATCCATCGCCTCATCAGAAAAGCTAATGGTGAGGTCGCGTGCTGCCAAGCGCTCTGTCAATGTCCTTAATTGAATCTCGACAATCTGACGGATTTCAGATTTGTTCAGCGGATGGAAGACCACGGCATCGTCCACGCGGTTAATAAACTCAGGGCGGAAATGCTGCCCCAGAATCTCCATTACCGCGTTTTTCATGGCTTCGTAGTTTTCCTCACCGGCCAGATTTTGAATCACATCCGAGCCAAGGTTAGAAGTCATAATAATCACCGAGTTGGTGAAATCGACCGTGCGCCCCTGACCATCAGTCAGGCGGCCATCATCCAATACCTGCAACAAAATGTTGAACACGTCTGGATGCGCTTTTTCCACCTCATCCAACAGGATCACCGAGTAAGGCTTACGGCGAACCGCTTCGGTTAAGTAGCCACCTTCTTCGTAGCCCACATAGCCCGGAGGCGCACCGACCAGTCGGGATACGGCGTGCTTTTCCATAAACTCCGACATATCAATACGCACCATCGCGTCATCGTCGTCAAATAAGAAACTGGCCAGCGCTTTGGAAAGCTCCGTCTTACCCACGCCTGTGGGGCCGAGGAACATAAACGACCCCATAGGACGATTCGGGTCGGATAAACCAGCCCGTGAACGACGAATCGCGCTGGATACTGAATCAATCGCTTCTTGCTGACCAATCACGCGCTGACGAAGCAACTCTTCCATCTTCATCAACTTATCACGCTCGCCTTCCATCATTTTGGCAACAGGAATCCCCGTCCAACTGGATACAACATCAGCAATTTCATTTTCAGTCACCTTATTACGCAGCAACTGGTTTTCCGCGCCACTATCTTCTGCTGCAGAAGCCGTTTCAAGCTGCTTTTCCAGCTCTGGAATGCGCCCATACTGCAACTCTGACATGCGCTGAAGATCACCAGCACGACGCGCCGTCTCCATCTCAATGCGAATCTTATCCAGCTCTTCTTTGATGTGTTGAGTGCCTTGTACTGCGGCCTTCTCTGCATTCCAGATTTCTTCTAGGTCGGAGTATTCACGCTCCAGCGACTCAATTTGCGCTTCAAGATCCGCCAGACGCTTTTTCGATGCATCATCATCTTCTGACTTCAGTGACTCACGCTCAATCTTCAACTTGATCAAGCGACGATCCAGTTTATCCATCGCTTCCGGCTTAGAGTCTATTTCCAGACGAATACGTGATGCCGCCTCATCCACCAGATCAATCGCCTTATCCGGCAACTGACGATCCGTAATATAACGATGTGACAAGGTTGCCGCCGCGACAATCGCCGGATCGGTAATATCCACACCATGATGCACTTCGTAGCGTTCTTTCAAACCACGCAGAATGGCCACAGTATCTTCAACAGACGGCTCATCCACCTGAATCTTCTGGAAACGACGCTCTAACGCGGCATCTTTTTCAATGTACTGACGATATTCGTCCAGCGTGGTTGCGCCAATACAATGCAGCTCACCACGCGCTAGTGCAGGCTTGAGCATATTCCCCGCATCCATCGCGCCATCTGCCTTACCGGCACCTACCAATGTGTGCAGCTCATCAATAAACAAAATCACGTTGCCATCTGTTTTAGCAATATCATTCAGAACTGCTTTCAAACGCTCTTCAAAATCACCACGATACTTTGCACCCGCTAACAGTGATGCCAAATCCAAGGCTAACAAGCGCTTGCCTTTCACCCCTTCCGGCACTTCGCCATTCACAATACGCTGCGCCAAGCCTTCCGCAATGGCCGTTTTACCCACACCCGGCTCACCGATAATCACCGGATTGTTTTTGGTGCGACGCTGCAAAATCTGGATTGCACGACGGATTTCCGCATCACGGCCAATAATGGGATCAATCTTACCCTGCTCAGCACGCTCAGTTAGGTCGGTGGTGTATTTCTCCAGTGCCTCACGCTGATCTTCTGCATTCGGGTCATTAATATTCTGCCCACCACGCACATCATCAATGGCTTTTTCGATAATCTCTTTAGTTGCACCATTCGCTTTAAGCGTTTGACCCAACTTACCCTTATCTTCAGTGGCAGCGAGGATGAAAATTTCCGTCGATATATACTGATCGTCACGCTTTTGCGCCAACTTGTCCGTCACATTCAACAAGCGGCTCAAGTCACTCGACACATGCACCTCACCCGCATCACCACCCGTGACGACCGGCAGGCTCTCAACCTGTTCACCCAACTGTGAGCGTAATGCGTTTAAGTTCACACCCGCCTTGCTCAGTAAGCCACGCGCCGACCCACCTTCCTGATCCAACAAGGCAACCATCACATGTACAGGCTCTATGTGCTGATGATCATGGCGTAGTGCAAGTGACTGCGCATCTTGCAAGGCCAACTGAAATTTGCTGGTTAATTTATCCATTCTCATAGGTCATGTACCCTAAATAATTTCTGATATGCCTTGATTATGAGGGGGGATACGCCCAAATCAACCGATGCAAGTCAAGCGATGGCCAAATTTCTTTTGCGAACGTCGAAGGTGTTCTGTCCGAACACATGAGCTTCACGCATTTATTGACAAGATAAAAAAAATTGCCGTAAAAGCATAAGCAGAAAACACACATTCCCGCTAAAATCAGGGGACAATAATGTTCGAAACGTGTCAGTAGTTTCCCCCAAACTGCTGCCCACAGTGGTCAGTGTATGTAGACGAAGCACGCTTATGGTGTGGCGGGTCTGCTACCAAAAATAAAAAGGCAGTTGAGGTTTACCATGCCAAATTACCAGCTTTCCCCAAGTAACGATAAGTATACCAACGCAGCAAATCCCCCCAAATTAGACAGAGTTGTCTTCACAATCGACCATATTCATGCTGGCGGCTACCAAACCCCCAGTACGTATGAAGTCGTGAAATATCTGGTGGATAGAAAAATTCCAGTTGCCGTTTTTTTTCAAGCCACCAGCCCCAGTAATAACTACGAATTTGACCGTACAAATGCGCGGATGCTCTACAATCTCGCTCCACACTTGGTAAGCCTGGGTGTTCACCCCTTGCCAAAGGGTTATAACCAGTCACAGCACATGGTGGTGTTCAATTTATTGAATAACATGATCAAAGACATTACCGGCAAAAAGACAAAGATCATGTCTTACCACGGGGCAGGTGCTGGCCCAATGCCCGGTATTCATTTTCCGGGTATAGAATACGCTCGCGGTATCGGCAGCCACTGGACGCCAAGCAGCGATGACCCACTGGATACCCCTGTTATGGTATTAAATTCGGTAAAACGTGCGTTTCATTATACAACCGAGAGAAATGCGGCAGGTTTATCCTCGACGCTTTTTATCCACACCAATGAGTTAAAGCCCGGCTCTGTGAAGAAGCAAGTTTTTGACACATTCGTCTCCGAAGTCCTATCGCAGCGACTGCGCGCCCAGCCTTACTACGAGGCCATGTGTGAGGACTTTAACACCACACCAACTGATGATAACGGCGGCTCAGGTAATTCAGGTGGAGGGAGTACACCGACCACGCCTTCAATCGAGGTTGGCAGTTTGCGGTTATCCGCCTCAGAAGCGGGTAGTCGCCGACCACTAAAAGCGAATTTTAAAATTCAAACAACGAACGGCAAAGTGATCAAGACGGCCAGTAATGTTGCCAGCGAGCTGTTTATCATTCCGGTGGGCACCTACAAGGTCAGTGCCACCGCACGCGGACAGACGAAAACCAAAACCATTACCCTGACACGCTTAAAGGGCTTACACCATATTTTCCTAATCCCGAACGCTTCGGGGTCGAGCGGATCTGGTCATAGCGGATCAAGTGGCACGGGGTTACAAGGCAGCTTGCGGTTATCCGCATCCGACAGGGGGACTCGCCGCCCACTTATTGCTGATTTTTTGGTGCAGGATTTATCTGGGCGATTAATCCAAAGCGCGACCAACACGGCCAGCCACCTATTCCGTTTGCCACCCGGCGACTATCAGGTCAGTGCCGTCGTAAATAGTGTCACAGCCAGCAACGATATTACCCTCACAGCAACCCAGGGGATTCATCATATTTTTCTGATTCCACAGGCTGGCATTGCCCCCACGCCGCTGCCAACACCACCTCCTACGCAGCCGGTTACTAGGGAAGTACTGGGAAGTTTGCGTTTATCTGCATCGGATAAAAATACTCGCCGCCCCATGAAAGCCGACTTTATCATTGAAAACATGGCCGGCAAATTAGTCGATACAGCCGCCAACGTGACTTCATCAATGTTCAGGATTCCAGCAGGACGCTATCGAGTTAAAGCACACTCTAATGGTCGGTTCGTCTCTGACATAATTAACCTGCCGGAAACACAGGGCATGCACCATATTTTCCTGATTCCGTCATAGTTCATTTGGGGAGTAACGGGCGCTTGTCTGTTGCCCCTCCTTCCTTATGATTCACTCAAATCAACAACCCTCCGTGATAAACCCAAGATAGTGCACTTTTTATCCTATACTCAGATGTGAAGGCTAGAGCCACAGTGAGGGGGCGCAGTCCGTTGAATCTATACTACCCATCTGATGGCTCGTTTCTGTATAAGTCATTAATATTCGTCACATTAGTGGCAGCGGTCGTTGTTTTACTTGAAGTTCAACTGCTGACAAAACAGCCCTGGACGGGATTGCTGCTGGACGATCAGCTTAATCATAGTGCGAAAAACGTAGTGATTAATTCAGTTACCCATCCAGCACTGCAAGAACGTATCCAGGCTGGTGATCGTGTCATTGCAATTAAATCAGTGAACTACCCTTACCTGCCTGTATCTTCGCAACAATTAAAGATAGACCCGGAACAAACGGGCAGTTTTGGCGGCTTAAACCGGATTTATGCGGCGAATGCAGCCTTGTATCAGCGTTTGACTGACCGAGGAGTGCTGACCTTAAAAATGGCGAACGCTGAAGAAATTATGTTGATATTACAGCCAAACCGCCCACTATATTCATTACCTCCAAATTTCTGGATTAGTAATGCCACGGCCTTGGTCGGCCTGTTTCTTAGCGTTCTGATGTGGACGTATCGACCCAGACGCTTGCCTGTTCGTCTTCTTGCCTTGGCCGGTTTTAGTTTCGCTGTCGGAGGTAGTGCCATTGCAGTTTATACGAGCCGTGATCTGGCGCTGAACCCCGTAATATTTCAGCTACTTTTTAGTGTTAACATGCTGGCAAAACCCATATTTGCCTACTGCTTACTGGCGCTGGTGTTGATTTACCCACATCGGCTGGTTTCAAACACAGTGACATATGCTTGTATTTTTCTGGCAATACTGATCTGGTTAAATAATCAGTTACAGTGGCTAGAGCTTCCTCTCAATACGTTTTATTTTGGCCTGGTTATCACATTTTTTAGCAGTGTTCCAGTGCTTGCTAAACAATGGACATTAAGCCGCGACAAACCAATCGAAAGAGCCGCGCTGATGTGGATGTTACTCCCCATCTCCATGGTAATCAGTTGCGAAATCATCCTGCTTATATTGCCAACTTTTTTTGGTGAAGTTGCCCCAGCTCCCTGGGTAGCACAGCTTACAGTCTTGCCACTGTATTTTGGCCTCATTCTGGGTGTTTTCCGCTATCGATTATTCGACGTAGAACGCTGGTGGTTAATCAGCGGGTTATGGATATTAAGCGGCTTGTTAGTCGTTGCACTGGACTTTTTGCTGATCTGGCTATTTCATATCAGTCCTCTGCCTGCGCTTAGTATCGCAATAATTATCGCCGCCTGGCTTTATTTTCCTTTCAGGCAATGTCTGTGGCAGTGTTTGGGTCATCAGAGGGAGCCACATCTGGAAGGCTATATCCACGATTTTATTCAAATATTTGTCAACAGTAAAAAAGCAAATCTGCAAGAACACTGGCGTCATTTATTACAGCGGGTTTTTTCTGCCTCATCGGCTGAAATCAGTCATGGCAGTTTGCCTGCTACCAGCATTAGTGAAGATGGCATGGTATTGCTGATACCCGCTATTCATGGCAACTACCACATTGACCTATATGGTAAGCAAAAGGCATCCCGGTTGTTCAGTCGGCGGGATGTTCATCTAGCACAAACCCTGAGTGAGCTGGCCGCGTATACACTCAGTTTGCAACAGGCTAAGGAGCGTGTGCAGACTGAAGAACGCAATCGTATTATGCGTGATTTGCACGATGATGTTGGAGCCAACCTAGTATCAATGATTTACCGTGCTGGCAATGAGAGTGACGTTACATTAGCTAAAGAAACTCTGACCCTATTGCGAGAAACAATTTACACGCTGGATGACACGTCATTGATGCGTTTAAATCTGGCGATTGCCAAATGGCGACGGGAAACTCAACAGCGTTGTCATTCAGCTACAGTGCGTTTGATATGGCATACATCAGGTGTTTCGGGAGATTATATGTTAGATGCCCGACAACAGGTTAATTCGGGGCGTGTCTTGCGTGAAATTCTGACTAATGCGTTGAAACATGCACAACCTGATTATTTCGAGGTGCGCTTTCAAGTTAAAGCCAATGTGCTGGCTATCCAAGTAAAGCATGATGGCGAAATTAAACCACCCGAACTATGGGTTGAAGGTAGAGGCATATCCATTATCCGTGTCCGCATTCAGGAGTTAAACGGTACTATCCGCTGGCAATTGGCCGAGTCTCTCGAAACTGAAATTACAATACCTCTGAACAGGAAACATACTCATGAAGACGCTCAGTAACGCATTGATACTGGAGGACCACACTGAAACCCGACAAGTGTTACAGACGGTATTGCAAGACATTAGGCCGGGTATCCACCTGTATGAAGCCGCCAGCCTACGGCAAGCCCGACAGAAGCTCTATGAACAGCGGCGCTTTGATCTAGTGATTGTAGATATTGGTTTACCCGATGGTGATGGCACCGATTTTGTTCGTGAGGTGGCACAAACGTCCACCAATAGCTACATCGTGATCTGTACGATTTATGACGATGATCACCATATATTCAAGGCATTACGGGCAGGTGCTAATGGTTATCTGGTTAAGGAACATTCACGGCAAGAACTGGCTGAAATGTTAAAGGGTATTCTCAATGGTCAACCACCACTATCACCTGCTGTGGCCCAGCATATTCTTGATTTTTTCCACACCCTGCGACAGGAGAAAATTGACTTGACCCCGCGTGAAACCCAAGTGTTGACTATACTGGCCAAAGGTTATAACCGCAAAGAGATTGCTGATATGTTGGAACTGACCAGCAACACCATCAGTTGGTATATTAAACAGATTTATCAAAAGCTGGATGTGCATTCCCGAGCAGAGGCGACACTAGAGGCATCGCGGATGGGGTTAGTGGGATAAGAACGAAGCTGATTTTGATCTGCTGCTTACTCTTTAGGCTGCAACCATACTTGTTCAAGTGCTTCAGGTATAGCAGAAACCTGAAGCCAATCACCACCTATTTCAAGACAGACCTGGAGAAAATCCCTGATCGCATTACACTGACTTTCAGTCAGCAATGCCTTGAGATTTTTTAAATACTGCCCTTGGCATATATTATAAATAGTTGAATCCGTTATTACTGAGTCTGAACTCCTATGGTATCTAAGGACATAGCACATGCATGCTGGCAAATAAAAACGTAAACCCTCAGCATCAAGAAAACTCAAGACACACTGCCAACGAGGCAACCCAATCAAGTCATCTGATAGCTTCGACCAATCAAATTTTTCATCAATGCTGCGAGCTTTTTCTCTTTCTTCTTCCGTTCCGTAGTCATCAATAACATCCGTAGTCATCAATAACATCAGCCTCTCGCCATGATATTCCACGACCTAATTGCACACCGGCAAAAGCAGAATGAATAGTTTCCAGCGTTGAAGAGATTCTTTCTTCCAGCATAGGTTGTTTTTTCAAAATCACCATACTTACTTGAGCCTCTGATTAAACCAAGTCCGCAGCTCGCACTTATACCTGCTGTCGCAAAGAAGGGCCAGACATATGGCAATCGACGCCAGAATTTTCTGCAGGTAAAAGGAAAAGCCGGAATTGCCCGGCTTTTTAATAGACTGCTCAGTTAGTTTGTCCAGCCCCACTTTTGATCAGTAAGCGAATTATTATCTGGATTAATCCCTGAACGCTCACAATTCCAGATTTGTAACGGTGCTTTGTTCACTCGGCCTGGAGCACCGGCAACATCAATACACTTCCCTGAAAGCCTATTGCGAATAAAGCCTCCCGAAAAATACCATCTTTGATCAGTCTTGGAGCCGTTATCCGGGTTAATACCTGATAGTTCACAATCCCACAACTGCAACCGTGCACCATTTTGTTTACCTGGAGCACCTGCAACATCAATACATTTACCAGACAAACGATTTCTGATGAACCCACCGCTGGTCATTTCCCATATCTGATCACTTCGGGAGCCATTATCCAAGTTCCCACTGAACTCACAGTCCCACAACTGCAGTGCAGAACCATTCTGTGTGCCTGGGGCGCCTGCAACATCAATACATTTCCCTGATAGCTGATTCACCAAAAAACCTCCCGCAAATAAAGGCGTTGTAGACAAAGTGAATAAACATATTCCTGCGAATACAATACGTACGACATGCTTTTTCATAAACTTCAATCCTTAAAAAATTAATAACACCGGTTAAACACCACCCCATTGCCTTAAGTCTTCCGCTGATCCAGCGTAAACAGGCACGACACCAGTGTAGAGCATGAAAAAATAATCTCCCCCCCTGTTTAGGGGGGATAACGCAATTTTGTGCAAACTGACCAAACAACACATTACGTCAGCAAATTATTAGGCTCTCCTGCCACAAAGCTTTCAATATTCCCAATCAACTGATCCACTAATGTTTGCATCCCACCGACACTCGCCCAGGCAACATGCGGTGTTAGGATGACATTGGGTAGCCCTGCAACCTGCATCAGCGGTGAATCCAATGGTGCAGGCTCAATTTCGGTCACGTCAATCCCCGCGCCTGCAATGTGCCTTTCTCGCAATGCGCTTGACAGTGCCAGCTCATCAATCAACCCGCCCCGTCCGGTATTAATCACCAATGCAGTGCTTTTCATACCGCTAAGAAAGTTCTCATCAATAATGTACTGCGTATCTGGCGTGAGTGGGCAATGCAGGCTCAGCACGTCTGCTTCATCACGCAACTGCTCCAGAGACACTAACTGCCCATGATCAGGCGGTGTACTAATATGCTGGTTTAGGTACATCACATTCATGCCAAAAGCCAAACCAATGCGCCCAACGGACTGCCCTAAAGCACCCGCACCAATAATGCCGAGGTTAGCCCCAGCCAAATCCCGTATCGGGCGATTAAAGAAACAGAATTGATTGGCCCGAACCCACTCACCATCCAGCACCTGCTCACGATACTCAATCAGATGACGGCGTAACGCTAATATCAACGAAAACGTATGCTCTGGCACTGTATTCACGGCATAGCCACGAATGTTACAGACCGCAACACCATTTGCTTTGCATGCATCAATATCAACTATATTGTAGCCGGTGGCGGCAATGGCAATAAGTTTAAGCTGCGAAAGCTGTGCGAGCATCTCCGGCGTAATGACAACTTTATTGCTAATCGCAATGGTAGCTTCAGCCAAACGTGACACCACCTCATCCGGCGAGGTTCGCTCATATTCCCGCCAATGATGTTCGAACGCCGGTCGCCTGATGGTGACACCCGGCCCAATAGTGGAAGCATCCAGAAATACAATTTTTTCAGACATAGCAGCCTCGTCACGGAATCAATTAACGCTGTAAAATGTATCATGGGCACTACGTTACGGGCAGAGCTAATTGCTCAACTTATAGGACGAGAAATACCAGGTTAGTGTAGTAGCCGCACTATGTCCGCGTATAAACAGCGATATGTGCGCTCTGGCCGCATTGCAAGGGTTGAAATTTCTTCAAAACCCGTTTATTTCCCCGCATCGGAATTGCATTATAATTCCCGCGCTTGGTGCATTCATCAAACGTACTACCGAGAGACTCCAACCGCTTCAAACAATATGCCAAAACCCAAACGTACACCCATCCCGTCACCATTACCCATGCGTGATGGTGTATCAGCAAGCCGAACGTGGTTACCCAAGCCGGGCAGCTCAAGAAATGCCAACGAAGTGTACGGGAGCTGGGATACAATTCTGGAGTTTTTGACTGATCGCTTTCCATTTATCCCTGAAGCGATGTTCCTTGATCGCTTAGAGCGTGGCGATATTGTCAATGAACAAGGTGTCCCTTATCGGGCAGATAGCCCCTTTGTAGCCGAGAGTTTTTTGTTCTACTACCGTGAGGTGCCGGGCGAGCCGCGCATTCCGTTCACCGAAACGATTTTGCACAAAGACGAACATATTATCGCTGTCGATAAGCCGCACTTTGTTCCAGTCACACCCACCGGACGTTATGTCAAGGAAAGCCTGTTATCGCGCCTAAAGCATCGCTTTCAGCAGGAAGATATCAGCCCGATTCACCGTTTGGATCGTGAAACTGCTGGAGTCATGCTATTTAGCTGCAACAAGCAGGTACGAGCAGATTATCAGAACCTATTTCAAAACCGACAGGTCAGTAAAAGCTACGAGGCGATTGCACCACGCTCAACACGGCACTTTCCATATACTCACCGCAGCCACTTAACAGCGGGTGAGCCATTTTTTAGAATGCGGGAGACCGCAGGCACGCCAAATACTGAAACCAGTATGGACATCATCGAAGCCAAGGGTGATCTGGCGCGCTACTTGCTCAGGCCAGTCACGGGCAAGCAACACCAACTCCGTGTGCACATGATGTCGATTGGTTGCCCGATTGTGAACGACCTGTTTTACCCAGAATTGCAGCCATTTCAAGACGATGACTACTCCAAGCCGTTGCAGTTATTGGCAAAGTCGATTGAATTTGTTGACCCGCTATCCGGTAAACTCAGGCGCTTTGAGAGCAAGCTCCGCCTGTGCTTTATACCGACCAACTAATGCGAATGCCCTTCCTGTTGTTCATGTTTCCGCTCATGTAACGCCTGTTTCATAATCTGATAGGCTGAAGACAGGAATAAGGCCGCCATCGTACCCGCGACAATCACATCCGGCCAGCCAGAGGCCGTGCCCCATACACCCAAGGCGGCAAA
>PDPG01000018.1 GCA_002747455.1 Pseudomonadota bacterium | reverse complement strand
GAGTGACTTCATAGATGCCATCCCCGAACAAGAAACCGCGATCCAGCGGTGAAATTTTGGCTTGTTCAGCTGGCATGTATTCGCCGTTTAAATAAACAACCATTTTTTATCTCCAAAACTAAAATTACTCGCCTGAAAAGGCTTTTTAAACTGAGTGGTTTTGTGATGCGCTATACGTTGAATCAACCTTATAAGTACGTCGAACATCACGCAATCTGAAAATGAACCATTTTGCTTTAGGTTGACATAGGAACATGACGTACCTGGCTTTGCAAAGCAATCACATCCATCGCAACATCCCAGCTTTGGGGTGTTTGTGGATCAATGAGTTGGAAGTCATAGGCAAAAGCGACTAACAGCGGTGATTGTTGTTTATTTGTTTGTTTAAACGCAAACGTCCGGTCATAAAATCCACCGCCCATGCCAATTCGGTTGCCTTGTGGATCAACAGCTACCAATGGCATCAACACAACATCCAGTATTGACGGGTCGTACAAGAGTGCTTCGGAAGGTAAATCCGGCTCAGGAATTTTAAATTTATTCAGCATCATAGGCGTTTGCTGGTTATATTCCGCGAATGCTAAATGATTAGCCTTGGCTTCGGACAATATCGGTAAATAGAACTGCTTGTCACGGTGAGCATCCAGCAGTTGCAGACTGGTGGGGTCGGCTTCCCCCCGTACAGGCAGGTAAAATGCAATGTGCTGCGCCTTATCTAAAAGCTTGCTATTAAGGATTTGTTCACAAATTTGTGATGAGTAATCAGACTGTTGTTGCTTGCTTAATGACAGACGTTGTTGCTGAATGTATTGGCGAATCTGGGATTGTGTTTGCATGGTCTTTCATCCTCGGTTCGTCGCATTCTGAAAGAATTACCAACAGCTTTCCAGTAATAATAATGGCCTCATTACCCTAAAGATAAGAGGCCAACACAGCAGAGGAAATGTATTTAAATCAGCCGTAGACGGGTGCCCACTTTAATGGTGTTGCCCCGGATACGGTTCAGACGTTTCAACTTGTTTACCGTCAGGCCATGACGCATCGCAATACGATACAGTGTTTCACCACGCTTCACGCGATGGGTTCGGTAGCGAGGCCTTCTTTTTTTACTACGCTTCTTTTTGTAACGCTTTTTATAACGTGACTTGATTGGTGCGATACTCACACGCCTTTCAGCGGGCAGCCAATGAATCACACTCGCTAAGCGGTGTGCCTGTACCATAGGTAGCAGGATACGTTTGCTGATACGTGGCGTGGTGATTCCCTTTAGGAAGTTTGGATTCAGGCTGGTTAATGTGTCTGCGGGAAGACCGGCGTGAGCGGCTACTCGGCGTAGATTAACCGGCTTATTGACATGAATTTCAACCAGTTTAGATGTATTGGGTGTTCTCGGTAGGTGAAAGCCATAAGCCTGCGGATGACTAACAATGTGCTTATAAGCTAACAAACGAGGCACATACTCACGCGTTTCACGTGGTAAACGGAGGCTCCAGTAGTCAGTCTTGCGACCACGTGTACGATTGTAACGAATGGCGCGGCTAACACGTCCTTCACCTGCGTTATAGGCTGCTAGTGCCAGAAACCAGTCACCTCTGAACTGGCGGTGTAATTTTTGCAAGTAGTCCAGTGCTGCGCGGGTGGACTCCAATGCATCCATACGGCCATCAAAGCCACGGTTTTGTTTCAAACCATAGAGGCGGCCAGTGGATGGTATAAACTGCCAGATTCCAGCAGCCCCTGCATGAGATTTTGCTGTATTAACATAAGCACTTTCTACAAATGGCAGCAGTGCCAGTTCGGTGGGCATACGGCGGCGCTTTAGTTCATTAACCACAATATGCATATAGTTTGTTGCGCGGTTTGCAATACGTTGTAAGCGCTCTGGATCGCTGCCATAAACGCGAATAAAACGCTGTACATCACGTCGGTGGGTGTAACGCCCCATTTTGTAGCCCGCCTTCATGTGGTTCCACATATCCTCGTGAGGCACATTGGGTAGGTAGCGGTTTGCATTGGGATGTGTTGTTGCAGCCGCTGGAATGGGGCTGGGTGGCTGTGCCACTTTCAGCGGTTGTCGGGTCATTGGCCGAGGGGTAGCCATAGCGGTTGGAGCCGCTACACGTGCATTCGGCTGAGGTTGACTTGGCGCCAGTCCAGCTAATTCCAGTAGCGCCTGATGATAGGCCGGATCATCCAGAATAGAATCAGCTTGGTGGCTAACCTTATAAGCTTGTGTGGGTTGCTGCCGCGCAGGGCGATACGATCTTACAGCGGCCCGTGGCGCAACAATCGCTGCTCTGGGGGCGGGGTGCCTAGCCTGAGTTTGGTTCTGTTGGCTACTTGAGTCATCCAGCAAAACACTTGCGGCATAAAATAGCTCGTCATCAAACTGATCACCATGCTGTGGTGCGGCCTGCTGGGTCGTGTGTTGAACTGGTTGATATAACTGCGCTGGCGGCTTAGGGGGGTATGACTGATTGGTCGCGGGGTACGCTGACTTTTGATTTTCGGCAGCATAAGAATGACGTACCGGATGGCGACGGGTTCGAGTTCCACTCAAATAAGCGATTTCTTCATGAACAATAGTCGGTGAGCTCGCCGAAGCCTGAGGGGGAATTGGTTTCACCCGGTCAGCTCCCACGCTGCAGCCGGTGATGGCTGACATCGAGATCGTCGTTGCAATGGCAAGCGACAAGTTTCTTTGTTGTCCCATTTTATTACCCTTTCCAAACCCCGTTGACACGGGCGGATTATTATTTTTTTATGGAGTTATGGTTTTTTATTTTTTCGGTGAGGGTAGCGCGTTTTGACTTAGTATAAGCTGAATATGGGTGTTTTTAGGTTGGCGAATCTACTGGGCTGCTTTAGCCGTCCAAATGTCCTTGTGATCTGTCGCAAACCAAATATCACGAATGACCTTCAGCACATTGGGCTGTTGATAGTGGGAAATCCGTTCTGGCTTTTTGCCTGAATGGTTGGTCGTTGATGAGCGCCCCCCTTTTCAGGGGATGACGACTCGTCTCACAACATGAGACAATGCCCAAACAGGTTGCGGGGGGGTATGAGCATATTAATTATGGTAGTGCTGTCCCTGAGCAATTGCTGATTGAGAAGGATCATATCGAACTTGTTGTTGCTAACCACTAGAATCCAGCACCGAGAAAATAGAAATAGGAGACACAGAATGATTTCGGTTGAATTTTTAATCACTGCTCTCGTAGTTGTGCTGATTCCGGGAACGGGCGTTTTATACACGGTTGCAACAGGTCTTTTCGTTGGCAAGCGGGCAAGTATCTTTGCAGCGCTTGGCTGCACACTGGGAATCATCCCCGCTCTTTTAGCTAGTGTCTTTGGCTTAGCCGCCATTTTTCACACCAGCGCAGTTGTATTTCAGGTGGTGAAATATCTTGGTGTTGCCTATTTACTTTACCTGGCTTGGCAGATGTGGAAATCAGCCACTCCGCTTTCGGTCGGTGACAAAAACGCAGATAAAAAATATAAAGCTATTGTTTTAAAAGGATTTTTGTTAAATATTTTGAATCCAAAGCTATCAATATTTTTTCTGGCATTCTTGCCGCAGTTTATCCCACCTACAGCAGAAAATGCATTGCTGCAAATGCTTGTTTTAGGTGCTACTTTTATGCTGATAACTTTTGCTGTCTTCATCGTATACGGGGTGTTATCAGGCAGTTTTAGAAAATTTATTGTGCATTCAAAAAAAGCGAGTTTGGCAATACAAAGAACCTTTGCCGCAGGTTTTGCAGCACTCGGGTTTAAGTTGGCTTTTAGTGAACGCTTGTAAATCCATTATATTGGGCAATCTCTGGAATGACCGGATTGCCGCTGTGTGCCATTGCCACTGAAAATGTTCAGTCTTAATCTGAGGGCATCAGGTAAGGCTTCCTTGATGCCCTCCTGTCCTTCCTTCGTAAAACAAAAAAGTGCTTTTGGTAGTGCCCAAACAATAAAAAGGTGGGTAATTGACGCCGCAATTCGCCCCCCTTTTCAGGGGGTGACAGCCCGTCTCATAACATGAGACAATGTCCTTGTGGAGAATAAAAATAAGCCACCGGTTGTCATTTCTCAGTTTTTTATACTTGCGAGGTATCTAATCATGATTCTTTCCAGAAGCGGACTGACTATTTTGCTCAGCCTCTTGGGCATTTCAGTTGCCCAGGCAGATTGCAGGGTTTATGAGCATATTAATTATGGTGGTGCTGCATTTTCCATGGCACCCGGGCGGAACATTTCTCATATTGGTAGCTGGTGGAATGATCGAATTTCATCTATCAAGGTTAATAAAAGTTGCAAACTGATTGCTTATCAACACATTAATTACGCTGGGGATAAACGAGTTTTCACTGCCAACACCAGCTTTGTCGGTAATCTCTGGAACGATCAGATATCTTCACTACGGTGCCAATGTCCAGAGCCGCCACGCCCGGCTTGCTTGATGTATGAACACGCCAACTTTTTCGGTAGCGTCTTGTCAGTGCATGGCAATATGCCTTGGGTGGGCAACAACTGGAACGACAGGGTGTCTGCCGTTAAGGTACCTTCCTCATGTACCCTCACGGTCTATCAGCACAAAAACTATGGTGGAGACAGCCGCACCTTTGGGCCGGGCAATACAGCTTATATAGGCAATCTCTGGAATGACCAGATTTCTGCTGCTGTGTGCCGTTGCCGCTAAAAATATTCAGCTTTAACCTGAGGGCATCGGGCAAGACTTCCTTGATGTCCTCCTATCCTTCCTTCGTAAAACAAAAAAGTGCTTTTGGTAGTGCTCAAACAATAAAAGGCGGGTAATTGACGCCGCAATTCCTTGACGCTTAACATCTTAACTTTCACGAATCGCTGTCCTATACTCAGGGTGCGATTCTGGCGTCGGTTATTATTTATAACGACGTTTCGTTAACAACAAATCAGAGGTGGTTTATGAAAGTGAGAGTATTGTTATCTGTGTTGGGATTGGCGGCACTAACGGGTGGTGCGGCTGCTGATAATCATCAGGCAACAGTTGATGATGCTTATGTTGCTAAGCAACGACAAGCGTTGGCAAAAAATACCAAAGGTAAGGGTTTTGGCCCACAGGCGCCACGTGATATTGATGCGTTGCTGGGTAAAAATCATAATACTTTTAACATGGCGCCTGCTTCAAGTGAGATGAATTTGTGCAATATTCACTTTCATGAAAGTGCCGAACATAAGGGTGGTGAGTTTACAAAATATGCCGGTAATGGTGACGGTGAAGGCTACAGAGGCGGGTATCAATACACAGGAAAATTGAGTGAAGCCGAAAGCCGTGCGGCGGCAGAAGTTTGCCCCGGAAAGCATGACAGTATTGCTGTTGGCGATACCATTGAGGTGCATTACGTTTACTCAACAGCTAATGTTGCGCCTGGTAAAACTTTGGGTGCCTGTTTTAATGAGGCAACCAAAAATCCTCAGCTACGTGTAGAGGCACAGGTTTATGTCGTTGTTAATGATGATGAGGCTTTGGACTTTCAAAAAGTGAATGCGCATACCATAAAAAATGGTTTCCACCAGGCGGTAAACATTCCCGGTAATACGGGGGAACCGATTCAATATATTGGTTCAACCACCGGCCCCGGTTACAACGAAAAAGGTTCCCCTTTTCAAGTCACTTGGAGTGTGCGACCAAAAGTGGCAAAAGTTGATATTAAAACAGTTGGTGAATGGTGTAAGGATAATGCCTTTTCTGAGGACCACGCCCACGGTGTCAGAAATTTAGTAAAAAATCCTGATTTACTATCAGAAATGAAATAATCTCAGTAGGTAGTTGCCCAAAGATTTCCTATAAACCCAAACAAAATTCTAGTAGGATTTCCAAGTATGGATGACTCTATGATGCAGATTGGCGATGAAAATTTGACCTTGTGTAAAGACTGGTACGACTCGCTGGCTGGCGGGCAGGTCTTGTCACAACTGGATCAGCTGTGCGCGGAGTATATGTCGGAAATCTTTGGCTACTACGCCTTGGAAATGGGGGCTTTGAGCGGGCATACACGGTTCTTTGAGCATTCCCGCGTGGCTTTCAGTGCATCGATTGGCATGAATCATGCGGTGCACGACGTGATTGCCGCCCCCGAACAATTGCCGATTGAGACGGATAATATCGACCTTGTTGTTGCCAGCCATGTTTTAGAGTCCAGCACTGACCCGCATCAGGTTTTGCGTGAGATTGATCGCATTCTGGTGCCGGAAGGTCAGCTTATCCTTATCGGCTTTAATCCCTGGTCGTTAATGCAATCTGGAAAGCGTTTAAGAAAGCGGGTGGATTTCCCCGCAATGTCGCGGGTTCGGGACTGGTTTTCACTGTTGGGTTTTGAAATGTTGGATGTTCAGTATTTGGGCTTCCGTCCGGGTGTGCAAAATGAAAACCTTTACCAGCAATTAGACTGGATGGAGTCGTTGGGGAAGCTTGTCTGGCCTTTATTGGGCAATCTGTACGTTATCCACGCCAAGAAACAAGTCATCGCCAGAAGGCCTTACAAAAAGGTTTGGGAGGCACCGATACTGCTATCGGGCGGAAAAGTGGCTCTGAACCGTACCGCAAGGCGCGTACGCAAGGAAAACTTCTCAGGCTAGGCGCCTACGGAAATAATCACATACTATGACGACAATGAAAACCGTTGAGTTGTTTACTGATGGCGGCTGCCGTGGCAATCCGGGGCCGGGTGGTTGGGGGGCGTTGTTGCGCTTTGGCAAGCACGAAAAAGAGCTGTACGGCTATGAGCCAGAGACGACCAATAACCGCATGGAATTGATGGCAGCAATTGTCGGGCTGGAGGCGCTGAAAATGCCGTGCAAGGTCATTCTTACCACGGATTCCCAATATGTGCGTCAGGGGATTACCCGTTGGATCGCAAATTGGAAAGCAAAGGGCTGGAAAACGTCGTCCAGACAGCCGGTAAAAAATCAGGATTTATGGCAGCGGCTGGATGCTGCGTGTGACAAACACCAAGTCAATTGGCATTGGGTCAAGGGGCACAGTGGGCATGCCGACAATGAGCGGGTTGATGAGTTGGCTAATAAGGCAATGGATGAAAAATCCGGTCACGCATCCGGTGTGTAATGCTGCCATGTGGCAAGTAAAAGATGGAATAAACAATGCTTAGACAAATTGTTCTGGATACCGAAACCACGGGTATTGAAACGCGCGATGGCAACCGGATTATTGAAATTGGTTGCGTGGAAATTATCGACCGTAAAATGACGGGGCATAACTATCATCAATACATCCAGCCAGATCGGGAAAGTGAAGAAGGCGCATTGGCGGTACACGGTATCACCAGTGAGTTTCTTGCGGATAAACCGCGCTTCCATGAGATTGTTAAAGACTTTATCGACTATGTAAAAGGCGCTGAGCTGATTATTCACAATGCACCGTTTGATATTGGCTTTATCGACTACGAGCTGGGTTTGCTGAACGATGGCTGGGGGAGTATCACGGATATTTGTACGGTGATTGATTCGCTGGAAATGGCACGTGAGATGCACCCCGGCCAGCGTAATAGTCTGGACGCATTATGTAAGCGGTACGACATCAATAATGCACACCGAGAGCTACACGGTGCATTGCTTGACTCGGAAATTCTGGGTGATGTTTATCTAGCCATGACCGGTGGGCAGGTGGCGTTGAGTCTGGATGATCAGCCAGTGCCGATTGTGGATAATGATGGCCAGGAGGAGGCAGGTGGCTTTCATTTGCCAACAGAAGGCTTGCGCGTTATCAAGGCCAGTGAGGATGAGCTGGCGGCGCATGCGGCGCGCATGGAAGTGATTGCTAAAGCCTCTGGCAAGACGCTTTGGCAGTAAGTTAGCCTTTCTGCTGATGCAGGCATTCAGTAATGGATCTCAGGCCATACGCGATGGCAAACAGCGCGGCGGCGGTACTCAGCCACTGCCCGTCGGGGTAGGGTGTTTTAGTAATCAGCGCATAAATGCCGGTCAATAAACCCGTAAAATAAATACTCAATAGCCATTTTTCAGAAAGCGTATCGCCAAGCCGCTGGCTGATTTGCTGATTGATTTGAATGGCTACCCAGCCGATAGCCCAGCCTAATAATGCCCCCAGTAAAATATCTGAAGGCCAGTGTGCGCCCACGGCAATTCGGCTTAGGCTGATGCCCAGCGCGATAACAAACAATGAAACCGTCAGGTGCATATTCCCGAACCAGTGACTGATCAGGCTCATTAACAAAAAGATAGTGATGGTATGACCGGAGGGAAAGCTGGGCGATTGCATATCAGGCCCGCTTTTCACAAACTCATGGGCGGCTAAAACATCAGTGGGGCGTGGCAAGCCAAAGCCATATTTTAGGCCAAAGCTAACCGTGAGAGCCATTATTGCGCCGATTAATAAGGCTCTTAAAAATAGCGGTTGCTTATAAAATAAAGCAAATACAATCAAGGGTGCAGCAAGAGGATCGGCGAGGGTGGAGAGTATTTGCCAGAATGTGGGCGGTAGTGATTGTGCCAATCTGTTGCCCTGAATAAATAGCCAATAGTCCCCACCGTTGAGTAAACATACACCCAATAGCACTGCCAGCAGTAAGACGGGGATCAATACTGACCAAGGCTTGTTTGATGTAGTCATGGTTTCGCACGAAACGCGGCCAGAAACATCAGTAGCCAAGCGACGATCATTAACATGCCACCAATCGGTGTGATCATTGCAATGTTTTTAATGCCGCTGAGGACGTAGAGATATAAACTGCCTGAAAACAATACAATACCAAGGAACATTGCCCAGCCGGATTTGTCCAACAGCTTGTTGTCGAGGTTATGGCTGGATAGCAGGAATACGGCGATCAGGCCGAGTGCATGGTAGAATTGGTAACGGGCGGCGGTGTTGAAGTTGTCCAGCAGGCGTGCCTCGCTAATGCTTCTTTCAAGCCCGTGTGCAGCGAATGCACCTAATAGTACGCTGAGACCCGCAAGTGCGGCACCTAACAGTAAAAACTTTCTAAACTCTGGCACGATGGATTCCCATGACGGATAAACGATTATTGTACCGCGTGATTATGAAGCTGATGGCGGTGGTCGGCATTATTGCATTACTTGGTGTGTTTTTAAATGCAGCATTCAATAGTGGTGTGGACACTGAGGAAGTGACTGTTGTGCCCAATGAAGTGGTGACACTAAAGCTGGCAATGGTTAGCAGTACAGTGCCGACGCATGTGGTGTGGAATGGTCAGCGGGTGGGGGTTATCAAGCGGGATGGAGAGAGTCAACTGGGCTTGATTCAATCTACTGGCAAGTCACCGGAGATTAACCAGGCATCGGTGGAGAGTCATCCGTGGCGCTCGGTGGATGCCAGCTATTTTGTGTATATTGATCGCGGTGACTCCGGCCATTGTCCGCTGTTTTTCAATGGGAAAGTGCTGAAAGATACCTGTAGTGGCAATCGTTTTGATCTTACCGGAAGGCGGGTTGGCGGCACGCAAATGTTAGCTGTGCCTCCGCATTATTTTGCACAGGCTGGTCAGCTGGTGATTGGCCGATGGATGCCGTGACGTGTGCCTAAATACACATCATAACGAATGGTTTTGCCACGGATCTGAAAGTCTGGTTTACGCTCGTTAAGCGTGTCTGAACGCAACGGTCGCTTGACAATAATGCGCTCAATCGCCCGTTGCAGGGCTATTTCCAATAACTGATCGGCATCGGCATCTTCCCCAACGATATCGTGAAAGAAGCGCATGGCTTTTTTGACCTGAGCCTGCTTTCCTCGCTCAGGGAACATGGGATCAAGGTAAATGAGTTGTGGGTAGTCTTCTGCTACCAGTGCATCAAGGTAATCAATCGCGGGGGATTGTACCAAACGCATACGGGCAGCGATGGCCTGAACCTCCACGTCACCACTCTCATCAGCACGGCTAAGTGCGTCGCTCAGTAGTAATTGTACCACAGGATTGCGTTCTAATAAGGTGACACGACAGCCAAGCGTTGCCATTACAAAGGCATCACTCCCTAGGCCTGCGGTGGCATCTACCACACTCGCTTCAGGAAATTTTTGCAGGCCAAGTGCTTTGGCCAGGTCTTGTCCTTTGCCGCCACCAAACAAACGACGATGCCTTGTTTTTCCCTCAACAAAGTCTGCAAAAATGGCTTTGGTGTTGGGTTCAGAGGGATTGAATAATTCGAGGCGTTGTTTGCTGCGGTGCAGGACATACTGTGCGTCCGGCGCATCTGCATACAGCGGACAGCCGAGCAGTCGGGCAAGTTGCGCTAACTCGGCGGCGGGGCACGTCTCGTACCCGCTAACCGCCAATGTAATCTTGCGTTGCATTAGTAATGAGGTGGGGGCGTTTCGTCTTTTTCCGCTGCAAGCTGGGCACCGCCCACAGTGCTTAGCTTATCTTCCAAACGCTTGACCTGCCGTTGCAACGCCTCAACCACCAGGCGCTGCTCATGCACTAGCCGGTTGAGGGTTTCCACCACGTCATCCTGCTGCGTGAGCAGGATTTCGAGCTTGGTAATGCGATCGTCGAGGCTCATGCTTAACGATCACGTGCCGCAGCAATGCGCAAACGCAAGGCATTTAGCTTGATGAAGCCTTCGGCATCTGCTTGATCGTATGAGCCTTCGTCATCTTCAAAGGTCGCAATTTTCTCATCAAACAAGCTGTCCTTTTCTGAGCTACGACCAACAACCGTCACCGCGCCTTTGTATAATTTCAGGCGAACCTTGCCGTTGACGTGTTCTTGTGAGGCATCAATCATCTTCTGCATCATTTCACGCTCAGGACTCCACCAATAGCCGTTGTAAATAATCTCAGCATATTTCGGCATCATGGCATCTTTCAGGTGAGCGACTTCACGATCCAGGGTGAGCGACTCGATGGCGCGGTGTGCTTTGAGCATAACGGTGCCGCCCGGTGTCTCATAACAACCGCGGGACTTCATGCCAACATAGCGGTTTTCCACAATATCTAAACGGCCCACACCGTTGTCACCACCTAGTTTGTTCAATGTTTCCAGCATGGTGGCAGGGGATAGACGCTCGCCGTCCAGCGCAACCGGATCACCATGCTCATACGTCAGCTCAATGTAAGTGGGCTTGTCAGGTGCATTTTCTGGTGAAACTGACCAGCGCCACATATCTTCCTCAGCCTCTGTCCAAGGGTCTTCCAGAATGCCGCCCTCATAGGAAATGTGTAGCAAGTTGGCATCCATAGAGTATGGTGATTTTGTTGCCTGCTTTTGGTAGTCGATAGGAATGCCGTGTGTTTCTGCATAATTCATCAGTGACTCACGGGAGCTTAAGTCCCACTCACGCCAAGGAGCAATCACGTGAACACCGGGCTTGAGTGCGTATGCACCTAGCTCAAAACGTACCTGATCATTCCCCTTACCTGTTGCCCCGTGTGAAATGGCATCGGCGCCGGTTTCATTGGCAATTTCAATCAAACGCTTGGCAATGAGCGGGCGGGCAATGGACGTACCCAGCAAATACTCCCCTTCGTAAATTGTATTGGCGCGGAACATCGGGAACACATAGTCACGCACAAACTCCTCGCGCAAATCTTCAATATAAATCTCTTTAATGCCCAGCGCCTCGGCTTTGGCGCGCGCAGGTTCTACTTCCTCGCCTTGTCCGATGTCAGCGGTGAAGGTAACAACGTCGCAGCCATAAGTATCAGTAAGCCACTTGGCAATGATTGAGGTATCAAGTCCGCCGGAGTAAGCGAGGACGACTTTATTGACAGAGTGAGACATGTTAATTCTAGCCTGAGTTGTTCAAAAGGGGGCTATTATACGCTTAATTCTGTAAAATGCGCGCCATGCAAATACAAGAAAATTACTCATTAAAACGGCTCAATAGCTTCGGCGTTGACGCTTCCACGCGTTTTTTCACAACAATCAATACCACGGCGGATATTGATGCACTTATCCAATGGCGAGCCGCCCACCCGAATAGACAATGCCTGCTGCTTGGTGGTGGCAGTAATGTGTTGTTTCGCAACGACTTTGATGGCTTGGTGGTGCTGGTGAATCTGAAGGGTCGCACACAGATTACTGAAGATGACGAAGCCTATTATGTGCAAGCCGCTGCTGGGGAAAACTGGCATGAATTTGTACGCTGGACGATTGATCAGGGCTATGCTGGTCTGGAGAATTTATCTCTGATTCCCGGTACGGTTGGTGCTGCGCCGATACAAAACATCGGTGCCTATGGCGTAGAGTTGGCCGACCGTATGGCTTCTTTACAAGCGGTTGATCTGGTCAGTGGCGAGCAACGTGAGTTTAGCGTTAACGATTGCCAGTTTGCCTACCGCGATAGTTTTTTTAAAAGCCAGCAAGCAGATCGTTGGTTGATTCGCTCGGTGACTTTTCGTTTACCCAAAAAGCCGCAGTGGGTGATGGCTTATGCGGGTGTGGAGGCCGCACTGGCAGGGCAAAAACCAACCGCACGATTAATTAGCGATGCCATTATTGCCTTGCGCCAGAGTAAACTGCCGAATCCGACGGAGATGGGTAGTGCGGGCAGTTTCTTTAAAAACCCGATACTGCCGCGTGAACAGTGGAATGCATTGAAAACACGCTTTGCAGCACTGCCGGGCTATCCGGTTGCTGACAACGATGGGCTGATGAAGACCTCGGCGGGCTGGTTGATTGATCAGTGCCAATGGAAAGCTTATCGGCAGGGGGATGCAGGCGTGTATGACAAACATGCCTTGGTGTTGGTTAATCATGGCAGCGCAACCGGCGCTGAACTCTGGGCGGTGGCGGAGCAAATTCAGGCATCGGTGAAAGACAAATTTGGAATTTTTCTGGAAGCTGAACCTAGGGTAATCGGCTAAATACTTCGTCATATAAATGTTATGTTAAATAATGCTTGGAAAGAATAATCAAACTGTCTGATTGCTTCGGTGGCTGATGGTGGACACTGTGGTGTTTTGTCATGGCCTGATGAGCAGGGCAGGGCGGGTTTACATTGTTTAAAAAATATTAAACTTATTCTGATGGTTGTGGCAGAATCATGCATAATGATTAACTTTTAACCATAATAGAGTAAAATAATGTTTGCATATATGAAACTGGGGATTCGTCAATTAGGCATGGGAATAGGGCTGTTCTGCCTGAGCTTACCCGTAATGGCTTCAGAGTACCGCTGTGGTTGGATTGAAAACCCCGGCCCGGGTAGGTGGTGGATCACGGATAAAGACGCAAGTTGGGAGATTTCTACACCGGGCGGCTACTCCGTATCTCCACAATCCATTGATCAACTGCCGGATATTATTCCTAATGGCTATGTTCGTGTCACCGGTACTTATGGCTATTCGTGCGGGTGTTTGACTGTGAGCACTGACAAGCGTAAGCATCGAATTACCAAAGTTCATACCAAAGGCAAACAGCAGCTTTTAAAGCGGTGTCTGGAAGATAGAAGCATTACCAATAAAAACGGCAAGCGCGTATCAAAACGTATGAATCCTGCTGTTCAGCGGTCTGTCGCGGCACCAACTCAGGTTGTACTAAACCACGTGCAACAACCTCGTCGCACCCCTCATACGGCGCAAGTGTCACAGCCCAATCACCGTCAGGCCGTCGTGCGGCAACCACCCCGGAATAAGCCCGTAGTGGAGCCTGCCTATTATATTCAAGTCATTACCACATCCGACCATAGCAAGGCTAATTCACTGAAAAACAGCTTTGCCAAGGACGGTTTTGAAACCGTTGTGACCTCCGCAGGACGAGACGGGAAAAAGTTGTATCGGGTCAACTTCGGGCCATTTGCTAATAAGGGTCTAGCAGCTCAGGCGCAAGCCACCCTGAAAGGTATCTTCGCGGGTAATGCTAATGTGCAGGAAAGTATTCTGGTCAGTAAAAAGCCAGCGGTTTCTGTCAACTAACATCGCATGAAATAAGGGCATCTCGGTATGATCAGCTATCTGGATGTCCTTATTTTTTGGCCGGATTGTTCTCTGATTTGTGTTATGGTCTAGCTTTGCTTGAGCCGTCATGGACGTGGTTATGAAGCCTTATCACTTACAGATTGAAAACAATCCTGAACGTAGCACTGTCGCAGTGACCTTGTATGGTGAATCTGTGGACCAGCCGTTGGGAGCAACGGATTGCCAACGACAAGATGATCCGGTTGCCCGATTTACCCCTGATTTTCTGATAGATTTGGCACCTATTCGGGGGGATATCGAAGCGCAGATTATCAACAATGCGGTGCAGTTGCGCGAAGCAGACGACCTGCTGCAGTTACGTGATCTGTTGATGGAGCAGGATTTTAACGAACTGTGTGAAATGCTGTTTAACATCCTGCAATACGCCATCCAGCAAACATCCGTTTCACGAGGGGCGGGTGATGCTGGTGAGGCGGAGATTGCCTCACGATGGGCTGATCCGGATAAACGCTTGGTGCGAGTCTGGTTTGCCACCAATCGTTTGCCTGTCAATATCCATGAGGTTGATCAAGACTTCTCCAGTGACGCCTCGGCCAATGCCTTGACTTACGGTATCTGCAATGTCTTTATCCCAAAAAGCCACAAGCCGGGGTCTGTCGGAACGGCGTGGTGGCGGCGCTGGATTTATCTGGAAAAAGATGACTCGCTCAAAGTCCACAGTGCGCACGCACTGCCACAGGATGCATTCTGGGAAGGCTTCCGGCATAAACTGGAAAGCTGGTGGAAGCCCGGCGAACGCAATGCATTTGTCCTGATTCATGGCTTTAATGTGAGCTTTGAAGAAGCCGCCGTGCGTGCAGCACAGATTGGTTATGACCTTAAATTGCCCGGAGAAATCGCATTTTATAGCTGGCCCTCTCATGGTCGTGTGACCGATTATACGGCTGATGAAGCGACGATTGGTGCCAGCGTTAAATACATCGCGCAATTTCTGCATGAGCTTTGTGAAAAATCGGGCGCGGAGCGAGTGCATCTGTTCGTACATAGTATGGGGAATCGTGGTTTTATTGCGGCCTTGGAAAGGCTTATGGCCAACGGCTTCCCGCAGTTAAAGCTGGGGCAGGTATTTTTCTGTGCGCCGGATGAAGACGTGCGAGTATTTGAAGACAAAACCTCATCCTTCCCACACCAATACGAAAACCGGACGCTGTATGTCTCTGGTGACGACAAAGCCGTGGCCGCCTCAAAATGGCTTCACCAAGCCGACCGCGTGGGTATTGTGCCGCCTGTTTACGAATATGCCGGCATTGAAACCATCGAAGTGGATGGCTTTGGCATTCTGGATCTGGGGCATGGTTACTTTGCCTCTGCCGAACCGCTGATTGAGGACATCCGCGAGGCCATTGCTACTCGCAAACCAGCCGCTGAGCGTACACTTCCGCAGGCAGTGGGGAACCATTATTTGATTGATGTTGGTTGTTGAGGGTGTGGTGAGTTAGTAGCTTCCGCTACCTCTGTTAGTGCCATTGGCAAAAAAGGATTAGACCAACAAGGCCTAATCCCTTCTGCTTTTCCAGAAGCTTGCTAAAGCTTACAGTTTTAACAGCTCAGCAACATAATCCGCGTCCTTGTCGCCACGGCCGGACAAGTTGATCAGAATGCTTTGATCCTTATTCAAGCTTGGGGCTTTTTTCATCGCCCAAGCAACAACATGAGCACTTTCCAGCGCCGGAATAATGCCCTCGGTGCGAGACAGTTGTATAAAGGCATCCAGACATTCCTGATCATCGACTACGGTGTATTCTGCGCGTCCCAAGTCTTTCAGGTAGGAGTGCTGTGGCCCGATGCCCGGATAGTCCAGCCCTGAGGCAATGGAGTGAACCGGCAAGGGCTGGCCCTGCTCATCAGCCAGTACATAGCATTTCATTCCATGAATTTCACCCGGTACGCCTTTGGATAGGGTAGCCGCGTGGTCTGGCGTGTCCAGTCCTTTGCCCGATGGCTCAACACCGACAATCTTGACATTGTCATCGTCTAAAAAGGCAGTGAACAATCCGATTGCGTTGGAGCCGCCACCAACACAGGCTGCTACATAATCCGGTAGTTTATTGTGGCGCTCGCTAAACTGTTGGCGGGCTTCACGGCCAATGATGCTTTGGAAGTCTCTCACCATTTTTGGGAATGGGTGAGGGCCGACCACGGAGCCGATGGCGTAAATTGTATTCACGGGGTCTTTCAAGTATTCCTCAAAGGCACTGTCTACCGCATCTTTGAGTGTGGCGGTACCGCGTGTGACTGGCACCAGATTACAGCCCAAAATCTTCATTTTGGTGACATTGGGCGCTTCCTTTTCCACATCGACTTGGCCCATGTGGATTTCGCAAGGGATACCCACCAAGGCGCAGGCAGTTGCCAGTGCAACACCGTGTTGACCTGCGCCAGTTTCAGCGATAACGCGGGTTTTTCCCATGTATTTCGCCAGCAGTGCTTCACCCAGACAGTGGTTAATTTTATGTGCGCCGGTGTGGTTCAGGTCTTCACGCTTCAGGTAAATCTGTGCGCCACCTAGCTTTTCACTTAGGCGCTTTGCGTGGTAAATCGGGCTGGGGCGGCCCACATAATCCTGATTAAGCCTATCCAGCTCTTTGATAAACTCAGGTTGTTGACGGATTTGTTCATAGGCTTCGTTGATTTCATCCATAACCGTTTTCAGTTCTGGCGGGATAATCTGCCCGCCGTATTCACCAAAAAAACCATCCTTATCTGGCATGGGTGCAAATTCAAAATGGGCCATAGTTGCTCCTGAAGTAGTAAATGTAGTCTTAATAATATACGTGAGGGAATCCGCTAACGCTATATTGAAAACCAGATGCGTGATGCGTGATGCTTTGCTTTGGGTGATTGTGGCTGACGGTAATTGGCAGCATGTTCCTGACTGCGACTGCTGGTGGGGTTTGGTGTACACTTTAGCCGCGTTACATTCCATTAATACACACATTACAGGATGATCCATGTCACAAATGACACACTTTGTGGAAGTTCTTATTATTGGCGCTGGCATGGCTGGCTTGGCCGCTGCGAGTGATCTGCACAGCGCAGGTAAGACCGTGTTAGTCATCGACAAGACACAGGCATTAGGTGGCCGCTTGGCGTATCAGCAGATGGGCGAGGCCATTGCCGAATATGGCGCACAGTTTGTCACTGCGCGTAGTGACCGCTTTCAGGCATTGCTCGAAAGCTGGCAAGCGCGTGGGTTGATGGAGGTATGGTTCCATAGTGGCGAGGAGAGTGGTGAAGAATATCCGCACTATCGGGGTGTACCTACCATGAACGTGATGGCTCAGCAGTTGGCGATGGGCCTGGACTATACCTTGGGCAAGTGTGCCACATCCGTCACACTATCGGGGAACGGCTGGCTGACGACATTGGAATCTGGTGAGCAAATTTGCAGCGAAGCCATCGTGATTACCTCGCCCATTCCGCAAACACTGGCACTTCTGGAGGCGGGGCATATTGCCATGACCGCCAATGACAAAGCGCTGCTGACCAGCATTGAATACGACCCGTGTATTACCGTGATAGCAACGCTGCACTCCGAGCCTGAAATTCCGGCACCGGGCGGCTTGGCAATGACAGTCGGCCCCATTGCGTGGTTGGCGGATAATCAGCAAAAGGGTGTCTCGGCAGAACCCTCGGTGACACTGCAAGCCAGTGTTGAATACAGTCGTAAAAACTGGGAACGTGATCGGCGTGAAGTGGGGCAGGAACTATTGACTGTGGCTGAGCATTTGCTAGGTGCATCCGTAGTCGATTTTCAGGTTCACGCATGGCGTTACAGCAAGCCAAAGACAATGTCTGAACAGCCATACTTGACTATTAGTGACGTGCCTAAAATGGTGTTGGCGGGTGATGCGTTTGGTGGGCCAAGAGTGGAAGGCGCGGTGTTGTCGGGTTGGGCGGCGGCTGAGGCGATACAGGGTTAGGTGGAATCACTCATCGAAAGCAGTGACGGGGCATCGGGAGTCACGCTGTTGAGCGAGCGGCTCCCTCAACCTCAAACCCCACAATATTCCGCGACTCCTTGCTAAATTCCACGCCGATTAAATGAATCGGCTGGTTAAATGCCAGATATTTATCGACATAGGCTTTGTCTTTCAGCTGTTGCAGGGCTTTGCCTTCCGGTGCGATTTCAACGACTTTAAACTCAAACAGGTACACCTGTTGATTAAACCGTACCGTCATGTCCAGTCGCCCAAAGTTGGTGCAATCTTCCACAATAGTCGGAATTCCCAGTGCGGCAAAGTAGGAGTAAAACACGCTGGCGTAGTAGCCTTCAAAATTCTGAATATCGTTATGCGTGTACCAATGGTGAGGGATGCTGGCATAAAAGCTATGGAACAACTGTCGAAGTCCATTAAAGTCATTGGCCATCAGCAAATGGTATAACTGCGCGGATTGCTGAGTCTGGCGTGTGGTGTCCTGAACCAGTGTCGACAACAGGTTTTCATTCAGACTTTGATAGACCTCACGGTTGGGGTATCCCAGTGTATAAAAATACTGTCCACCAAGGTTTTCTTCCCGCTTAATTGTCAGGTAGCCCGTCTGAAATAATAGCGCTTCGGTAGCGATTTCATCCAAGTCAAAACTGGATAGAATGGTGCTGCTACTGAGCAGATTATCCAGCCGAAGACTGGGCACTTTACGTTTGAATAGCAGATCAAGTAAAAAGGTGGGCGTGCCGGTTTCAAACCAGTAATTACGAAACTCGCGCTTGTCGAACAGTTGCAGAATGTCGAAAGGGTTGTAGACAGCCTCACCCAGCCAGTGGTAGCCGTTATACCAGTCCCGAATGGTTTCCCGATCAAGCCCTGCCAGTTCGGGTGAAAAGGTCTGGTCGATGTCATCATCGGTATAACCACATAAGGCGGAGTAACGACGATCCAGCGTAATGTCATTCAGATTATTTAATCCAGAGAACAGGCTGACTTTGGAAAATTTACTCACACCCGTTAGAAAACTAAAGCGAATATGGGCATCGTAGTCTTTGATAGTAGCGTAAAACCCCCGTAGAAAGTCACGGTTTGCCTTGGCGATATCCGGTTGTTCCAGCGCGTCCAGCATTGGCTTGTCGTATTCATCAATGAGCACAACCACAGGTTGGCCGGTTGTTTTGTGAAGTTGCACCAGCAAGTCGGCAAAGCGACCGCTGGCATCACTAAATTGTGGGGTTATCCCAAAGCGTTGTTCATGGTGGCTGAGTTGTGTATGGAGTGCTTCTTGCAGGCCACTTTGTCGGTTGTATTCCTTGCTGCCAAAACTAAAGCGAATCACTGGATATTGTACTGACCAGTCCCATTGTGGGTGTATAGCCAGTCCCTCAAACAAGGCTTGATTGCCTTCAAAAATTTCTTTGAGTGTATCCAGAAACAGGCTTTTGCCAAAGCGGCGCGGGCGCGACAGAAAGTAGTGAGTGCCGTGCGTGATTAGTGAGAGAGCTAATGCGGTTTTATCGACATAGTAATAATCGCCTTGCCTGATTTTAGAGAAGGTTTGTATGCCAATCGGCAGTTGTTTACGATCTGTTGCGAGCATTGGCGGCCAGTCTCCTATTACACCCGACGAGTTTAGCATGTCACAGCGACGGTTTGTCAGTGTGGTTGTCGTGTCTGGAAAATTAATAAAAATACAGATTTTGCCTTGCTGATCTCTTGAATTTGTTCTACTAGCCCCAAAATTCAGCCCCACGTTGTTTAATAAACATTAGGAAGGTCTAAATGACTCAAGCACAAGCTAAGGAATCAATGCAGTTTCAGACAGAAGTCAACCAGCTTCTGCAACTGATGATTCACTCTCTGTACTCCAATAAGGAAATTTTCTTACGCGAGTTGATCTCCAATGGTGCGGATGCCTGTGACAAGTTACGTTTTAATGCCATTTCAGACGAGTCACTGTATGAAGGTGATGGCGATCTGCGCATTGAGGTAGAGTTCGACGGGGAAGCCAATACAGTAACGGTGCGTGATAACGGTATTGGCATGACGCGCGAGCAGGTCATTGAGAATATAGGTACGATTGCAAAATCAGGTACCAAGGAATTCCTGTCCAAATTGTCGGGTGATGCGGCGAAGGATTCAAATCTGATCGGCCAGTTTGGTGTTGGTTTCTACTCAGCCTTTATTGTGGCAGACAAGGTAACGCTAACAACGCGTGCAGCAGGCTCAACAGAGCCGGTTAAGTGGGAGTCTGATGGTCAACATGGCTTCACCCTGGAAGCGGCGGATAAGCCGTCTCGTGGTACAGAAATTGTGCTGCATCTGAAGGAAGATGAGAAAGAGTTTGCCAATGGTTACCGTCTGCGTAACATTATTTCGACATACTCCGACCATATTCCGCTGCCGGTCAAAATGTACAAGCAGCAAATGCCTGAGTATGATGAGGAAGGCAATGTAAAAGAAGATGCAGAGCCGAAAGCGCCTGAGTGGGAAGTGGTGAACAAGGCGAACGCGCTTTGGACGATGCCAAAAAGTGAGATTAAAGACGAGGAGTATCAGGAGTTCTATAAGCATATTGCCCACGATTGGCAGGATGCGTTGGCATGGTCTCACAACCATGTTGAAGGAAAGCTGGAATACAAATCACTGTTGTATGTGCCTGCAAAAGCCCAGATGGATTTGTGGGAGCCGGAGCAGCGTAATGGCATCAAGCTGTATGTAAAGCGCGTGTTCATTATGGATGACACCAAGAACCTGATGCCGCGTTATCTGCGTTTTGTGCGTGGTGTGATTGATTCAAACGATCTGCCGCTGAACGTCTCCCGTGAGATTCTGCAGAGCAATAAAGTCATCGATAGCATGAAGAAAGCGTCGGTGAAGAAGGTATTGGGTCTGCTGGAGTCGATAGCCAAGAATGATGCTGAAAAGTATCAGTCTTTCTGGGATGAGTTCGGTAAGGTGCTGAAGGAAGGCCCGACCGAAGATTATACGAACAAGGAGAGAATCGCCAAGTTGTTGCGCTTCTCATCCACGCATACGGATGCAGAAAAGCAGAATGTGACGTTGGAGGATTATGTCTCACGTATGCAGGAAGGCCAGGAAAAGATTTACTACGTGACGGCCGATACCTTCACCTCCGCTAAGAACAGCCCGCATCTGGAAGTATTCCGTGCCAAGGGCATTGAGGTTTTATTGCTGTCTGACCGCGTTGATGAGTGGATGGTCAGTGGCCTGACTGAGTTTGATGGAAAGCCACTACAGTCAGTAGCGAAAGGTGATCTGGATCTTGGCAAGCTGGACAGCGAAGAAGAGAAGGAAGAGCAGAAAAAAGTCGAAGATGAAGCACAGTCTTTACTAAAGCAGTTGAAGGAAGTACTGGGCGATAAGGTTGAGGACGTGCGTGTCTCTCATCGTCTGACTTCTTCCCCTTCGTGTATTGTGTTGAATGAGCATGATATGGCGCTGTATATGCAGCAGTTGATGAAGCAGGCAGGTCATGCTATGCCATCAAGCAAGCCAGTTCTGGAAGTCAATCCAACACATCCAATGCTGGAGCGTATGGCTGCGGAAACAGATGATGAGCAGTTCAAAGACTGGGCCAGCATCCTGTTTGATCAGGCATTATTGGCAGAAGGCGGGCAGTTGGAAGATCCTGCTGGCTTCGTTCATAAGCTGAATACATTGATGCTGAAATTGTCTTAAAAATATGGCCGATGCGGGTGTGAGTCATCTGCATCGGCACTATCTGTCGGGCTTGATGAGCGGCCCCCGGTGGCCTTCAAGTACCGCTCATCCAATCACTCACTCACATTAACTTGCTGGCTCTGATCATTTGCTTTTGCGACGACTCGTTTTGGTCGAGCCTGAACCCAGACAGGTCAAAGGGCTAGGTGGCCATCTAGTCATCAATCAGTGAGATAATATCCCAGTGCCGCTCGCGTGCAATGGCTTCCAGTATGGGGTCAGGGTCAACGGCTATCGGGTTAGCGACTTTTTCCAGTAGTGGCAAGTCGTTATGAGAGTCACTGTAGAAATAACTATCTTCCATCGTTTCGTCATGTTCGGCCAACCACGCCTCCAGGCGCTTCACTTTGCCTTCCTGAAACGAAGGAATACCGTCGATTTCTGTGGTATAGCGACCGTTGCTAATTTTAGGCTCAATCGCAATTAGGTTATCGATTCCAAATGCGGTAACAATAGGGCGGGTGACAAAGCTATTGGTGGCGGTGATGACCATTAGGGTATGTTCCAGGGCTTTGTGCTGTGCGATCAGTGCCTTGGATTTGTTTGACATCTTTGGCTCAATGAAGTCGCGCATAAATTCTTTGTGTAGCTCGGCCAGCTCTTCCATGCTGCGACAGGCCAGCGGCTCAAGAGTGAATGCACAATACTCATGGATATCCAGGGTGCCATCTTCGTATTGTTGGTAGAATTGCCGATTGCGTTGCGCATATGTTTCCGCATCAACCAGATTCTTGGATACCAGAAATTCTCCCCACTGGTAATCGCTGTCGTCACTGAGGAGTGTGTTATCAAGATCAAATAGTGCCAGTGTCATGGTGACTGAGCCTCGCCATAGTGTGATTGATGGTGTACCGAATGTCGCGTTGTGGCAATTTCGGCATAAAAAAGAGCGGATTATACCGGCTAACGTTTGCTGATTCATGGCAGTTATGAAAAAATCAGCCTGTAACGTTAGATAAGGGAGAATGTCGTGATAGACGAAAATGGTTTTAGACCAAACGTAGGCATTATCCTCTCCAACTGTGACGGCAAGGTGTTTTGGGGGAAGCGAATTGGACAAAGTTCCTGGCAGTTTCCTCAAGGCGGCATTAATGAGGGAGAAACTCCGCTTGAGGCCATGTATCGTGAGCTTCATGAGGAGGTTGGTTTAAGCCCTGAAGATGTCGAAGTTATGGGTTATACGGCGAATTGGTTGAAGTACCGTTTGCCCAAGCACTTGATACGCCGTCGCTCAATGCCGACCTGCATCGGCCAGAAACAACTGTGGTTTATGTTGAAGCTGACCGGTGATGACTCGTGCGTTAATTTGCGGGCAAGTGAGACCCCGGAATTTGACGGCTGGCGTTGGGTGCATTACAACCGACCCGTGAGAGAGGTTGTCTATTTTAAACGGATGGTTTACGAGAAAGCTTTAAGTGAGCTGGCGCCGTTGCTGCCATCTTACCATCCACAAGACGCGTGATAGTTGTGATTGTCGGATCTCAAAAGGGTCTGACAATCACCATAATAACGATGATAATCAAGGCAATAGCGGGAGCTTCGTTAAACCAGCGATACCAAGTGTGGCTGTGTTGGTTGCGGGCCTCGCGGAATGCCAGCATGATTTTATAACACCAGATGTGATAGCCAATCAGCGCGATTATGAACAAAGCTTTGACCCCAAACCACGCGGATGTCAGGTAGTAGTCCAGGTTCATAAACAGTATCGCGCAGCCAAAGATAGCGGTTAACGTCGCGCCTATCGTCATAATACCAAATAAGCGTTTTTCCATTACCTTGAATAGCTCAAAGCTGCCTTTATTCTCATCCATGGCGTGGTAGATATACAGGCGGGGTAAATAAAATAATCCGGCGAACCACGTTACCATGAAAATAACGTGCAATGCCTTGAGCCATAGATACATGGGCTTACCTTCTCTCTGAAAGCCCGTTATTATACGGCCCAATAAATTAGAGTTGCGAGTAAATATGAAAAAAATCGGCATTGTGGGAGCGACGGGATACACCGGCGTGGAGTTGCTTAGATTGCTGGCGATGCATTCTGGCGTAGAGGTGAGTTTTGTCACATCAAGGAGTAATGCGGGTACGCGCGTTGATGCAATGTTTCCGAATTTGCGTGGTCATTATGATTGTGTATTTAGTGACCCCACGGATGATGCGTTGGGAGACTGTGATTTAGTCTTTTTTGCTACGCCCAATGGTATTGCCATGAATCACACACCTGAGCTGTTAAAAGCGGGTGTCAAAGTGATTGATCTGGCGGCGGACTTTCGCATTAAAAATGTGGATGTTTGGTCGCAGTGGTATGGTATGACACATGCCTGCCCTGAGCTACTGGACGCCGCAGTGTATGGTTTGCCGGAAATACATCGGGATGATATCCGAGGGGCACAGCTAGTGGCCAATCCGGGCTGTTACCCCACAGCGGTGACGTTGGGTTTGTTGCCACTGGTTGAGTCAGGAAAAATTGATTTGCAAAACCTGGTTGCAGACACCAAGTCCGGCATTAGTGGCGCGGGGCGACAGGGCAAGTTGGCGAATAGTTTAAGCGAAGCTGGTGAAAGTTTTAAGGCTTATGCAACCGCAGGGCATCGTCACCAGCCGGAAATTGTACAGAGCTTATCGCTATTGGCCGGAGCAGATGTGGATTTGACTTTCAGCCCTCATTTGTTGCCAATTATTCGCGGCATCCACGCGACGCTGTATGCGCGTGATGATGGTTCGCTGGATTTACAAAGTTTGTTTGAAGCACGTTACAAAGATGAACACTTTGTTGATGTGCTGCCAGCAGGTTCCCAGCCGGAGACACGCTCGGTGAAGGGCAGCAATATGTGCAGGATTGCGCTGCATCGTCCAGGAAATGGCAGCCGCATTGTGGTGTTATCGGTGATTGATAATCTGGTCAAAGGTGCAGCAGGTCAGGCGGTGCAGAATATGAATCTGATGCTGGGGTTTGAGGAAGCAGAGGGGTTACGCCACCCCGCCATGTTGCCTTAAAACTGGGGAGTAATAATAGCCCTTTTGCTTAAAGCGTGTATCATATCGATACAAAGCCGAGGTGGGGCTTACTTCGGCGAGCAATGTAATGTTGTGATCAACAGGAATAGGCAGTTATGTTTAAAAAAAACAAAAAAAGACAGGTTGCTGCGAAAGCGCAGGTAAACCGTCCGAAGGTTGATGCGGCTTTAAGTCGCAAGCTTAAGATTGCAGGGGATGTGTATTTTTCAGGAATTCTGCACGTGGAGTGTACGATTGAGGGGGATTTGATTTCCGATGATGAAGGCAGTACCTTGATTTTAAGCGATGCCGGACACATAAAAGGGAGTGTGAAGGCGGCGAATGTGATGGTGAATGGCCGCATTGACGGTAATGTGTTGGCCAACAACAAGGTTGAGCTTTACGAAAAATCGCGCATCAACGGTGATCTGCATTACAATTTACTGGAAATGGCCGTTGGCTCGGGGGTAAATGGTAAATTAGTGCATCACGAGTTGGTCAGTCATGCCCAGCCAGTGGGGAGTGTCGTTGAGGCAGGCCCGCTGGGACGAAATGCTAAGTAATCCATAAATTGCCCGCTCCTCCAGCTTGGTGGTAGGAAGGGCGGTGTTGTGGATATTAATGAATTAGGAGCAACAAGCTATGTCAGTTGAAACCATGTCGGTTGATGAGATGTCACCACTAAACTTTACTGATGCTGCGGCATCAAAAGTGAAGGCGCTGATTGATGAAGAAAATAATGATGCGCTGAAGTTGCGTGTATTTGTATCGGGTGGTGGTTGTTCTGGCTTCCAGTATGGTTTTACCTTCGATGAAAATATCAATGATGGGGATACGTCGGTGGTTAATAAGGGTGTTACCTTGCTGATTGATCCAATGAGTTTTCAGTACTTGGTGGGTGCAGACATTGATTATACGGAAGGGTTGGAAGGTGCGCAGTTTGTCATTCGTAACCCAAATGCCACAACGACCTGTGGTTGTGGTTCGTCGTTTAATGTCTAGGTGACAACCACTGTGCGGTGCTTGGTGATATTATTTCCTGAACCCTGCCATTGGCGGGGTTTATTCATTGTGGAACTCTGTTTATGAATGCTATTTCTGTTCACGAAGCGGCTTATCGTTGCCTGATGCAGTCGGATGTTATGTCAAAGGTTACGGAGGCGACGGCGCTTTATCAGCAATATGCCAACGATGAACCACCGCCGCGTGACGGTGTGGGTGAGGTGGCGAGAGTAGAGGTTCCAGGGCGACCGGATAAGCCAGAGTTGGTACCGCCACAGTCAGTGAAAATGCGTAAACTGACCACGCCTGAAGGACGGGCAGTGTTGGTACATGCTGTTTGTCATATTGAGTTTAATGCCATTAATCTGGCACTTGATGCGGTATACCGCTTTCGTGATATGCCGGATCAGTTCTATCGCGACTGGTTATCGGTTGCTGCGGATGAAGCAAAACATTTCAGCTTACTGCAAGCACGACTAAATGATATGGGCTATCAGTATGGTGATATGCCAGCGCATAATGGTTTGTGGGAGATGGCCGTGAAAACTGACCATGATGTGCTCACACGGATGGCGTTAGTGCCACGGGTGTTGGAGGCACGGGGTTTGGATGTCACCCCTGGAATGATTAAACGGTTGGAGCAGGTGGGGGATGAGGATACCGTAGCCATTTTGCATATTATTCTTGAGGAAGAAATTGGCCACGTGTCGATTGGTTCGCGCTGGTTTAAATACTGCTGTAAGCGTGAAGGAAAGGCACCAGAGCCGACATTCCGTGAATTGTTAACCGAATACATGGGTGGTGGTTTGCGTGGACCGGTTCATACTGAAGCCCGATTACAGGCAGGTTTTAGTGAAGCTGAAATAGCAGAGTTATCAAATTTGGGTAGTTAGGTTCGTTAATTTTTGTATAATGATGGATAAAAAACATCAGAAAAAGTAGTTTTACTAAGATGTTGAACACTTCTTGTACCAAGTTTTTGATTCTAGCACTGGCATGACTAAGGTATACTGCCGAGCCAATAGGTATTGAGATTAAGTGATTAAATAAACTAAATCCAGATGCTGCAATAAGAGTACGGATACTTTGAAAATAAAAGCAAAACGACGGGGCTTGGGTGTTATTGGTGTAAAGTCAGCAGTGCTAAGTATACTGCTGGTTACAGCCTGCTTCGCGGTGGATGATGAGAACTCACTAGCAAATCGTCTAAAAGCATTTAATCAGCTCGAAGGAGTTGCGGCTGTACAGAAAGTTTCCCTGAAACAAACACTGAAACGTCGTAAAGGGCGTTCTTCGTTTGTGCCAGCCTGTTATCGCTCACCCACTGCGATATTAAGGCAGCGGGCTGAGCAATATCAGCCCTATATTCAAGCTAATAGCCGGCGTTACTCGGTCGATGAGGATTTAATTATCTCAGTGATTACGGCTGAAAGCTGCTTTGTAAAACACGCCAGATCCCACATGGGCGCACAGGGTTTGATGCAGTTGATTCCGGCAACGGCTAAACGCTTTGGGGTAAAAAATGCTTATCAAGCCTCGCAGAATATTCGCGGTGGCACACGCTATTTAAGTTTTTTGCTGAAGCGTTTCTCAGGGAATATGCGCCATGCTATTGCTGCGTATAATGCTGGTGAAGGTGCGGTGGATCGTTATGACGGTGTCCCGCCGTATAAAGAAACCAAAGAATATGTGCGTCGTGTCATGGCTGTTTATCATCGCTTGAAGGGTAACGCGGTGATGCCAGGTTCTTTAGGTGCGACAACCACTCAAAAGGCAGTGTGGGTCGCAAAGAAACCAAGAGTCAAGCGAGGCTATTTTATCAAGCCGGACTATAAATGGGTGCGTAAACCTAGAAGAAATAGACTGGCAAAAAGGCGGAGCAGTCGTGTTTATACTGCAAGGTCAAATGCAAATATCAGAACTGCTGCAGGCTATTGCCGTGACAACCCCTCTGCTGCAATGCGGCGTACGACTGATTTGATTAAGCGAACTCGGCAATGGAATCGGTTTTATACCGTCACACACGCTACACCGCTGTCGCAAATTGCTCGCAGGACAGGCGTTTCGATGAAAGTATTGCTGCGATTGAATCGTGGGATATCTCGTTTCAATGTTAAACCGGGTAAGCGGGTACTGGTTTGGCAGTGTGTCGCACGCTAGGAATTACGTGCTGTGTTTTGTGCAGAGGTAGTGTATTGGTTCATGGTTTGTGCCGATGAGTGCCACAAACTTCAATCAGTTATTTTTTAACTGGCGGAACTATAGCGTTTTTCTGTTCTCTGAAGGTGTAGGTATCGCCGTGCTTTACACTTTCAGAGGCAACAATGATAACATCCTTGCTCGCAGGGATTGTGAGTCGAACCGTGAGGAGTGTGGCCCCGATGGGCGGGAACCAAACTGATTTAGAACTGGTCAAACGCGTGCAGTCGGGTGATAAGTCGGCGTTTGATGTTTTGGTTCTTAAATACCAACAGAAAGTCATCAATCTGGTGAATCGTTATTTGCATGATCCGCATATAGCGATGGATGTGGCGCAGGAAGCTTTCATCAAGGCCTATCGTGGTCTGGGTAATTTTCGTGGCGATAGTGCTTTTTATACATGGCTTTATCGTATTTCGATTAATACTGCCAAAAACCACTTGGTGTCTAAGAGTCGGCGTATGCCGGACAGTGATATTGATGCGCAGGATGCAGAGCAATATGGAAGTGCGGATGCTTTGCGGGAGTTTGCAACACCTGAGCGTGAAGTGTTGAAAGATGAGATTCATGCCACCGTCATGAACGCCATCAGTGCATTGCCTGATGATTTGAGGACGGCCATCACGCTGCGCGAGCTTGAAGCAATGAGTTATGAAGAAATTGCCGAGGCAATGGAATGTCCGATAGGTACAGTTCGTTCCCGAATTTTTCGGGCGCGAGAGGCGATTGAAAAAGAACTAAAGCCTTTGCTATAAGGCGGCGGTATAAGGGCAAAAATGGGTTGATCTATGAGTCATGTAACAAAAGAAGAATACTTATCAGCATTTCTTGATGGGGAAGCGGGTTCCTTCGAACAGCAGCGTTTGTGTGACCAGCTTGAGTGTGACGAGCTGATGAGAGAGAAGTTGGCGGACTTTGCTTTAATTGGCGAAGCGGTTAGAAACCGGTCGCAGTCCAGACAAACGGTGGCGGGGAGCTCTTTTCTAAGTGGTATTCAGGATGCAATTGCTGAGGATGAGACGCCTCAGGTTGTGGCGGTTGACGATTCAGCCATTGTAATTTCCGGTAAGGTCGCCAAGCGGCGTATCTTCCCCAAGCACGCTGTTGGTTATGCGGCTGTGGCATCGGTTGCTGCGGTTGCAGCCATCAGCCTTCAGAATTATTTTTTATCTGGTGAGCAGGCTGAGACGCTTGCTTCGACGGCTGCCCCTGCGGTCAACCAGCCAGTTCATGTCGATAGTGCAGCTAAGATGACTGCAGCATTGGACTCCACAGCAGCACCCCGGCCAGTGGCTCTGGCTAATTCACCCCAGCCAATGAGCGTACACTATCAGCAGCCTGATGCGAAAACGCGCGATATGATTGATAAGTATGTTGCTCACCACTTGCAGTACGCTGGCTCAAATACTCTAATGCCAAGCGTTCGTGCCGTTAGCTACTCAATGGAATTTTAAGTATGAAGTGCCGTGGTTGGGTGGGTGTCGCTGTTTTTTGCCTGAGTGTACAGGCGCAGGCTTCTGATGCAGGCTCGGTGTTATTGTCGAAGATGAATAATGCACTGCGTGGTTTGGACTATTCTGGCATTTTGGTTCATATCAAAGGTGACGTGGTTAATACCTTACAGGTTACTCACCGTGTTGAAGATGGGGTCGAGAGAGAGGTGGTGACAAGCCTGAATACGGATGCCAGCACCGTATCCAATGAGCGCCCCAGTTTTAGTCTGGCCACTGTTCCATATCCGATTGAGAGCATGAAGAAGGTGTATTCTCTGGACGTCGGTGCGGTCAAAAAAGTGGCGCAGCGCAGTTGTCAGATTGTTGTCGCAAGGCCAAAAGATAAAATGCGTTATTTGCAAAGGTATTGCATTGATACGCAGACGGGACTGCCACTTTCTTATTCTCTGATCAATAATAAACACAAGATTGTTGAGCGTTTTGCGTTTACACAAATAGAGGTGGATGAGGTATCGGGTAGCGAGATAGCTCTGGCTCCTGCTGCCGAAAATCGGGTAATGCTTTCTTCTGTGTCTCGGCCTGAGCGTGTGCTTCAAGGCGACTGGGAGCTGCTTGAATTGCCAGAGGGGTTTCATTTTGGGCAGTTGTCGCCCTCTCAGCAGGCAGACATGCAAAAGGATGTGGATACGGAGTACTTTGTTTTAACTGATGGTTTAAGTTCCGTGTCTGTCTTTATTTGCCCCATTGACGCTACCCAGCCAAGCACGGCCAGTATGATGAATTCTGGAGCACTGAATGTGTTGACCTCACAGAAAAATAAACACAGAATAACTCTGGTCGGGGAAGTACCGAGGTCTACCATGCAAAGAATTTTCTCAAATCTAAAATATCGTGGAAAGTAGACTCCGGCCTCAGTAGCAGCAGGTATGCGGGGATATAAGTTGTGATGATTGAAGAGGAAGCCGTGGTCGTGAGCAGTAATGCTCGTTATGCGTGGGTATCTCCCTTGAAGGGGGGGGCATGTTCGGGTTGTCCATCGGCTGCTACGTGTTCCACATCCTTTTTGAACAGTATTCTTGAGCGCAAATCCCAGCGTACCATTCGTGTGGGTAATCTGGATAATGTCTCCGCGGGAGATCGGGTTGTTTTAGGTATTCACTCAGTTAATTTACTACTGAGTTCGTTACTGGCTTATCTGTTGCCGATTATTTGTTTACTGGTCTTTTCATTAATTGGAAAGTTATTCTTTAACGAAGCGGTCAGCATTGGTCTTGGCTTGTTTGGTCTGGCGTTTGGCTTCTTCGCGGCAAACCGTGCGGCAGCCAACATGAGCGTGTGTAGTAAGCTGGAACCGGTCATGTTGGGCAAGGTTGGTGACGTACAAAAAGTCATCGAATTTAATCCAGCGAGTAAGTTACTTAGGCTATAATGGCGCGCCTCGGCTTGTGCCGCTTGATTTTGGGGTTTGTGCTTGTATTTTCATCCGTCGCCCGACACGTTTTTGGAGAATTATTATAATGCGTATATGGGCTTTTACCCTCAATAGCTTGGCGCTTCTGCTGATTCCTGTTTCTTTTGTCACCGCTAAAGATCTTCCTGACTTTACCAAGCTGGTTAAAGAGCAAAGTGCTGCGGTGGTTAATATCAGTACAGAGCGTCGGTTGCCGAATCGTTCCAAGCTTCCTCCGGGCATAGAAATACCAGAAGGGGGAACGGGTAATGAGGCTCTGGATGAGTTCCTGCGCCGCTTCTTTGACTATGATCAGGACGAAAATGATGATGGCAACGACTCCCTGGGCTCAGGCTTTGTAATTTCTGCTGATGGCTATGTGGTGACGAATCATCATGTGATTGATGGTGCGGATGAAATAAAAGTAAACCTGAGCGATCGGCGCGAGCTGGATGCCAAAGTCATTGGTTCAGACAAGCGCAGTGATCTGGCTTTGTTGAAAATTGAGGGTGACAAATTTCCTGCGGTGGTGTTTGGTAGCTCGGATAGCCTGGAAGTGGGGGAATGGGTGATTGCCATTGGCTCTCCCTTTGGTTTTGATCACAGCGTAACCGCCGGTATTGTCTCGGCGAAAGAGCGTAATCTACCTTCCGAGAGCTACATTCCCTTTATTCAGACCGACGTTGCAATTAATCCCGGAAATTCGGGAGGGCCCTTGTTTAATCTGCGGGGCGAAGTTGTTGGTATTAACTCCCAGATTTACAGTCGCACGGGTGGCTTTATGGGGCTGTCGTTCTCTATTCCCGTGGATGTGGCGCGAAATGTGATTGACCAGCTTAAGAAGACCGGAAAAGTGCGTCGTGGTTGGCTGGGTGTGTATATTCAGGAAGTCAGTCGCAAACTTGCCCCGACCTTTGGTCTGGATCATGCAACGGGAGCGTTGGTGGCTCAAGTGATGCCAGACGGTCCTGCTGATGGGGTGTTAAAAGCGGGTGATGTCATTCTGGAGTTTGCGGGCAAGACGGTAGAAAATTCATCGACTCTGCCGTTTCACGTGGGTTCAGCACGTCTTGATGAGAAAGTGGATATTTTGATCAAGCGTAATGGCTCCAATATGCTAGTGAGTTTGCAATTGGGCGAGTTAAAGCCGCAAGAGGAGGAAACATCCGAAGCGGAAGCTGAGCCTGAATCAGAACCAGCCTCTGATGTGATTTTGGGCATGGGGGTTGAGGATTTGGATGACGATATCCGCGATGCCGTAGGAATCGACAAGGGAGGTATCCTGGTGCAGCGGGTGATGGGGAGTGCTGCGATTGCCGCCGAGGTTATGCGGGGTGATATCATCACACAATTCGATGGTCAGCCAGTGGAAGATGTGGCATCTTTCTTGAAAATGAGTAAGCAAATGTCAACGGAGAAAACGGTGGCCATTTTGGTGTTACGAGATGGTGCAGCGCGCTTCCTTGCCTTTAAACCCGATACAGTTCCTGAAAAATAGTGGCATACGAAGATACTCTCATAGTGTATTATCGCCGGGGCTGCCATCTTTGTGATGAGATGGCCGTACATCTGCATAAGTTTCAGCCGGAATTTAACTACCAACTGGAATGGGTAGATATTGATAGAGATCCTGAACTTCAGCAGCGTTATGATGTAGACATCCCCGTTGTAAAATATAGGGATGAGGTGATCTTTTATCACTTTTTCGATGAAGAACAACTTAGACTATCGTTTACCAATGCCTCAAGCTAATCAAAATATCCGAAACTTTTCGATCATTGCACATATTGACCACGGAAAGTCCACATTATCCGACCGTTTTATCCAATACTGCGGCGGCCTGAGTGACCGTGAAATGGAAGCGCAGGTTCTGGATTCTATGGATCTTGAGCGGGAACGTGGCATTACGATTAAGGCGCAGAGTGTATCGCTGGATTACAAAGCCAGAAATGGCGAAACCTACCACCTGAACTTTATTGATACGCCGGGGCATGTGGACTTCTCCTATGAAGTATCGCGCTCACTATCCGCCTGTGAAGGTGCCTTGTTGGTTGTGGACGCTTCCCAAGGGGTTGAAGCGCAAAGTGTGGCGAACTGCTATACCGCTATCAATCTGGACTTAGAGGTGGTGCCAGTTCTGAACAAGATCGACCTGCCTGCGGCGGATGTGGATCGTGTATCTCAAGAAATTGAAGACATTATCGGCATTGATGCAACGGATGCGGTGCATTGTAGTGCCAAGACCGGCATTGGCATTGAAGACTTGTTGGAGCAGTTGGTTGAGCGTATTCCGCCACCGTCGGGGGATACGGACAAACCACTAAAAGCACTGATTATTGACTCTTGGTTTGATAATTACTTAGGGGTCGTCTCTTTGGTGCGGGTCATGGAGGGACGTATTGCAAAACGCCAGAAAATTCGTGCGATGCACACCAATATGGATTTTCAGGTTGATCGTGTCGGTATTTTTACCCCCAAGATGAATGATCACCAAGCACTAGAAGCGGGTGAGGTTGGCTTTGTCATTGCTGGTATTAAAGACATTGATGCCGCCAAGGTGGGTGATACTTTTACGGATGCCGCCAAACCTGCCAGTGAACCACTGGAAGGCTTTCAGGAAGTACAACCGCGAGTGTTTGCTGGCATTTTCCCTGTCAGCTCGGACGACTATGAAAACCTGCGTGATGCACTCAGTAAGCTGAATCTGAATGATGCCTCGCTAAGCTATGAGCCGGAGACCTCACAGGCGCTGGGCTTTGGCTTCCGTTGTGGTTTTCTGGGCATGTTGCACATGGAGATCATTCAGGAGCGTCTGGAGCGTGAGTATGACCTGGATCTGATTACCACTGCGCCCACGGTAATCTATGAAGTAGAAAAGACAGATGGTGAAGTGCTGAAAATTCACAATCCGTCACAGTTGCCACCAGTGAATAAAATTGCCGAAATTCGGGAGCCTATTATTAAGGCGAATATTCTGGTGCCACAGGATTATTTGGGCAATGTCATCACGCTTTGTGTTGAAAAGCGTGGTGTACAAAAAAATATGCAGTACATGGGCTCTCAGGTCACGCTGAACTATGAAATTCCGCTGAGTGAAGTGGTGCTGGACTTTTTTGACCGCCTGAAATCCGTCAGTCGCGGCTATGCTTCCTTCGATTATGAAATTAGCCACTTTCAGGCGGCACAGTTGGTACGGGTGGATATTCTGATCAATGGTGATCGCGTTGATGCGTTGGCCATTATTGTACATAAAGAATTTGCACAAAGCCGTGGTCGTGAGCTGGCGGAAAAAATGAAAGAAATCATCCCCCGCCAAATGTTTGATGTTGCGATTCAGGCATCCATCGGCACTAATATTATTGCACGGACGAATGTGAAGGCGTTGCGTAAAAATGTTATCGCCAAGTGTTATGGTGGTGATGTCTCGCGTAAGCGTAAGCTTCTGGAAAAGCAGAAGAAAGGTAAAAAGCGCATGAAGCAAATTGGTAGTGTTGAGATTCCTCAAGAAGCATTTCTGGCAGTTCTTAAAGTAGGCGACAATTAATTATGGAAGTTTTTTACGGGCTGGAATTTTGGTTGGTTCTGGCAACGCTGATCTGTGGCATCATTTTATTTATTTATCGATTTTTATTAGGAAAGAAAAAATCAAACAATGAACCGATGCTGGTTGATTATGCACGTTCATTCTTTCCAGTATTATTGGTTGTTGTCCTGTTGAGATCATTTGTGATTGAGCCTTTCAGGATTCCTTCTGGTTCGATGATCCCAACACTGGAAGTTGGTGACTTTATCGTTGTACAAAAATACGCCTACGGTATTCGTCTTCCGGTGATCAACAAGAAAATTTTTGATACAGGTAAGCCGGAGCGTGGGGACATTGTTGTATTCAGGTATCCCGTTGATCCCAATATAAACTTTATCAAGCGTCTGATTGGCTTGCCGGGCGACCGAATTGAGTGGACGGCGGATAAAAAACTCTTTATTAACGGGCAATTGGTGGATGAAAAAGCGTTAGAGCCATACCCTTATACCGATAGTCGTGGCCAGGAGATACTGGCTAAGCAATTTGAAGAAACACTGACATCAGCAAGTGGTGAGCGTCAGAATAAAATTATTGTCATGCCGGGAATGGGACGCGCAGGGCAGTATGTTGTACCCGAAGGACATTATTTTATGATGGGCGATAATCGTGATAATAGTAGCGATAGTCGCTTCTGGGGATATATGCCGGAGAAGTATTTGCTGGGAAAAGCGGCATTTGTTTGGATGCACTGGAACTGGCAGGAAGGTGGTGATGGCTTAAACCTTTCACGCATTGGCACGTCATTGAAATAACCGCTTGCTCACGCCCCGCTGGTCATCTGTTTTTGACAGGCGGGGAGGTGGTGCTGACAATAGGCGACACCATTTTCTTAAACACTGATAAAGATAATAATGAAAAATTTTCAGCATAAGCAAGCAGGTGCGACTCTGATTACCTGGATGATCGGGATTGCCGTTGGAATTTTAATTATGAGTGCCGGTTTAAAGATTGGTCCCAGCTATTTGGAATACTATTCAGTCAGAAGCTTTATGAATGGCATTGCCGCAGAGCATGGGATTGAAAATAAAAACCGGCGGGAAATCATGGCAAAGGTAGAGCGCTACCTGAATGTGAATGGTATGGACGGCCTTAGTAAAGCGTATTATGAGGGCAGAAGGGGACAATCGGGTAAGAAGCAGCCATTCAACATCGTTAAGCTTAAAAAAGGTAACAAGCGTGAATTGACGGTGGAATATGAGGTTGTGAAGCCCTGGCTGGGTAATATATCTTTCTTATTGAGTCACAAGTATGCCGTTGAATTGGGTACGCCAAACAAATAACGACAATGATTGCAGCAATCGTTGTCAACAAAGGGATTGATAAACGATTGGGCAAGAAACTTAAAAAGTTATTGGGCGCTGATTTTCTGGATAGCCCACATTTTACGCTGGCAATGACGCATCGTAGTGTCAGTGGAAAGCGCAATAATGAGCGAATGGAGTTCTTGGGTGACAGCATACTGGGCGTGGTGATCACTGAAGCCTTGTTTTATCGCTTACCGGACGCATCTGAGGGCTATCTAAGCCGCTTGCGTGCTTCTTTAGTCAATGAGTCGGTATTAGCTGAAATCAGTCACGAGCTGGATTTGGGCGAATCATTGCGGCTAGGTTCCGGTGAATTAAAAAGCGGTGGGGCGCGTCGCTCCTCCATCTTGGCGGATGCACTGGAAGCCTTGATCGCGGCAGTATTTCTTGAGCATGATATGGCTAAGGCTAAGTCGTTTGTCCTGCAATTATTTGCAACGCGGCTGGCGGCGCTTCCCACCGAGGATGAGCTAAAAGACCCCAAAAGCCGCTTGCAGGAGTATCTGCAATCCCGTGGTCATGCACTTCCAGTCTATCAACTGATCTCTACCACTGGAGATGCACATCGTCAGACTTTTACGACAGAGTGCAGAATTGATAGTTTACAAATTGTCACCCAAGGCGTTTCTACCAGTCGCCGTAAAGCAGAGCAACTATCTGCTGATAAAGCCTTCCAGCAGGTAACTTCAAAATGAATAAACGATGCGGTTATGTATCCATCATTGGCCGCCCGAATGTGGGCAAATCGACACTGCTGAACTTGTTGGTCGGCTATAAAATTTCTGCAATAGCCAATAAGCCACAGACCACGCGAACAAATATTCGTGGCATTGTCACTCAGGATAATTACCAACTGATTTTTACCGACACACCGGGCATCCATCAGCAATCAAAAAATCTGTTGAATATGACCTTGAATACCGAAGCGGTTGCCGCATTGGAGTCTGTGGATGCGATTGTCATGATTGTGGAGGCGCTGAAGTGGACTGATGAAGATGAACTGGCCTTGAAGCGTTTGCGGCACGTCAAGGCACCGGTATTTTTGCTGGTCAATAAGGTGGATCGGATTCAGCAAAAAGAGCGCTTGTTCCCTTACCTGGAAAAAGTTGCTGCGAAATACCCGTTTAAAGAGATTATTCCCGGGTCTGCAGGAAAAGCTATCAATACAGATCGCTTGTTGAAATTACTGGTGGACAGTGCGCCAGAAGGCGAATGGGCTTACGATGAAGACAGTATCACCGATCAGTCAGTGCGTTTCATTTGTGCAGAGTTGATTCGGGAGCAGTTGGTGCTGAATTTACATCAGGAGTTGCCATACTTCACCGCAGTTAATATCGAGCGATATGAAGAAACTGAGTCACGGGTTGAGATTGATGCGGTCATTTGGGTTGCCAGAGAAAGCCAAAAAGGCATTATTATCGGCAAAAAAGGGGAGACGCTGAAGCGTATTGGCACGGACGCGCGCAGATCAATTGAGGAGTTTGTGGATAAGAAAGTTGTTCTGAAGCAGTGGGTTAAGCTGGAAGAAGATTGGCAAAATAACCCACGACACTTACAAGACCTTGGCATTATGTCTAATCGCTAATGCAACATTCGCTGGGCTATGTGCTGCGTACACGGCCGTATTCGGATGCGAACGTCATTGTGGATTTATTCACACAGGATGCCGGACGTATTACGTGCATGGCTCGACCGGCCAGGCAACGAGGTAAGGTTCAGAAAGGTCACCTACAGCCGTTTCGTACCTTGCAGTTACAATGGTCGGGACGAGGCGCACTGCCACGTCTTGATCAGACGGATGAACAACTCAGGCATCGCATTTCTGCTGCCCAACTTGTGCATGGCATGTATCTAAATGAGCTGATCTTGCGCTTATTACCTCCCCAGCATTCAATAATATCGTTATACCGTGACTATCATGCTGCCTTGCAGTTATTAGTGGATTCACAGGAGCCCATGCTGGTGTTAATGCGGTTTGAGCTGGGCTTAATGCAAAGCCTGGGCTATTCGCTGAGTTTGTGGAAAAACGACGGGAATGGTGAAGCCATTGGTGTGGGTGAGCGTTATTTGTATGTGATTGGGGCGGGTATTATTCCTTATGATCATCAGCAAATACAGCCTGCGGGCGTACAGGTTCGTGGGGATTTATTAGTGGCGCTACGGGAGCCGACAACCATGAGCATTGTACAGTATCAGCAGCTTCGTCGGTTTCTGGATCAATTTTGGTTGCAACTGTTGAGTAAACCTTTCAATAGCCGCAAACTGCTGCCATTTTAGCAGGATAGCGGGGTCAGATTGAGGGCTTTGGCATTCCACTTCAAAACAGGTGATAATCACTGCTTTGCATAAACAGGCATGGCAGAATGATTGTTGGGATTGGAGTGGATATTGTTAAGGTATCACGGATTAAAAAAGCACTGGAACGGCATCCTCGGCGCTTTATCGAGCGCGTATTACACCCCAACGAGCAGACAATATATCAGTCACATTCCCAGCCGCTCGCCTATTTTGCCAAGCGTTATGCCGCGAAGGAGGCGCTGTCGAAAGCGTTGGGTACGGGGATTGCCAAAGGTGTCAACTTTGATGAAATTGAAACCTGTCTGGATGCTTTGGGAAAGCCACATTTACGGCTGCATGGGACAACACTGGAAACGTCAAAGCAGCTCGGAGTAACACAATTATTCATATCATTGTCGGATGAGCAGGATTATGCCATCGCTAATGTCGTGCTGGAGGGCTAGGAAATGGCATATCAAACCATTGAAACACGAGTGGGCAATACGCCACTGGTGCGCCTGCAGCGGTTGCCGGGGCAGACCAGCAATACGCTATTGGTTAAGCTGGAAGGCAATAATCCCGGTGGTTCGGTGAAAGACCGAGCCGCGCTGAATATGATTCGGCAGGCAGAAGCTCGTGGTTTAATCAAACCCGGTGACAGCCTGATTGAAGCCACCAGTGGTAATACTGGCATTGCACTGGCGATGGTGGCGTCTATTCGTGGCTATAAAATGAAGCTGATTATGTCGGAGAATATGAGTGAGGAGCGTCGTGCTTCCATGAAGGCGTATGGTGCCGAAATTATCTTGGTCTCTGCCGAAGTGGGTATTGAGGGGGCGCGTGATCTGGCATTACAAATGCAGGCGGATGGCAAAGGTATTGTGCTTAATCAGTTCGCCAACCAAGATAATCCGGGGGCGCATTATGCCTCAACGGGGCCGGAAATCTGGTGTGACACCAACGGAGAAGTGACCCACTTTGTCAGTGCTATGGGAACCACTGGAACGATTATGGGCACTTCACGTTATCTCAAAGAGCAAAATCCTGACGTCCAGATTATTGGTGTGCAACCAGCGGGTGAGAATGATGCCATTCCTGGTATCCGACGTTGGCCAGAGGCTTATTTGCCAGATATTTTTGAGGGTACACGGGTGGATCATATTATTGATGTCACGCAGCCAGTGGCTGAGACAATGATGCGTCGTTTGGCCGCAGAGGAAGGGATTTTCTGCGGTGTATCCTCTGGTGGAGCCGTGGCTGCTGCGCTGGAACTCTCCGCACAGCTAGAGAATGCCACGATTGTCAGTATTATTTGTGATCGGGGTGACCGATATATTTCAACGGGTGTATTTCCTGCATGAATTTATTAATTTTAAAAATCGCTGCGGTGCCGTGTGCCGAGGCAGGGCGCGCCATTTATCAGCTGGGCGACCTGTCCGATGATGGCGTGAGCAAGGCCATGATGCATTTACAACATCAGAAAAATGGAACAGAGCGCTTACCGCTAAATCAGTACCAGATTGTCGCTATTTCTGCGGTAAGTATTGAAGATGATTCCGTTGGTGTACAAATTCTGGGGGATGAACAGTCCACCGAGGCAGAGTTATTGGTGCAGCTTGCGGAGCTGTTGGAGCTGGTTCCTGATCTGGTGAGCTGGAATGGTGATGAATTTGATCTGCCAATCATTGGTTATCGCTTGCTGAAGTATGGCATTGCCTGTCCGGCATTCTGGAAAAGAGATTCTCTGCAAGAAGACAGTATTCAGTCATTGGACTTGATGTATGAGTTATCGGGCTATAGTGATACAGCGATGCCATCCCTATCGGATATGGCGAAGATACTGGGCTTGTCTGGTGAAATGGGCTTGCAGTCAATAGATGTTCTGGCGCAGTATCAGGCGAATAACTTGACGATCATTCGTCAGGCTTGTGAGGTGGATGCACTTAATACCTATTTGATTTACCTGAAATTTTTGCGAACCAGTGGTGACTTGTCCGAAGCAGACTACAATGCGCTGAACTCTCAGCTACGTCGGCAGATGGTTGCGTCAACACTGACTCACTTGCGGCAATTTGCTGCGGTGAGCTGGGTAGAATGATAATAATCAGGCATTGCGAAAAAACATTATGATTGAAACATTAGCTTTACAGGATTACACAGAGAAAGCGTACTTGGACTACTCTATGTACGTGATTTTGGATCGGGCATTGCCCAATATTGGTGATGGCCTGAAACCCGTTCAGCGGCGCATTGTGTATGCCATGTCTGAGCTGGGGTTGTCGGCTGCATCCAAGCACAAAAAGTCTGCCCGTACAGTGGGCGATGTCTTGGGTAAATTTCATCCACATGGTGACAGTGCCTGTTATGAGGCGATGGTGTTGATGGCACAGCCATTTTCATATCGCTACCCGCTGATTGATGGGCAAGGTAACTGGGGCTCGCCGGATGACCCCAAGTCCTTTGCGGCCATGCGTTATACTGAATCGCGACTCGCGCCGTATGCCAAGGTGCTGCTACAAGAATTGGGGCAGGGTACAGTTGACTGGAACCCTAATTTCGATGGCACCTTGAGTGAACCGGCATTATTGCCCGCGCGTCTACCCAACATTTTGCTAAACGGTGGTTCAGGCATTGCGGTCGGTATGGCGACAGATATTCCGCCACACAATTTGCGCGAAGTGGTCAATGCCTGCCTGCTCTTATTGGATAATCCTGACGCTGACACGCAAGCTATTTGCGAGCATATCAAAGGCCCGGATTATCCCACCTCTGCCGAAATTATTTCGTCACCGGAAGACCTGCTGAGCATGTATGAGAAAGGCGGCGGCAGTGTGCGAATGCGTGCTTGCTGGAATAAGGAAGGTACGGATATTGTTGTCACAGATCTACCGTATCAAACCTCTGGCAACAAAGTATTGGAGCAAATTGCGCAGCAGATGCGTGAGAAAAAGTTGCCGATGGTGTCTGACTTGCGGGACGAATCCGACCATGAAAATCCAACGCGACTGGTGATCACGCCACGCTCAAATCGGGTGGACGTATCCCAGTTGATGCTGCATCTATTTGCCAGTACCGACCTTGAGCGCAGCTACCGCGTTAATATGAATATGATCGGTATTGATGGCCGCCCACGGGTGCGTAATCTGCGCGAAACCCTATTGGAGTGGCTGGCATTCCGTCGTCAAACGGTGACACGGCGCTTGGAATGGCGACTGGAAAAAGTTATGGATCGTTTGCATATTTTGGAGGGCTTATTAACGGCCTACCTGAATATCGACGAAGTGATTGAGATTATTCGTAACGAGGATGAACCTAAGCCGGTGATGATGGCGCGGTTTGGCATCAGTGACACTCAGGCAGAAGCTATTTTGAATTTGCGCCTGCGTAACCTGGCGAAGCTGGAGGAGTTCACGCTACGTGCCGAGCAAGATGAGCTGGAAGACGAGCGTGATTATCTGGAAAGCTTGTTGAACTCGCCTGAACTATTGTCGAACCTGATGCGTGATGAACTACGTCAGGACGCTGAAACCTACGGGGATGATCGCCGTTCGCCATTAATGCAACGCACCGCCGCTCAGCAAATTGACCAAACGACATTGTTGCCAAGTGAGCCTGTTACGGTGGTATTGTCCAAAATGGGCTGGATTCGAGCGGCCAAGGGTCATGACATTGATGCTGTAGGGTTGAGCTATAAAACAGGTGATAGTTTCTGCTCTGCAGCGCGTGGGCGTTCGAACCAACAAGTTGTGCTGTTGGACAGCACTGGTCGGAGTTATAGCTTAGCCGCACATGCGTTGCCTTCGGCGCGGGGGCAGGGCGACCCCTTGAGTGGCTATTTTACCGCACCTGCCAGTGCTCGCTTTGAACATGCCCTAATGGGGCTGGAAAATCAGCATTATTTGATGGTTAGCTCTTGGGGTTATGGATTTATCTGTCAATTCAGCGACCTGCAAAGCCGAACAAAAACGGGTAAGGCAGCAGTGACGTTATCAAAAGGCGCTTCGTTACTGGCGCCGTGTACCGTTGAGTCGCCAGAGAATGATTATATCGCCGCTGTGACATCAGCGGGGTATCTGCTAATCGTGAAAGCAGCCGATGTGCCGCAACTGGCGCGCGGTAAGGGTAATAAAATCATCAATATTCCATCGGCCAAGCTAAAATCGGCTGAGGAGTCAGTCGTTGCTGTCGTGCCATTGGCAGAGTCAGCGAAGCTGGTTGTTCATGTGGGTAAGAAGTACAAAGTGCTACAAGGTGAGGCTCTAAAAGAGTATCTAGGTGAGCGTGGCCGACGCGGCAAGCTGTTGCCAAAAGGCTATCAAAATGTCAGTCATCTTGAAGTGCAGGCGTAAGGAATAAGTGATGGATAAGGTTTATATTCGCGACTTAAGAGTGGATGCCTGTATCGGAATTTACGACTGGGAACGAGAAATTCGCCAGCAAATCCGCATTGACCTAGAAATGGGCTGGGACAATCGACCCGCTGCTGCATCGGATGATATTCAGTACACATTAAACTACAAAGAAAGCGCGAAATTAGTCACCTCCTACGTCGAAGCGAGCGAGTTTCAGTTGGTGGAAACATTGGCAGAACGTATTGCGGAACTGTTGATTTCAGAAATGAAATTGCCATGGGTAAAGGTCAGTCTGGGGAAGCCCGTGGCTGTGAGCGGCACTCAGGAGGTGGGGGTCATTATTGAACGCTTTGCAGAATAAGAACACACAAGTTTTTGTGGATATTGGCAGTAATATCGACAGGGAAGTGAACATTTGTGCGTGTGTCAAACAGTTGCGTAGCGACTTTCCCGATATCCGTTTTTCCAAAGCCTATGAGTCCAAAGCAGAAGGCTTTGACGGTGATGATTTTATCAATATGTCGGCAGGGTTTAGCACTGACCTAGCATTTGAGGACTTACTTGCCTATCTCAAGGCGTTGGAAGAAAAACAGAACCGTGTCAGGGATGGGCTTAAATTTGCCTCACGGACATTGGATGTGGACATTTTGCTGTTTGGCGATGCGGTGTTAAAGCCAGAGCGGGACGTGCCGAGGGCTGAAATTCTGAATTATCCATTTGTGTTATTTCCACTGGCAGAAATTGCCGCAGCGGTAGTGCATCCTGAGTTGGGTAAAACAATTGGTGAAATCGCGGCGGAGTCCGAGCTGGATAAGATGGGGATTCGGCGGGTTGAGCTGGGTTGTTTGGGGGGGGCGGGGTTAAATTACTACGGCAGTGGTTACCGGTAGTTTGACAGATACACTCTAGGTAAAAACTTCTCCGTGATAGAAATTTTAGGCAAAACAGAGTCGTTATTAATATGAGGGAAAGCCTAAGGATGGTATTATGAGAAACTTATTTTATAAATAAAATAATAGTATTTTTAATTTTGAATATGTCTTTGGCTATTATTTTTGTTAGTGGAGTAGCTAACTGAGGATGTAATAGAGCGAGATGGATTGATAATTGATTTGTATTATATTCTTATAAGAGATTCGGTTTTTAAAGTAGTTAGTCGAGTTTTATTAGTGGTTCTTGTCAAATAATAATTAAAAAAGGCGATATATGATGGGTGTAAAACTGCGTAGTCTTATCAATTCTTTAGATAACCCTGTGAGTAATTTTGATAAATTTGTTGTTTGGTTGTTTTTGATATTAACCTATTTAACAGTAACTTCCTTGGTAGCTGAAGAAGTTTTTCCTGATTTCTACTATAAAAATAACGAGTACTTTAATGGTGTTGAGTACTTAACACTATTTGTTTTTAGTGTTGAGTTTATTGTGCGTTTATTCTTTTCTGAAAATAAGATAAAATATATTACTAGCTTTTATGGTATTATAGATTTGCTGTCTGTTTTACCGTCTTTATTTGGTATACTGGGCACCGGTAGTATCAATGGGCTATGGTTGCGCATATTCAAAGTATTCAGGTTGGTAAGGTTGCTTAAGTTTGTGAAACTGGGCAATACAGTAGGTGGGTTCATAGGAAAACTCATACCATTTTTTGCCGCGACCATTGCTTTTAAAGGTCTGGTTGTTGTGCTTGAAAGTCGGTATTGGTGGCCTGACTTTCAAAACATAGGAGTTGTGGTTGGGGTTGTCGGTTTTGCTTTAGCAATTCTTTTGGGGACTAAGCTTCGTGCTGTACATAGCCGTATATCTACAATTGAGGCAGCTGTATGCCGTATAGTTGGGGCATTAAGAGATATGCAAAACCAGAGCAATATCAGAGATGACTTTTTAGAGTGGAGCAGGCAGCTTGAAAAGGCATTAAAATCCCCCAAAGAAATGATGGATGATATGGCTATGAATATGCGAAAAAAAACGGATGCCTTGGAGGAGCGTCTCGAAAAGTTAGAAGTGGGTAGTGGTACTACAGCTGGGTTTCATAAAGATGTAGTTTATTTACTCCATCAGGCCACAAGTGAAACGCCGTCTGCATATGATAAGTTTCTCAGATATGTAATCATCAGCTACACAATAGTCGTTATCCTAGCTGTTCCCGGTATGGTGGGATTTATCTCAAGTGTCCTGATGGTATACATTTTGGGTGGAATGTACTTTCTTATTGATGATATGGATAACCCCTTGGACTATGGGGAGGGATCTTTTATAGATGTTAGGTTAGATGCTTTGGAATTTTATAATAGATCAGGTAGTGGAGTAATAAATCAAATCAGTAGTATTGAGACTGGTTGTCGAGGCACTGTGTCAGGGTATGGTCTTGAGCAGCCTGAAGTGATTTGAGGTTTAATTATTGAAGGCGGTTACAGTCAATACAGCAGCTAATAGAATCTTCTTCATCCTTAATGCTCCGGTTAACATAAATAAAACTTAAAAGGCTATCGAGTGATGAAAAGCCTTCATCATGTCGGTGGATTGTAGTCTATTTCATAATCTTTAAGGTTGATTTAAGGAAACTTTAAGAAAAATTAAAGTGTAAGGTTGTCAAGGGCTGCTGTTGAGTAAACTGCTAAGTATTTGACAGACACGACGTAGTCAAGCAGTAAGCGTAGGAGTTTAGAGAAATTTACCCGCATATAAAACGGGCATGACTATTTTGATTATTCATGCCCACTTTATCAACCTGAAGGCATTGGTTTATTTAAATGCCTTAAACAGTGTTTCTATTTTTACTTTAAGCTCTTTATCAAACTCAGAGATGGGTGGAATTTCACGGTCTATATTAAGAAATTCATAAACAGCCATTTGTGCGACCCGAATTGAATACTCAACGGTGAAAACCACATCTGCAGGAATCTCAACAAATTGACTGACAAAGGCCAGGTTTTTTGAGTTTTTTGGGATTGGCAAAGGTCTGTCGCCTTGTGATCGAGGCATAAACATGCTTGTTATGTAAGGCAATCGACAAGGAATACAGATTGCATTTGCAAATACTTCATCGTAATCAAATTTTAAATGACCACAAAGCTCCCGAAGAATCTCTTCCCCATTGCATTCTGTCATTGGCTTGCCGACAAAGTTGCCTACGCGGTCAGGGTGTAAACCGTAAGCCCAGAAGACTTGAACATCAGCGGGCTGGTCGATGTAGTGTGGCTGATGATTTAACGCAAAGCTGATAAACCAGTTGGAGTCTTTTAAAGTAACCTGGCTGCCTGTGCCAGCTTTATT
>PDPG01000061.1 GCA_002747455.1 Pseudomonadota bacterium | reverse complement strand
TTAAGTCGTCCCAGTTGAAATCAACGGTTCATCCCCACAGGCATGGGGAACACGGTTGCACTCGTCTTTTAGCTTAATCAGTAATCGGTTCATCCCCACAGGCATGGGGAACACATCAATTGCCCAGATCATATTCCTAAAAATAACGGTTCATCCCCACAGGCATGGGGAACACCTATCATTCAACCTGTCTAGTCATAAATCGTGCGGTTCATCCCCACAGGCATGGGGAACACGTAATCAATCGCGCGCTGAGTACCGAGAATGCCGGTTCATCCCCACAGGCATGGGGAACACACCAATTCTAACTTATTGGTTTAAAAAGTAAAAACAGAACCTGGAATTTCTACCAACTAAATTGCCTAATTTTTCTACTTTGTTAAAGAGCACGTTCTTCACCTTCAGGAAGAAATGAAACCAATCGCAGGTCGTCCATATCCACTGGAATCCGGCGATTGCGGCCAATCGTTTGAAAGTCGAAGCCTGACTCGGTATTCGTTTTCCAAGCCATGACGATATTGCCGTCGTCACTTAACTCACTACATTGTTCCCAGATCATCTCACGCACTCTGCGTGATACATCTCCTACGTAAACACCGGCACGAATTTGTAGTAACCAAATTGCCAAGCGCCCTCGCAGACGTGGGGGAACATTTTCCGTAACAACTACCAGCATCGCCATATTATTTACTCCGGTGTCCAGAGTCTCCCATCGACTCAGCGGGTGGGATGGCCGGTGGAATTGACTCTTCTGGCATATCTGGTGGTTTAATTTCACCAGCTGCCAAGACTTCTTCAATCATCGGTATAATCTTCGCCAAGGTTTTCTGCTGACGAAATGCATCACGACAGGCAATGCGTACTTCACGATCAGGGTTATGTGGATTTTTAGCCGCTATTTGAAAAGCTATCGGCACAACCGTGTCAAATTTAAAAATGTCCGCAATATCGTAAACAAATGACAGTGGCTTGCCCCAGTGGATAAAGCCCATCGCTGGCGCATAGCCCGCCGCAAGTACCGCTGCCTCGGTGATTCCGTATAAACAAGACGTTGCAGCACTCATGCATCGGTTAGGAATATCACTGGTATCCCAATGATCGGGGTTATAATTACGGCGCTTCCACTTCACCTTATAACGCTTTGCCAATAGCTCGTAAGTTTTGCGCACCCTAGCTCCTTCGATTCCGCGTAGTTGCTGGATACTACGCTTGGCCGGTGCAGCTTCACCAAAACGAACGGCGTACATTTTCCGAACAACCTTCAGGCGCAGGCTATCATCCAAAGCCAACTTAGCCTGGTACAACAGACGATCACAACGCGCGCCACCGGGCTGACCTGCGGAGTACAGGCGTACTCCGGCTTCACCAACCCAAACCAGCAACGTCCCGACCTCTGAGGCCAGCCGCACCGCCGCGTGAGAAACACGTGTCCCTGGCTCCAGCATAATGCAGGCGATAGAACCTACTGGAATATGGGTACGCACTTCCTCCTCCTGTATCAAGACAAAGGCGCCATCTTTCACATCAATCTGCCCATATTTTAGAAAGATCATAGACACACGATCCTTCATGGGAATTGGCTTTAGGGGAATAAATGGCGTATTAGACATGCATCATGCCCGCCTTACCAATAACAAACCACAACCAAAGGCTCTGGATTTACCCATGCCGTGAAACAGTGTTTGCCGAAACAGCCCAGGGTCAGTCACTGTCAATGTGCCCTGAAAGTCCACCGTACTGTATCGAACTGGCTGCTTTTGCTTTTTTGCTACGCTTTTATGGCGACGATAAGCATCCACCAGCAGGGTGTCGGGGTTCACCTCAAAACCATTACGCTCCGCCCGCTTCAATAACCATTGCGTGCCGCTGGACTGAACAATCTCTTGTAATGCAGGCTTTTCATTACAAGGAGGCTGCTGAAGACCAAGGCACTTTTTTGCATGCATCACAATATCGTGGCGTTTCCTTTTTCCGTTCTCGTCTTTCACCGTCACAACCGGATTCACACGTAAACTAAACAATAAACGCTGCCCTGCGGATAGTTGTGGGTCATACCGTTTAGGTGGATCAATCAACCAAACTCCGGTTGAGTCAACGGGCATGCGCTTCGACAAAATATAGTATTTACTACGCGCACCATCATCCATACGCCGGTACAGAAAATCGCGAGAGGCTTCAGGATCATCATCAAACAAGCGCCACAATGCTTGATGTTCCCGATAACCATCCTGCGCAAGCATTTTGGCTAACTGTTGATGATCGACCAACGGGTTGAGTGTCATTCGACTAAGATACATCACGATGCCTCCTCAATAGTTTCGGCAGCATAATACTCATTTCGATTGGAGAACTGCCAACGCCGACGGCTGTGTACCTGATCCCGTCGTGGGTAACGCATTGTCGCTTCCAAACCACTCAATGCTTCCTCGGAAAAACCCGCCTCCCAGTAATAACGGTGTAGCTTGGTGCGCTTTGACTTTGGGGCATCTATCCAGTTTGCCGCTGTTTCTTCTTCTAACCCTAAAGGGTACTGGTCAAATGCCTGTTTCAGTGAAGACGCCGTACTAATCTGAGGAAACAACGGCAGGCTAACCGGGCACGACTTCCGCCCAAGGTACAGCGTAAAACGAGGCTTCAGGAGCTTTTCCCGCAGTGCCTCAAGTGAATAAGGTGGCGAATCTGCACAACAGGCAACAGCCACCTGATACCAGGCATCCGTTCGATAATCCCGCTGGGACAAGATGGTATTTCGGTTATGTTTGTCAAACATTAACTCATCACGTCGAATCGCATAGCTGCGCTTACCACCCGGAACTTGCACAGTATGGTAATCCCGCAATACCTCCCCCGGCTCTCTGACACACACAGCGAAGCAATAATCCTGATTCAGACGCAGATGATCCTTATCATCTTCCCGCTCAATGCCAATAGCCGCTGCCAGCAAGCCTGTGAGTGCCGACTTAGTGGGGTGCCCCAGGCTTGGGCGATGTTCCCCTACGGCAATATCCCCCCACGATGCCAACGCACCATGCAACTGAAAAACCAAAAATTCAGGCATGCTCACGCCTCCGTTGCACACTGAATCACGGCCGCTAAACTACCCTCCGCTGTCATTGCATTCAGGCAACTAAACTGATCGACACACGGGCCGTACACCGCCTCCATATTTTTTGCGGTCTTTTCTAACTCATAAATGGCTGCACTCAACATATCGTTACTGTACACGGGCTTTAAGAAGGCAACAGACAAGGAGCGTGGCTGCTGGCTGCCCGTTTCACAACGAATATAGGAAGCCCGCGCACGGGATGCAAAGCTGTTTTGTTTGCCACTGGGCGATACCGTGGCAGCACTTTCAATTAATGCAGCCAATGTTTTATTGGCAAGTGCCTCATCTCCAGATAAGTTTTTCACCAACAACTCTTTATCAATACACAGATATAGGTAGAACAAGCCTGCGGCAAACTCCGTATCACCAAGATGTGCTGCACCCGCATCATCTTCACCATTATTAAGATCATCCACTGCTGTGAAAAAATCATCTTCAACCGCAACCGAATGCACACTCACCGCATGAGCAACCTGAGCCGCAGCTTCGGTATTAAATAACGGCTTCGAGGCCAGCATTCGCCCAAACAATGCAATATCAGCAGCCGTATGTTGCCTGCGTAGCAAGGCGAGCTCCTCTTTATCAGGGCCACTGTTACGCTCCGCCAGGGAGGCAACCAGGTCATCAACCAACTGGCGCTCTTCTGGACTCACATGAACCAACTGCTCGACTTCGACTTCTTTTAACGCCAATGCCTGTTTGGCATCCCCTTCCAGCTCTTTCAAGCGCTTCTTGTCAGTCGCAGACAGTGTTTTTAGCTTACCAAACTGCTCGGCAATGGCTTTTGCCCAATCCATCGCGTCTTTTTTAGTCACACCCTGCGCCTGTAGCGCCTTAAACACTTCCACGCCCAACTCTTTTGTTCGGGTACCAATATGCCCTTTTAGACTCTCAGCAAAGACATCAGAGGTACGCCATGCACGCTTTAGACTTTGCGACGACACACGCAAACGAGGCTTGCCGCCCATGATGGCGGTTTTTGGCCGCCCCAAGTCATCACGATTCAGGTTGGCTGGTGGATAAGAAGTTAATAGGTGGAGTTGTACAAAACGGCTCATAAAGTAATCCTCAATATGTGTCATCAGGCAGATTTGGTATCTGGTGTATTTGGAAAGTAATCAAACGCCCAATCGCGTTTTACCTGTTCTCCCCAGTAGTAAACAGAATTGGCCAAGTCATGCAGGTCGGCCTTATTCCCCAACATACGCAGTATGCGAATTAGGGACACATACAAATCGGCACGGTCTCGCTGGATCAGGCGGCGAAAGCGCAGTTCACTGACCTCTGGTGGGCTTCCAGCCATTTGCACCGCCAGACCTTGATTCGGGTTATCTTGGCGTATATGCGCCAGCAAGCCTAAAATCGCCGCCAAGCGTGACTGCCAATAGTCATCACCTTCGTACTGAAAAAAGGGGGCAAATCTCACACAAGCGCGATGAAAAGTAGGCAGCAACATCACCTCTGTGACGGTCTTGGCTCGGCGTAATTCTGCCCGGTCACCACGACGCTCCTCCAAGCCCTCCCACCATTCCTGCAATACCTGACCAAGCTTTTGATCTCTATCAAATAGTTTCTTCATACCCTCTCCTGTTTAGGCTTGCTGACCAACTTCTTGGTATTTTTTGGAAGTTTTAATGTTTGTTTAATCTTACTGCTGTACGCCAATCGGCATAACTTCTCTCTGGCAGCTACAATGCGTCGTGGGTTCGCTTGCGAAATATCAGCACTATCCGCCCAGTAGTCAAATAATGCCAGCGAGTTGTGTAACAGGGTTTTATGCCACTGGTGCAGTGTATCTTTATCTGTCTCGCCCTGCTGTAGTGTTGTCTGCAAGTGTTTCGCGGCGGTGAAAAATGCTGCTTCCGTATGATGGTAAAAACTTTGCGACAAAAATGTGATATCACCTTTAGTACTGGTGAGATGACTAAACCACGCATCCTTAACACAAGAACGCAGCATCCCCGCAAATTCAGTTGCCGCCTCAGTCATACTTTGTATGCCAGCAGAGAATTGCTGGCGCATATCATCCGCAATAATGAATAATGGGAAAGTGGCCTCATACCAGCAACGCGCTTTCATATTATCCATGTCATAGCCAAACACGTATAAACGTAGTTGCTCTTTCCAACCCGACGCCTGATAACGCTTAACAACTAAGGCATTAAAATAATGTGGCTCGTTACCCGCATCATTAATCGCTACTTTCAACCAGTGCTGATAGGTCATGCCACCCGGTTGAGCATGTTGCGGAAGCAGATCGCCAGATTTATTCAAGGTGTATGGGCTCAGCGGGTGCTGCCATGCACCGGTATAATTTATTCCGTAGTTTTTGGTTCGATACTCACTGACCAAATGCTCTGAATAAGCATCACAAATATCACAGCGCCCTTGCTGAACGGCGTCCCAGTTGATTCTAATGCGGCGCGGCATTCCCCAATACATTTGTAAGGGGCTGACATCCACCGGAGTCGTCACTGTTCCCCCAGTTTTTTCACTGGTTCGCGTACTAGCCAGCCACGGAAAAATATCAGCATGTGCAACTTTCTTCTGATTTCCCGACAAAGCTTCCAAGCTTGGCTGATCCAACACATTCAGCCAGAGATTCCTCCACAGATCGTTTGGCAAGTCGTTGTTTTCATCCAGCACCACCAAGGTGCTTAAAGGGCCACCACCCCGTAGTGAAGTACGATGCCCTTGCCCGCCACTCGGTGCATTGATCTGTAGGGTAAACAAAGCCGTAGCGACACACGCAGGACACATCACCTCAACCCCTCCCCGTTTCACGAAGTGGTCTTTGTTTTCTTTGACAGTATTCCCCCCCGGCGACTCGATAAGCAACTCTGCAATACTGCTCACACTACTGCCATCCAGCGCATCAAAATCCTGCATAAATGCGCCTTGCTGCCCCGCTAACTCAAACGCCTCTGAGTATTGCAAAAAGCGTTTTTTTAGCTCATCCGGCAAAGGTGGCTCTTCAAGCTGATTTACCCAGTCATCCTCATCCTCTGGGGGTGAAGCGGTTTGCAACAAGCCAATTAAAAACTGCATCAACGCGCCATTAAAATCAGCGCGAGGTGCATCCAGCGATATTACCGGATTATTCGTTTCGGTCAGTTGCCACGGCGCAATGCGCTCACAAGTGCCGTCACTGCGCCGAATAGGAATCCATGCATCATTGATCAAATTCATACAATTACCCTCAGAGGGAGTCAGAGTTTACTACCAGTCCAAATTCTTTGCTGTAGGCACACCGGACAAGTTCATTGTTTTCACTCAGAGCAGACCCAAGCCAAACACCATTCTCAGCTTGCTCCATTGGCACCAAAACACCCCACCGCCCCTTGGCTGGCAAATGTTCCGCCTTAAATGCCTCCAGCATTTCTCTGGAAAGTTCGGGCAAGTCCGCTTCTTTGGCGACCCAGTAGGTGCGCATAGAAACGCCACTTAATGGCCACTCATGTTGGCTTGCACTTGACCAAGGCGATAACCGCCCATCCTGCCATTTTGCCAAATACACCGTGGTAGTCTGCTCACCCAAGCGGGTCGGGGTTAATCCCTCATCAAACCAACGGTTCGTTGATATGTCTGGATAACCACGCTTCATGTTTAAGGCGTTTAAATAGGCGACACTGGCATTTGCTCGGTCGCTGCCTTCTGCCTCTAAACTTTGATAGAGCAAGCCTTCTGGTATCTTATCCTGCGCCTCCTCGCTATACACACCCTCAATTAATCGTCGAGCATCTTCCGGCATCCGAAACTTCCCCTGTTGATGAAGAAGATTAGCCGTTAGCCAGAGCTGGCCATGATTCGCATAGATATTTTGGGCACTGGGGAAACAGGCGGCATACCACTTGGCGGTCGGTGATTCCGTCATGGGTGGTGAAAAAATATGAAGGCACACCTCGCCGCGCTGATCCTGACCCGATACGCGGTTACCCTGTTGATCACGACTATGGCGACGCAAACGCCCGGCTCGCTGAATAAGTAGGTCAATCGGTGCAAGATCCGTAACCAATGCATCAAAATCCAGATCCAGTGACTGCTCTACTACTTGCGTGGCAATCAACACCTGCCCGCGCCGCTTGATGGCGTCACTCTGTTTATCAAACCGCTCAACCACTCGCTTTTCGATCTCAATTCTGTCGCCCAATGCATAGCGTGCATGGAATAAATCAATGTTCCAGTCAGGGTAATCCGCGCTAAGCTGTTGGTAGGACTCAATGGCATCCTTAACGGTATTGCGTATCCAACAGACACAGTGATTATTTTCAACCGTTGTTTTTAATAACTGCTCAACTTGCCCCTGATCCTGCAAAAAAACCGTATTAACCTCGCGCTTGACGCTATCCCGCGTTGCCATTACCTGCTCTTTCAAACCCGCCATATCCAGACAACTCAACAATGGATATGACTCGTCATCTGTTTTTTGCAGCATAACGTCCGGCCAATTTCGCCCGTCTGCATACGCTTGTAGTAAGGACTGACGCTGCTGATGGGGCAATGTGGCCGACAACAAAATGGCACTTCCTCCCGCTGCGGCATGCGCCTCTAGCAACCGACATAACAACTCATGCTGATAGCAATCACACGCATGTACCTCATCCACGATCAGCACTTTGTTGAGCAAGCCCAACAGACGTAGTGACTGGTGTCGAGCTGGCAACACAGCCAACAATGCCTGATCAATTGTGCCTACACCAATCTCGGCCAGTAATGCTTTTTTGCGGTTATCCGCAAGCCACGCATTGCAATGTGCTTCTGCAGACTGCTCATTGGCATCGTATTCACCAACATGCTGCGGATATTGCCCAACAATGGATTGCTGAAAGCCGTCAGACATTGCCGCCGCACCGTGCGCCAGTATGAGAGAAGGATGTGCCGACGGGGAAAAGAATTTTTGGTAGACATGCTGCATCCGCCCATACATCGTGTTCGCAGTAGCCATCGTTGGCAGTGCAAAGTAAACACTCTTCGCCAAGCCGCGCCGCATTAAGCGATGCGCCAATAGCACGGCTGCTTCGGTTTTTCCGGCTCCCGTTACATCTTCCAATATGAACACTTGTGGGCTGTCGACAATGTCCTGATCACTAACGGCCTGCTGCAACGGTGTGGGATTAGGCTCCACTCCTTCGGGTAGCTCAATCAAATCAGCCAAGCCGAGTGAGGATGATACTGAACTACCTGTTAATTCAGTGGCTTTAATCGCCTGAGCTGCGCGCTGCCTGGCTTTTTCCCAGTATTCTACGATGGGCTCGCAGGTGTCCTGATATGGAAAGAAGCAAGTATTTGAACCCAGCCAGTCGCAAAGCACTGCAAAACCAGACAACCACCAAGAGGCCATCTTTATGGCCTGCATATCACAATCCGGGAAAACCACTGTATCACCCAACAACAGTGGTACTAAATCATTATAAAATGCAGTAGCCGCTTCACAATCTGTCGGTTCATTAAAGCTATCCTCAAATTGGTAGCCACCTGCTGAATTGGGCGGTTGCCCATGATGCCCAACCATTGCCGACATCCAGATATCAATTGGCCGTTTTATGGCTTTGCGACGTCCAGAACCTGTAGACTGCGGCATCATGCCACTTGCCTGGCATTGCTCTCTCAAACACTTTTCCCACAGCAGCCAACCCAATGAGTCATGCCGCACATAATATTCACGATCACTTTCACGCCCCTGCAAGCGCATAAGCATGTCGGGATTCAGGTTTTGAAAACTATCCGCAAACTTGCCAATGTCATGCAATGCCAATAGAAAAACAATCCATTTGGATACATCCTCGGACGCTATCCCCGTCAATTGCTGGAAGCATGTTAGATAAGCTGGATTTTCCGTGAGCAAAGCACGACCCACCGCTGCCACATCCAGCGAATGATAGGGCAACAGATGACATGACGCACCCGCATCCAAAGGATCAGGCCGAGTCTTCCCCCAGTACTGAAAATAAATTGGCATAGAAACCATTACCGTACCCTAGTGCGTATACAACCCTACTACGATAGCTGCGAATGGCTACTATTATCACAAAAAGAGCGAATAATGAACGATTTATTCAATCAATACAAACAACTGATTAACATTCAACCACATTTACCGGTAGTTCCAGCACATTAATCGCCAGACCACCACGAGCGGTTTCTTTGTATTTGGCACGCATATCACGGCCAGTATCCCGCATGGTGATAATTGCCTTATCCAGCGATACAAAGTGAGTCCCATCACCACGCAATGCCATGCGAGAGGCAGTAATCGCCTTCATTGATGCCATTGCGTTTCGCTCAATGCAGGGAACCTGTACCAAGCCACCGATAGGGTCACACGTCAGGCCAAGATTATGCTCAATGCCAATTTCAGCGGCATTTTCCACCTGCCACGGCGTGCCGCCCAATACCTCGGTCAATGCCCCTGCGGCCATCGAACAAGCTGAGCCAACCTCCCCCTGACAACCCACTTCAGCGCCACTGATGGAAGCATTTTCCTTAAACAAAATCCCAATCGCGGCCGCCGTCAGCAAAAAGCGTACAACCTTATCATCACTCCAGCCGGGGTCATTGTGATCCAGGTGAAAGCGCGTGTAATAGTGCAACACAGCCGGAATAATCCCCGCCGCACCATTCGTTGGTGCAGTCACTACGCGCCCACCCGCCGCATTTTCCTCATTGACTGCCAGCGCATATAACGTCACCCAGTCCGTTGCCGACAGTGGGTCAATCATCACCATTTCCATACGCTTGCGGAGTTGACGATACAGGTCAGCAGCACGACGTTTTACTTTCAGACCACCCGGCAAGATGCCATCATTTTTACAACCCTGTGACACGCAATCTTGCATCACCTGCCAAATATCCAGCAGTCCTTTACGCACTTTTTCTTCACTTTGGCGCACACACTCATTAGCCATCATAATGTCGCTGATTGACATGCCATGCGTGTTGCATAACTCAAGCAGCTCCGCTCCAGTCGTGAACGGATAAGGCACCTGCGTTGGGTCTTCGATAATATGGGCATCTCCGGCGGCGGCCTCCTCATCCATCACAAAACCACCACCCACGGAGTAATAACAGCGAGCTAACACACTGTTACCAGAGACATCGAATGCTTCAAAAGACATGCCATTAGGGTGATATGGCAAGCTTTTTTTACGGTGCATAATCAAGTCTTCCGACTCATCAAATTCAATACGATGAGTGCCACCAAGGTACAGAATCTTTTGTTCTCTGATTCTGTTCAAGCGCTCCGGCATTGATTCAATATCCACCGTCTCGGCATGCTCACCTTCCAGCCCCATCAAGACCGCCTTGGGTGAACCATGACCCTTGCCGGTTGCCCCCAGCGAGCCAAATAATTCTGACTTAACGCGGGACACTTGATCCAATAACTTCTGCTCCCTTAGTGTGTCGATAAAATACCCTGCCGCACGCATGGGCCCTACCGTATGAGAGCTTGAGGGACCGACAGGGCAATCGCTTGAAAGATTCATACATCTTGCCGCAATAGTTTCTCAAGGAAATCGACCGACCACGCCGCTTTTTTCCGTTTGACCTTCAAGCT